>NZ_CP133111.1:0-660000 GCF_033001325.1 Rhodopseudomonas sp. BAL398
TGTACGCATCCGACCAGGACCCCAGGTAGGCGCGTTCTACCGCCGATGGCTTCTCAGGCGGCAGCGCTGCTCTGCTGTTGGTTGGCCTTCCAATTCCACGGCAGCAGGTCGGCGACCTTGCTGGCGGGATGATCCGGCAGCCGGGCTAGGACATCGGCGAGCCAGGCTTGCGGATCGACGTCGTTCATCTTGCAAGTTTCGATCAGCGCGTAGACGGCAGCAGCGCGGTGACCGCCCGCATCCGAGCCGGCGAAGGTCCAATTTCGTCTTCCGACCGCAACGCCACGCAGAGCTCTTTCGGCAGCATTGTTGGTGAGACAAACGCGGCCATCGTCGAGGAAGCGGGTGAACGCTGCCCAGCGGTTGAGCAGGTAATTGATCGCCTTGGTGGTGTCATTGTTGGACGAGAGCAAAGTGCGCTGCTGGCGCATCCAGATTTCGAGGTCGGTGACGATCGGCGCGGATTTCTCCTGGCGCATGGCAAGCCGTTGCTCCGGTGCTTTGCCGTTGATGGTGCGCTCGATCGCGAACAGTTCGTCGATCCGTCGCACCGCCTCGGCTGCGATCGGCGCCTCTCCGGTTTTCGCCAGGTCGAAGAACTTTCGGCGACCGTGGCTCCAGCACGCCGCTTCCAGAATCGGCGCCGGCTTGCGGCCCGCTTTGTAGAGCTGGTTGTATCCATCAAAGGCATCGGCCTGCATGAGGCCGACATAGCCGGCCAGATGGCGTTGCGGATGTTCGCCAGCCCGGTTGCGTGAGTAATAGAACAAGGCCGCCGGCGGATCGCTGCCGCCAAACGGTCGGTCATCCCGGACGTAGGTCCAAATCCGGCCGGTGACCGTCTTCATTTTCGCCAGCACCGGGACCGTGGTGTCGTCGGCGTGGATGCGTTCCGCGCTCATGACATGGGTCCGGATCGCGTCAATCAGCGGCGCGAGCGCCACCACGCAGGCGCCGACCCGGTCGGCCAGCGTCGAGACATCGATCTCGATCCCTTCGCGGGCAAAAGTCTTGCTCTGACGGTTCAATGGCTGATGCAGCAGGAACTTGTTGACCAGTACCATCGCCAGCAGGCTCGGCCCGGCAAAGCCGCGCGGGATCGGGTGCGAGGGCGCCGGCGCCTCGGTGATCGCCTCGCAGTCCCGGCAGGAGAACTTTTCGCGGACGTGCTCGATGATCTTCCAGCGCCGCGGCTCGCATTCGAGGGTTTTCGACACCACCTCGCCGAGCTTGTGCAGCCGGGCGCTGCCGCACTTGCCGCAGGCACAGGGCGCGGGCTCGACGATCCGTTCGACCGGCAGATTGTCCGGCAGCGGGCGTCGGGGCGGGCGTGGAGCCTGTGCACGCTTCTCCTTGGCGGCCTCTGGCGCGGCAATCTCAGCCTTGGTCGCCTGTTCGGCCTGCGTCTCTTCGAGGTCCTCGATCGCAAGCTCAAGCTGCTCGATCAGCAGCTTGCCGCGTTCAGAGGATTGCCCGAACTGCTCGCGCCGCGCCTTGGCCAGCATCAGCTTCAGCCGCTCGATCTCCAACCGGCCGACGGTGACTTCGCTCTTGGCTAATGTCAGTTGCTCGCGCTGCGCAAGGATCATCGCATGCGCGGCGGCGAGATCATCGGGAAGTGGTTCGAGCTGCGTCGTCACAACGGCAATTCAACCACAGCCGCTTTTGGAAGTCGCGCCCGTTCCACCCCTTGAGTCAAATAGTCACAGCTAACTACCCAGTTGCTTGTGGACGCCAGGTTTCCCGCGGCATCCGCCAATCGATCCCCGACAACAAATACGACAGCTGCGCAACGCTGATCGTGACCACGCCATCTGACAGCGACGGCCACAGAAAACGGCCGCGCTCCAGCCGCTTCGTGAACAGACACGCGCCCTGGCCATCATGCCAAATGATTTTGATCAGATCGCCGCGGCGGCCTCTAAAAACGTAAAGATCGCCAACATGCGGATCACGTTGCAGGCTTTCCTGAACAAGCCGCGCAAGGCTCGGGAATCCGCGCCGCATGTCGGTGTGGCCAGTCGCGAGCCACACCCGGACGTTGCCAGGGATCGCAATCATCGGCGCTCCAGCACGTCGAGAACCCGCGCCAGCGCCTCTGGGTCGACCTGCGCATCGACCCGAACCCGTCGCCGGTTGCCAAGATCGATCTCGATCATTCCGTGCCTGGCTGGCGGCACCGGCCTCATCCGGCGATCGTCTTCGGATGGCGGCTTCGTATTGTCCTCGCCCGTCACCGTAGCGGCGATCTGCACCGGTGCAAAGCAGGGACCGACGCGCTCGGTTGTGCGTGCCTGCCGGCGCCAGGTGAACACCACGCTGGCCGCAACGCCATTGCGCCGCGCAACCTCCGTCACCTTCGCCCCTGGCGCAAGCGTCTCTTCGACGATCCGCGCCTTGTCATCCGGTGACCACCGCCGCCGCCGTTCCAACCCGCCCAAAACCTCGACCCGCATCGCTTGATGACCTTAAAGCTAGACTTAAGGTCACACGCTTCGCGAATTACCCTGCGTCAGGCAAGGCGGCGCTCGTCGGATGCGTACCCAGCAATTGGGGCGAGTAAGACCTCAACCGGGCCCTGCGGGTTAGCTTCGACTTGCTGATAGGTCCCCGCAACCGCGATTTCACGACCCACAGCATCGTTCATGGCGCGGTCATACTGTCCGGCCGGAATCAACCAAGTCAGCGCGGCAACGACGACGATCAGGCCGAAGAGGATCGTGAAAGCGGTCGGAAATCGTGATGCAGGAGCGGGTTGTTCGTCATTCGGTTTGGTTGCTGCATCCGACATCTATTTCTCCTCGTTGCACTCGCTTATTGATGGGTAACAGTCGCCCGATCACAGACAGACCATCAGGACGTTTGACCGTGGTGGAGCCGACATACCTTCACAGACGCACTGAAGTGCAGAGCATTACAGTGCCGCTGTAATGGTGAGTGCCCGTAATCTTGATTCCGGATTGCCCCGATACCCGCGGTGACCGGGCACGCTCGTAGTCCTCATCTAGCGGCAGCCCCCTCAAGAAGAGCGCCCTCTCGGCGAGGTGGTGTATCGGGTGCGTTCGGCGCACTGAGGGAACTCTTTTACCCTCGAGTAAGGCCATGGCGATTCCGGAAGATGGCGAAGGGGCTGTAAGGCGCGAGGGTCGTTGGCGTCCTTAGAGAAACGCGGCCCGCCGCAAGGGTCGTCGCCGCGCCGAAAGGGGCGGTGACACTGGTTCACGGCCATGATGACGAGGAGCGCACCGATGACGGAACGCATAGCTTGGTTCGACGCCCTAACCGTCGGCTCGGACAGCGGCACCGTCCGGATCGGGCGCGGTGAGCCACTGCCGCTCGGGCTGCATGACTGCTGTGACGGCCTGAACATAGCGGTGTTCAGCCGGCACGCCGCGGGCGTGACCCTGCTTCTGTACGGAACGGCTGACGAGAGAGAGCCGTGCGCTCGACTACCGCTCGATGCCCGGCGTCACCGGACTGGCGACATCTGGCATGCGCGGTTGACGGGTGACCTTCGCGGGAAGTTCTATGCTCTGCAGGCCGATGGGCCCGGTTCGCCGGATGACGGACATGACTTCGATCTAGATCGAACGCTGCTCGATCCCTATGCCGCCTCCGTCACCGACCTGTCTCCCGGCTCGCCCGGCCGCTGCGTGGTCGCCGACAAAGGCTTCGACTGGTTCGAGGACGCACCGCTCCGCCATCCCTGGAGCAAGACGATCCTCTATGAGACCCATGTCCGGGGCCTCACGATTGACCCGTCTTCCGGCGTTAACAGACAAGGGGAGTATCTCGGCGTGGTCGAGAAGATCCCCTACTTTCGCGAACTTGGCATCACGGCTCTGGAGCTGATGCCTATCCAAGCCTTCGCGCCGGAAGCACTCGAACGGAACGGTCCGCTGACCGGCGAGCGGCTGCGCGACTACTGGGGCTACAACCCCGTCGCCCTGTTTGCACCGATGTCCCGCTATTCCGGCAGCGTCGCGCCGGGCGGCGAGCTCGTCGCCTTCAAGACAATGGTTCGGGAGCTTCACCGGGCAGGAATTGAGGTCATCCTCGACGTCGTCTTCAACCACACGGCAGAAGGCGGGAGAAACGGGCCGACCTACAGCTTCCGGGGGCTCGACAACACGATCTACTACATCCTGACACAGGATGGGGAGTACGCGGATTATACCGGCTGTGGCAACACGCTGAACTGCAACCATCCGGTGGTACGCAACATGGTCGTAGATTGCCTGCGACACTGGGTGGTCCACTTTCACATCGACGGCTTCCGATTCGATCTCGCATCGGTGCTCGGGCGCGACGCGCGAGGGAAGTTGTTGGCGAACCCACCGCTGCTCGAACAGATCGCCGAGGATCCGATCCTGCGCGACGTCAAACTGATTGCGGAAGCCTGGGATGCCGGCGGCGCGTTCCAGGTGGGCCACTTCCCCGGCCGACGCTGGGCAGAGTGGAACTGCCATTTTCGCGACGACGTTCGCCGCTTCTGGCGCGGCGATCCGGGCATGACCGGCGCGCTTGCGACCCGGCTGGCGGGCAGCAGCGATCTCTACCAGGACGGTGGCGAAGGTCCGCTCAACAGCGTGAATTTCGTCACCAGCCACGACGGCTTCACGCTCAACGATCTCGTCAGTTACACGCGCAAGCACAACGAGGCGAACGGCGAGGAGAACCGTGACGGCCTCGACGAGAACTACAGCGATAACTACGGCGCCGAAGGTTCGAGCGACGATCCGCAGATCGAGGCGATGCGGTTGCGGCAGATCAAGAACCTGCTCACCACGCTCTTGCTCTCTCGCGGCGTGCCGATGCTTCTCGGCGGCGACGAGTTCCGTCGCACGCAAGGAGGCAACAACAACGCCTACTGCCAGGACAACACGGTCTCCTGGTACGACTGGTCGTTAGCGGGGCGGAATGCGGAACTCGTGCGATTCGTCCGGCAACTGATCGCTTTGCGCAAGGCGCATCCCGTCCTGCGGGCCGAAACCTTCTACACGGATGTCGAGGTCAGATGGTTCGAACCGACCGGGCAACAGCCAGATTGGCACGGGCCCGACAACAGGCTCGGCTGCCTCATCCGGGACAGCGGCGCGAGCCTTTGCCTGCTCTTTAATGCGGCTCTCGCCCCTTGCCGATTTGTCATGCCGCCCTCAGCGGGAAGCGGATGGCACATAGCGATCGACACATCGAAGAACGAAAGCATCGCCGATACATCTTTCGGGGCCGAAGACACGATTGCGCAGAGCAACATCTGGCTCGAGGCGCGCACGACAATCGTCGCTGTCAGTCGCTCCACAGAAGCGGGGCCCATCGAATGACTGGAGGGAGTTTGAAAATGAGCAGAGTGCAAGACAAGGTAGCGATCGTAACGGGCGCTTCGCTGGGATTGGGCGAGTCAGCGGCAAGGATGTTGGCGCGAGAAGGGGCGAAAGTGGTCCTCAGCGACATCAAGGATGAGGAAGGTGAGCGGGTGGCGCAGATCATCGGCGAGGACGGCGGCGATGTGCTCTACCTCCATCACGACGTTTCCGACGAGAGCGCCTGGGAGGAGGTGGTACAGGTTACCCTTGACCGCTTCGGCCGCCTCGACGTGCTCGTCAACAATGCCGGTGTCGGCTGGGGTGGGCCTCCCGAGGAGGAGACGCTGGAGCGTTGGCATCGGCTGATGAACGTCAATCTTGACGGCGTGTTCCTCGGGACCAAGCACGCGATCCTGGCGATGAAACGGAACGACCCACCGGGCGGCTCGATCATCAACCTCTCCTCGATCGAGGGGCTTGTCGGCGATCCAAATCTCGGTGCCTATAACGCGTCGAAGGGCGGTGTGCGACTCTACACCAAGTCGACCGCGCTCTACTGCGCTAAGGCGGGCCTGAACATCCGTGTCAACTCGGTCCATCCCGGCTATATTTGGACACCGATGGTCGAGAACTACCTCGCGGAGCACGGCGACGTCGAGGAAGGCCGTCAGGCTCTGAATGCTCTGCACCCGGTAGGGCATATCGGAGAACCAGACGACATAGCCTATGGCGTGCTCTATCTTGCTTCGGATGAGTCGAAGTTCGTGACCGGCACAGAACTGGTGATCGACGGAGGCTACACCGCCCAATAGGTGCCGTTTGCTATAGGCTGCGAAGCCAGCAACTGCGCTGCTTTAGGCGTTCGCAGATGCGGGCGCCTTCAGTGCCGAAGATGACATGACTGAGAGACTTCAAGAACAAGCGGTTACGACCGCGCCGGACTATCCGCGAACCGTTGGCTCCAATTCGGCACGACCTTGGCATGCCCTCCCGATTGAAGACGTGCAGCTGATGCTGGCAACGGGCACCGACGGACTGGATGGGAACGAGGCAGGGCGGCGTCTGACCGCGCATGGTCCCAATATCCTGCCGGCCGCCAAGCCGCGCAGTGCCATCCGGCGCTTCGTCGCCCAGTTCGACAACCTCCTGATCTATGTCCTGCTCGTCGCCGTGGCCGTCACCTTGGCGCTTGAACACGGTATCGACGCGGCGGTGATCCTCGCCGTGGTGGTGCTCAACGCCGTGATCGGCTTCGTGCAGGAGGGCCGGGCCGAGCAGGCGCTCGACGCGATCCGCGGCATGCTGGCACCGCGCGCCTCGGTCGTGCGTGCGGGACGCCGCGTCACGCTCGCGGCGGAAGAGCTGGTTCCAGGCGACTTGGTCCTGCTCGATCCCGGCGACCGGGTGCCTGCCGATCTGCGCCTCGTCCGTAGCCGCAGCCTACGGATCGAAGAGGCGGCGCTGACTGGCGAGTCGGTCCCCGTTGAGAAGTCGCCGGCGCCCGTGATGGCCGAAGCGCCGCTCGGCGATCGTAACTCCATAGCGTTCTCGGGCACGCTTGTTGCGGCCGGGCAAGGCGCCGGCGTCGTTTTCGCCACCGGCGGGGACACTGAGATCGGTCGCGTCAGCGCCCTGGTCGACGCCGTCGAGACTTTAACGACGCCGCTTCTGCGCCAGATGGACAGCTTCGCGCGGCGGCTTACCGTGGCCATTCTTGGCGTCTCCGTGGCGATCTTCGCTTTTGCCGTGTTCGTCCGCGGATATGCCATCGAGGATGCTTTCCTTGTTGTGGTTGGAGTCGCCGTGGCCGCCATTCCCGAAGGGTTGCCGGCGGTGATGACGATCGCGCTTGCCCTGGGCGTTCAGCGCATGGCGGCACGCGATGCCATTGTCCGGCGTCTGCCCGCGGTCGAGACACTGGGTTCTGTCTCGATTATTTGCACCGACAAGACCGGTACGCTGACGCGGAATGAGATGACGGTCGTGGCGGCAGCGACTGCCGCGGCCACCTTCGAGATAGGTGGGGCCGGCTACGATCCGAGTGGCGAGGTGCGCCTGCGCGAGGAGAAAGTCGAGCCGGCGGAGCACTCCACTCTTGTCGGCTTGGCGCGCGCCGCACTGCTGTGCAGCGATGCCTCGTTGCGGCGGACCGAGATCGGTTGGGTTGTAGATGGTGACCCGATGGAGGGCGCGCTGGTCGCATTCGGTTCAAAGGTCGGAATTGATGTCGAGCAATTGAGAAAAGAGATCCCGCGCCACGACGAGATCCCCTTCGACGCCCGGCATCGCTTCATGGCGACCTTGCACCATGGCGTCGACGGCGAAGCTTTCATCTGTATTAAGGGAGCGCCGGAGCGGGTGCTGGCGATGTGCGACCTCCAGCGCGGCCCGGTCAGCGATATGCCACTTGACCACGCTGCCTGGCGGGTGCGGGTGGAGGCGCTCGGGGCACGCGGACAGCGGGTGCTTGCGGTCGCCGTCAAGCGACTATCTTCGGCCAGCAGTGATCTCACTTTCACCGATGTCGAAGGGGGCCTCACGTTGCTCGGCTTGCTCGGGCTTATCGACCCTCCGCGCGCGGAAGCTGTGACCGCGGTGCGCGATTGCCGGGCGGCGGGCATCCGGATCAAGATGATCACCGGCGACCATGCGGCGACCGCCGTCGCGATCGCCGGGCTGCTCGGGCTGGAGCAGCCGGAGGCCGTTGCGACGGGGCAGGAGCTGGATGCGCTCGACGACGCGACGCTGCGGTGCAGGGCGCGTGACGTCGATGTCTTCGCGCGCGCCGCGCCGGAGCACAAGCTGCGCTTGGTCGAAGCGCTCCAGGCCGACGGCGCGGTGCTGGCGATGACTGGTGATGGGGTGAACGACGCGCCGGCGCTCAAGCGGGCCGATGTCGGTGTGGCGATGGGACAGAAGGGCACCGAGGCTGCCAAGGAAGCGGCCGAGATGGTGCTGGCCGACGACAATTTCGCCTCGATCGTCGCCGCGGTGCGCGAGGGCCGTACAGTCTATGACAACCTCAAGAAGGTGATTGCCTGGACCTTGCCAACCAACGGCGGTGAGGCGCTGACCGTGATCGGTGCTCTTCTGGTTGGACTGACGTTGCCGATTACGGCTGTACAGATCCTGTGGATCAACATGGTGACGGCGGTCGCGCTGGGACTCACCTTGGCCTTTGAGCCGACCGAGCCCGACGCTATGCACCGGCCGCCTCGCGCGGCTGATGAGTCGCTGATTTCGGGTTTCCTGGTCTGGCGCATCGTCTTCGTATCGGTCCTGTTTGTGATCGGCACCTTCGGGATCTTCTTCTGGGCCGAACGGCGTGGGTCGTCGCTGGAGGAAACGCGCACTCTGGTCGTCAATACCATCGTGGTCATGGAGATATTCTATCTGTTCAGTGTTCGCTATCAGCACGGATCGTCGCTCACCTGGAGCGGCGTACTGGGCACCCCCGTAGTGGCAGTCGGAGTCGGTGTTGTTGTGCTGCTCCAGCTTGCCTTCACCTACGCACCGCCTCTGCAGGCAGTGTTCGGAACGCGGCCGGTAAGCTTGACGGACGGGCTGACGGTAATCGGTGTCGGCGTCATTCTGTTGGCCGTCGTCGAAGCTGAAAAGCTGATTGGGCGTCTCGCCTCGAGGTCGCGAGAGTCCGGGCATTGACGAGAACGTATCTGCGCGGTGACAAACTTGGAGTCAGCGGAGATAAGCCTCGCTCGCATATCGGCGCATCATGCGCTGGCTATTGAAGCGGGGACCGATCTTGCTGATTGAGTCCTTCATCATGCGGAGCCAGCGAGCCCGGTCGGTATAATAGAGCGGCAGAACCGTTCGTTCGAGCTTGTCATAGAGGTTTTGGGCATCGCCTTCGTGACGCTGATCGTCGTGGCCGATTGCCCAGCCCGTTACTCCTTCGACCCAGGCCTCGATCCACCAGCCGTCGAGGATACTCAGGTTCAGGACGCCGTTCAGCGCCGCCTTCATCCCGCTCGTGCCCGAAGCCTCGTAAGGCGGCAGGGGCGTGTTCAGCCAGACGTCCGCACCGGCTACAAGTTTCTTCGCAAGTGCCATGTCGTAGTTGGGTAGAAAGGCGATCGGGATGTCGGCGGCCAAGGCGCGTATGTGGGCGTGGATTTCCGCGATCAGTGTCTTGCCGCCATCGTCGTGTGGGTGGGCCTTGCCAGCCATCACCAGTTGGAACGGCTGTTCGCGGCTGATCGCCCGCAACCGCTCGATATCGGTGAACAGAAGGTCGGGGCGCTTGTAACCGGTCATGCGGCGGGCGAAGGCGAGGAGCGGAATATCAGGCCGCATCGCCGTGCCAGTCAACAGCTGCACCTCTGCAAGTAGTTCATCTTTAGCTGCCTGATGCGCTGACCAGACAGCGTTGTCTGAAAGCTGGTCCGCCCCAGAAAGCACCTCCGGATCGTGCCCCCAGTCAGGGGCGAACCCCTGAAACAGCTGGGCAAAGGTCGGATGTACCCAAGTGGGGGCATGGACGCCATTGGTTACCGCCCGGATGCCGTAGCCGGGGAACATACGTCGGGTGGTCTCGGCATGGCGTATTGCAACTCCGTTGACATAGCCGCTCAGATTGAGTGCGAGCCGCGTCATGTTCAGGCGATCCGGTCCGGCCAGTAGCTTCATCTGGTCCAACGGCAGAAAGTCGCTGAGCAGACGCCCCGCTTTCTCGTAGTCGAAGCGATCGTGGCCCGCTTCGACAGGTGTATGGGTAGTGAAAATACAGCGCTCGCGCACTCTGTCCGCATCGTAGCTCAGCGCACCATCGCGCGGCCGATCGCTCGGATGCGGATGCTCGCGCAGCAGCGCAGCCGCGAGTAGCGCGGCGTGGCCTTCGTTAAGGTGATAGGTTTCAACGTCGAAGCCGAGTGCGTGTAAGACACGCATGCCGCCAACCCCAAGCACGATCTCCTGCTTTAGACGATAAGCTTCATCACCGCCGTAGAGGCGGTCGGTGATCTCGCGGTCGGCGGGATCATTGTGATCGAGCCGAGTGTCGAGCAGGAGGACAGGGATCGCATGTCCGATCGGACAGGTTAGCACGTGCAGCCACGGCCGTACCCAAACAGCGCGCCCTTCCATCCTGACGGCCACCATGGCATCCAGTGGTGTCGCCCAATCTTCTAAATTCCATGGATCGGCATGATCGATCTGCCGCCCGTTGCTATCGATCTCCTGGCGAAGATAGCCCTCTCGGCTCGCCAAGGTCAGGAACACCATTGGCAGTTCCAGGTCGGCGCTAGACCGGACGGTATCGCCGGCGAGCACGCCGAGCCCTCCAGAATAGGTATGCATCTCCGGACGGAGGGCGATCTCCATTGAGAAATAGGCGATTCGTCTGTGCGGGAGGAAAGGATCTAATGGTGACAACTGCTTGGTTCCCTCAGCCGGATGGACGGTTTCATTCCCATCCAAAGGCTGGAATAGCGCTGACGTTCAGTTGCACGCCCTTGACGCCGGGTACATTCTCGGCAGCGACACGAAGCGCTTCTCCCTGTTCAGGTGAATCGACAATGCCCCAGATCTGCACGTTGCCTTCGGCGACCGTGACGTTTACGCCGTAGGCTGGCGCCCAGTCGCTCGCCCTTATCTCCTCAAGAATTCGCTGTCGGATCACATCATCTTCGACGGATGCGATAGGCGCGGGAGCATCGCATCGCGCCGCCAAACCACGCAGGAGATCGGCGCGGCTGACGATGCCAACGACTTTCCCGTCGCGGAGAACCGGTACACGCTTTATCCTTTTTGTCTCCAAAAGATGCGCGGCCTCGCCGGCGGGCGTATCCTCTGTGATCGTGACAACGTCGCGGGTCATAACGTCGGCGGCGGAGCGACCGTGCGACTTCACGTAATCCGCCGCGTTCTCGCCTGAGCCCGAGAAAAGTCGTAGCCACCACGAGCCGTGTCGATGGCTGCCGCCCTCGGCGCGGCGGAGGAAATCACCTTCGCTCACCATGCCAGCCAGCCGACCATTTGACTCGATTACCGGCACGGCGCTGATGTTCCGTTCCAGAAGAAGCCGGGCGACCTCGGACACGGTTGTCTCCGGTTTCGCCGAGACGACGGACGTAGTCATGATGTCCCTTGCCCTCATCACCGTCCTCCCAGCGCATCGAAGATCGCGCCGATTCCCAGCGCGGCATTGGTCTTGGCAATGGATTCGTGCGGGTCGCGCACCTGACCAATCAGTGCCCGGATCGCGTCCACCGTTTCCGGAATAACAATCGCCTGGTTGTCCACCATGTAGGCGTAGAAGAGTTCGTCGCCCTCGACTTTCAACATGTCGGACCACAGTGCCACTTCGTAGAGGTTGTCGTGCGCCCGGCCGAGATCGGCCATCAGTTCCTTGACCGAATTAATTGCCGTCAATCCGTCCGCCATCTGGATGAGCGCGATGCGGGGGGATGTGCGGAAGGCCTCGAGCACTTCGTCCTTCTCCGCCGGCCGTGTTAGCTGCACCGCCCAGTAGTGCAGGTGTGCCAGAGTCTCCGGAACCTTCACCGCCATTGTTACAACGTCGAGTTCGGGATCGACGCTCCGGGCGTCGGGGCCCTGATGGCTTGGGATCTCAGGCTCGGGTGCCAGAGTGTTCATGATGCCGCCGAGATGGCTTTCCCACGGGTCGGTCGCACGACGCATCAGCGTGCCGCGGGCGCGGCGGAGCAGGCCGGCGTGCTTCAGCGCGGCGAGCGTCCGTACCATCGAGGTCGTGTTGCAGGAGACGACGCGGGTGCTGTCGCGACCCAGAGCGCTCGCGTAGCTGGCCTCCGCCACAAAGGAGTGGCCGGTTACTTCGTGCTTCTCACCGCCCTGCACGATGAATTTGATACCCTTCTGGCGGTAGAGCTCCACGTTTTTCGCCGCGACATGCTTCGGCGTGCAGTCGACGACCACGTCCGCAGTCTCGAGGAGGTCGTCGAGTGCGCCTGCCACATCGAGCCCGGCATTTTGCATCGTACGCACGTGCTCGTCTGTAGCGCCGAAGAGTCGGTAACCCTTTTGCGTCACCATCCGCGCCCGCCAGTCAGCACTGACGTCCGACACGCCCGCAAGGTCCATGTCATTCTGCTGAGTCACCGCATCGGCGACGCGCTTGCCGATGACGCCGTAGCCGTTGACGGCAATGCGGCTCCTACTACTCGTACTCATGTCTTTCTCCTCTGGTGTGAGTGGAATGGATTGTGGTCCTGGGCTGGTTGGGTGATTTCGCTGCATCAGCAGAGGCATCCCGAGCGGGTGATGGCCCACCTGTGCTGAATGACACCCTCTCCAGCGGTAAGGCCGGTGGTCCCGGTACCCATTCGAAGAAGCTGGCCGCCGATCATAGGGCGAACGTTGCGCGGACCGGTCTCATACGGCGACGTCCTCTGCTACGGTGTATTGCCCGCCCTTGGCGGCGACGTAGTCGCGCGTCAGCGGGACCGCATCGCGCCGGTGCGAGAGCTGGAGCTGAAACACCATCATCGGGCCGTTGCGGAACGCCGCTTCGCATGAGGCAAGATAGAACTCCCACATGCGACAGAAGCGCTCGTCATAGATTGCTTTGGCTTGGTCGCGATTAACCTGGAAGCGCTCGAACCAGTGCCGGAGTGTTTCGGCATAGTGCAGTCGCAGAATCTCGATGTCGGTTACCCAAAGCCCCGACCGCTCGACCGCTGCCAATACTTCCGAGAGTGACGGACAATAACCGCCCGGAAATATGTACTTCCGCAGCCAAGGATCAGTTGAACCGGGCGGTCCAGTCCGTCCGATTGCATGCACTAGGGCGACGCCGTCGGATTTCAGCCGCTTGCTCAGCGTGTCGAAGTAGGTGCGGTAGTGCGCCACCCCGACATGCTCAAACATGCCGACGGAGACGATCCGATCATAAGTTCCCTGCTCATCCCGATAGTCCCGCATGGCAAAACGTACATGAGAGGTGAGGCCGTCGGCGGCAGCGCGCTTATTTGCGACGGCGAGTTGCTCCTGCGAGAGCGTCAAGCCTGTGACGTCCACACTTGCCGTCTGAGCCATCTCCAGAGCGAGGCCGCCCCATCCGGAGCCAACGTCGAGCACACGCATGCCTGGCTCGAGCAACAGTTTGGCCATGATATGGCGCTTCTTCTTCTCCTGCGCCTCTTCGAGCGTCTCGGCACCGTTGTGGAAATAGGCACAGGAATACTGCCGATCTTGATCGAGAAACAGATCGTAGAGTGCGCCCGAAAGATCGTAGTGGTGTGCGACATTGACGCGTGCGCGCCCGAGCCGGTTGTCTTGGTGGAGCCTGCGAAGCAATCGGTCGAGACCGCTCCGCAGTGCACCGATTGCATGTTGGTCAACAGCTTCGAAATTACTGGTGCAAAGGTGTAGTAGGTCTCGTAGCGTCCCTTCTTCGATCGTGATCCTGCCGTCCGTGTAGGCCTCGCCCAAGGCGAGTGACGGTCGAAGGAGAATACGCAGCGGCAGGAACGGATCGTGAAGTCTGACTGTGACGCAAGGGTGGCTGTTGCCTGGGCCGAAATTTTGAATCTGTCCCGCTGTGTCGATAATCGTCAAGCGGCCGGTCTGGATCAGTTTGCCGAGAAATCGAGAAAGAGAGGGCAAGGGAGATCGGGCGATTAGACTTGGATAAGCGGTGGGATCATGAGGCTGAGTGGTCATCTTTTCGCTTCTGCAGACATGGATGTGTCGTCCGCGCGATCACTGCGCAGTTCGAGGTGACTTTCTGATTTGGCCATGGGGAGTGGCGCGACCTTGACGCGATTCGGCATAGCGGTCTGGCGTATGAAGAAACGCCGCGCGGCAGGCGGTGGAGCAAAAAAAATATGCCCAACCCCGATAGTCGACCGCCTCAGCCTCTCCGAGATCAACTGTCTTTCCGCAGACGGGATCGGCTACCTTCATTTCAGGACCTCTTCTTCGAAGAACCAAATCGTTGCATGAGACGCGCTCGCTGCGTGTGAAGTGCTCGACCGAAGGCGAAGCGAAGAATGAACTGCCAGCAACACGTCTTCGTGCATCCACCAATTGCGATAAGGCGCCGTTGCCGGGAAAAGACGCTGTAGTACCGAATACCTTACAGCGGCACATCGCATGGACGCGGATGCCGATCCTTTTGGTGCCTAGAAGTTGTCAGCGAGACCCCACGGCACCCTCCACGCCCAAGGCCCCGGTGACTTCTACCGTGGTGGATGGGCAGGCTTCGGTTCCGGGTCTACCTACGTCATGCGCGGCGGGCGAAAGTGAAATTTTTCGATTCCCCCCGAATCCTCAGCCTTGTAGCGCCGGCCGGTGCATATCCGGCGTGTGGCCCGGCACTTGGGCTCTTCGTCTTCATGCGGAGCCGACCCGTGCGGCAAAGCATTTCCAGCGCGACAAGCTGCGCCTCGATCCTCGCATGTAGAGGGCGCCCAAGAGGCCGCCGAAAAGGCCGCCCATCCCGTCCACGATAAGGTCCCACATCGTGTCTTCGAGGGGAGCCAAAACCGGCGATCCCTGCATGCCGGAGTTCAGGACCGCGTCGATCCCGAATTCGACGATCTCCCAAAGCGCGCCCGCGCCGAGGGTCAACAGGAAGATCCCGGTCAGGTTCAGGACGAAGCCGGTTCTTATGCGGCAAGTCATTTTCAGCGCATAGATTGCTAAGAACGAAATGATCGCCAGCAGTCCGGAGTTTCCGAAGTGGATAGCTTTGTCGTAGAACGGCAGTGTGCCGTAGAGATCCAGGAAGCGGCCAAGCGTCATGTCGGTGACCAACCACCACAGAACGAATAGCTCTATCTCTACCGGAATGGTCAGCCTGGTGGAGTGCGCGACGAGAGAAGGTGCGAGGATGAGTGCCAGTGCGCTGAAGCAGAGAAGCCCGTAAAGGACCTCGCTCTGCAGAAGGTGAAAGGTGCCAGTCGCCAGAATGAGGGCCCGCATAATCCACGCGAGCCGGATTTCCCAAAGCGGCGCCATGCCGGAGGTGTAGCGATCTGTCGCAATGACGCCGGACCCGAAATGCTGCAGCGCCGCCTCCTCCCGGCGAGGCACCGAACCCTGGACGAAACCACGTTTCCTCACCATGGCCTGCGCGCGACAACTCTATCAAACCTCGGAATAAAACCGGGGACTTCGGTCATGTAACGACGATATGTGTCACCGAATTCGGTCAGCGCGGCGCGTTCCTCACCCTTGGCGAGCCGGATGTACATGATGACGAGAACCGGGAACATCGCGAGCGTGAGTAGCGTCGGCCATTGCAGCAGAAATCCGAACATGACGAGAATGAAGCCTAGGTATTGAGGGTGGCGCACATAGCCGTAGGCGCCCGCCGTCGCGAGTGTGGATCGTTGTTGGGCTTCATAAAGCACCTTCCAAGCGGCAGAGATCAGCACGAAGCCGCCCCCGATGAAGGCGAAGCTCAGCAAGTGGAACGGCCCGAAATGCGGGTTCGCCTCCCATCCAAATAGCATCTCGAGCAGATGCCCAGCATCGTGCGACAGCCAGTCCACGCCTGGATAATTGCTCTGAAGCCACCCTGAGAGCAGGTATATAGTAAGGGGGAACCCGTACATCTCCGTGAACAGCGCAACCAGAAACGCGCTGAATGCACCGAACGAGCGCCAGTCGCGGCGCGTTTTCGGCTTGAAGAAGCTGAAAGCGAAGAGAATGAATATTGCCGAGTTCAGAACCACCAGGAACCAAAGGCCGTAGGAGGGGGCGCTTTCAGTCATCATAACTGTGTCCGTTCCGCGAATTCAGTGTCCATGCCCGCCGGGCTTTTTGCCGCCACCCGGTTGCGCATCCTCTTCGTCGCGGACAGATTTGTGCTTTCCGTGCCCGCCATGCATGAAAAAATGCATGCCGAGGCAGAGGCCAAAAGCAAGCAGCAACGGGACTGCACCGATAAGATGCGCCCGGTGTTCGGAGACAAGATAGAAACCACCCACTCCGAGGAAGACCAGCAGAACTACATTTGCCCGAGAGGCGAAGAAGCTGCGGCTATTCTTTTCATGGTCCATTCGTTTCTCCTGCGCTGTCCGCAGCGGCGCTGCGGGGTCCGGTGATGCTTCACGGGTTATCTCTGGTCGCCCACCCCCACAGCTCATCCGAGCACATCGGCCGAGCGTGAGTCCGCGGCCACGTCACGGCGACTACTGGTCACCCCATCCAGGCGCGTTCGCTTGAGCAGCAGCGCATTGACTGCGACCAGCGCCGAGCTACCCGACATTGCCAGCGCCGCCACCTCTGGGCTGATCACAAGGGGATAGAAGACGCCGGCGGCGGCCGGGAAGGCGATCACGTTATAGGCGACCGCCCACAACAGGTTCTGATGCATCTTGCGGAGCGTTGCGCGCGACAATTCAATCGCACCTACGATGTCGTAGGGATCGCTCCTCATGAGCACCACGTCTGCGCTCTCCATCGCCACATCAGTGCCCGCGCCAATGGCGAAACCGACGTTGGCTTGGGTCAGCGCCGGAGCGTCATTCACGCCGTCGCCGACCATGCCGACACGCTTGCCTTCCGCTTGCAGCTCCTTGATCTTTTCGGCTTTCTGTCCCGGCAGGACATCAGCGAGAACGATGTCGATGCCAAGTTCCGAGGCGATCCGTTTCGCCGTGCCTTCGTTGTCGCCGGTCAACATTGCGACTGACACGCCGCGCTCCCGCAATTTGGCGACGGTCGCTTTCGCGCTGGGGCGCGGCGCGTCGGCAATCGCAATGATCCCGAGCATCCGTCCGTCCTGAGCTATATGCACCACCGTGCGCCCTTCGGCCTTCAGCCGTTCTGCTTGTGCGCCGAGCGAGTCGAGCGCAACGTTCTCCTCGTCCATCAATCGACGGTTGCCCAGCAGGACTTTCCGTCCATCGATTTCAGCTTCCGCTCCTCTCCCTTCGAGATTGAGGAAGTTGCGCGCTTCCGGCACGTCGAGATCTTCAGCCCGCTTCACGATCGCAAGCGCCAAGGGGTGGTCCGAGCCGCGATCGACGGCCGCAGCGGCGCGCAACGCTTCCGCTTCGCTGCTATTCTTCGCGGCGATGACCTCGACCACACGCGGTTCGCCCATCGTCAATGTACCGGTTTTGTCGAAGACAATCGTATCGAGCTTGGTCGCCTCTTCAAGCGCGCCGGCGTTCTTGAAGAGAATCCCGTGGGTTGCACCGAGCCCGGTTCCAACCATGACCGCCATCGGCGTCGCTAGCCCCAGAGCGTCCGGACAGGCGATGACGAAGACCGTGATCGTCAAGGTCAATGCGAATAGTAGCGGCTCGCCGACCCACCAGAACCAGACGCCAAAAGTAGCAAGCCCGATAAGGATGGCGATCAGCACCAGCCATTGGGAGGCGCGGTCAGCGAGGAGCTGGGCCGGCGCCTTGGAGTTTTGTGCCTCTTGCACCAGCTTGACGATCTGTGCCAGCGCCGTGTCGGCCCCAACTTTGGTGGCGCGGTAGCGGAAACTGCCGCTCTTGTTGATAGTGGCGCCGATCACTTGGTCGCCCTGGCCCTTGTTCACCGGCATCGACTCGCCGGTCAGCATGGACTCATCCACCAGCGACTCTCCCTCGATGACCTCCCCATCGACAGGGATTTTGTTTCCCGGCCGGATGATCACAGTCTCGCCGGCTTGTACCTCCGAAGTGGGCACTTCGACCTCGGTGCCTTCGCGCAGGACCGTCGCCATTGGCGGTGCGAGATCAAGTAGCGCCCGGATTGCCGCGGAGGCGCCCGCCCGGGCACGCATCTCAAGCCAATGCCCGAGCAGGATGAAGACGAGCAGTACTGCGACCGCCTCGTAGAACTGCACGCCGGGGAAGAAGAAAGTCGAGCCGACGCTAAAAACATAGCCGGTGCCCACCGACAGCACGACGAGCACTGCCATGTTGAGCACGCCATTGCGCAGGGCTCGCCAAGCGGCGGTAAAGAAGGGCCAACTTGGATAGACGATCGCGATGCTGCCGAGAAAGAACAGCCACAGGTCGAGGTCGAGACCGAAAGGCGGCGCTGGCGGCGTAAACATGCCACCCATAGGGGAATAAATGAAGATCGGTATCGTGAAGACCAACGCGATCCAGAAACGATTGCGCATGTCCCGAACCATGGCGGACATGTCCATGCCGGCACTATGGCCCATCTCGTGCGCCATCTCGTCGTGAGCCGCAGACACCCCTCGGTGGCCCGCGTGGCTCGTTTGCGAGGGCAGCACCGCCGTAGGGCCCGATGCTGCCGGTTCGCAAACATGCCGCGGATGCACGCTCCCACGGCAGCGAAAACCGCAGGAATTCAACTTGCGCTTCAAGCTCTCGACGTTCGTGACTGACTCATCAAAGTCAACGGTCACGCTGCCGGAAGCGGGGTTTGCCGAGGCCCGGCGGACACCTGTCTCAGTGCTCAGTTGCTTCTCGACCGCGAGATGATCAAGCTCTTCGAAAAGGTCGCTGACCTCCAATGTTACTTTAGTCAAGGCCAGACTCCTCGGGCGCGCCATTCGATGTGGGATGGACATGAGTTGCGGGTCGACAGGCGCCGCGATGCGCGACACCTGTCCTGTCCGACGAAGCTTTTGGTCAGTTGCCGCAGCAGCAGCCCTTAGATGACCCGCGCGCGTCTTCCGGCCGCTGTTGTCTGGAAGACTGTTCGGGCCGGACTGAGGGCGCCTCTGATTTGACCGGAGGATGACCTCCCTGTCCGCAGCAGGATGGTTCGGTCCGGTCAGCCGAACCGGAGGTGGTAGTTTTCGATTCCGTGTTCATTGCCGTTGTCCTTCATATGTGTCGGGGTGGAGCGAGAGCCATTCAACCTGAATGGAGCCACCATCCTGAGCTACAGACGAAGCAGGAAGGACAACATTACAGTCCGGATGCGCGCGCGAGCTCTTCGCGGCGGCGACGCGTGCGTTCCGCCTCTTCGCAGTGACAGTCGAGGAAGCCGTGGATCGGACAGGTCAGGCACATCTCCTCAAGCCGCTTTTTCAGCGCTTGGCGGCCGCGATGGAGCCTGACCGTGATGTTGTTCAGCGAAATTCCGAGGCTTGCCGCCACCCGTTCCCTGGGCTCTCCCAGCAGGTCGACTCGCCAGATCACCTCGGCGTATTCCGGTTTGAGCGTGGGCAAGAGCTTGTAAAGGCAATTGCACACCGCTTCGTCGAGTTCTTCATCAGGCTCGATCTTGAATTCTTCAAGATCAGTCGGGTTCGTTACGGCCTCCCGCTGTCGTCGTCTGGCGGAGCGACGCTGATGGTCAATGACCGTCGTGGCGAGGATCCGGCTCAGCCAGCCACGGACCGTGCGGACATCACGCAATTGGCTCGATCGCTCAATTGCCTTCAGCATGAATGCCTGCAGGACATCCTCTGCGGCTTCGGAATTGCCGAGCCGCCGTTGCAAAAAGCCCAGAATCTGCCGACGACTCTCCACAAGTGCACGGCGCACGGCAGCATCCGCTTCCTTCGCAGCTGCGTCACCGTCATCATCGGTCTCCGAGCGGTCGTCCGGATCATCGCAAGTCATCTTCCACCTCTAATCTTTTAGCTACCCAGATAAGACGCATAGGCGACTGAGTCCTTACACGAACTGGGGGCAATACAAACGCCGAGATTCGCCGCAGGCGGCAACACTTCCTATCCAATTTTCGGATCGTGACGTGTAAGGCGGGCTCACTTTGAGCGTCTCTTGTCGTTAGCACGCTGCCCCTCAGCTCGTTTGGCCGATAGACAGCAAACTTGCCAACCGCTCAAAAAAGGAGACACATCATGAGTGACGATATGAACACGAAAATCCAGGAGCGCGCATATGCAATCTGGGAGCGGGAGGACCGGCCCGAAGGCAAACACCTCGACCATTGGTTCTGCGCACAGGCGGAGATAGAGGCGGAAAGTGCGACGGATGGTGGACAGTCGGCGTCCGTCCAGACAGTGTCCAGTGCTGCGGAATCCAGTTCTGGAGGGAGTGGCCGAGAGAAGAAGCGGTCAAGCTGAGCCGTTGAGGTCCCGGTCGCTCCTAAAAGCCTGCTTCTTGATCGATTGAAGAGCAAAAATCGGGTGGGTGTGACCGGGCTTAAGATATTTTTGGTCGGGGTCAGAGCCGCTAGTCAGCCACGCCCCTCGCCGATCTCGTGCCGTGACGGGAGACGAGTCCGACCGCGAGGATCACGAGGATAATGCCCGCCAGCTGCGTCCACCCCACAGTTTCGTCAAAAAATAGTGCACCGATCGTAAGCCCAAAAATCGGGATCAAGAAGCTAAAGGCATTGGCCCCGTTGAGCGGCGTTTTCTCAAGCACCGAGAACCATAGCCAGTAGACGAGCGCAGTTCCGAGGAGGCTGAGGGCGAGCAGGATGCCAACGAAGGTAAGCGACCATGTGACCGCTGTCGGCTCCTCCGTTCCAGAGGCGATAAGAATGAGGGGGATGCTGCCAATCAACATCTGCAATCCCATGGCCATCAGGGGATCGACCTGGCCGACGATGCGCTTTATCACGACGTTGCTTATGGTGACGCCCAGCGCGGCAAGGATGATGTAGGCAACGCCGAGAATATAGGTCTGCTGACCTGTGGCAACGACCTGAGGCGCGGCAATGATGAGAATGCCAATAAAGCCCAACAGAAGCCCGATTTTTCCGTTTATTGTGAGCCGCTCATGAAGGATCAGACTTGCCAGAATTGCAGCTAGCATTGGCTGGGTGTTAGCGATCACCGTGGCGATGCCGGGCGAGACGAACTCAGCGGCATGAAACATCCCAAGGAAGCCGAGGCTTGTCGCTCCAAATCCTACGACGGCGACCATCACCCAGTGCGCCAATCGCTTCGGCAGCGGCCGGTGCAGTGCCAGCGCGAGCAATGTCAGGGTAAGGCCCGCTAGTAGCGCCCGCATTGCGGCGAAGGTTAGATGCGGAGCGAGGTCCAGGCCGGCAGTGATGAGCGGAAAGCAGGCAGCCCATAGTAGCATGACCAAAATGATCTGCGCGATCGTTAGGGCGGTCATCCCTGATGACTCGGTTGTTCTTGCCGTCCGCCGAGAAGCTGCCTGACGATATCATCTGCAGGAGTCATGATTCCATAATGATCGGCGCTTCGCTGCAGAGGACAACTAGCCTGTGGCCCTGGATATTCAGTTGCGCCCGCCGGCTTGATGGTTTGTCCAGTTTTTTGCAGCAGCGGTGAACGCGTTTTTCGACAATCTTTCATGGCGCGAGTACACCGCTCTGCGCATAGGCGTCATGGTATTGGAGGACAATGTCTGGGTTGACGAGAAGCGCCGAATTATCTTTGTCGTCGTAGTGTAGGCGCACCAACAGATCTTTGATGAGATTGGTGCGTGCCAAGTGCTTATCATCCGCGCGCACGATGGTCCAAGGTGTGATCGGGTTATGAGTGCGCGCGAACATCTCGTTCCGAGCTTGGCTGTAAGCAGCCCAGTTCTCGATAGCCTTGGAGTCGATGGGACTGATTTTCCACTGCTTAAGCGGATCATCGCGGCGGTCTTTCAGTCGCCGCTTCTGTTCGGGCCTGCTAATGTCGAGATAATATTTGAAAAGCTTGATGCCGGATTTGACAAGCATATGCTCGAACTCGAGCACTGTCTGCATAAACTCTTCATATTCTTCTTCGGTGCAAAATCCCATTACGCGCTCAACTCCAGCGCGATTGTACCAGCTTCTATTGAAGAGTACGAATTCCTGTTGGGCTGGCAGATGCGGGACGTAACGCTCAAAATACCATCCGCCACGCTCACGGTCAGACGGTTTGCCCAAAGCGACGACACGGGTCTCACGTGGACTCAGATGGCGGACAATGCGCTTGATCACACCATCTTTCCCTGCGCTGTCACGACCTTCGATCAAAACGAGAATCTTGTCGTTGCAACGGATGAAGTGCTTCTGAAGCTTTACGAGTTCGACCTGAAGGCCGTGGAGGACACTTCGGTAGTCGCTGTCTGCATTTCGCTGGCCAGTAGCCGGCGGCACATTCGGCGATGCGCTCCGGATGTTTTTCTTGCTCATGGGCGAAGCTCCGTGGCTCGGTAACACGGCGCTGGCCATATCGTTGGATTGATACGTCCAGCACCAGATCTCAATCAATGAGACGCTTCAGCCAAGGCGACATTACACGCTGACGCATTTCATCTGCTCCGACGGCTCCCGTGCGGTTCTGGAGCGCAATCGCAGTCCCCGAACCCGCCTACACAGCACGCGCCACAGCACTGCTCGATTCTCTCTTTCAGAACCCGGCGCGCACGATGCAGGCGGACACCGATATTGTTGGTAGTGAGACCCAGATCGAGTGCGATGCGATCGCGAGATTCCGAGTCGAGATCGGCCCGGCGAATAATCTCTGCATAGTCTGGCCGGAGTGTCGGAACGAGGTTCCGGATGCAGCTACAAGGATTTTGAAACTGCATCATCTCCGGTGGTGCCGCTTGACTATGAGTCTCGGCTTCGTAAGCCGCCTCGGTCCGTTGGCGTGTCGCCCGGCGCCGATAATAATCGGTTAGCGTATTCCGTAAGACTCGGCTGAGCCAAGCGTCGATCTTGGCGGTGGTCTGAGGCTTTTCCGCGGCACGCACCACCTTTAGGCAAAAGTCCTGGAAGGCGTCTTGGGCATCCTCTTGATGGCTCAGACGCCGTCGCAAGAAGCGCATGAACTCGAAGCGGCGCTCATTCAAACGCTGAACAGTAGCAACGTCGGGAGCGACGCTTTGGCGGGGGGCGGAATCCGGACGTGAAAGGGCTGTCATTTTAGGTGGCTCCATGCGCAAAAGAAGGTCAATAGGTGTTGACGCGCGGAGAGCATCGCAGCCCTCATACGCGTCGATCAGACGTACGCAGGGAGGCGGGGCGGGCGGAATTGACGATCGCTAATCGTGGATCGGTGGTACAGAGGCGGCCTAGGAATCCATTTACCGGATCTTGCCGTATGGAAGACAGTGTAAGAGCCCACCGGTAAGAAAGCGCAGGAAGCCGCCGAGTGACAGTGGACTGCCGTAGATGAAACGCTAAGCGTTGCATCACTGAGCAGATCAGACATGTTGAGCATTTCGCTTGTTACAGCGGTCTCTGTCTGGGCGGTCGAAGGATGGGATTGGACAGTGTGCGAACTCAAACCGGCTACGATCAGTAAGAGTATGAAGAACAACGCCCAAACTCTGGGCGCAATCCTTCCTATCTCTTGAATGTCGTGTTTCATCGTATTTCGCGCAGATCATCCATCATGCCATAAGCTTATACTGCGAAGGCGGCATCGTGCTTGATCGAGATCAAGTTCTCCGTCTGGGAATGGAGCTCATGGAGTAGGCGAAGAGATTTCCGAATCTTGGTCTGTCAGCCTGTGGGGATTCTGATCCAATCGCGCACATCTGGCTACGCATTCCATCATACGGCCGTTCAATCTCATTCCCTGAAGCAGATCCGCCTTAGCCGACAAGACGGCAACATCACGGGCAGCCATCTCGGAGGTCAATGCATCTTCTGTGACACTTCCTTGGCCAAGCCAAGCGCCAAGACCGCGACGAAGCTATCGCCGACGCCCGCAGTGCATATTTCGCTGACGACAGGCTCAGCCAGGTGCGAAGCATTCGTTTCGGATGTGGGGTACCGCGGCCAATTGCCGGGCAACGCTTTGGTCTCTCGACTGTAAGGACGGCAGCACATTCAGCGTCTCTAAGTTCGACCTGTTTGATCAACCGTGCGGCCAAGGCCAGACCCAGGGCAACTTGCTGGCGAACATCGCAGCGAACCGTCCTTCCATCGTCGCCACGCGACGAACTGGGAATGAACCGGAGTGCGCCACCTTTACTGGAATATCTAGAGTAAAAGCGAGAGCGGCGAATGGCTATTGACTTGAGAAATCTTCGTCACTTTGTCGCAACCGCCGAGAATGGGAGTTTCCGCAGGGCTGCAAACGTCCTGCATATGCAACAGTCCAGCGTCAGCCGCGCAGTTCGGCAGCTTGAAGATGCGCTGGGCGTATCGTTGTTCGAACGTCGTGTCTCAGGTGCACAGCTGACTGATGCTGGACATCGCCTGCTTAGGGATGTGCGACCGGCGCTGGAACAGCTCGAGCTTGCGCGCAAGGCAGCGACTGCCGCTGGCCGCGGAGAGATCGGGGTGCTGCGTGTGGGAATTCTCACCTCGCTCGCCGGAGGGTTTCTACGGGAACTTGTTTGTCGCTATGCCGCGCGGCATCCTGAAATCGAGGTCGATATCCGGGATGGAGGTCGTGACGAGCATGTCTATGCGATCAGGAGGCGAGATTTGGATGTGGCGTTTCTATCCGGCGAAGGCGGTCTTGCTGATTGTGAAATCTCTCCGCTTTGGAAAGAGCGTGTACACGTCGCACTTGCTGAGGGACATGAACTGGCTGACAGACGGCAGCTCGACTGGTCTGACTTGCGAAGCGAGCGCTTTATAGTAACTCGGCGTGCACCCGGACCCGAGGTGCATGACTATATCATCCGTCGGGCTGCCGACTACAGCACCTATCCGGAAGTTATGTTTAAAGCGGTGGTGCAGGAGACTCTGATGAATCTGGTTGCCCTTCGACAGGGCATCACATTGGTGTCTGCGGCTTGGGTGGATGTGAAGCTCCCCCATCTCGTACTGCGTCCGTTAACAGATCCTGCCGACATTGTTCCGTTCAGTGCCGTCTGGTCCCGCCATAACGACAATCCCGCGCTACGGCGCTTTATCAGCGTTGCGCACACGCTAGCCGGACGCGTTCGTCGTGGCTCTTCCGATTGGTCTGAGGAAGCACTTGGGCTCACGACGATCGAATCTGGATTTTCCGCAAGCGGGCAAAGGCACGATCCGTTGCCATGAACCGTTGCAGCATAGGCGCAATAAGCTTCGCTGGTTCGGGCGTCGCCTGTCCGGTCTCGCGCGCCATCACGGCGGCATAGTCGAGCAAATCACGATGCACGTCCGGTGCAAGCTCCACAGTCAGCTTGACGGGTTTGTCATCTGGAACGGATGAGAGCTTCAGTTTGGTGGTCATGACTCAGCCTCCATAGGGTTCGAGGACGAGATCGCGGGTAACGATGACGCGCACGGGGAAGCCCGGTCGGATCGTCAGTGTCGGTGCGACCTGCAACTGGCGCTGGACGATCTGCTGGCCTGCGTCGTTGATCGTGTCCTGGGCACCGTTGCGGATCGCCTGGATAAGGCGTTCGTCATTATCCATGGTGAGTTCAGCCCCGACAGCCAGTAGCGTCGAAAGGCCGGCGGCCTTAGCCAGATCCCACCAGTGATAATCGACCCCATCCTCGAGTCCCGCATAGCCTTGCGGATCGGTACCGGGCTGGCGTTCGAGCACTATCGAGCGGCCGTTGGGAAAGATTAGTCGGTTCCAGACGAGCAGCACGCGGCGGTCCCCGAAGCCGACGTCATTGCTGTATTCGCCGATGATGCGCGTGCCCTGCGGGATCAGCACCATGCTGCCGGTCGGACTGTCATAGATGTGCTGGGTCACCTGCGCCGTGATCTGACCGGGAAGATCCGAGCGGATGCCAGTAATCAGAGCGGCCGGTATGACGGACCCTGCCTGCAGGATGAAGGGAGACGCCGGCGGAATGACGCGGTCGAGCGCCATGGTGCGCCGGTCAACCGGGGCGTTGAGGAAGGCGAGATCGTTGTTCTGTGCGGCGCCCGGTTGGTTGCCGAGATTGAGCCCAGCAAGGTTTTGTCCCGAGGTTTCCCGGGTGGCGCCTGGTGCGGTCTGGAAGAAGACCCGGCTGGTGCGCGCGGCTTCTTCCTCGGCCAGGCGGCGCTGTTCCTCCGGATCGGCGGCCGGTGCATTGATCGTCGGCGGCGGAACGGGCTGTCCCCGCTCTTGCGCATCGAGGATCGGGCGGCCGAGATCGCCGGGAAGTGGGGGACCAAGCACGGGACCGGCGTAGTCGGTGGGCAGGTCGTTCAATCCATCGGCGGTATTGCGGTTCTCTGTCGAATAAAGTTCGTTGCTGCCAGCTCCATTGTCGGGCGTCTGGAGCGCATAGATCAGGGCGCCGCCGACACCGAGCGCTCCGACCAGACCAAGGCCGGCGAGGACCCGGCGCGAGAGCCGCGTGACACGCGGCGGGGTTCCCCGGAGGCGCATTGGTTCGGCGATGTCGGCGGACGGTGCTTCGAGCGGCACATCGTCCTCCTTGGTGTTGTGGATGTCGCTCATGATCCGGGCCTCCCGTCAGTACGCACGATCCTGACGGTCAGCTGGCGGTCGCCGCTGCCAAGCCGCAACTCGGCCGCCGCGAAGATGCGATCCACGATCAGGATGTTTCGGTAGATGCGGCTGTTGACGATCTCCGGCTCGCCATCCGAACCGAGGACGAAGAGCGGCGGCATCTCGCCCTGCACGATCCCTGCTGGGAAGACGATGTAGACCCGTCGCCCGTCGTCGAAGACCGAGACGGGCCGCCAGGGCGGGCTGTCGCCCTGCAGGCCGTAGCGGTAGTGGCGGGCCGACGCGGCGGGGATCCTCGGTGTTGTCGGCGTTGCACTCTGCGTGGCCGGGGGCTGCGGATAGGCCCAGGCGACGGCAGGCATGTAGGGATCGTCGCGGGATCGCAGCTCGAGCATATAGGTGCGCCGGTCTGTGGTGATGACCAGGTTGGTTACGATGTCCGGTCGCGTCGGCTTGACGAGGATATGAACGCGGCGCGATGTTCCCGAGCCGCTCTCGGTATCGCCGATGATCCAGCGGGCGGTATCGCCGGCGGCGATCGGCCCGGCGCCGGTCAACGCTTCGCCCGGTTCGAGCGCGATGTTGGTGATCTGGCCCGGTGCGGCATAGACCTGATACAGCGCTCCCTCGCTCCAGGGATAGATCTGGATCGAATTGTAGTAGCCTTCCCGGCGAGGCTCGACTCGGGCGGCCACATTGGCATTCTCGACTTGTCCCGTCGGTGTGGAAGATGCCTGTCCACCTCGCGCGACCGTCCAGGCCGGCGGCGTGTGGAGCGGTCTCGGCCGTTCATCGACCGGGGGTCGCTCGACCGTGGGCTGCGGCGGCACGCTGTCATCGTAGCCGATCTCCGGCGGCCGATACGTTGCGCATCCGGCGAGCGCCGATGCGGAAATCAGCACAAACGGCAATGCGGCTTTACGGAAAATCAGGAGCGCGGGATTGCGGACAATCGTGCTCATTGGCCCATCTCCCGCGACCAGTTGATGGCGTTGACGTAGATGCCGAGCGGGTTGGCGCGCAGCCTCTCGGCGTCGCGCGGCGGCTGGATGACGATGGTCAGGATCGCCGTCCATCTCTCTGTCTTGGAGAGCTGGCCGTTCTCGTAATGCCGTTCGGTCCAGGCCACGCGGAAGGAATTCGGCGAGGCGCGAATGACGCTCGAGACTTCGACGGCGATCTGCTGACGCCCGACCCGTGTGAACGGGTCGTTGGCTCGGGCATAATCGTTGAGCGCCAGTGCGCCGCGATCGGTGGTGAACTCGTACGCGCGCAGCCAGTTCTGGCGGACGATGATCGCGTCGGAGGGGATCGCGCGCACTTGTTCGATGAAGCGCGCCAAATGGAATGCGATCTGCGGATCGCTCGGCTCGAAGCCGGCTTCCGCAGGGCCGACCGCGTGCGCCTCGCCGAGATTGTCGACCTCGACGACCCACGGTACGACGGTGCCGGTCGTGGCTTGCCAGACCAGGGCGCTTGCGAAGCCGCCGGACAGGATCAGGCAGCCGAACGCCATCAGACGCCAGTTGCGGGCCTGCACGCGCGCCGAGCCGATGCGCTCGTCCCAGACCTGGGCCGCACGCTGGTACGGCGTCTCCGGTTCGGGGGATTTGCCGTAATGGGTGGTAGATCGTTTGAAGAAGCTCATGAGCGATTCCCCTCAGAGAGATTGACAGAACTGGCGCCGCCATGGCTGTCGCCGGAGCGCACGGCATGCGCGGCGGCCTGGACGCCATGAGAGAGGCGCTGCGAACGCTTCATGCGCTTCGCCCAGTCAGGCGCGCCGTCAGTTGGTGTGGCTGGAGCTGCGGCGGAACCCGCAGTGCTGGCGGTATCGCCCAGTGTCCCGCCGCTCGTCTCGAATGCCGATCGAGCGCCCGACTGGAAACTCTGTCGCATGCTGCCGGACGCTCTGGACGCGGCACTCCGCAACGGTGATGTGGCGGCCCTCGCGCCTGTGCTCGCCACCGCGCCAAGACCGGAAGCAATGCCAGCCGCGCCGGACTGGCCGGCCGATCCAAGGCTGTATGCGGTTGCCGCTCCACCTGCCGCAGCGGCACCGCCGCGTGCGGCGGCCGCCGTACCCGAAAGCGCCATGCCGCCGCCTCTCGCGGCGAGACCGGCGGCGCCCACGCCCGCCAAGGCAGCGCCGCCCACGGCAAGACCGGTTCCGACGGCAGCGCCGGCGCCAAGCTGCGGCCCGCCCGAGACGATGCCGTTGGCGATACCCGGTCCGAAGATGCCGAGGCCGAGCAGCGACAGCGCCGCGAGCACGACGGTCATGGCCTCGTCGATCGTCGGCGTGACGCCCCCGAAACCGGCGGTGAACTGCGAGAACAGGGTCGAGCCGATGCCGATGATGACGGCGAGAACCAGCACCTTGATGCCCGACGAGATCACGTTGCCGAGCACTCGTTCGGCCATGAAGGCGGTCTTGCCGAAGAGGCCGAAGGGGATGAGGACGAACCCGGCGAGCGTCGTAAGCTTGAACTCGATCAGGGTGATGAAAAGCTGGATGGAGAGGATGAAGAAGGCGAGCAGGACCAGCGCCCAGGCAAAGAGCAGGCAGGCGATCTGGATGAAGTTCTCGAAGAAGGCGACCCAGCCCATCAGGTCGGAAATGGATTCGAGCAGGGGTCGCGCCGCATCGAGCCCGGTCTGGGCGACACGGCCCGGACGCATCAGATCGGCGGCGGTGAAGCCGGTGCCGGACGCCATCAGGCCGAGGCCGGCGAAGCTCTCGAAGACGATACGGGCGAGATTGTTCCAGTTGCCGATGATGTAGGCGAAAACGCCGACGAAGAGGGTTTTCTTGACGAGCCGCGCGATGATGTCGTCGTCGGCGCCCCAGGACCAGAAGAGGGCGGCGAGCGTCACGTCGATGACGATCAGCGTTGTCGCGATGAAGGCTACCTCACCGCCGAGCAGGCCGAATCCGCTGTCGATATAGCTGGTGAAGACCCCCAAAAAATTGTCGATGACGCCGGTGCCGCCCATGGATCGCTATTCCTCGTCTCTGGATGCGGCGCCGGACGGTGCACGGCCGAGGAAACGGTCGCGGGTCTCGGCCCAGACCGCGAGACACTCGGTGTCGCGAACGGCGGCTTCGCCAAGTTGCTGGCAGCGGCGCTGTTCCGCGCGCAACGGATCGACGGAGGGCGCAAAGGCTGGCGCGGGCGCCGGTCGTGCAGGCTCCTCATCGCGCGTCAACTCGATCACCGTCGCTGTCATGGCGAAGGCGACGAAGACGATTGCTCCGATCCGCGCCAGCGTCTTCCCCTCCATCGCTCCCTCCTTTCCGGCCATCGGCCCAGGTCAGTTGTTGCCGGTGTTGAACATCTGCGCGTTGCCGGGCTGATAGCCGCTGCCGGGTGTCAGGAAGCGCTCGCGCTGCACGCGCCCCTGTTCGGCCGCGGCCGCGCGCTCGGCGTCGGTCAGCGCCTGGGCGCGGCCATTGGCGGCGATGACGGCCGTCAGATCGGCGAGTTGTTGCGCCTGCAATGCAAGAAGCTGGTTGCCGGCCTGGGTCGCCTGAAGCGCGCCGGTCGCGCCCTGGCTCTGGTCGACCAGCGCTTCCATCTGGGCGCGGTTAGTCTCGATATTGCCGACGACGCCAGCCTGGACGCGCATGGCATCCTGCAGGCCGCCGACATTGTTTTCCCAGCGTGAGCGGGCATCGGCGACGAGCTGCTGTTCCGACGCGCTCATGTCGATATTGGCGTATTTCTGCTGGAAGGCCTGGTCGATCTGCTGGACGTCGAAGGCAATGTTCTGTGCTTGCTGAAGCAGGGACTGCGTGCGCCCGACCGCCTGCTGCAATTGCTGCAACGAGGAGTAAGGGAGGCTCGTCAGGTTGCGCGCCTGGTTGATCAGCATCTGCGCTTCGTTTTGAAGCGATGTGATCTGGTTGTTGATCTGCTCGAGGGCGCGGGCTGCCTGCAGCACGTTCTGTGCATAGTTTGTCGGATCGTAGACGATCCATGCCGCCGAGGCCGGTGGCGCCAACACCATCGGCAGGGTCGCGATTGGCGCGCCGATGAGCGCGGCTGCAAAGCGGGCCGCGCGCGAACGGGAGTTACGTGTCTTCATGATCAGTCTCCTTCTTGGGCTGGGGGGTGAGATTGCTGAGATCGGGAATGAGATCGGCCGCCCAGTCGACGCCGCGCTCCCGCAGCCAGGCGGCGAGGAAATCCGTGCGGCCATGTTCGGCAAGGATGCGCGCTATTGCGGTCTGATCGGTCTTGGCGGAGGTGGCGCAGAGCGCGAGCGCCACTTCGCTGAGGCCCAGTTCGAAGAGCCGGTTGCCGCGCCGCGACTGGCAGTAATAGTCGCGCTTGGGCGTGGCCCGCGCGAGGATCTCGATCTGGCGGTCATTGAGGCCGAAGCGTCGATAGATCGCGGTGATCTGCGGCTCGATCGCGCGTTCGTTCGGGAGGAGCAACCGTGTCTGGCAGCTCTCGATGATGGCCGGCGCGATGGCCGAACCGTCGATATCGCTGAGGCTTTGCGTGGCAAAGACGACTGAAGCGTTCTTCTTCCGGAGCGTCTTCAGCCACTCGCGGAGCTGGCCGGCGAAACCCTCGTCGTCGAGCGCCAGCCAGCCCTCGTCGATGATGATGAGGGTAGGCGAACCATCGAGCCGGTCCTCGATGCGGTGGAAGAGATAGGCCAGCACCGCTGGCGCCGCGCCGGTGCCGATCAGACCCTCGGTCTCGAAGGCCTGCACGGTCGCTTCACCGAGATGCTCGGACTCGGCATCGAGCAACCGACCGTAGGCGCCGCCGACGCAATAGGGCCTGAGCGCCTGCTTCAGGTCATTGGACTGGAGCAGCACGGCCAGGCCTGTGATCGTCCGTTCCCCAGCAGGCGCGGATGCGAGCGAAGTCAGCGCCGTCCAGAGATGCTCCTTCACCTCGGGCGTGATCTCGACGCCTTCGCGCATCAGGATCGCCACTAGCCAGTCGGCCGCCCAAGCCCGCTCCGCCGTCTCTTCGAGGCGCGAGAGCGGCTGCAGCGAGACACTCTGGTCATCGCCTTCGGTCAGGCCACCGCCCAGATCATGCCAGTCACCGCCCATGGCGAGCGCGGCGGCGCGGATCGAGCCTCCGAAGTCGAAGGCGAAGACCTGGGAACCGGCATAGCGGCGGAACTGAAGCGCCATGAGCGCCAGCAGCACGGACTTGCCCGCGCCTGTCGGGCCGACGACGAGCGTATGCCCGACATCGCCAACATGAAGGGAAAACCGGAACGGGGTCGAGCCCTCGGTCTTGCCGAACAGCAGTGGGGGCGCTGCAAGGTGCTCATCCCGTTCCGGCCCCGCCCACACGGCACTGAGGGGGATCATGTGGGCGAGATTGAGCGTGGAGATCGGCGGCTGGCGGACATTGGCGTAGACATGTCCGGGCAGCGAGCCGAGCCACGCATCGACGGCGTTGATGGTCTCGGGCATCGCGGTGAAGTCGCGGCCCTGGATGACCTTCTCGACCAGACGCAGCTTCTCGTCGGCAACGCGCGGGTCGGCGTCCCACACCGTCATCGTCGCGGTGACATAGGCGACACCGGCATAGTCCGCGCCGAGCTCCTGCAGGGCGAGATCGGCATCGGCCGCCTTGTTCGACGCGTCGGTGTCGACCAGGACCGAAGCCTCGTTGGTCATCACCTCCTTGAGGATCGCGGCAATCGACTTGCGCTTGGCGAACCATTGCCGGCGGATGCGGGTCAGGAGCTTCGTCGCATCCGTCTTGTCCATCAGGATGGCGCGGGTCGACCAGCGATAGGGAAAGGCGAGCCGGTTGAGCTCGTCGAGCAGGCCGGGCGTGGTCGCCGTCGGAAATCCGGTGATCGTCAACACGCGCAGATGCTCGTCACCGAGACGGGGCTCCAGCCCGCCGGCGAGCGGCTGGTCCGCGAGCAGCGCGTCCAGGTATATGGGCGTCTCGGGGACGCGGACACGATGGCGTTTGGTCGAGACGCAGCCGTGCAAATAGGTTAGGGTCTCGGCGTCATCGAGCCAGCGGCATTCGGGCATGAAGGCGTCGACGAGGCGGAGCACGCGGTCGGTGCGGTCGGCGAAGCCGGTCAGGACCTCATGCGGATCGATGCCCTTGGTCTCACGGCCTTCATAAAGCCAGCTCTCGGCGCGTGCGGCGTCCTCGGCCGGTGGCAGGTAGGTAAAGGTGAGGAAATAGCTCGACTCGAAATGCGCACCCGCTTCCTCGAAGCTCGCCTTGCGCTCGGCGTCGACCAGCGCGGAGGCCGCATCGGGAAAGCGGCTGTCGGGATAGACGTTCGAGGGGTGGCGCTGCGCTTCGACGAAGATCGCCCAGCCGGAGCCGAGACGGCGGAACGCGTTGTTGAGCCGCCCCGCCACGGCGATCAGTTCCGCCGGCACCGCCGAATCGAGATCCGGGCCGCGGAACCGTGCGGTGCGCTGGAAACTCCCGTCTTTGTTGAGGACAATACCGCTGCCAGCTAGCGCCACCCAGGGCAGATAATCGGCAAGCCGGGTGTTGCGGTTGCGGTACTCGGCTAGGTTCATCATCGCTGCGCCTTCCCCTTCAGACCGTCAGATGCGCGGGAATGCGCAGATGGCGGCGGCCGACCTCGACGAAGAGCGGATCGCGCTTGGCGGCCCAGACCGCCGCAATGTGTCCGATCGCCCAGATTGCAATGCCGACCAGCCAGAGCCGCAGACCGAGACCGACCGCACCGGCCAGCGTGCCGTTCATGATGGCGATGGCGCGCGGCGCACCGCCCAGCAGGATTGGCTCGGTCAGCGCACGGTGAACGGGAACTGAGAAGCCGAGCAGTTCCCCGCTGTGCCCTTCGTCGGCTGCCATCAGATCAGCGCCCCGCCGCCGAAGGAGAAGAAGGACAGGAAGAAGGAGCTCGCCGCGAAGGCAATCGAGAGGCCGAAGACAATCTGGATCAGGCGCCGGAACCCGCCGGAGGTGTCGCCGAAGGCAAGCGTCAGGCCGGTGATGATAATGATGATGACGGCGATGATCTTGGCGACCGGCCCCTCGATGGATTCGAGGATCGACTGGAGCGGCGCCTCCCAGGGCATGGAGGAGCCGGAGGCGTGCGCGGCAGGCGTCATCATAACGGCGATGACCACGGCCGACGCGGCGGTCGTCAGTCTCTGGCGGACGTTATGCAGGATCTGGTTCATGGGAGCTTTCCTTCGTGGTTGCTGTGGGAAGAGGTGCGTCCGGAGTCTCGATCGCTCGAACGACGCGATAATCGCCGTCGGGCGAGAGGCCCTCGACGCGGGCGAGCTCTGCGAGCCGGCGCGCGGAGCCGCGTCCCGACAGCACGGCGACGAGATCGATGGTCTCCGCGATCAATGCGCGGGGGACGGTGACGACGGCTTCCTGGATGAGTTGCTCGAGCCGGCGCAGCGCGCCGAGTCCCGATCCCGCGTGGATCGTGCCGACGCCGCCCGGATGGCCGGTGCCCCAGGCCTTGAGGAGATCGAGGGCCTCGCTGCCGCGAACCTCGCCGATGGGGATGCGGTCGGGCCGCAGGCGAAGGGACGAGCGGACGAGGTCGGAGAGCGAGGCAACGCCGTCCTTCGTCCGCATGGCGACGAGGTTCGGCGCGGCGCATTGCAGTTCGCGCGTATCCTCGATGATGACGACGCGGTCGGCTGTCTTCGCGACCTCGGCCAGCAGCGCATTGGTGAGCGTGGTCTTGCCGGTCGAGGTGCCGCCGGCGACGAGGATGTTTGCCCGCGCGGCGACGCCAGCCCGCAGGGCCGAGGCCTGCTCGGCCGTCATGATGCCGGCGGCGACATAGTCGTCGAGGGAGAAAACAGCCACGGCCGGCTTGCGGATCGCGAAAGCTGGCGCAGCAACGACCGGCGGCAGAAGCCCCTCGAACCGCTCCCCCGTTCCTGGCAGCTCCGCCGAGACGCGCGGGCTTCCGGTATGAACCTCGGCGCCGACGTGGTGGGCGACGAGACGGATGATGCGTTCGCCGTCTTCCGGTGCCAAGCGCTCGCCCGTATCGGATAGACCCTCGGAGAGACGGTCGATCCACAACCGCCCGTCAGGGTTCAGCATCACCTCGACGACGCCGGGATCTTCCAGGAACGTCGCGATGGCCGGACCGAGCGCGGTGCGCAGCATCCGTGCGCCGCGTGCGATCCCTTCCGAATTGTGATGTGAGGCTGCCATCCGATCCCCGATTCCAGCGGGGACAAACGGACGATCCCCATGCGGGGATGATTAAAAGAGCCTGAGCTATGGCTGATTCAACAAGGGATTAGCGGCGTCGTAGTGTAGCGTGTGAAAACAGGAGAACGGCGATCCGTTCCTGCCCGGCTGCTTCCGGAAATTGCGGAAGATTTGCGAGTTGCTCGGTTCTTCGATTGACTGCCGTTGCAGGGTGCGGCTGGATTTACCTCATGTCACACGAAGCCATGTCATCATTCCGCCGGCGGAATGTTCCAGCATGTGGCAGTGAAGCAGCCAATCACCGGGATTATCTGCGACGAAGGCAATCTCGACACTCTCGTCACGGTCCATCAGCAGCGTATCCCTCAGCGGACCTGTCGTGCCGTCGCGCAAGACCTGTCTGAAATGGTGTCCGTGCAAATGCATGGCATGCGGCCAAGCCGTATCATTGACGATGGCGACCTTGACTGTCTCTCCTGCGCGCGCTTCGAAAAGAGGATTATCGGGCATGTCCGCCATGCCGTTGAATGCCCAGACCTTGCCGGCATTCACCAGTTCGGACATGCCCATCATACGGCCGGACATCGTCGCGCCTCGCATTGATCCCATGGCGCCTCCTTCCATTCGCAATTCGATGCGGCGCGCCTCATTGACCGCACCGAGAGCAGACACCGGATTGGCTGGCAGGGCGTTGGGTGCAGGCAATCGTTCGGCATGCGCTTCGCCGTCGACATCGAAGGTCGCCAGTGCATAGCCGGAATTGCCCTCAAGCCCTACGAGATAGGCCTTCTCGTCAACGGTTGCGGTCACGTCGACAACGAGATCAGCGCGCTGCGCCGGGGCGAGAGTGAGTTGGTCGAAGCGCCGGGGCGCGTCCAGCGGCATGCCGTCGAGCGCGACGATCCAGCCTTCTAGACCCTGAGCGGCGACATTGAAAATTCTGGCATTGGCCGCATTGATGAGGCGAAGGCGTACCCGCGCATTGCGTGCGACCATGCGGCGCCAGCCGCCCGTGCCATTGACGGTCACCCAGTTGCCGATGCGGCCCGCATGGGCCCAGTCATGCATGTCGTTGAAGCCGCCGGCGATCTGCCCGTCTTCGGAGAGGCGCCAGTCGTCGATCAGCAAGACCTCATCGAGATCGACCTCCGGCGCACCGTTGGTCTCTTCCACAATCAAGGCGCCAGACAGGCCGCGCGCCATCTGCTCCCAGGCCCGGTTATGCGGATGGAACCAGTAGGTGCCGGCATCCGGCAGCTCGAAGTCGTAGAGGTAGCTGTCGCCAGGCGCGACGACGGACTGGGTGAGACCGGGGACGCCGTCCATGGCATTGTCGATTCGAATCCCATGCCAATGAACGGTTCCAGGCTGGTCGAGATCGTTGCGGAACAGCCGGCGCAGACGCTCGCCCTGACGAAGCCGGATCGGAGCACCGGGAACGGCGCCGTTATAGGACCAAACCGCCGTGTCCGGATAGTCGGCTGGCGCGATGCGCGCAGTCGCCGCACGCGCCGTGAGTGTTTCGGCCGCCTCCGTCTGCGCATGCAACGGGCGCGGAAGAGCCGATGCCGCCGCAGTGGCGACCAGGCCGGAGATCATGGTTCGTCTTGTTAGATGCATGTCGTCACTGTCTCCACTACTCGATGCCGTTTGCCCGCTGCAGCGCGCGGACATAGGCAACGATCTTTTCGACCTCGGCTCGGTTCACCCCATCGACGGGCGGCATATTTCCGAACCGCCAATGATGGGCGCGCACGCCATGCTGTACCGCCATTTGGAAGGCGATGTCGGCATGGTGGTTCGGTTCATAGATGCGATGGACGAATGGTGGGCCTTGATCCGTGCCCGTGGCGTTCTCGCCATGGCAGACGGCGCAGTTGGCTGCAAACAGGTCCGCGCCATCGGCGGCGGCGCCTTCCAGATCGGGCAGGCGCACGATCGTACTGGCTTGCGACGATCGGGCCGGCTCGTCCTGCGCGGGCAGGAACCAGGCTCCAACACCAGCCACGATCACGGCGATGGCTCCCACTGCCACGATTTTCTTGTTCACTGCGTCGCCTCGCTTCCCGAAAGATCGTCGAGTATGGGGCAATCGGGACGATCGTCGCCGTGGCAGCGATGGATCAGCGTTTCGAGCGTGCGGCGGAGCGATTCAAGCTCGGCGATCTTGGACGTGATCCGGTCCAGGTGATCGCTGGCGATGTTTCTCACGTCGGCGCTTGCCCGGTCACGATCCTCGTAGAGCGACATGAGGGAGCGACAGTCTTCGATCGAGAAGCCCAACGATCGCGCGCGCGACAGGAACGCCAGTTTGTACACGTCGGCCTCGCTGAAGGCGCGGTAGCCGTTCTGGCCGCGCTTCGGCCGAACGAGACCTATGTCCTCATAGTAGCGGATCGTCTTGGCGGGCAGGCCGCTCGCTTCGGCGACGTCTCCAATGTTCATGGGCGCATCCTCCTGATGCACGGCAACATAGGGATTCCAGCTACTGGAAGGTCAAGCCCCCTTGCGACTTTGGAACCTTCCTGCGCTGGAAGGTCGTTAATTGGGGAAACGAACAAAACATGGAGACGAAGCATGCATTACGGCCGCTTCTTCGCGATGATCGCCACATCGACCGTGATGATGTTCGGATTGATGTATCTGAACACCTATCTTCTCAGCCACGTCTTCTGGTCGGAGACCCGGGCCTACATGGCCCTTGTGATGGGCGCGTCCATGGCGGTCATCATGCTCGCCTTCATGCTGTCCATGTACGCGAACCGTACCGCAAACATCGCCATTTTCGCCGGTTCGGTTGTCGTCTTCGCTGCTGCACTATCGCTCGTGCGCAGCCAGGTTACCGTCGAGGACCGCAGCTATATGAGCGCAATGATCCCGCACCATTCGATCGCGATCATGACGTCGAGTCGCGCCAACATAACCGATCCGCGGGTGCGCACCCTGGCCGACGACATCATCTACGCCCAGGACAAGGAGATCGCCGAGATGCGCTATCTGATCGCCGACATCGACGCCAACGGGAAGGCCACGCAGCGCGCGGCGACGACTCCGGCGGAGCTTGTCGGCGCTGAGGAAGCGCTCGCCAGTGAAGAACTTTCCAAGGTCGATCCGGAGTTCCTGACCGAGGATGAGATCGCTCGGGTTTTCCCGGATGGCGCAGCCTGCCGCTTCACCTATACCGAGGGCAGCCCGCCCGTGCTGGTCGCGGGCGAGAGCGCGCAAGGAACGGCTGCTTTGGTCAAGATCAGCGGCGACCTCGTTCGCCTTGACGTAAGCGAAACCGGCCCCGAAGGGGGCACGTTCACCGCCGAGCCGCTCTCGGCTGAACTGCATGAGACCGACAGCGGCGATCTTTACGATCTGGTAGTGACGGCCGGCGCGGAGTACGAGGCCGGCTTCCGCGGCCAGTACACCTGCGCGGGCTCCTAGGAGGCGGTGATGGCGAAGGACGGAACCCGGACCGCGCGACTCTATCGCATGGTGATGCGCGATCACCTCTGCCCCTATGGCCTGAAGTCGAAGGATCTTCTCAAGCGTCGGGGCTTTGAGGTTGATGACCATCACTTGACCACGCGCGAAGAGACCGACGCCTTCATGGAGGACCAAGGTGTGGAGACGACGCCGCAGACCTTCATCGGTGGCGAACGGGTCGGTGGTTACGACGGTCTGCGGGTCTATTTCGAGATCGATCCGCCGCCGGAGGAGCAAAGCGACACCTCCTACAGGCCGGTTATCGCCATTTTCGCGGTCGCCGCCCTGCTGGCGCTGGGGCTGTCCTGGCACCAGTACGGCACGGTTCTGACGCTGCGGGCGCTTGAGTGGTTCATCTCGCTGTCGATGACCATCCTGGCGATCCAGAAACTCCAGGATGTCGAGAGCTTCTCGACCATGTTCCTCAACTACGACCTGCTGGCGCGCCAGTGGGTGCCCTATGGCACGATCTATCCGTTTGGCGAGGCGCTGGCCGGTATCCTGATGACGGCCGGCATCCTCGTGTGGATATCGGCGCCGGTGGCGCTGTTCATCGGCTCGGTCGGGGCTGTCAGCATCTTCAAGGCGGTCTACATCGACAAGCGCGAGCTTAAATGCGCCTGTGTCGGGGGCAGCTCTTCGGTGCCGCTCGGCTTCGTCTCCCTGACCGAAAGCCTCATGATGATGGCCATGGGCATCTGGATGCCGCTCAAGGCCTTCCTGATCTGATCCATTCGTCGACCCTTGACCCTCCAGTTGCTGGAACCTTTAAATAGATCAGCGACTCGGCGTCACTCGCCGACACTGGGAAAAGCGATTTCGAGCGGACGATCATGACGGACTACAAAAAAGACAGCATTACTTTGCCTGGCGCCATCGCCATGGGCACCGGGGTCATGATCGGGGCGGGGATCCTCGCTCTGACCGGGCAGATGGCGGAATTGGCCGGACCTCTGTTTCCGCTCTCCTTTATCGCCGGCGCCATCGTCACGGCGTTCAGCGCCTACACCTATGTCAAAATGTCGAACGCCTATCCCTCGGCCGGTGGCATCGGCATGATCCTGGTCAAGGCCTACGGGCCGACGACCGTCGCGGCAGGCGCGGCGCTTTTGATGGCGCTGTCGATGGTCATCAACGAGAGCCTCGTCGCGCGAACCTTCGCCGCCTATGCGCTGCGGGGATTGGGGATTGAGCCCACAGGCTGGCTGGTGCCGACCATCGGCGTCGCCGTCATTGTCTTCGCCTGGCTTGTGAACGTATCGGGAAACCGGTCGGTCGGGTTGCTGTCTATTGTGATGGCGTTCCTGAAGGTTTTCGGGATCGCATTGTTCGGCGTTGCGGCGCTTTGGGCCGGTGGTTTTTCCTTCGAGGCGACGGGCGGCGAGACCGGGGCGGGAGGGTTTCTGGCTTCAGCTGCGCTCGCTATCCTCGCCTTCAAGGGGTTTACGACGATCACCAACAGCGGCGCCGAGATCACCGAGCCGCACCGCAATGTCGGCCGCGCCATCGTGGTCTCGATCGCGATCTGCGTCGTCGTCTATCTCCTTGTGGCTTTCGCGGTCGGCTCTAGCCTGCCGCTCGATCGTATCATCGCCGCCAAGGATTATGCGCTGGCCGAGGCGGCGGCACCGGCCTTCGGGCAGGTTGGTTTCTATCTGACGGTGGCTCTGGCCCTGATTGCTACGGCGTCCGGCCTGATCGCCAGCGTTTTCGCGGTCTCGCGCATGCTGGCCATGCTGACAGACATGAAGCTCGTGCCGCACAGCCATTTCGGTATGCCAGGGGCGATCCGTGATCATACGCTCGTCTACACTGTGGTGATCGCCAGCCTTCTGACCATCTTCTTCGATCTCAGCCGGATCGCCTCGCTCGGCGCGTTCTTCTATCTGGTGATGGACATGGTCATCCACTGGGGTGTGTACCGGAACCTCAGGCATGACATCGGCGCCCGGTCATGGATCCTGCTGACGGCGATCACGCTCGACGCGGCGGTGCTCGCAGCCTTCGGACTGATGAAGTGGCAGGCGGACCCGGCGATCGTCGTCATTGCCGTCGGCGGGATTGCCGTCGTCTTTGCCTTCGAGGCGGTATTCCTGCGGCTTCGTCCGCCGTCGACCGGTCACATGCATCATTCGGGCTGAGCTGGAAGATAAAAGGACAATCAGGCTCTTGACCTTCCAGTTACTGGAAGCACTACCTTGTGCGCCAAGTCAGTCAGGAAGCATTCGAAATGGCGCAGCATTCTCACCAGCATCACGACCAAACGTCGCACAATCACGATGGCCACGATCATGCCGGCCATGATCACCCGGATCCGAAAGCCGGCGAAACGGCAACCGATCCCGTTTGCGGGATGACGGTGACGATTAAGCCGGAGGCGCGCATGCGCGACTTCGGGGGTGACACCTTCTACTTTTGCTCCGATGGCTGCCGGACGAAGTTCGATGCCGATCCGTATTTTTACGCCTCGGGCAACGCGGCGAAGGTCGGCAAGCGTGCGCCGCAGGGCACGCAGTGGACCTGTCCCATGCATCCGGAGATCGTGCGTGACGAACCCGGCGCCTGCCCGAAATGCGGCATGGCGCTCGAGCCGATGGTGCCGTCCGACGAGCCAAGCGAGGAACTGACCGATTTCACGCGGCGGATGTGGATCAGCGCCGCCGCTGCGGTGCCCCTGGTGATCCTGACGATGGGTGAACTGGTCGGTCTTCCCGTCCGCGACTGGATCGGCCATCAGATCGCGATCTATCTCGAGTTTCTCCTCGCCACGCCGATCGTGCTGTGGGCGGCGCTGCCGTTTTTCCAGCGCGGCTGGGACTCCGTAAAGAACCGATCGCCCAACATGTGGACGCTCATATCGCTCGGTGTCGGCGCGGCCTATCTCTACTCCCTCGTCGCGACCTTCCTGCCCGGCGTCTTTCCCGAGCAGTACCGGATGGGGGGCATGGTCGGCACCTACTACGAGGCCGCGGTCGTCATCATCGCGCTGATATTCGTCGGTCAGGTGCTGGAGTTGCGCGCCCGCGAGCGCACCGGCGACGCCATCCGGGCGCTGATGGACCTTGCGCCCAAGACCGCGCGACGCATCCTGTCCGACGGCTCCGAATATGACGCGCCGCTGGAGAACATTGTCGAAGGCGACCTGCTACGCGTACGCCCCGGCGACAGCGTGCCGGTCGACGGTGAAGTGGCCGAGGGCCGGTCTTCGATCGACGAGAGTATGATCACGGGCGAACCCGTCCCCATCGAGAAAACCGAGGGCGACCGGGTGACCGGCGGAACGATCAACAAGAACGGCACGCTGGCGATTCGCGCGACGGCGGTCGGCTCAGACACGGTGCTTGCGCAGATCGTCGACATGGTGGCCGGGGCGCGCCGTTCGCGCGCGCCCATTCAAGGCCTGGCCGATCGGGTCTCGGAAGTCTTCGTACCGACGGTCGTCGGCATCGCCATCCTCGCCTTTGTCGTTTGGCTTTTTGCTGGACCGAGTCCCGCCTTCGTCTTCGCAATCGCGGCGGCAGTGTCGGTCCTGATCATCGCCTGTCCCTGCGCGCTCGGGCTTGCAACGCCGATCTCGATCACCACGGCGGCGGGACGCGGCGCGCAGGCAGGCGTTCTCATCAAGGACGCCGAGGCGCTGGAGCGCATGGCGCGCGTCGACACGCTGATCGTCGACAAGACCGGAACGCTGACCGAGGGACGGCCGAAGCTGACCGATGTGGTCGCCCTTGGGGATATTCCGGAGGACGACGTTCTCGCATTGGCGGCAGCCTTGGAGCGCGGTTCCGAACATCCATTGGCCGAAGCCATTCTCGAGGGCGCGCGGGAGCGGGGCGTGCCACTCGACAAGGCCACGGACTTTGAAGCCGTCACCGGCAAGGGCGTGACGGGAACAGTGGGCGGCCGCTCCATCGCGCTCGGCAACACCGCGCTAATGCAGGCAATCGGCGGTGACGCCGCTAGCGGTGAGGAAAAGGCCGACGCTCTCAGGACCGAGGGCAAGACCGCGATGTTCGTCGCCGTAGACGGCACCCTTGCCGGTATCGTCGCCGTGGCGGACCCCATCAAGGAAACGACCGCGGCCGCGATCCGTGACCTGCATGCGCAGGGATTGCGCGTCATCATGGCGACCGGCGACAATCAGCGCACCGCCGAGGCGGTGGCGGCAAAGCTCGGCATCGACGACGTGCGCGCCGGCGTTCTGCCGGAAGGCAAGAAAGCCTTTGTCGACGAGTTGCGCGCGGCGGGCCGTTCGGTGGCCATGGCGGGCGACGGCGTCAACGACGCGCCGGCGCTCGCCGCTGCCGATGTCGGCATTGCCATGGGCACGGGCGCCGATGTTGCCGTGGAAAGTGCAGGGCTAACATTGCTGGGCGGCGATCTCACAGGGATCGTACGGGCGCGAAAGCTCGCCAAGGCGACCCTGCGCAACATCAAGCAGAACCTGTTCTTTGCCTTCGTCTACAACACGGCCGGCGTGCCGATCGCAGCCGGTGTGCTCTACCCCGTATTCGGCCTGTTGCTCTCGCCGATGATCGCGGCCGCCGCCATGTCGCTGTCATCGGTCTCGGTGATCGCCAACGCGCTCAGACTGCGGCGGCTGGACCTCTGAATTCGGAATTGAACGCGTTTTTGCTCAAGGTGTCAAAATGGCTCCACTCTCACGTCGCAGTTTCCTGGCATCCGGCGCTGCCGCCGGCATCATGGCGTCGCTTCCCGGCACCGTGTACGCGCAAGCTTCCACCAAGGCCAATGCGCTCACATTGCGCGCCGTGCGTCGCACGATCGAAGTCGACGGCCGTGCCGCCTCGGTCCTGGGTCTTGTCGACGGCTCCGGAAGGCCCGGACTGATCCTCGATCCCGGTCAGCGCTTTCGTGTCGACCTCACGAACGATCTCGATGTCGAGACCATCGTGCACTGGCATGGTCAGATCCCGCCGAACGCCCAGGACGGCGTGTCGAACACGAGCCCGATGATTCCGGCGGGCGGCAGCCGATCCTTTGATTTTGCGCCCCGTACCGGAACGTTCTGGATGCACAGCCATGTCCCGGCCCAGGAGGTCGATCAGCTCGCAGCGCCCCTGATCGTTCGAAGTGCCGAAGATCTGGCTGCTGACAGGCAGGAGGTCGTTCTCTTCCTGCATGACTTTTCCTTCCGCTCCGGCGAAGAGGTCCTTGAGGAGATCACGTCCGGCCGCGCGATGCCGCATGGCGAGGTGCAGGAAGGTAGCCACTCCATGGGAGAATTCCCGCGGCGGATCGTCGGGCATCACGAATCCGATCCGATGTCCATGCCAATGCCGAACGCGATGTCGGGCGGCATGGCGGGGATGGGCCACGACTCCGGAATGGAGATGGATCTCAACGACTTCGAATTCGATGCCTATCTCGCCAATGACCGGACCCTGGACGATCCCGAGGTGATAGCGGTCGAGCGGGGTGGACGCGTTCTCCTGCGTGCCATCAACGCGGCGTCGATGACGGCATTCTGGATCGATCTCGGATCGGTGGTCGGTCGCCTGGTTGCCGTCGACGGAGATGCCGTAGAGCCCATGGAAGGAACGCGCTTCGGCTTCGCTCAAGGGCAACGGCTCGACATCGAGATTGATATGCCAGCAGACGGATCGGTCTTGCCTGTCCTGGCCTTGCGCGAAGGCGCACCGCAAAGGACCGGTATCGTGCTTGCCCCGCGCGGCGCCGAGGTGCGACGCATCTCTTCCACGGCGGACGCCGAGCATCCGGCCTATTCCGGCGACATGACGACGGAGTTGGCGCTCCGTGCCCTCAATCCTCTCCCGGATCGGCCGGTGAACCGGACGCATATGGTCATGCTGGGCGGCCAGATGAGCCCTTATGTGTGGTCGCTCAACGGGCAACTCTGGGGCAGCCATACGCCGGTCGCGGTCATGTCGGGCGAGCGTGTCGAGATGATGTTCCACAACATGTCGATGATGGCGCACCCGATGCATCTCCACGGACACGCTTTCCAGGTCGTGGACGTCAATGGTCAGCGGATCGCCGGCGCCGTCCGTGATACGGTGCATGTTCCGCCGATGGGGATGGTGACGATTGCCTTAGATGCCGGTGAGGTCGCGCCTTGGATGCTCCATTGTCATCACATGGCGCACATGGCCGCCGGCATGATGAGCGAACTCGATGTCCGCTCGGCCTGATGCGCGCGCGGCCTTCGATCGGATCAGGCGCTGACGATGAGTAAACGGAGTGTCTTGATCGTCGGAGGCTACGGCCAGGTCGGACGCGCCATGGCGGCTCGGTTGCGGCAGATGGGCTGCACTGCCGTGACCATCGGCGGGCGGAGACGTGCGCCCGCCCAAGGCGTCGCGGAGAAGCTGGGCTATCGCTGGACGACGATCGACCTGAACGACGGGCGAACCTGGTCAGGAGCGCTTGAAGGAATAGACGTTGTCGTCGTTTGCATGGACCAGGATGGGCCGGCCTTCGCCGAAGCGGTTCTGGAGCGGGGTCTTGGCTATATCGATATAACGGCTTCTGACGACCTTTTCCGGCAGATCGAGGCGCTCGAGGCCTTTGCGATTGCGAGCGGTGGATGGGCCGTGCTTTCCGTGGGCCTCGCGCCTGGCCTGACAAATCTCATGGCGCGGGCCTGTGCAGACGGCATGGATCAGGTCGAGAAAATAGAGATCGGTATCCTCCTCGGTCTCGGGGACGCTCATGGAACGGCCGCGTTGAATTGGACATTGGAGAACCTGCGTCCGTATCCCTCATCCGCAATCCGCAGGATCGCGTTCGGAAGCCGATCTGTTCAACGAGCATCTATCCCGTTCGATTTCGCGGACCAGCACGTCCTGATGCGGCGCCACGGCTATGAGCGCGTGACGACGCGCCTTGCGTTCGATACGCCGCTTGTGACGGCAGGGGGATTGCGTCTTCTCGGTCACCTTGGTCGGATCCAGGGGATGCGCGGCGTTATGAGATGGCTGTTTTCAAAGTTTCGGGTCGGATCGGACCGGGTGGGATTGTCGGTCACCGCCGTTGGTCGAACGCAAGGAAAGCCGTCTCGACGTTTCATGTCATTCGAGGCCAGGAAGGAAGCGGAGATCACTGCGCTGATGGCATCTCAAACAATCGTGCTCATGCTTGATGAGCCGCCGCAGACCGGCATCCATCATCTGGAAGAAATCCGCGGGATTGATGACTTTGCTGACGGTCTGCGAGGCGAGGGTAGCGTCCTTGCCTAAAGGCAGCCCCTAATATGGATACCCGACGGTCGGCAGAAATCCTGTGATGGCCTCATTGGCATGATAGGAAATTGCCAAGGCGTTCCCGTCCGTCCATTTCACACGAGTTCTTTTTGGCCTCACCTGGCCTCTCTCTCCACGTCTTCCGGTATCTCCTGCCGAAGCTTCGGTCCCTTGGCGAGACGGCGGCCGAGCGCGGTGATGAAAGACTCGTAGCGCTCTGCGGCCTTGGCGCGAGCTGCCTGGGCGGCCGGTTCCGGAAGTGCCGGCGTCGTGGTGAGCCAGAATCTAACGAAGACGGCCAGCGTTTCGACAGAGATACCGAGATCTCGTTCCAGACGGGAGATGCGCCTGTCGATCTGATCCAGCCGCTTGGCAATGACGGCCTCGCGCCTTTCAGCATCGTCGGGCGAAAGAAAGGAGGCGATCGCCGCCTCCGCGATCATCGACTGCGATTGCTCGCGCCGCGCTGCATAGTCCGACAGCATCGCCATGATGTCCGGGTCAAGATAGACGGAGATCTGCGTCTTTTTCCTTCGGGCGGGCATAGGCTAGAGTTCCATTCCGTCTTTGGTGTCGAGCGAGACTTGCCGCGCCACCCTTTGCATCGTGCGGGACATCCGACTGTTGCGCGCGGCTTCTTCCTGATCATCATCGAAGGGGTCGATCTCGAATTCGTTTTCGATTGGCTCCTTTTTCTCGACGGGCTGGGCGCGGCCGAGCTCCGGCTGGCGGCGCCGTTCGGAATCGGTGGTATCCTCGTCGTTGCCAGCGTTGCCAGATCGGTCGGTGTGAAGCGTCGGCTTGGGCGGTAGTGGCAACGCGCTCCATTCGTCTTTTTCGGCTTCGGCAGGGTCCGCTATGGATGGCGGTGGCAGAATGCGCTCCTCGAAACGGCGGTCCTCAAAGTAGCGAACCTTCTTCGCGCGGATCGGCGATATGCCAGCGACCATGACGATTTCGTCCGCTGGCGGGAGTTGCATGACCTCACCTGGCGTTAGCAGCGGCCTTGCGGTTTCCTGCCGCGACACCATCAGATGGCCGAGCCAGGGTGAAAGCCTGTGCCCCGCATAGTTCTTCATCGCCCGCATCTCAGTCGCTGTACCGAGCGCATCACTCACCCGTTTCGCGGTTCGCTCGTCATTGGTGGCGAAGCTCACCCGGACGTGGCAATTGTCGAGGATCGAGTTGTTCGGCCCGTAGGCCTTCTCGATCTGGTTCAGCGACTGCGCTATCAGGAAACTCTTGAGCCCGTAGCCTGCCATGAAGGCGAGCGCGCTCTCGAAGAAGTCGAGGCGGCCGAGTGCTGGAAACTCGTCCAGCATCAGCAGCAATTTGTGCCGCGCGGTTCTGGCCTGCAGGTCTTCGGTCAGCCGCCGGCCGATCTGATTAAGGATGAGGCGGATGAGCGGTTTGGTCCGATTGATGTCGGAGGGCGGTACGACAAGGTAGAGTGTCGCCGGGCGCTTGCCGCCTACCAAATCAGTGATGCGCCAGTCGCAGCGGCGCGTCACCTTCGCGACGACAGGATCGCGGTAGAGCCCGAGGAACGACATGGCGGTAGAAAGGACGCCGCTGCGTTCATTGTCGGACTTGTTAAGGAGTTCGCGGGCCGCGCTGGCGATAACCGGATGCGGCCCGGCTTCGCCAAGATGCGCCGTCTTCATCATGGCGGCGAGCGTGGATTCAATGGGGCGTTTCGGATCGGACAGGAGAGCGGCGACGCCGGCGAGTGTCTTGTCCTTTTCCGCATAAAGGACATGGAGGATGGCGCCGACCAAAAGTGCGTGGCTGGTCTTCTCCCAGTGATTGCGCTTTTCCAGCGAACCCTCGGGATCGACGAGGATGTCGGCTATGTTCTGAACGTCGCGCACCTCCCATTCGCCGCGTCGAACTTCGAGCAAAGGATTGTAGGCGGAGGACTCGGGGTTGGTTGGATCGAACAGGAGCACGCGGCCGTGCCGGACGCGAAAGCCTGCCGTGAGCTGCCAGTTCTCCCCCTTGATGTCGTGGACGATGGCCGAGCCCGGCCAGGTCAGAAGCGACGGAATGACCAGACCGACGCCCTTGCCCGAGCGGGTCGGCGCGAAGCACAACACATGCTCCGGTCCCTCATGCCGAAGATAGTCGTCCTTGAGCTTACCCAGGACGACGCCATCGGGGCCAAGCAGACCGGCAGACTTGATCTCATCAGCTTTCGCCCATCTTGCCGATCCATAGGTGAAAACGTTCGGCGCCTCGCGAGCACGCCAGACCGACATAAGAATGGCTACAGCAATTGCCAGGAAGCCGCCCGAGGCAGCAATGATGGCTCCCTCAATGAAGATCGGAGGGGCATAAGCATCGTAGAAATACCACCACCAGAAGAACGCGGGTGGATAGTAAATCGGCCACCCTCCGACTTCGAACCAGGGCGCGCCGAGTTGCGCCTGAAAGCCTAGGCGCCAGGCGGTCCACTCTGTCGCCGCCCAGGTAGTGGTGAGGACGATGGTGAAAACGACGAGGATTTGCCCCCAGAGAATTTTCGTACCTGACATGGTTCCAGTCTCGCGCAAATATCGGAACGCTGAGCGGCAAGATCAGGGACAACAAGTCCATTTTCTCACGGATCGTAAGAACGGCGACCAACGGATAAACAACGGCGGGAGGGACGGAAACTTAAGAAAACAATTCGTCAGTTAAATGGGGCACCGATTATTGGCTGCGAAATTGGTCAGGTGATCGCAGCGTGGGACCTGCAGCGCGTACTAGGGTCTCCACGGATCAACGAGACGGCTTTTTACCGCAACATGTGGACGCCATGAACGCGCCCGGCCTCCCGCCACTCGCGCGAGGCGTCTCGGAGGATGGTGGCGGCGCCGTGGATCGCGAGCACTGCCATGAGGCTGGCTACGACGAAATCCGGCCAGCCTGTTCCGGTGCCGAACACGCCCAGAGCTGCGAGCAGAACGGCCACATTAGCGACCACGTCGTTTCGGGAACAGATCCACACAGAGCGCATGTTGGCATCCCCTTCTCGAAAGGCCGTCAACAGGAACAGACATGCGACATTCATCACCAATGCAAGCGTGCCGATTATCCCCATCGTAGCCGCATGAGGCACCGAGCCGTTGGCCAAGTGCCAGACAACGGTCGCTAGTACCCAGAGCCCGAAGATCCACATCGACGCTCCCTTCACCCATGCCGCTCCAGCGCGCCAACGCAGGCTTGACCCGAAAACAGCCAGGCTGATGGCGTAGTTCGCGGCGTCTGCAAAGAAATCCAGCGCATCGGCCTGAAGCGCCGCGGAGCCGGCGACAAGGCCAGCCACGATCTCGGCGATAAACATCCCGGCATTGATGGCGAGGACGATCCAGAGCACACGGCGAAAGCGCGGTGAGCCGTTGTTGGACGACGAGGCACAGGTTTCGGATGAGCAGCAGGCCATAGGCGAGTCCTATATTTTCGATTTTGCGCTATTCTCTAGCGTCTATAGTAACTATAGGGTCAAGCGATGCGTGACGACGGCTATCAAATTGGCGATCTTGCGCGGCACACGGGCACGAAGGTCGTGACGATCCGCTACTACGAGAAAATCGGCCTCTTGCCCGAAGCCGGGCGCAGCGCTGGAAACTACCGCGTCTATGGTCAAGCTGAATTGGACCGGCTTCGCTTCATTCGTCGATGCCGGGCGCTGGGCTTCTCTCTGGATCAGGTGAAGGAACTTGTCGCTCTGTCCTCGGACGAGGAACGCCCTTGCGCGGAAGTTGACGCCTTGACCCGAGAGCATCTCGACGAGATCGAGCGCAAGATCGCCGATCTCAAATCTCTTGCCGACCAGCTTCGTCGCATCAGCGCAAGCTGCGACGGTGCGACCCACATTTCGAATTGTCGCATCATCGAGGCGCTCAGCGAAACGTGAGACTGATGGCGACCTGACAAGCGTCGGCGCGTCTGCGAGTACTACCGCCCCAGCCCCCGCTTGCGGCCGAAGCTCCAATCTACACCACCGTCGCCGCGCGCGACGCCGGAGATATGGCGGCCGAGATGTTTCTCCATCGATGGCGTCCAGGGCACGAGCTGGAAGCCGAGCCCGTCGTCGATCATCGCGAAGCGACCAGAGGCGAGCGTCAGGCGCTGGCGATAGGCGCCGGCGACATGCTCGCCGGCACCTGCACGCTGGAACGGTTGTCCGGTCTTCGCCGCTAGTTTCTCGCCGATTTCGTCCAACTCGCGCCGGCGGAGCGTGTCGATGAGATTGCGGCTGAAGACGATGCGCCGCCCCTGCCGCTGGGCCAAGCCTTCCCCGATGAGGTGGTCGGCCCGCCTGTCGAGAGCGTCGCGTACTTCCCCGCCAAACCCGTTTTCTGACAGCGCGGCCGGCTCGCGCGCGATGTTCTGCCGGTCGAGCCAGGTCGCACCCGATGCCGTCACCTGCCGTTCGATGTCGAGATCGGAGCGCACCGCGAGCGCGATCCGCCGCTGGCCGCGGGAATCGTCATAGGCGCGCAGCTCGACGATCGAGCCCGGCGCGCTATCGCCGGCGGCGCTGAGATCGGCGAGCTTGAAGTGATGGGATCGACCGTCGATGCCGTCGACCACGGCATAGGCCGTGCCCTTGATCTCATCATCGAGGCCGCGCTCGACCAGACGCCCGACGATGGGCGCGTCGAGGCTTTCGGCTGCCAACACGTAGTCCGCCGATCCACGCTCAATGCCGCGCTCGGTCAACGCGCGGTGCATGCGCCTGATGATGTCGCCGCGCTCCCCGAGTTCACGCAGCATCGCCTCGGCCTTGTCGCCGATCATCCATTGACCGGGGCCGACCTGCTCGGCCAAGCCGAGTGTTTCCAGCTTGCGCAGGCGCCCGACCTTCAGCGCATGGAATTCATCCGGTTGTTCGCCCGGCGGCGGAGCGAGGTCGATCACTCCGGTGCGCCGGCCATCGCGCACAAGCTGACGGTCGAGCTGGGTCCAGCGCTCGGTCTCGATCTGGTTTTCGAGGGTCCGTCGGATATCGAGATCGGTGCGCGGGCCGAGTTCCTGGGTGATGAGATCGCGTGCGCGGTCACGCATGCCTTCCTTGATATAGTCCCGCGATATCACGAGGTCCTCGCCGTCGTCGCGTTTGCCGCGCACGATCAGATGGATATGCGGGTGTTCGGTGTTCCAGTGATCGACGGCGACCCAGTCGAGTTCGGTGCCGAGATCCTTCTCCATCTGTCCTACGAGATCGCTGGTTAAGGATCGCAGGTCCGACATCTCCAGAGCATCGTCGGGCGAGACGATGAAGCGGAAATGGTGCCTGTCGTCCTCGCAGCGCTCGGCGAAGGCCCTGCCGTCTGCTTCTTCCTCTCCCGGCCCGAACAGGCGCGCCTTCTCCCCGTCTCGGGTGACGCCGTCGCGGCGCAGATAGTCGAGATGGGTGCCGAGCGACGCCGTCCGGCCGGAATGGCGAACCACGCGCGCCTTGATGACCGCGCCGCGCGAGCGCGCGGTGATGAGACGATTGGCCTGGATACTGGCGCGCTGGCCGTGGCCGAAGCGCGAGCGGTTGCCGGACGTGATGCGCCCGGATCGCGAGACGCCGCCGCCTGCCTTCTTCGCGGCCGCCAGCGCCTGGGCGATGAAGGGACGCGCCGCCTGCGCACGGGTCGAACGGATACGGCCAGGCCGAATGCGGAACTCGCGATCATCGGCCATGGCATCGCTCCGCAATGTGCGGAAAACCCAGTAAATCTAGGATGTTGAACGCTCGGCGCACATTGCGGCAGAGCCGGACAATGTGCGGAGCGTCCAAGAAAATCCCACAAAAACAACCGACCGACCGGCGCGCAATGTGCGCCCTTTTATCCTGCCATCGGTCGGTTGTGGTTCCTGCGGCTGCCCTTCGCACTCTCCATGACACGCCAGAGCCCGAAAGTACGCGATGAGAGCTGAAACGCGTCATCGCTCACCCCCCCGTGTCATCCTGCGCAATGAAGATGGTTTTGAGATGTGCCTGATCCCCGGCATCGGGCTGCAACGGCACGGAAGCGGAGGTGCCGTCCGAGTGCTTGTCCGTGGCGCGGTCCGCGACCGTCCGGCGGTCAGCTGAGCGCGGGACGAACAGCGGTGCCTCGCGCCAGTCGGGTGGCGGTGATGGCACAGCCGGAGCGCCGGGCGACGGCGCCGTTGCGCCCAGCGCCGGTGCAAGCCGAGCGACATAGGCGCGCGTTTCGGCGGGCAACGGACGGCCCGTCGCGAGGTGATCCTCGTAGCGATCCGGTCCCGCATTGTATGCCGCAAGCATTGCCGGGATCGTGCCGTAACGGTCGTACATCTCGCGGAGATAGGCGGTGCCCGCCAGGATGTTGTCGCGCGGGTCGAAGGGATCGGAACCGAGCCGATAGCGGGCGCGTAGATGGTCCCAGGTCGCCGGCATGACCTGCATCAACCCCTGTGCGCCGGCACGGGAGATCGCGCGTGTGTTGCCAGCGCTTTCGGCCCCCATGACCGCGACGATCCAGTGCTCGGGAATGCCGAACCGATGCGCCGCCTCGGCAACATAGGCGCCGACAGGATCGCGGACTTCCTGTCGCTCAGCAGGCGCCGACTGTGCGGATGCGCTGCCGGTATCGAGCGCGGCGATGACCAGGCCGGAAAGGAGAAGGAGGACGATGCGGCCGCAGAGACCGCACCGCCGCAATGTTGCTGATGGACCGATGAGAGGCATCGATCAGTCCTGCTCGTCCCGCTTCTTCGGGCGGGTCCAATGCAGGCCCCAGTCGCGTCCATCCTCGTCCGACTGGAACAGCCGCGCACGAACCGGAAACGCGAATGCCGGGTCATCGAGGACGACGGAGATGAATGTGCCCGCGCGGTCGCCGGTATGTTTCCAGCCCGCGCCGACCTCGGGGCCGGTCTCGTCGCCGAGATGAACGCGGTAGGCCGGCGCGTTTTCGCTGTCGGCATTCTCGGTCGCGACGAAGGTGAGCGCGCAGTCGAAGGACAGCGAGCGGATTCGTCCGCTATAGCCGTCTGCTGTGCGGGTGAACTGACCGATCTGGGGCATGATGAACTCCTGCCTGGATGCGGCGAGATTGCGGGAAGGCGTGCGTCGTCACCGCGTCGGCGCGCGCCAGACGAAGCGGCCATCGCCGTCTTCGTCGGTGTAGAGAGGGACGGCCTGGCCAATGACGGTCGTCGCCGAAAGCGGTCCGAAATAGCGGCCGTCGAGGCTGTCGGGGACTTGCCAGTTCATCAGGAAGAACTCGTCTTCGGCGACGGTGCGACAGCCGCTCCAGACCGGCAGCGGGCGGTCCAGGCGATCACGGTCGCGGGCTTCGCCCATCACGATTCCGTCGACCGTGATGGTGCGGCCGATCCGGCATATGCGCTGTCCCGGCAGGCCGAGAACGCGCTTCAGGATCGGCACGTCACGGCCGATGTAACCGCGCTCGACCATGAAATCGTCAAGCGGCTCAGGTGGCATGACCGCGACGAGATCGGGAACGTCGAGATGCTCGGCGGGGTCGATCCGATAGAGCCCGATCGGCGCGCTGGCCGACACGTTCCAGACGAGCTTGAGCGATGTCGGAACGATGGCGGCGGTGGCAACGCCCATGACAGTGAAGTAGGTCAGCATGACGTAGCCGAAGCGGGTCATCGTTCGATCTCCCGCCGCTTGAGCCAGGCCTGATGGCGCTCCCGCGTGTAAGGACGCGGTTCCTGGCCCGCGCTCATCCGGTGGGCCACATGGCGCCAGTGATCGGGGGCGGCGTCGCAGGGATCGACGTCGGCGGCTTCCACCGCGTCGATGTGCTGGAGCACCTTCTCGACCTTCGGCCAGCCTTCGATCTTGAGCAGGATTTCCCCGCCGGGGCGCACGAAAGGCAGCGTCTGATATGCGGCGCCGGGTTCGACGGGGCGCACGATGTCGATGCGGGAGATGACAGTGCCGTAGTCGTTTGCCGCCCAACGCACGAAGGCGAAGACCGCGCCGGGACGGAAGGAGACGACGCGCCGGCGGCGGTCGATGATCCGCTCGCCAGCCGCGCGGCCGAAGCGAATCCAGTATTCGATCCTGCCCTCGATCCAGGTCAGTTCGACATGAGTGAGTGCGTCGGAAGTGTTCGCGGAGTGCGTCGGGCTTTCACCGACGCCGGGAGCCGTGGCGCCGGTCATGATGGATCTCCTTCATCATTGGGGAATTCGCGGGCGAGCAGGTCGCGCAGCATGTCGGCGACGGTGACGCCGCGCCGGAAGGCGGCGATCTTGATGCGCCCGCGCAGCTCGGGCGTGATGTCGATGGTCAGGCGGGCGGTGAATCCGGAGGGCTTGCCGTCACGGGGAGCAGCATCGGCTGATCTGATCCAGTGCTCGGGTTCGCCCGGTCGGGCGGCGAAGGCGCGGCGATTTGGACGGTCGCTCATGGTGCGAGCCTTCCGATCTCTACCGCCAGCGCCGCCACTTCCCGCGCGGCGATGCTGTCCGCGTCGCATTCGCAAGCGAGGCGGCCGGACTGTGCGGCCGACGCAAAGATGACGCGCTGGCCGATCGTCGCTTTGAGCGCGGGCGGGTCCTGGTCGGCGAGCGCATCGCCGGTCTCGCGTGCGATGATGGTTCGTGCCGGACAGCGGTTGAGGACGAAGCGCACGGCGAGCTGCGGACGGAATATCCGCGCCTCCTCGATCAGGCGCAGGATCTCCGCCGAGGCCCAGCCATCGAAGGGTGACGGCTGCACCGGAATGAGGATGACGTCTGCGGCGAGCAGCGCCGAGCGCATCAGCCCCGCGACGCGCGGCGGACCGTCGATGACGACGTGATCGGCATTGCGGGCGAGCTCCGGGGCTTCGTGATGCAGCGTATCACGCGCAAGGCCAATGACGCCGAAGCTTCGCGGCAGGCCCTCACGGCTGCGTCTCTCGGACCAGTCGAGCGCCGATCCCTGCGGGTCGGCATCGATCAGGGTGACGGTGCTTCCGCCTCGCGCCCATTCGCCGGCGAGGTGCAAGGCGAGCGTCGTCTTGCCGACACCGCCCTTCTGGTTGAGGAACGCCGCAATCATGAAGCGTCTCCCGCACCAGCACGGGCCGGATCGTTCTTGGAGACAGCGTCGTCATCGCGTTCAGAGAATGCCGTCTGGCGTCCGCGCTCTTCCTCTTTTCGGTGTGTCGGAGAGTGTTTCTCCCCAGAGTGCCCGCCCCTACAAAAGTTAGATTCTTTGTTAGACTCTAAGTTAAGGGGTCGATTTCCGCTTTCTGCGGAAGAGGTTAGATGCGGTTTGGGTTCCCGATAGCACGATGGGTCGGTTCCCGATGGCACGATAGTCCGGGTTCCCGATAGCACGACGGCTTCCACAGCCTGTCCACAGGGCGCCGGCTCGAAGGCGAGCAGCGTGCGCCCGCCCGCCTCGATCTCGAGAAACAGCGTGTAGCCGGGTAGCGGTTGTCGCTGGATGATCGCGCGCAGTTCGAAGGCGAAGCGCTTGAACGGTGAAAGGCTCCCGGATTTGACGTAGAGATGCCGGAAGTCGAACCGCCAGCCGCGCTTCTGCCTGCCGCCATGCTTGCGCACGATCCGGTACAGCCAACGCTCGATCCCGCCCGTGAGGCCGAAATAGGCGCGGTCGATGGTGAGGACGAGCGCCTCGTCCAGCACCGCCTTGTAGAACCAGTCCGGCACGGTGAGCTCGATTCCGTCCGGATTGCCGAACGCGTCGGCGCGCTCGGTCCATTCGTTGATCCAGGAGAAGCGGTGCATGCGCCTACCGGTCGTACGACTGCTCGGCGCACCTTCATTTCGGCTGCGTGGATTGGACGGTGGCTGGCGCAGGGTGGTTGCGACCGTGGTCGATTGCAGCCGGTCGAGCGCGGCTCTCAGCCGGCGATAGTCGCGCGCGCCGGTGCCACGTCCGACGAAGGTCAGGATTTCGTATGGGGTGGTGGCGATCAGGCGCGAAGTGCGAAAGCCGTTGTCGCGCGCCTCGACGATCTGGCTGGCCGCCCAGATCAGGATGTCGGCATCCCAGATTGTGGCCATCCCATGCTCTGGCACGGCTTCCACGCGGATGGCGATCTCACCGGTGCGGAAGTCGATCGGCTCGACGCGGTGGGATTTGGATAGGGAGAAAAACGGATAGGCCATGAGGTCCTGCGCATCGCGCGGCGCGAGATCGCTCGGCAGAGCGCGGAACAGCTCAAGCTGCTCCCGTTCCGAATTGCGGGGCCGCGTCGTCATGGGAGTAATCAGCGGCTCTCGGCAGACGACGGATCGTCATGACGTTTGGCCGGAAGGACCGTGCCGACGCCGGGGTCGGAGGTGGATTGCTTGACGCCACGTTCCGCCCAGGCCTGCAGGTCATCGACGGAGTAGACGACACGGCCACCGAGTTTGCGGTAGGCAGGACCGGTTCCGTAGGTGCGGTGCTTTTCGAGGGTGCGGGCGGAAAGGCTGAGCAACCGGGCTGCTTCGGGTGTTCTCAGATAGCGCGGCGGGATGCCGGCGGTGGCTGCGGACATGATCGTGCCTCCATGATCCTTGCTGGCGCCGCCGGATATCGGCGGAGCGTCAGGGTCACGGTGGCGGAGAAGAAGGGGCGTGGGGGAGTGCGAAGTTTCCAGAAAACAATCGCACCCTGGTCGGCGGTTAGCTCAAGTCGGGGCGGTGGCCGAGAAGCAGGCGGCGATAGCCGCCGGAGACGAGGTCGAGGCCAGTGATAGCGCGGCGCATCACCGTGTCGCGCAGCGAAGAGGATTTCCAGGTGATGGCGTTGACTGTGGCGGCGCCGAACACCGCCTCGGCGATCTCCTGATGGGTGGCGCCCGCTTGGCGTCCATCGATCGTGCGGAGCATTTCGATCAGCTGTCGCTGCCTGTGCGGCGTTATCCGCTTGTCGATTGCAGTTCCGCGTCGCAGGGCCACATCGCGGAACCGATTGATCGCATCGATGCGATCCTGAAAGTGCGGGTCGATGAGCGTCACAGCCGCGACCGGACCAGCCGGTGGGTGGCCATCAAGACAGATTGCTACGAACTGCGATGTGCCGAGGGAGAAATGAACGTAGAGGCCCTCATCCGCGGCTCTGGCGTCGGCCGTGACGATGGTGACGTTCATCGTTGGCATGGTGGAGGCATTTTGAGTTGTCAGAATGAGGACGGCCGGGTCGACGGCCGGGCTCCAGAAGGTCTTTGCGTCTATGGCGGACAAGTTTGGGGCTATCGGGAAAGCGCAACCCCCAGTGCGCCGTTAGCGCGGCTGCGGCACGGTCGTCCGCTGGGTCGGAGGCTAGCGCCTCCTTCTGGTATTCAGGATTTCGCCTGAGAAACTCCCAAGCGAGTCCTTCGGGATTCAGATCGCTCAGGTATTGGTAGTTCGTCGGATCTCGCCAGTTCCTTTCCGCCACCATGCCGTCTTCCTCCTCCTCAAATCTGCGCGGTGGTACGCATGTGATTGGAAGGTCGCGTCAAAATTGAAATCAGGGAAGCCAAGCAACCGACATATGGTGATGCGTGTAGCGCATCACCCGAAGCTCGGTCAGTCGAGAGTGTTCAATGGTAAGCGGAGCGCAGGAGGTCGCGGTAACCGTTCTCGGTCATCCAATGCGCGCGGGCGAGATGTGTCTGATGAATGTGCTGAGCACGATCGGGTTGTTCTTCGGGATCGAGTCCAAAGATCATGCGGACAGCTTCGGCCCAATGCGCGGCGTCGGCCTCCGCATCGAGCAAACGAAGATAGGTCTCAAAATGCGCGCGGTCGTATTCGGTCAAGTGTTCGCTGTGCGGCGGCTCGTCCAGAAAGTCAGCTTGCCCCATCTGTCCCCCGGTCTCTCGGCGCGAGGCCTCGGTGCATATGGTTAACGTAAATTGACAAAATTTGTAGAGGCGCACCGAAAAATCGCTGCGAAAGGTGTGGCGCATTGCGCCTGACACCTCCGTTGTCAGGCCAGCGCTTCTGGCTTGTTAGGTCTCGCGGCATCGACAATCATCACTCCTTCGCCTCGGTCAGAGGAGAGGAAGACGATGCCTGCTGCTTCCAGCGCCCGGCGAATCTGGTCGCACGTGCTCTCATGCACCTTGAGTCCGTTGACGGACTCGAGGCGCTTGAGCGCGGTCAGCGAAACCAGGGCCTTTTCAGCGAGCATCTCTTGCGTCCAACCGAGCAATGCGCGCGCGGCCCGTGCCTGTCGGGCGGTGATCATGCATGATCACCTCCTACAGACCCCGGCATTCACGCCACTAAAACGACTTCTCTATTCGGGCCAATCGGATAGCGAGGCTTCCCGCGCGCTCCGCTGGCTCATTTACATACTATAGTTGATAAACTCAAAGTATGTAAATCACGATCCTCCTGCGCATGGATATGCGCAAATTGGTCGGCCGGAACTTCGCCCGCCTGCGTCGGGAGAAAGGCCTGACCCAGGAAGAGGTCGAAGCGCGCTCCGGTTTCAGTCAACAGTATCTCAGCAGCCTTGAACGCGGCCGGAGGAACCCGACCGTGATCACGCTTTATGAATTGGCTCAGGCCCTCGGCGTCAGCCACATGGAATTGGTCCGGCCCGACGATCAGCTTTGAGCCGTATTCCCGCGAGGATCATGCTTCTCTTCGTGGTCGGCACGAGGCCGCCACAGGATGGGATCAGAAGAGCCGGCGGAGCAATCTATAATGCGGCTTCGCGTTGGACATGCCGACGCTGCCAAGTCGTATTTGCGAACTCACCGTCCCTCGTCCCCTCGCAGGGAGACGCCTCAGTCAGACTTGCGCCTGACCGAACCTATGTCAGAGGAGCGGCGGCCTCTGGCCGCTTACCCCAGTCGAACTCAGTTCCATCCACCCACATGCGATGCAGTATGACACCGATGCGGCGAGCGAGGGCGACGATCGCCTTCTTGTGGCCTCGACGTCGCGAGACCTGAGCAGCCCAAGCCTTTAGGGTGGACCAGCGTTTTACGCGAGTCAGTAGCACCTGTGCTGCCTCGTAGAGCGCGCTGCGCGTCATGGCGTCACCCCATCTCGAAATGCGGCCGGTGCGATCCACTTCGCCGGATTGGTGCTTGCGCGGCGTCAGACCAAAATGGGCACCAACGGTTCGCGACCGAGTGAAGCGAGATGGGACATCGACCGTTGCCCGGAAGATGAGCGCTACGAGCGGGCCGACCCCCGGCACCGTCATAAACCGGCGCGAAACAGTGTCGTCCCGCGCGAGACGGACAAGCAAATCGTCCAACCGACCGAACTGCTCCCGCAGCGATCGCCGCGCCAACAGGAGCGTATCAGCGACTATGTGTAGGTCGCTTCCTGCGATCAGTTCCCGTACTCGCGGCTCGAAATCGCGCGCCGTGACTTTGCCGAGGTGATATCCGAAGTTTCGGATGAGACCACGGATTTCATTTTCAACATCCTGGAGCTTGTTTCGCAGGAGTTGGCGGGCCGTCAGGACGGTCCGAAGGCGCTGGCTTGTCGGCGTCTTGACGTGGACGGGTTTGAAGAGGCCGACGCGCATCATCTGCGCGATTCCGCGCGCATCATGCCGGTCGGTCTTGTTGAGTTGCGCGGAGAGAGCCGCCTTCATGTGCCGGGTCTCTACACACACGATGGGAATGCCGGCTTCGGCTAAATGCCCATAAATGTGCTGAGACAGCATCCCTGCTTCGAGACCGACGCGGACGACTGGAAGCGGGAGCGACAGGATATGCTGCGCAATCTCTTCCGGATTGGATGAAAGCTTTCGTTCATGCGCTACCTGCCCATCGGCGTTGACAACGCAGAGATTGATTGTTCGGGCGGAAACATCCAGCCCAATATAATAGCTTTGAGACATGCCGAACTCCTCCGAATCAAGAGTCGACACGTCTCATAACCAATCTACAGACCATTTTGTAAACTACGACTATTTCAGTCGTTCTCGGGACTAGACTGGCCCTTGGGCCGCGACGAGCCATCACCTATTGCATCGTGCGCCTCCTTCAGGATATTCCAGCCACCCTTGAGCACGATGCCGCCAACCAGCAACCCGATGATTAGGTCAGGCAGCGGGGACGCGAAGAACATGACCGCGGCACCCGACGCGACAATGCCGGCGTTCGCCAGCATATCGTTCGTCGTAAAGATCCAGGACGCTTTGAGATGCACACCTCGATCCCGATGCGACCGCAGCAGTTTTAAGCAAACTACATTCAGCGCGGCATTGGCGAGAGCCGTGACGATCATGGCGAGGCCGATTGGCTCGGCACCCACGAAGAAACGGCGAAGCACCTCCACGAACAATGCAAGTCCAAAGGCGATCAGAAGCAAACCCGAAAGACGCGCCACTCGCACCTTTGCCACGATCGTCCGGCCGACGGCATAAAGGCTGACGGCATAAACGCCGGCATCTCCCAAATTATCCAGGGCGGCACCCAAGAGACCTGTCGAGTCTGCGATAACGCCGACGACACCGGCCACGATCACCTGCAAGAAGTTTATGGCAAGAACCCAGATAAGAGTCCTGCGTTCGGCGGCATTGCTCGCGTCAAGCTCGATTTCACCTTCTTCTTGTTGTTTTTCACTCATACACGTTTCCGATATTTTGCATCTCAAGTGAAATAGCCCAAAGCAACCGCCCAGATGAGTACGATACCGAGAACACCTCGGTAAATAACAAACGGCCAGGCGGAAAAACGCTCGAGAACGCGCATCAGCCCCCAAATCGCACAGAACGCGGAAATAGAAGCCACGACGAGCCCGACAAGAAGTAGTGACCAGCCGTCGGCGGAAAGCTGCACTTTGTGGAGTTCCCAGAGCTCCTTGAAGCCAGCCAGGGCGATTGCCGGCAGGCCAAGAAGGAATGAGAACCGCGCCGCCTCATCTCGCTTCAGGCCGAGGGCGAGCGCCGCAGTCAAAGTCGAGCCTGAACGCGAAACGCCAGGAATCAGCGCTCCGATTTGAGCAATTCCCACGATCATTGCATCGATGGCCGATGTGTTCTCAAGCGTTCGTCGGTGCCGGGCAAAAATCTCCGCGAGCGCCAGGAGGACAGCCATGACGATGCACGCCCAGCCGATGACTTCGAGAGTACGAAGCGGCGAGCCGCACGCGTTCAACGCTCCAGACAAGGAAAGGCCGGCAATACCGATCGGGATCGTGGCAAGGAGAATTCCGACCGAGAAGCGGAAGTGTCGATCTCGGAAATCCCGATTTGCGACGGCACGCAGCGAATTGGTGGCTAGTTGGCTCACGTCGCTCCAGAAATAACTGACGACTGCAGTAAGCGCTGCAAGCTGCATGGCGGCTGAAAAGGCTGAGCCAGGATCCTGCCAACCGAGCAGCGCAGGCACGATCCGCATATGGGCGGTCGAAGAGATCGGTAGCAACTCGGTGATGCCTTGGACAAGTCCGAGCAGGGCGACCTTGCCATAGCCTAGCGCCACGAATCCGGTGTCGACGCCTTGAGTACACGCTCCCGTCATTCTGGCTCCCGGTTGTTGCGCGGCGCGGGCGCGCCCCGATGAATCACGCGCCAAAGTTCGGCGGGGGTTCTGAAGCCGACTGACGAGTCGCAGCAATTCGCGGCAGCCAGCGAGTCCCTCAACCGATCGCTCCCAGCATCGGAAACGTCATCAGCATCCAAATGGCGATCTCCTGCAACCTCCCGGTCATCATCAAAACGCCGACGCCGATCATGACCGCACCACCGCCGATGTTCAGCGCGGCACCGACGCGGCGCATGCGCTTCAATGCGGCTGCCGCGTTTCCCATGAAGAGGGCCGTGAGGAGAAACGGCACACCGAGGCCGAGGCCGTAAGTTCCGAGAAGAATCGCGCCGTTGCCTGATGACGTCGCGGTTACCGTGAGGATGGAGCCCAATACCGGGCCAATGCAGGGCGTCCAGCCGAAGGCAAAGGCGACACCCAGCAGGAAGGCGCCGACCGGTCCATTGACCTGGCGCGGTCCGTTCCATCGGCGGTCGGTCATGAGTATCGGGAGGCGAAGGAGCCCCGTCATCGCCAAACCGAAGACAATGACCAGAGCTCCGCCGATCAGGTTGGTTTCCATCTGGAAGCGTTGGAGAAGGCCGCCGAGGGCCATCGCGCTGACTCCAAGCAGCACGAATATGGTCGTGAACCCGAGCACGAACAGCAGCGCAGGGCGGAAGATGTGAAGCCGGGATACCGCATCACTGCTGCCGGTCGTGCCGGCGCCACCAGCGACATAGGACAGGTAGCCCGGCACGAGCGGCAGGACGCAGGGTGAAAGGAAGGAGATAGCGCCGGCAGCGGCCGCTGTCGCCAGCCCGAGCAACGATATTTCCAGCGCCGCCATGCTCAGCGCTTCCCGTTGCTAAGCGGCTCCTGCGTGCGAAGCACCGGTTGGGTCGAAAAAAGCGATCCAGCCAGGAGCAGCGCGACGCCAATGCTGATTGCAACATCCGCCATGTTGAAGGTCGGCCAATGCCAGTTGCCTATGTGAAAATCGAGAAAGTCTGTCACCGCGCCTTGATGCACGCGGTCAACGATGTTGCCGGCGGCGCCGCCGGCGATCAAACCGAGAGCCGTTGCTTCAATGGTCCTGCGGGTCCGCATTGCCCAAACGAGAAGACCGACCGTGATCGCCACTTTGATCCCGGCCAACACCAACGGATGCTCGAGGAAGACATCTTGGAACATCCCGAAGCTGACTCCGGTGTTGAAGCCGAGCGTCAGGTTGAAAAAGGGCACAACCTCGATCACGCGTGGCGGGACCATGACGGCATTTATGATCAACCACTTCGTAGCAACGTCGAAAAGAAGCGCGGCCACAAATGCGCCGCCAACCCATATCGCGATATTTCTAGCGGGACGTTCGGCCACGATGATTCCTTGTGTTCTTCGGGTTCTGATCGGCATTTCTGTCGTCAGCGGCCGCCCCAATACAGGGCGGCCGCTATTGGCTCAATGCGCAGTTGCAGGGCGAGCCACAGTGGAATGCTGGCGCTCCTGTGCTCGAACCTTTGCGCCGCCGACTGGGCCACCATCTCTCTGGCGCTGTTCCCGATTGAGGAGCCGCAAACCGTTGAGAACGACCAGCAGGGAGGCCCCAACATCGGCGGCGATCGCGCCCCAAAGGGATGCGAGACCGATCACCGTCAGCACTGTGAACAACAGCTTCACGGCGATCGAGAAGGCGATATTCTGCCGAATGACGGCGAGCGTGGCTCGTGAATGGCGCACGAGCCAGGGAAGTCTGGAGAGGTCGTCCGACATCAGGGCGACGTCTGCCGTTTCGATGGCTGCGTCGCTCCCCATTGCGCCCATGGCAATGCCGAGATTGGCGCGGCCCATGGCAGGGGCGTCATTGACCCCGTCACCCACCATGGCGACGACGCCATAGCGCCGAACCAGGTCCTCGACGGCCGTGACCTTGTCGCCGGGCAGAAGTTCCGCGCGAACTTCATCAATGCCGGTCTGCTTGGCAATCGCCTCGGCGGTGGCCCGATTGTCGCCTGTCAGCATCACCACTTTTTCCACGCCCGCCCGATGCAGCGCGGTGACGATATCCTTGGCTTCAGCCCTCACAGCATCGGCAACAGCGATCAGTCCCCAGACTTCCTGGCCGTCGCCAACGGCGACAATGGTCCGGCCAGCGCCGGAAAGTGTGTCGGCGCGTTCCAGGATGGCCGGTGAGCCGACCGCGCGTTCATCGAGGTAGCGGCGTGACCCAAGCCAGACTTCGCGACCGGAGACGCGGCCGGTCATGCCGCGACCCGTGATGGCCTGGACGGCCTCGGCCGGTTGTGCGGCAATGCCGTTTTCTGTTGCCCTCGCCAAAATAGCGCGGGCGATGGGGTGCTCGCTGCGCGCCTCGAGGGCTGCTGCTAACCGAAGAAGGTCATCCTCGTTTCGGCTGCCGAGCGCCAAGATCTCCACGACCTGAGGACGTCCTTCGGTGAGCGTCCCCGTCTTGTCCATGGCGATTGCTTTCAAGCGCGCCGGCGTCTCGAGATGGACGCCGCCTTTCACCAACACGCCCTGCTTCGCAGCTCCCGCAAGGGCAGCCACAATGGTCACGGGCGTCGAGATGACAAGGGCGCAGGGGCAGGCGATCACGAGCAATACGAGGGCGCGATAGAACCAAACCTCCCAGCCACCACCGAGCAACAGCGGCGGCACCAAAAAAACGGCTATCGCGAGCGCCATAACGACGGGCGTATAGACGCGTGCAAATTTCTCGACCCACTGCTCGCTGGGAGCCCGCCGGCCCTGCGCGGAGCCGACCATGCGGATGATCTGCGCGAGCGTGGTATCGCTTGACGCCTTGGTGGTCACGACGTCCAGCGCGCCTTCGCCGTTGATGGTGCCTGCAAAAACGTCGTCTCCTTCCGATTTGAAGACCGGGACGCTTTCGCCGGTGATCGGTGCCTGGTTGACCTCACTCTCTCCGGCGGCCACACGGCCGTCGAGCGGTACTTTATCGCCAGGTCGAATAATGATGTGCGAACCGACACGGACTTCGGCTGCCGGCACGTCTCTCTCCGTGCCGTCTTCAAGCATGATGCGCGCGGTCGGCGGCGCGAGCTCCATCAGGGCCGCCACGGCCCGCCGCGCTCGGCCGAGGCTCCAGGCCTCGAGAGCAAGGGCGAGCGCGAAGAAGAACGAAACCGTTGCGGCTTCGAACCAAGCGCCAATTCCGATCGCACCCACGACGGCGATCACCATCAGGAGGTTCATGTCGGGACGCAGGCGCCTGGCCGCGAGCCAAGCCTTCGGGGCCACGTAACGCACAGCACAAAGCGCGGCGAGCGTATAGAGAATGACGCTTAGCAGCGGCGTTGCACCTGCACCATGTTCGCCTGCCTCGAAGGCCGCGATGATTCCACCTCCGACCCAGGCGTGAACCGCAAATCCGATCGCGACGAACAGGCCGCTCGCAGCAGTCAGCCATGATTGAATGCGTCTGCGCCGCTCTTCTGCCCGTGCCCCTTCGCTGGTGGCGCCCTCGGTCCAGGGCTCCGCCTGCAGGCCGGCGCGTACAACGGCCTTCTCGATCTTGGCCTCCAAGGCGGCGTCAGGCGCCATGTCGATCGACATGCGGCCGTTAAGAAGGTCGAAAGCGAGCTTGTCCTCACCAACGAGCGGGCCGACTTCGCGCTTCAGGGCGGCGATCTCGTCGGCACAATCCATGCCATGGATTCGATAGACAACGCCGCCAGGCAGATTGATCGGCGGCGGGCTGAGGGCTTCCTTCACGTTGGTCGCGCAACCGCACGCGGATCCTGCGGCATCGCAGGTTGCCTGCTCAGCAACGGCCGGCGCTGTCCACAGCTCAGCCCGCATCCCGGTTCGCGCGACCGCCTGTTCGATCTCTTGGAGGGTTGTCCCGCTCTGAGGTGCAATGGTCATCGCACCCTGCGAAGTGTCGAAGGCGAGCTTATCCTCGCCAACGAGCGGTCCCAGTTCCCTGGTCAGAGCAGCCACCTCATTCTTGCAGTCGAGGCCGCGCACACGCAGGAGCATGGTTTCGGCCGAACCATCCTGGATGAGAGAGCCTGACATCCCGGTTCTTGAGATGCCGCTCACGAGTTCGTCGATCGAGGCACGGTGCTGAGGCGCGACCGTCATCAACCCCTTTGCTGTGTCGAAGGCGAGCCAGTCCTCACCGCCAACCAGAGGGCCGATTTCGCGCTTGAGCATCGCGACCTCGTTTTTGCAATCGAGGCCCTCGACCTTGAACAGCCACGCCGACGCGGAGGACTTATCCAGCTCAGCCAGCAATTGTGCCCTCATTCCAGTGGTAGCGACCGCCTGCTCAATGGTATCGAGTGCCGGAGCGGTCAGGCCCGCGACCTCCATGACACCGCCCTTGGTGTCGAACGACAACTTGTCCTCGCCACCGACGACGGGACCGACCGCGGCACGAAGCATCCGAACTTCGTTCTGACAATCCAAGCCCTCAACCTTGAAGCGTAACGTGCCTAAGGTGCTTCTAGCCTCGGCTTCAATAGTCATTGCGGTCTCCTAAATTTGCTTATTCTCTCGAGCCCGGCTCGAATCCTTTCACGCACCATACATTCTGTAGTGGCTACAGGAGCAAGAGGCCTTTCAATCGTTTTTTGCCGTCCAAGCGAGCGACAGACGTCAGCGTCCGGCGGCTATCAGCCCGACCACAATTCCATAGCTCGCGATTATTGAGGCGCCGGTGAGCGCCATGCCAAAAGCCCGGCCTGAGACTCGTTTGGCGTAGCCGAATGCAAAGGTGATGCGGCCAACCAGAAACAGAGCAACCAGCAGCGGTATGAGCACCACTTCGGTTTCTCGCAGAAGCGCTGCTAGGGTCAGATGTGCGCCAAAAGCCAGTACTGTCTGCTCCAATGAATTCTGCAGCACCGCGGCACGCACGGCGATTGCCGGGCTGGGTTTGCCGAACGCCGAGCCCCGTATATCCGCCGGCGAATAGAACCTGCCTCTGCTCACCGCGCCGACGCAGCCGGCCAGCCAGAGAAACATGAGAATACTCGCCTTCAACGTGAACGCGATCCGCTCACCGAAGTCCATCTCTGGGCTGAGGCCGAACAATTCAGGAGGCAGCCAGGCATAGCCAACCACAAGGACGACCGCCGCGAAGGCGAGCGCGACGGCTGAGGCTCGGACAATGCCCACCTGGTCAGAACTGAGCCTCTTGAACACTGTCCTTGCTCCTTGTCGTCCTCCGCCGCCTGCCTGTGGTGATGAAAGACCGGGGGCGACCACTCATCGCGCGTGGGTTCACACGCCCCGATCATAGGTATATAAATCCTGTAGTAACTACAGAATCAACCCTTGCGAGGGGTCGAGGCCGTGACTGAACCCGGTCGCCGTAACAGCGGTCACGGCCACTTGGTGCCGAGATCGGGCACCGCAAGAACACGAGATGAGACCGGCGGATGAGCTTCTATTCGATTTATCAGCAGGGTTTCGTTCGCGTGGCTGCCTGTACACCGAAATGCGAAGTCGCCGATCCCAGCTACAATGTCGCTGAGACGCTCGCGCTCGCCCGCGACGGTGCGCGCCAGGGTGTTGCGCTGATGGTGTTCCCGGAATTGGGCCTCTGCGGTTACGCGATTGACGATCTTCTCGGCCAAGCCGCGTTGCTGCAGCGGGTGGAACAAGCGATCGAGGAAGTCGCGGCCGCGAGCCGCGAGCTTTCGCCGGTTCTGCTCATCGGCGCGCCGCTGGTGCGGGAAGGACGACTCTACAATTGCGCTGTCGCCGTCCATCGTGGGCGCATTTTGGGTGTTGTTCCCAAAGGACATCTGCCGAATTATCGGGAATTCTACGAAAAGCGTTGGTTCGCTTCGGGCCGAAACTTGAAAGGCGCTACCATCGAGATCGCTGGTCAGTCCGTCCCCTTCGGAATGGATATGATTTTCGCGGCCGAGGATTTGCCAGGCTTCGTCTTCCACGTCGAGCTGTGCGAGGACGTATGGGGACCGGCTCCGCCCAGCGACTTTGCCGCGCTCGCTGGCGCTCTCATCCTTACCAACCTCTCGGCCAGCAACATCACTGTCGGCAAGGCCGAAACCCGCCGGCTGCTCTGCGCAACCCAATCGGCGCGGTGCTGGGCTGCATACATCTATTCCGCGGCCGGTCCGGGCGAGTCGACGACGGACCTCGCTTGGGACGGTCAAGCCTGCATTTATGAACTCGGGCAGCTGCTGGCAGAGACCGAACGGTTCCCGCAGGACTCGCAAATGGCCATCGCCGATGTCGACGTTGATAGGCTCAGACTGGAGCGCCTGCGCACCGGCACCTTCAACGAGGCGGCCATCGCACAAGCTATGCCTGAAGACAGGTTCCGGCGTATCGGCTTCCGGTTCGAGCCGTCGATGACGGACCTCGGGCTGCGCAGGGCCGTCGCGCGCTTCCCCTATGCTCCAGCCGATCCGGCACGCCTCGACCAGGACTGTTATGAGGCCTACAGCATCCAGGTCCAGGGGTTGATGAAGCGCCTTCAGGCGACGGGCATCCGCCGCGTCTGCATCGGGGTCTCCGGTGGTCTGGACTCCACTCACGCGCTGATCGTGGCGGCGAAAGCGTTCGACCGGCTAGGCTGGCCCCGGTCCGACATTCTCGGCTTCACGATGCCGGGCTTCGCGACGGGGGAGGCCACCAAGGCAAATGCCTGGACGCTGATGCGTAGTCTCGGCGTCACCGCCGAGGAGATCGACATCAAGCCGTTGGCGCAGCAGATGCTGGCGTCACTTCAGCATCCGTTCGCGCAAGGCGAGCCGGTTTACGACGTGACGTTCGAGAACGTGCAGGCGGGCCTGCGCACGGACATCTTGTTCCGTGCAGCCAACCAGCGAGGCGCCATGGTGCTTGGCACTGGCGATCTGTCCGAAATCGCGCTCGGCTGGTCGACCTACGGTGTCGGCGACCATATGAGCCACTACAACGTCAACGCGTCGGTGCCGAAAACACTCATCCAGCATTTGATCCGCTGGGTGGCACAGTCAGCCGCCTTCGATGAGGCAACGAACGGCACGTTGCTCTCCATTCTTGACACTGTGATTTCGCCAGAACTCGTGCCGGCCGGCGAAGGCGGCGCCTTACAAAGTACGGAGGAGAAGATTGGGCCTTATGAACTGCAGGATTTTACCCTGTTTTATTTGACGCGCTATGGCCTGAAGCCGTCGAAGATCGCTTTCCTGGCCTTCCATGCCTGGCGTGACGCCACCGCCGGAGCTTGGCCTCCACAGTATCCGGAAGAGCGCCGTCGCGCATATGATCTGCCCACAATCAGATCGTGGATGGAGGTGTTCCTCTATCGCTTCTTCACGATCAGCCAGTTCAAGCGCTCGGCGTCGCCGAACGGCCCCAAAGTCACTGCTGGCGGCTCGCTGTCGCCGCGCGGCGATTGGCGCGCTCCGTCGGATGGCAACGCCCGCCTCTGGTTGGAGGAGTTGCGCGCTCACACGCCGTCGGAATGAACGTGCCCTGAGGGTTGGCGCTCAGCGGCCAACGGCAATCGGCGCACGGATGCCGATGACGCTTCCGCCCAGTTGTTATCCCTACTCGAACCACCGTTACGGAATGAATTCGCCATGATCACCATCGGAGCCTTGTCACAACGGACAGGCGTCAATATCGAGACAATCCGCTACTACGAGCGGATCAATCTCATCCCGCCGCCGCCCCGCACAGAGAGCAGGCGGCGCCTCTATGAAGCAGAGGATGTTCGGCGACTGACGTTCATACGCCATTCCAGGGATCTCGGCTTCGACATCCCGGCTATTAAGACGATGCTCGCTCTGCAGGAAAGGCCAGAGTCCTCTTGTGAGCAGGTGAGCCGAATTGCCACCGATCAGCTCGAAGCCGTCGAGGTGCGGATCCGACGCCTTCTCGGACTTAAGAGCGAGCTCACTCGGATGATCAAATCGTGCGACAATGGGAAAGTCGCATCGTGCCGGATCATAGAAGTTTTAGCTGACTCACCCAACTCGCATGATGCCCCCTGAATCGCTGAGGAATTCAGGAACATCCACGACTTTGTTGGCTAGGGAGTGCCCGAATACCCCATCTATAATAGTCGCCTTTGCTCGATTTGAAAGCAGAAAAACCGTTTTGAATCGGGCAATCGGCGGTTGACGGCGCATCTGATTCGGTCGGCATAAGAAAAGCTCCCGCCCGGACCAGCCGGGCGGGAGCTTGTCGGGCCTCACTCGCCGTTGCGACGGGTGGGGCGCGACCAGATGAGGCTATAGCCGTCGTCTTCGTCGTCGAAGAGGTTGGCGTAGATCGGAGCGGTGAAACTCGGATCGTCGAGCTTGAGGCCGAGATAGTCGCGGCCCTCGTTCGACTGCTTGGACCAGGCTGCCCCGATCTCGGCGCGACCGACCAGGACGCGGTGGCTGGGAGCGTTCTCGCTGGTCTGGTTGGTTTCGGGGACAATGCGGACGTTCTTGGCCTGCACGTTGAGGGTGACGATTTCGCCGGTGTATTCGTTGCCGGACTTCTTGAAGGTGCCGATGGTTGCCATGGTAGTTCTCCTTGATCGCTGGTTTCGAGCCCGCACCACGCGGCCTCGATGGCGATCGGAGAGGCCGGAGGCGATCGACGGCGCATCGCTTGCGACCGCAGCGTCAGCGGAGGATGGCGATCCGGCGGGTTTCTTGGCTCGCGAGGAATGGCGGCGCAGCCGGCAGGGGAAGAAAATTGACAGGCGCCATTGCGCCATAGGCGATCGAGGCGCAGCCGGTCTTCGGCCAGATCAGCCCATTGAAGAGGCCGTTTGGAGCGGTCGGCTTACAGGGATCGTTCAAGGAGAGAATGGCAATGTCGAACACCCCGGTTCTTGTCCGGCGAAATAACGGAAATCGTCTGCGGCCCTGCAGGCCAGTCCGTTGCATAACCAGCGATGCAACCCGATGCGGACGCAAGCCGCACTGCGTCCGGCACCGGTCGCGCGTTTCGGGGCAAATCACGCCATGTCATACGGGGGCGCAAACTCTCGACCGAAATCGTCGGTCCGTCCCGTACCACGCGTCCACATTTCTCAGCCTTCGATACGGACGCGGCACAAGACCTCAGCCCCTGTCCCGGCTGTGCCTGCAATGACATTCAGATGCTGGCAGGCGTCTGTCCGGCAGGTCCGGGCGGGGCCATTGAGGTCATGCGCACGAACGCCGTAATGCCGACCGCCACCGCGCCGATCACGGAGAAGGCGATCTGCCAACTCTCCGACGGCATGAGATGTTTGACGATGCCGTGGGTGGCGTGGAAACCCGCGATGGCCGCAGGTGCGACGAAGGCGAGCGCTACGGCGAGTTTCACCCACATGGGCCGGGCGAACAGGATGAGGAACTGCGCAAGTCCGAACACAAGGCCCGCGCCGACAAGTCCGACAAGGGCGCTGCCCGGCAGGCCCGCGCCGGTCTCATAGGCCCACATCCCTGCCGCCACGCCCCCGAGCGCGGGCAAGGCGTAGATGGCAAGCGTGAACAACAAGCAGCAGAGGACGGCGATTGCGGTGACGGATCCGAAGATGGCAATAATCATGGTGGCGTCTCCGTAAGAAAAGGTTCGAACGGTTGCGCCTCCACCACCACCGCGGCGCGATTGAATCGTATCACATTTTTGAGTCGGGCGCGATTGGGAAGGTCTGCTTCGAGCCCGTGTTTCACCTTCAATTCTATGACGCACACGGCAACTTTGCGCCGCAGTGAGGCCTACTTTGGTTGGCATACAGCATGGGTTCAACAACCAGGTGGCACGACTAGCCGCACGGTACTAACATCGCTGTCGGATCGTGCGGTTGAGGCAAATCACTATGAAAAGAAGCCCGACGATATTTCTTCAGGTAGTCATTGTGCTCATGGGAGTGGGCGCTCTTGCCGTCATGCTCCTCGAGCCTCACGTCGAGGGCGGGAATGTGAACGCGTCCCTCTTTCAGATATATTTCAATGACCCCTTCTTGGCGTGTGCGTATGTGGCGTCCGTTCCATTTTTCGTGGCGCTATACCAAGCGTTCACATTGCTCGGACACGTTGGGCAAAACAAGGTGTTCTCGCCGGCTTCCGTGAGAGCGCTGCGGATCATAAAATACTGTGCGATATCCCTTGTCGTCCCTCTTTTGGCGGCAGAGGCCTACTTCTTTATAATTGTGCGCGGTCATGATGACATTGCAGGCGGGGTTGCCATCGGTCTCTTCCTCATTGTGGTCTCCACTATCGTCGCCGCTGCCGCGTACGTGCTTCAAACAACATTGCAAAACACCTTCGATACAGGTCCGAGGACGACCTGATGGGATACGAGACCGGCGCGGCGAGATTCGCGTCAAAATTTTCGCTTGTTGAATATTGGGGGCTGTTCATACGAACCGCCACACCGGGATGCCGAGCTTCCTCGCCTTGTCGGCGAGGTTCTCCTGAATACCGGTGCCGGGGAAGACCATGACCCCGATCGGCAGGACATCGAGCATTTGGTCATTGCGCTTGAAGGGTGCCGCGCGCCCATGCTTGGTCCAGTCCGGCGCAAACCCGATCTGCGCGACGTTGCGGTGATCTGCCCAGCGAGCGGCGATCTTTTCAGCGCCTTTGGGCGATTTGCCGTGCATCAGCACCATGTCCGGATGCTTGGCATGCACTTGGTCGAGCTTGGCCCAGATCAACTTGTGATCGTTGTAGTCGGCGCCACCGGAGACCGCGACCTTCGGACCGGCCGGCAACAGCACTTCGCGGTTGGCGCGCTTGCGCTCGGCGATGAAGTCCCGGCTGTCGATCATCGCCGATGTCAGCGCGCGGTGATTGACCTGCGAGCCGGTGCGCGGCGACCAGGAGGAGCCGGTGGTGCGCAGATAATGCTCGGCGGCGCTGTCGCGGAAGACTTCCAGGCTGTCGCGGCGTTCGATGAGGCCTTGTCCGGTCTCGATGAGCCGTTCGAGCTCGACCGCCTTGATTTCGGAACCGTCCTGTTCGCGCTGACCGCGCTTCTGGGCCTGCTCGTTATCGTCGAGCTTGCGTTCGACCCGGTCGGCGGCGCGGTGGAACATGTTGACGGTCGACCAGAGCAGATCGTCGAGTTCACCATCGAGAGCGGTATCCGCCATGGTGGCGATCAGGGCGTCGAAGATGTCGGACACTGCGCCTGCGATGACGTTGTCCTCCGGGACGAGGCGTGGATCCGGGCCGTGCCCGTCATGGCGGTAGCCATGGAGTTGCAGTTCGTTCAGTGCGTGCTCGGTCGGCGAGGATTCGTGATGGGGTTCGAAGGTGTCGTCGTCGAGTGTCATCGGGTGGCTCCCTTTGTCGGTTGGCCGCGCCCGCCGCGGCCTTCATGGCGCCGAAAGACGGCGGGCGGACCGGGCCTGCATCCTGGAGCGGCAGCGGAGGGACCGAAGCGGCAGCGGAGGATGACGGAGGCCGGCGATTTTGTTTCGCGATGGAAAGGCCCGCAGGGCCGCTGGAAAATCGCTGGTCGCAGCCATTGCTGGACCGGGCCGCCTGCTGTCCGGTCGCCCTCTGAGAAGGCCGGGGCGCGGCCCTCTCCGGCATTCACGGGGAGCCGTTGACGAAGGCTGCGTCGTCACCGCCATAGCCCGCACCGCTGCCCGTTCAGGCAGACAGAACCGACTCCATGAACCTGGCGACATCCTGCGGGGCGAGTTGGACCCGGATCGAGGCCCGGAAGGGTTCGAGACCACGAAGGCGCAGATCCTCGTTGAGATCGCCCAGCATCGGCGAGAGTGGCAGCGCCTCGATGCCGAGCGCATCGGCCCGTTCGACCACCGTATCCCTTGCGCCATCTCCCGCCGGGTCGTCGTCGCGCACGATGTAGAGCCGGCGCAACGTGTCGGGGAACAGGATGGCGGCAAGATGAGCTGCGGAGAGCGCGGCGGCCATGGGCATCTCGGGCAAGACACATCGCAGCGACAGCATGGTCTCGATGCCTTCGCCTGCCGCCATGACCTCGCCCGCAACACCGAACCGGACGGCATAGCCGAGCAGGTCGCCCATTGCCCGTCGCGGCGTCTCGATCGGGGCCTTGCCGAGTGTCGCCTCGCTGAATCCGTTCGGATCGAGCCAGGTGCGATGCGCGCCGGTCTGGTGACCGTTTAGATCGGTGACCGATGCAACCAGTGCCGGCCAGGTTTCTGTCGGACTGTGCTCGTCGGGCCGGTAATAGCAGCGCGGATGAAACCGCAACGAACCGGTTCCGTGCAAAGCTGTAATGCCGCGTCTACGCAAATACGATTCCGCGCGTGTGCCCATAATCGGCTGTGCCATCGAGAACAGGCGTTTCGCCGCCAGCGGCGAACCCGTTGGTGCGGGCGACGTCCGTCTACGCGATGATGCCGGCTCCGGTTCGGGATGCGGCAGGCTGAGAAACCGTCGCGCCTCGTCGGCCACGTCCCTGAACTCGGTCAAACCGCAGCTTTCCCGGATGACGTCCAGGAGGTCACCGTGTTCACCCGTTGCGGCGTCTGTCCATTTGCCTGCCGCTCCCTTTCCGGATTCGGGGCCGGTCAGGCGCACGAACATCGAGCGACCTGGAGTGTTGTGCACATCGCCCACCATCCAGTAGCGGCCCTCGCGCCGCCCGCTGGAGAGATATTCGCGGCACACGGCCTCGGCCTGCCGGCCGAGACGATGTGCGAGGGCTGAAGCGTCGCGGGTCATCAGGCTGCCTCCCGCTCGGCGATGCGCTCGACCGGAAACCGCTCCAGCAGCCTGGCGAGGACGGCAGCGCCGGACGCATCGGTCGGGACGAACAGCCGGAACTTCCACGAGATGATCTCGCCGAAGAGGCCATAGGCCTTGAGGCGGTCGCGCATCATGTCGGTGAAGCCGGTGAGCTCAATGCGGTTCGCACCCATGACGCGCGCGCGACGAAGCTGAAGGCCCTCGGCGAGATCGAGGATCGTGCGACCCTCGGTCAGCGCGGCGAAGGCATCGTCCCCCGAGAGGCTGGCGGCGCCCGTCGTCGCCGCGTTCGCGGCCCAGGCTGGTGAGACCTTGCGGCCAATGATCCGCTCGCCATCATCGGTCTGCAGCCGGTAGACCCGCGTCGATTCATTGGGCAGGCGCTTCCAGATCGGCAGCAACAGCCCGGAAACGATGTGAACGGTGCTGTCGGTATATTCCGGGACTGCCGCAACTTCGGTGTCCCAGATGTGCGCAAACGTCTCGCGGTCGGTTTCGACCCAGTGCGTCTCGCTCATCATTGCGAGGGGCACCTTGGTGGATTCCATCGGCCGGATCAGGCGCACCCGGCGTTCGACGACACCGTCGTCGTCGATCACGCTGGTGGTCGGGACACGCACCGCAGCCCGGCCCGATCGCTCGTTGACCAGCAGGGCCGCACGCGGATCGGCGAGTTGGTCGAGCGCCTCGTCCAGCACGACGGGATGGTTGCGCTCCCGCTGCGCGACGGTGAGCAGTGCGGTCTCCGCGCCGGTCGCGGGATGCGTGTGGATCACCTGCCGGTCGGTGACGGTGAACTGCTCGCCCCTCAGCGTTTCCAGGCCGACATCATAGGTGCCGCTGGCAATGGCGCCTTCGATCCGGGCGGTGAGGATCTGCTCGAAATGCGCGAAAAGGATGTTCTGCAGATCGATGGTGAGCGCCAGAAGCCGGTTGAGGAAGGTGGTGATCGGCGGCAGGTCGTCTTTGATGCCGATATCGTCCACGAGCTTCAGGCCGGTCGAGGTTTCGAAGGTCTGGAGCGGGCATCCTTCGACCTTGCCACCGACGATCATAAGATAGAGCCGGCGCAGCGCATCGCGCGCATAGGCGCTTTCGAGATTGTCCTCGGCGCGGAACAAGCCCTGGCCGCCGGTCTGGCGCTGGCCTCGAGTGATCGCCCCGAGCGTGTCGAGCCGGCGGGCAATGGTGGAGAGGAAGCGCTTCTCGGCTTTCACATCGGTGGCGACCGGCCGGAACAACGGCGGCTGCGCCTGGTTGGTGCGGTTGGTGCGCCCGAGGCCCTGGATCGCTGCATCGGCTTTCCAGCCCAGCTCCAGCAGATAGTGAACCCTCAGTCGCTGGTTCTTCGCCGCAAGGTCGGCATGGTAGGAGCGCCCTGTACCCCCGGCGTCCGAGAAGACGAGGATACGCTTGAGGTCATCCATGAAGGCCTGGGTTTCGGCGAGGTTTGCCGAAATCGCACGGCCTTCGACGGCGAGGCGATCCGCCATGGCGCCGGCACCCGGCTTGCGGACGATGCGGCGCGAGCGGCCCGTGACTTCGGCGACCATGTCGGTGCCGAAGCGCTGGATGATCTGATCGAGTGCGCCGGGGACCGGCGGCAGCGAGGCGAGCTTTTCGATCAGCCGGTCGCGGCGGGCGACGGCTTCACGGCTTTCGACGGGCTGGCCGTCGCGGGTTACCGGGCGGGAGCACAGATTGCCCTCCGAGTCGGTGAAGGGCTCGTAGAGCTGCACCGGGAAGGAATGGGCGAGGTAGTCGAGCACATATTCGCGCGGCGTGATGTCGACCTGGACGTCGTTCCAGTCCTCGGTCGGGATTTCGGCGAGCCGCCGTTCCATCAGCGCCTCGCCCGTGGAGACGATCTGGATGACGGCGGCATGGCCGGCTTCGAGATCGGCATCGATGGCGCGGATCAGCGACGGCGTCTTCATCGCTGTGATGAGGTGGTTGAAGAAGCGCTGCTTGGCGCTCTCGAAAGCCGAGCGGGCGGCGGACTTGGCCTGCCGGTTCAGCGTACCCTCGCTGCCGGTGACATTGGTCGCCTGCATGGCGGCGTCGAGATTATTGTGAATGATGGCGAAGGCGCCGGCATAGGCGTCGTAGATGCGCCGCTGCTCGTCGGTGAGCTGGTGCTCGACCAGTTCGTATTCGACCCCTTCATAGGAGAGCGAACGAGCCTGATAGAGGCCGAGCGCCTTGAGATCGCGTGCCAGCACCTCCATGGAGGCGACACCGCCATCCTCGATCGCCTCGACGAACTCGGCGCGGGTGGTGAAAGGGAAATCCTCGCCGCCCCAGAGACCGAGCCGCTGGGCATAGGCGAGATTGTGGACCGTGGTGGCGCCGGTCGCCGAGACATAGACGACACGGGCGTCGGGGAGCGCGTGCTGCAGGCGTAGTCCGGCGCGGCCCTGCTGCGAGGCGGCCTGGTCGCCGCGTTCGCCCTTCGATCCGGCGGCGTTCTGCATGGCGTGGCTTTCGTCGAAAATGATCACTCCATCGAAATCTTCCCCCAACCAATCGACGATCTGCCGGACCCGCGAAACCTTCGATCCGCGCTCGTCGGAGCGCAGCGTGGCATAGGTGGTGAATAGGATGCCCTGCGGCAAACGGATGGGCGTGCCCTGGCGAAAACGCGACAGCGGCGTGACGAGGAGTCGTTCCTGACCGAGCGCCGACCAGTCGCGTTGCGCATCCTCGAGCAGCTTGTCGGACTTGGACACCCAGACGGCGCGGCGGCGGCCCTTGAGCCAATTGTCGAGCAGGATGCCGGCGACCTGGCGGCCTTTGCCCGCGCCGGTGCCGTCGCCGAGGAACCAGCCACGCCGGAAGCGGACAGCGTTGTCGGCACCCTCCGCCGCGGCGGTGACCACATCGCAGGTCTCATCGACGGTCCAGGCGCCGGCGAGATGCTGGGCATGGGCTTCGCCAGCATAGATGACGCTTTCGAGCTGGGCGTCGGAGAGAGTGCCGTCGGCCACCAGCCCCGCTGGCAGATGCGGGCGATAATCCGGTTTCGGCGGCGCGACGGAGGCCATGGCGGCGGACTGGACGAGCCTGGTCGGATGCGCCTGAGAGCCGGGAATACGGATCGACTGAAGCGCGTATTCCTCGTAGATCGCATCGGTGAGGCGTCCGCCCTGCGGCGGAGTCCAGTCGACCGTCTCGTAGGTGAGTTCTTCGCCCGACGGCTCGGCCATGGACGATGCGGTGCTGATACCACCGTAGGTGCGTGGCGCGGCTGCGGTCGAGCGCGATGGGATGACCGGCCGTCCGGCGACCGCCGGCAAGGAAACTGGTGCGCGGGGCGGCATGTCCGCCTCGATCCAGCCAAGCAGCGTCGCGACATCGGGGGCGATACCCCGCGATACCGGAAAGGCGGAGGGATCATCTGCGGTGATCTTGTCGATCACCGTCAGCCGGGTGTCGATGGTGGTGCCATGGCGTGCATAGACCTTACCGTCGATCGCAGCGGTGAAGATGACGCGCCCATGCTCCTGCAGGCGCGTGAGGGCGTCCCGCCATCTCGGGGTCTCGGGTGCGAAACTGGCGCCGGTGATGGCGACAAGGCGTCCCCCGGGCGCCAGGCGCGCCAGCGCCGAGGCGACATGACGATAGGCGGCGTCGGCCATGCGCCCCGAGACATTGGCCATCACCGAGAATGGCGGGTTCATCAGCACGACGCTGGGAACGGCGCACTCGTCCAGATAGTCGTCGATCTGAGCCGCATCGAAGCGTGTGACCGAAAGAGCCGGAAAGAGGGACGAGAGAAACGCGCCGCGCGTCTCGGCCAACTCGTTGAGATGGAGCCGGCCCCCGGCGATTTCGGCGAGGATGGCGAGCAGGCCGGTGCCGGCGGAGGGTTCTAGCACGATGTCGTCCACGGTGATTGCGGCGGCGGTCGCCGCGGCGAAGCCCAGGGGGATGGGCGTCGAGAACTGCTGGAAGGCTTCGCTCTCTTCTGAGCGGCGGGTGTGCGAGGGCTGAAGGCCGGCGATCCTGGTGAGCAATGGCAACGCACCCGCCGGAGACCCGGCTTTGCGCAGTAGCGCCTTTCCGTATTTGCGTAGAAGCAGGACGGCGGCGCCTTCGCAGACGTCATAGGCGGTTTTCCAGTCCCAGGCGCCATCGGTGTCGGAGCCGCCAAAGGCGGCGTCCATCGCGATCCGGAGCGCGGGCGCGTCGATGCGCTGACCTTGTTCGAGAAGCGGAAGGAGTTGTTGGGCGGCGCGGGCGAGCGCAGCCGCGGGAACGATCTCTGTCATTGGGGAAAACCTCGGGAGAGCGGGAACGGGGCAAGCCGGGCAGCGCTCTCTCTGGACCGCACCGGCTCAAACCCGTCCCGGCAACCCTCTCCCTCTCAAGGCTCGGGCGGCCGATAGGCCTCGTAGGGATTGCCGTCGGCAAGATGACCGAAGGGCGTGAAGAGGAACTCGCCGGCATCCCGGCCCACCGCGCAGATCACGTAGCGCACCGCTCCGGTCTCGGCGTCGGCGCATTCGAGCAGGGCGAGATTGCCGTCGACGGCGGCCCGCAACAGTGTCTGGAAATTGGCGCGGGCATGGTCGGGAATGCTCATGACTGGCCTCCCGCAAGCGTGTCGGCGAGCCATTCGCCGGTATAGGTCCACGCCACGGTCTCGCCGGTGGCAAGGTCGAGGACATGGGCGCCGCCACCGAACGCATCGATACGGGGCCGCGAACAGGTATTGGCGTATTGGAAGCCCCACCGTCCGGTCAGTGAGAACGCTGTGGCGCAGCGTTTGACGAACTGGATGACATGTTCCGGATCGCCGGTGGCATCGTCGCGTATCCAGAGGCAGGTGCCGCCATACTCGGGCACGATGGAGAGATCGAAGCCTTCGGACGGCGGGTCTTCCGTTGCGTTTTTTTCGGACAGACGGTTGTAGAGATCGAGCGCGCGCGCCGCATTCTCGGGTGTTATGACGTCGAGAACGCAGGAGAAGTGGGTGAAGTAGTCGGCCATGACAGGCTCCTGAAACGAAACAGCCCGGTGCGGTGACCGGGCCGTGTTGGGAATGATGGGGTGAGATGCGGGGCGGCCCTGGCCGCCCCGCAGGAGCGGCTATTCGGCAGCCACGGTTTGCGGCGCGTCGACCGGCTCTTCCTCGCCGTCGTCCTCGTCGGAGAGGAAGGCCGGCAGGGCTTCGGCACCATCGACCTCGGCATCCGAGGTGGTGCCATCGTCGATGACGGGTAGGCGCAGCGGTTCGGGCAACCAGCCGCTGTCGGAGAGCAGCCGTTCGGCCTCCTTCGCCATGTCCGGCTTCTTCAGGTGGTCGATGAGCTGTGCCGTCTCCTCGCCCTTGGCCTCGCGCACCGCTTCGAGGATACGGGGTTTGGTCACCCGGCCGAAATAGTTCTCGACCGTCGGCCGCCATCCGATTTCCACCATGTCGAGCCCAACGGCACGGGCGAGCCGGTCCGCCTCGTGAATACGCTGCTGAACGCCGCGCGCCGTCGGCCCCGCGCCATAGGGATTTGCCTTCTCGTAGAGCGCGTTGACGCCAAAGGAGACACAATGGGCGAGGAGCGCCATGCGGCTCGCATCGTCGAGGCCATCAATTTTGGTCCAGAGTGCCTCGTCGTCTTCGAGGGGCAGATCGGCCTTCCAGGCCTCATGCCGGTCATCGACGGTCTTGGCGGCCGCGCTGTCTTTCAGGTCATCGCCCTGCACCGGGAAATAGACCTGCCGAACCGATACCTCCAGGCACCCCGGTGACGAGACATGCTGGAAGGAGTCACGTACCAGCTTGTGGATCAGCGCGGTCATGGCGACGGAGTGGTTGTCGGCCAGCGCATCACGCAGCGCGAGTGAGCGATGCGCGGTCAGTTCGATCACCAGCCGCTCGGGCAGCGGCTTGATCGCATAGTCCTCCTCGTCCTCCGGCTCGGGTTCGCCGCCGACGGAAATGACGGTGCGCTGCACGGCGTGGGGATCGGTTGACGCATCGCCATCGCTTCCCGCGTCATTGTCGCCCTCGGGCACTTCATCCTCGGGACGGACATAGCCGCGCTCGACGGAAAGCTCGCCATCATGCCGGATGCAGACGAACGCGCCGGCGCGGCCCATCTCGGCAGGATCGTACTGCTTCGGCCGATCCTCGAAGGCGTCGAGTGCCACCTCGATCTCGCCGAACCGTTCATCCACCTCGTCGGGCAATTCGTCGGCCTCGGCATATTCGGCTTCGAGACGGTCGAATTCCTCACGAAGGGCTTCGCGTGCGGCCCGCTCTTCGTTGGTCAGATCGACCGGCGTGCCGGTGAGCGACCGCAATCCGTTGGTATGGCCATAGGGGAAATCGGCTGCAACCGAGATCCATTTCCAGCCCTCCTCGGCGATGGTCTCCGCCTCGGCGGTGAGCTTTTCGCCGACCAGGCGTTCGAGCAAGGCCACGTCCTCGATCCAGCCGCCGTCATCGTCCTGAAAGAGATCGCGCAGGACGGCGCCGCCGGCCTCTTCGTACGCTTCGATGGTGACGAAGCGCACGCGTCGGTCCGAGGCTCGAACGGTATTCTCGGTCAGCATGCGACGGATCTGATAGGGCTCCTTCGACCAGCTATGCTCGATGGCCTCCCAGACCTGTTCCTGGCGGGCGTGGTCGGGCGAAACGGTGAAGGCCATGAGTTGATCGAGCGTCATGGCGTCCTCGGCATAGAGATCGAGGAGTTTCTCCGACACCGAAGCGAGCTTGAGGCGCTGCTTGACGGTGTTGACCGAGACGAAGAAGCGCGCGGCGATGTCTTCCTCGCTCATGCCCTGGTCCCGGAAGGTCTGGAAGGCCCGGAACTGGTCGAGAGGATGCAGCGCAGCGCGCTGGACGTTTTCGGCGAGGGAATCTTCCTCGGCCGAGATGTCGCTGTCCGCCTCGCGCACGTGGCACGGGACTGGCGTCGTCCGGGCCAACCGCTTCTTCTTGGCGAGAAGTTCGAGTGCCCGGAAACGGCGGCCGCCGGCCGGAACCTCGAACATGCCGGTCTCCTTGCCGTCGCCGTCAACGACCGGACGGACGTTGAGGTTTTGCAGGAGGCCGCGGCGGGCAATGTCCTCGGCCAGGTCCTCGATCGAGACGCCGGCCTTGATGCGCCGGACGTTGGACTGGGAGAGAACGAGCTTGTTGAAGGGGATGTCGCGCGAGGCGCTGAGGGTGATCTTCTTAGGCGCATTCGCCATGGTGAGTTACTCCGCGACGGGCACCGAGAGCCTCTCTCTCGGCTTGAAACCCGTCACGGAAACAGGGCGCAGCCCTCTCACTCTCCTGTGCCTGGCCGGAGCCTTGCACGAAGGTTACGGTCTGAGCGCCACGTCACCGCCGCGACTGCATTACCGCCGCAGCTCCCTCCAGCAGATCTCCGCGTTCGACAATGTGGCCGGTCAGGCGCGCCGCCTCGGTATAGACCGATATCGGGAACATGGCCTGAAACAGGATGTCGCGTTCGAGCCCGAGACCGAACGGCAGGCGCACCGAGGTGAATTCGGCAAGGCTGCAGGAGCCCAGCTCCGGACATCCGAAACCGAGATCGGCAAGGCCGAACAGCGTGTCGCCGTCCGCCTCCATCTCGGTGATGAGCCAGGTGCCCGCGCCGACTGGATTGAAGAATTTCACCACGGGCACATGATCGATATCGCGCTGCCGCCCATTGGCGAGCAGCCGGTCGCGCAGATCGTCGGTCAACAGGATCATGCCACCCTCCTGTCGCGAGATGTCTCGACCGCATCCGGTGCGAACGCCAAAAGCCAGTCGGCGGCCTTGCCAGCCTGGCTGGCGGCGCGAACGATGGCGCGGTTGTCCTCGCGCAGCACTTCGAGCCAGGAGCCGATATAGTCGGCGTGCCGGACGGTCGGCGCGATGCCGAGCGAAGCGCAGCAGAACGCAGCGTTTATCTCGGCGATGAGCTCCTCGAAGGCGTACTTCTTCGTACCGAACGAACCCGAGAAGTCGCGACCCAGACGCGAGGGATGGCCTGTCGCGTGGCCCATCTCGTGCAGCGCGGTGCGGTGCCAATTGATGGATTCAAAATAGGCCTGCGGCGGCGGCACCTGCACATAGTCATGGGCCGGCACGTAGAAGGCCCGGTTGCCGCCGATGCGGAAATCGATGCCGGTCGCGGCGATCAGCGCTTCCACGCGCGGTTCGATCAGGCCCGTCGGCACGGGCGGCGCGGCGGTGGCCACATCCTCGGGCAGGTTCTCGCACTGATCGGTGTTGAAGACGGTGAAACGCTTCAGGAACGGGATCGCCTGGGCGTCCTCGCCAGTCTCGCGCGCCCGGCGCTTCTCATCCTCCGGCACGAAGCGGTCGGCATAGACGACGGTGGTGCCGCGTTCGCCCTTGCGGACATTGCCGCCGAGCGACAGCGCCTGGCGGAAGGTCAGCCAGCTCTGGCCGGAAAAGCCGCGCTCGATCACGGCGCCCCAGAGGAGCAGGACATTGATGCCCGAATACTGACGATCAGTGGAGGCATTCTTCGGTAGGCCAAGCGGTGCCTTCGCGGCGGCCGTTCCCCAGGGCTGAACCCAGGGCACCCGGCCGGCCTCCAGCTCGGCGATGATCTTGTCGGTGATTTCGGAATAAAGATTGCTCCGGTCGCGCCGGGCGCCGGATTTGCGGTTGTGTCTGGACATTGCGGGTCTCCGCGACGGGCGCCGGAGGCCTCTCCTCCGGTCCTCATCCCGTCACGGCAAACCCGTCCGCACTCTCGCTCTAAAAGGGGGGCGTTGCGGGGGAATCCCCCCGCTCGAAGGGGTCGGCCGAGACTACAGGCTCGGCCGCAGGGGAAGGCCTTCCCCTCCCGAGGCCAAGCCGCACTCACTCGCATGGCGACGCGGCGCGACAGCTTGCTCGTACCGTCGAATGAGCCGCCAATAGAAACCGCGAGATATTCGATCACCAATCATAAACTCCTCGTTTCCTTGCCTTCGGGCACTCGCGTGAAAATCTTCAGGGACATGGCGAGCAGCCAATTAACTGACACTTCTCAAGCCTTGCACCAGCAGAGAGGTTTCTTGGCAGAGGCTCTGTTTTCGCAGCCTCTGATTGTTCCTCCCGGATGGTGAGAGGGCTGGGGGGTCTTGACGCTGACATTTGGTAAGATTATCTTACGTCTTATCGAGTAATGGAGATGTCCCATGGATCCCGCTGTGCTGAAAGAGAAGCTGATCACCGTCCTCGGCCAGATTCAGGCCGACAGCGGCCTTGAATGTCCGTCGCTCACGGGCGCTACGAAACCGGTCGAGAACCTGCCCAAGTTCGACAGCAAGGTCTGGCCTGTCGCAACCACCATCCTTGCTACCGAGATCGGCGAGACGATCCCGAACGACGTGAATATTTTCGTCGATGAAACGACCAAGCTTCCGCGCTCCATCGACGAGACTGCCGTCTTCGTCTGCGAGATGCTCAAGAAGCAAAACGAGAAAGAAGCGGCCGCAGCATGACCGAGATCGAGTCGGCGAAGCGGACCCAGATCGCTGAGCGGCTGAAAGAGGCGCGCAAGCTCGCGGGTGTGTCGCAAGGCCACGTCGCGAAGATGCTCGGCCTGCATCGCCCTTCTATCAGCGAGATGGAAGCTGGCAATCGGCGCGTGTCGGCCGACGAACTCGCTCGGCTTGCTGAGATCTATGACGTGAGCGTTGCTTGGCTCCTCGGAGAGGCGCCCGACACGTTAGACGCCCGGGATCCGCGACTGGAGCTTGCAGCGCGCGAGCTCTCAAAACTCAAGCCTGACGACCTGGAACGCCTGCTGAAGCTGTTGGCTGCCATGCGCAGCGATTCCACAGCGAACGGAGGCAACCGCTGATGAGCCTGCCCCGCAACGCGAAGCCCAGCTTTAGCCGCCGAACCCTTGCGACGCAGGCCATGCAGGCCGCAACGGAGGCTCGGGCAAAAGTCAAGCTAGATCAGACTAGTCCGATCTGCATCTACGGACTATGCGAGAAGCTGGGCGTCACGGTGCGTTTCAACAACATCAACATGGAAGGGATGTATCAACGCGGTACTCCCCCGCGCATACATCTTTCTGCCAGACGGCCTTTGCCGCGTCGAGCCTATAACTGCGCGCATGAGCTCGGCCATCATGTGTTCGGACACGGCTCGTCGATCGACGAGCTGCGCGAGGACGCAAAGTCCCACCCATGGGAAGACCCGAAGGAGTTTCTCGCCGACACCTTTGCCGGTTTCATCCTTATGCCCATAATCGGTTTGCGCCGCGCATTTTCGATCCGAGGCTGGGCACCAGAAACTGCCACACCGTCGCAAGTTTTCACCATCGCCTGCGACTTCGGCGTCGGCTACGCGACGCTTGTGACCCACCTTTCGGCGGGTGTGAATTTAATATCCCGCAGTCGCGCTTCCGTGTTGCAGCGCGCCACACCTAAGGCTTTGCGCACGGAAATTCTTGGCGCGCTGGTGCCCGAACCGTTGATTGTGGCCGATGGTCGTGGTGCCGCGCCGACCTTGGACGCAGAGGTTGACATGCTACTGCTCCTGCCACTCGGCACCGAGGTGACGGGCAGCGGACTCTCCTTCGAACGCGACTTGGAGTCAGGCCGCCTGTTCCGGTCGGTCAAGCCCGGGATATTTCAGGCAAGGGCGAACGACTGGACCGTGTTCGTGCGCATCGCCCCAAATGGCTATGTCGGTCTCGCGCAGTACCGCCATCTTGAGGAGGACTCGGATGAGTAAGGCCAAAACGCTCGAGTCGCCGCCACCGTTGGTAATCGACGACACAAACCTTTCGCGCGCTTGGGCGCGCCTGCTCCTGCAGGTTCTTGAGGGCTCCGGCACCGAGGTCGCACCGTTAATTCTGAGCCTGACCGGTTTCGCTGAGAGCGGCGCCTCTTCCGAAGAACCAACTGTACGCCAAGCGCTGGACCGGCTGCTCGAGCGCAAGGGGCGGCTCGTGGTGGACGATGTTGCGTTCACCATCTTTCCGCAACGTCTATGGGAAATGTCGCGCGGCGACCGGACCCGCCTTTTCGCACTCTATCGCGCGACATTCCCGCGCTGGCAGGCGATGAACCGTAAAGCCAATGGCCGTGGCCTGTATTTTGAGCGCATGGTCATGTACGGGCGCGGTCCCTGCGATGGCAATCAACTGGAGTGGATTTTGTCTCAATTCAATTCGCGTACCGGCGTGCGACGCTCGATGTTGCAAGCCACCACCTTCGATCCGGGTCGCGACCATGTTGCGAGCGCCCAGCTCGGTTTCCCTTGCCTGCAGCAGGTCAGCTTCGAGCCGACCCCGGCGGGGTTGGTCACTAACGCATTCTACGCGACCCAGCAGATCTTCGACAAAGCCTATGGGAACTATCTGGGCCTGGCTCAGCTTGGCGCCTTCATGGCCCATGAGATGGGCATGCCGCTCGCGCGCCTGAACGTCATGGTCGGAATCGCCAAACTGGAGCGAATAACAAAGAGCGATGCAGATTTAGCACCGCTGGTCGACGCCGCCCACGCGCTGGTGGCCCCTGCCGCCGCGCCCGCGACACGCCCAGCTGTCGCCAGTGCGCCCGCAGGAGCTACGCTTTGAATTCGAAGTTACCCAAGAACAAAACGAAACGTACGCGCGGCCACCCATCAAGGTCTCATTCCAGCGGAGCCACCGCACCGCTGCCGATGGATCTCCCCGTCGACTTCGGCCCGACGAAGACGTCAGCCACGCCCATGCCGATCGTGCTGTCACATCTCGCACCGGCTAAGGTGTCCGAAGTCTACGAGAGCTACTGGCGCTTCGCCGCCGAAAGACAGGAGGTATTTTTTCGTCGTGCACGTGCAGAGACACGCCCATGGACGGACAATCCTGTGCTCGCTAACTACAAGTTTACCAACGCCTATCGCGCATCTGATCGGGTCAGCCAGTATCTCATACGGCATGTCATCTATCGCGACGACCTGCCGAGTACGCCCCGCGAGGTATTCTTCCGCATTTTGCTGTTCAAGCTGTTCAACAAGATCGAAACTTGGGAACTTCTTGAAAGCTCCCTCGGCCCGATCCTCTTCGAGGATTATCAGTTTGCTGCCTATGACAAGATTCTCTCGCGCGCGATGCGGGCCGGTCAGCGCATTTACTCAGCGGCCTACATCATGCCGCCAGGAAGCCGGGCTTTCGGACGCTCAGCCAAGCATCAGAACCATCTGTTGCTGCTCGAACGCATGATGGCCGACCGGCTAGCTGATCGGCTGGCGCAAACACGCACGATGCAGGAGGGTTTCGAGAAGCTGCGCGCCTACCCGACGATTGGCGACTTCCTTGCCTATCAATTCATCACCGACATCAATTACAGCGAGCTCACCGATTTCAGTGAGATGGATTTCGTCGTGCCCGGCCCAGGCGCGCGCGACGGCCTGCGCAAATGTTTCGTGGATCCTGGTGGTCTGAACGAGCCAGAGCTTATCCGGCTGATGGCCGACTTACAGGAGCACGAGTTCGAACGCCTGGGCCTCAGCTTTCAGTCACTCTGGGGCAGGCGTCTTCAGTTGATCGACTGCCAGAACCTGTTTTGCGAAGTCGACAAATACGCGCGCGTGGCACACCCGCAGATAGCGGGAAAGACCGGCCGCGTCCGCATCAAGCAGAAGTTCAATCCGATCCCAGAGCAGATTGACCTCTTCTATCCACCTAAATGGAAGCTCAACGACAAGATCCACGTCGACGTGCCGCTACGCATCGCGATGGAGTGACGCCGAAGGAGGCAAGCATGGATTTCAACAGCTACCAGATGGAGGCACTGCGCACCGACCGCGTACCGGTCCAGAGCGGCGCTGAGGATGCCGCAGCGCTGATTGTGCCCATGCTAGGCCTCGCCGGTGAAACCGGTCAGCTTCTCAGCGAGTATAAGAAGCATTTGCGCGACGGCGAGGCCCATCGCCTGTTTAAGGAGCGTGTGTCCGAAGAGTTGGGCGATCTGCTTTGGTACACCGCCAATGTCGCCAGCAAGTTCGATCTCTCGCTTTCCGATATAGCCGCCGCCAACCTCGCCAAGGTCAAGCAGCGCTGGGCAAGCGAACGCATCGAACCGCTTTCCTTCGACGCAGATCTACCCGAAGGTGAACGCTTGCCCCGGCGGTTTGAAGTCGAACTTGTCGACATTGACGGCGAAACGCGTCAGCAAGTGCGTGTCTTGATCGACGGTAAGCCGTTTGGCGCGGAGCTTACCGACAACGCCTATGATCCCGATGGCTATCGCTTCCACGACGTCTTCCATTTTGCCTATGCCGCCGTCTTGGGCTGGTCGCCAATCACGCGTGCGCTGCTCCGGCGCAAGCGCAAAAGCCAGCCGCTGCTCGACGAAGTGGAGGACGGTGGGCGCGCGGCTGTCATCGAAGAAGGCGTATCGGCGCTTACGTTCGACTATGCACGTCGCCATCGGTTTCTTGAAGGTGTCGCTGCGCTCGACTTCCAGCTCTTGCGCACGATCAAGGACATGACTTCTCACCTCGAAGTGCGCCAGTGCACGACCGGTGAGTGGGAGAAAGCAATCCTGCAGGGCTTCGACGTTTGGCGGGCGGTGCTCGCTGCGCGCGGCGGCCGTATAGCCGTCGATCTCGATGCGCGGCGCATCACATTCCTCGGCCCTTCGAAGAGTCATGAGCCGCGCACGTGAAGTTAGCGCCCCAAAGCGAGAACGCTCGCCATCGCCAAGCCACCTGCGTGGCTGATACTGAGCCGCCAGTCGGTCACTCCCAGGGCGTCTGCTGCCTTTGCGGCACCCCCGACGAGTTGGACTTGGGGAGCAGCCCCTGGCGTACGGTGGATCACCACATCAGTGAACGAGACGCCCGCACCGAAGCCGGTTCCAAGTGCTTTGAGTACGGCCTCCTTTGCGGCGAACCGCCCCGCCAGTCGCTCGATTCGATCAGGGCCGTCACCGATTTCCTCCAGTTCGCGCTGCGCGAAGCAACGCGGAATCAGCGGATCGCGTGGATCTTCGATCCAGCGCTGCAGTTCAGCAACCTCAACGAGGTCGATTCCGTGCCCGATTACATTCACGTCTGCCAGCGAGCTCCCGACAAGGCTATCCGACAACACAACTTCCCAACACTATAGGCCACCATGTCCAGTTCAGCGACATTTCTCCATTTGACCGATGCCCATCTTGCGGCGGCTGGCGTAGCGTTCGAGCGCGATGACCATAAGGTCACCATTCCTGGCATTGAGCAGGAAACACGCGAACAGGCACTTGAGTTAACGCTCAGCCGGCTAGCTGAACGGCTGACCCACAGCGGTCGGTCCTTGGATGGGGTTTTGTTTTCTGGGGATGCGCAGGATCGGGGGAAGCCAGGTGGACACCAGCTTCTACTCGATCTTGTTCTTCGCTATTTCGGACCCTTGGGCGTGACGACTGGAAACATCGTTGCTGTTCCGGGCAATCATGATGTGCCGCGCGCAAGCCCACCAGGTTCAAGCGTTCGGTATGAGGCCTTTACGGATGTTTGGCGAAAGGCAGGATGCGTCACGCCGTGGCTTGATGGCGTTGATGTGTCCACGAGCGACGGTGGCCCCCACCGACTAGTCAGCGGCGACAGCCTTTGGGCTGTGTTTCCGATCAACACCAGCAACTGGTCGCATGTAACTCGCACGTTACCTGAGCCGCTCGCGAGCGCATGGGAAGATCTACCAAAATTTGCTGCTAATGGGGATGCCTCAAAAGAGGCGAAGCTTCGCGCCCAGCTAGACGAGCTGGCGCATTATGACATGGCCCGTGTATCGGGAGCGCAGCTAGAGATTCTACGTGGATTGGTCGAAAGCACCTCGCAACCTGCCGCTGGACGACAGCTCAGGATCGCGTTGCTTCACCATCATCTCCGAGCGCCGAGCTTGCGAGAGGAGTTGAAGCCGTTTGCGGATGTTTCGAATTTGGAGCAAGTTCGTAGCTTTCTGCGCGACCGTGGATTCGCGGTCGTCGTGCATGGCCACAAGCACGAGCAGGCAGCTCAGTTCGAACATATCTATGACGAAGATGGCGATAAGGACCACCGCACTCTCGTGATTTCAGGCGCAACGTTTGAGCCCGGCAGGGAACTAGATGCTGCACGTCTCATTACGATTACGGGCATGCCCAATGGCCCGGCGATTGCTATCGAGCCCGTGCCTGTTCCGCGCGGCGGTGTGGACCCTCGTGACCCGCCATCCATCATTCGCAGGATTTGGTCGACAGACGTTGTCCCAGGCGCACCGACGGTCGTTCAGGGGAGTGATCTAGATGAGGTCTATGATCGGGTTTGCGAAGCGGCCGAAAGGGACGCCGCGAACGGCACATTGGTCGTCCACCTTGACTTGCCAACGGGTACAGCCGGAGAATTGCCCCTCCCGTCAAATTACCCTCTACCGGAGCCGATGGATGAGGCCGAGCGTCGACGGTGGCTGAAGGAGCTTGTTTCGTGGTGGCAGCTTGAGCGCTCTGGCCTCGAACACCGCATGCCGTTCGTGCATGGAACCCGGCTCCGCCGCTTCGGTGGCAAGATCAACCAGGTAGAGCGGGTCATCAAGCTGCTCAAGACGAAGGCGAGCACGCGTGCGCTCGCGGTGCTGATCGATCCATTTCGGGACTTCACGGCGGATGGTGTGGACGAGGAGTTCGCGTCATTCTGCTTGGTGGAATTCAAACGCCGAGAGTTAGGGGGAGCGCAACGCGCAGTAGATGTCATCGCGTTTTATCGCGCGCAGGAATTTGCTCGGTGGTGGCCGATCAATATTGCCGAGATGCGTCACCTTCAGTGGGAGATCTGCATGGCGCTTGGATTTCTGCCAGGCCGGATCACCACGATTACTGCCGATGCCCGTACACACTCACGTTCGCCCACGCAGGTTGCCATGCCGATTATCGATCGGTGGCTGGATCAGGCACCCGAGCGACTTCATTTGCTGGCGAACGCATTGGTGCAAGGCAGTGTCCGCGAGGGTGCCCAGCGGGATGCGGTACGCGGATGGGAACGCACGCTCGCCGACCTCGAGGCGACCGCAACGGAGTACAATCCAGACGGTCTCCCGCTCGCGATCGAAGGCCTCAAGCTTTTGGCTTCGTACCTTGAGGTCGTTGACGAAGACGCAACTCTCAATGGCTTCGTTCGTGTTCTAAGGCGGCTCGCCCGCGACAATGAGGGTTTCGAGGAGGGTACGCGCAGCAAAATAGAGTTCGATCGGTGGGCGCCGAGTGCATTGGATGCGGTCTTGGAGTTGCGTGCGCTCACCCACAAGCGACTAGGAAACCAATAACGGGGAAAGCGCCTTCGGGTCGGGAGTGCAGGAGGGCAGTAAATGGGCAGTGAGCATTGACGATCTCAACAGGATCGATAATCAAGCGAGCATTGCTGTGCGTATCGTTCGGCTGGGGGAGGGATGCACACTTGTTCACCACCGCATGACGCTCTTGAAGAATGGTTGGAGGACCACCCTTCAACCAACGGCAAGTTCGGCCACCTGCTGCTTTTGCAGAAGGAGATCGACCGTGAAGCGATATGCCAGGCTCTACGTCCCTATTTTGAATCAGCCCACCTTGATGCGCGGCAGGTTTTCCATGCTGATATCGGTATTGACCTTCACCCGGACGCCGGTGATGGCGACGAAAGGCCCATAGAGTACCCCGGCTGTCTTCCCAGCACGACGCGGAAAGGTCTGTTTGGTGAAGTGATGGCCGGGCTTGTCACCGAGGGCTATGAACTGGTTGGCGCGCATGACTGGTGCGTGCCGATTTTTCTGTTCCGCTATCACGAGGATGCGCGGAACTACCTCTTCGCGCTGGCCCGCAATCCGGAAAGAAAGCGGCAGACGATCGGACGCCTTGGTTCTGATTTCATTGGCTTGCTCCTGGACGAGGATGGCGCCGTTGTCAGGTTCATCGCGGGTGAGGCCAAATGGCGGAAGACGCTGACCCAGTCGGCGGTTGACGCAGTTATGTACGGCAAGAAGGTTGCCAATCCTGCCGGCGGCGCGAAAATCCACTCCGGGAAGGGCGTCTGGAACGACGTGAATAATGATCCGCCTGTCCCAATAGGCGTACGCCAACTTATGAGGCTTTTGCAGGAGCACGACCCCGACGGCTACGATGCGGCAATACTGTCGATGGAACGGGCTTTGGTCGTAAATGACCCCGAGCCGCTTCCCAGGACCGACCTTATCATCATCGTCGGCAACGGCGCTGCCACGCGCGAAAAAATGAACTGCCTTCTGCCATTCAAGGAAATGCCCGACGACTATACCGCAGGACACGATCTGCAACTTGTGGAAGTCATCCTCGAAGACGGCGAGGAATTGATCGGCTCTCTCTATGAGAGCCTTTGGTCTGATGGAGGCGGTGATGCCTGAACTGGACCAGGATCGGCTGGAAATCGCTGAACAGCTTCGACGCGAGGTCGCGCCGGAGGACACGCTAACACCCATTCAGGCGCGATCGTTCGTGCGAGGATTGCAGACCGCATGGGAAGTGCCGATCATTCAATGGGGCACTGCGGAATCCCGAAGTCAACTCTATGATGCGCGGCGCCTGCTCGATGCCGCCGCCATCTTCCGCAAGGTCGAAGGCGAAGCTTCCGCGAATGCAATCCTGTGTTATCGCCGCGCTGGCGAGCTATTGGAATGGCTCACACGCGCCAACGACGATCTGGAAACATTTGTGCCGCTGGAATTGTTGGCGGCAGCATCATACCAACTTGGCGGCTTGCCGGCGATGTCGGCTGCGCTGCTTGGGCAGGTGCGCCTCGACAGCGCCGGAAGGCGACTCTATGCACGGTTCCTGCGCGCCGACTTTGATGGCGTAATCCGCACCGTTACCGCGTTCTGGCGTGATCATCTGGACATCACCGACCGGGAGGCCCCCGGACGCCTGCTCGGTGATGACGGTGAGGACAAGGTTAGCTGGTATTTCACGGTCGAACTGATCCGTGCGCTCGGCGCCATTGCTGACGCCTTGCGCCGCGGTGATGATCAGCGCCTTGACCGCGCGCTCGCCAAGCTATCCGCACTCGACAAGATGGCCGTGCGCACCCTGGGTGACGATGCGTCTGCCCTTGTGGCGCTCTTGTATCAGGTTGCGATTACATATCGGGACGCAAGCATCTATACGCCGGTTCGCGCACTTGGCGCTCTTAATCCTGAACGTGCGTCACGCCTTGAGGCCTTTGCCCGAACCCAGTTCAGCCGCAAGCGCGGCATTCTCTGGACCTCGCAGCGGCACGGCATAGCGCGGCTTCTCGAAGAATCATCATTTGCCTTATGCACGCCCACCGGCTCCGGGAAGACGCTGGTTGCCAATCTCGCGCTCGTCAAGGAGCTGCTTCTGCGGGAAGAGCAAGATCCCGCGCCGCTCGCCTTGTATCTGGTTCCCTCAAGAGCGCTGGCAGGCGAAGTGGAGGCAAAGCTGACGGGGGAACTTGGCCGCGACCTCATCGTGACAGGCCTCTATGGCGGTTCGGATTGGGGGGTGACCGACTATTGGCTTGATGCAGACAGGCCAACTGTCCTCATAGCGACGGTCGAGAAGGCCGATGCCCTAATGCGCTATCTCGGCCCGCTATTGTTGCGCCGCCTGCGGCTCTTAATCGTCGATGAAGCCCATCAGGTCGTTCCCGAGGATAATGAACGGACGCAAGCGGATTTCGCAGAACATTCCAACCGCTCAATTCGGCTTGAAGGATTTGTGTCACGCCTGCTGGCTCAATCTCCGGATATAGTCAGGATTGCGCTGACAGCCGTGGCTGGCGGAGCCGCGTCTCCGGTTGCACGCTGGATCGAGGGTCGTGAGGATGCGCAGGCAGTCGGAACGCGCTACCGGAGCACAAGGCAGATTGTCGGCGTTTTCGAGACGGCATATGGCAGTTCCGGCCGGATGCTGCTTGAACTAATGAACGGGCGGCCGTTGTTTGTGCGTGGACGCGACGAACCCGTTTATCTGCGCCTCGGCACGCCGCCGATGCCTGACCTATCGGCGGCGATGCGCCACAGCATTTATCGATTCAATGAACTGGACGTTCTGTGGACTGCGCTGCATCTCATCGACGATGACCGTCGCATCCTCATTTCGGTTGCCCAGCAGCCAGAAAAGACCATGGGGTGGTACAAGGATGCTTTGGAACTCGAAAGCTGGCAGGACGCGCTGACCTTTGAACCTCCCGAGGACGACGAGGGACGCGCCCGTTTTGATGAGACAAGAGCGGCCTGCATAGACTATTGCGGTGAGGATTCCTACGAGCTCGCACTGCTCGACCAGGGCATTGCTACTAACCACGGGCAGATGCCACAGCGCCTCAGAAGGCTTATGACCGACCTCATCGACCGGGGAATTTGCCCGATCACGGTGGCCACCGCAACTTTGACAGAAGGCGTCAATCTTCCATTCGACATCATCTTTCTCACGGCGTTGAAACGCCGGACATACGATCCGGTGAACAACACCCCCGTTGAAACGCCGATGTCCGCGGCTGAATTCCGCAATCTGTCGGGCAGGGCCGGACGGCCGGGCGCGAGCAATGGTATGGAAGGCATCACACTGGTTGCCATACCCAGGCGGCCTGCATCGACTGCGCCTAAACAGATTCCCTTGCAGCGCCGCCAGATTCGCGCCCTTCGCGATGATTACGACGCGCTCAGGCGCAGGCTCCTCGCGGAAGAACTTGAGCAGGCCGAAGTCGATAGCCCGCTGGCATTGCTGCTGCAGAGCATTGCAGATCGCGTGCGGGACTTGCTTGGATTGCAGGGCGACGCCTTTCTGGAATGGCTTGAAGCCGCAATCCCTCCGGATATCAGCGATGAGGCGGGCCGTGCCGAAACCTCCGAAGAAAGCCGGCTCGCCGATAGCGTGGATGAACTCGACGGGATACTCCTGAGCGCCATCGAAGAAATCGAGCGCCTGCGGGCAGAAGGGCTGGAAGGAGCGGCAGCCGAAGACGCATTGATGCAGCTTTGGCGCAGGACCTTCTCCGCTTACGCAGCAGCCCAGGAAGAATGGCTGGAGCGTGCATTCGTACGCCGTGGACGCGCCATCATCGACGACATTTATCCCGATGCCGAGGAACGCAGCCGGTTATACCAATATGGTTTCACGCCGTATGTCGGGCGGCGGTTTGAAGCAATCGCACCGGATATGAGGGCCGTGATCGAGGCGGCGCAGGACTATGGCAGCGCAACCGCTGAAGACCGTCTTGCCGTCTTCGTCGCGCTTGGCGAACTCATTGCCGCCGATCGTGGGTACGGCTTTCGTGTTCGAGCCACCGAAACCGATCGGACGCTCCTCGAAAACTGGCAAGGCGTGCTGGGATGGTGGGTTCTGGCACCGGAGGCAGCCAGTCCCGATCCGAGCCGACTGCGTGCATGGCAGCGCTTTGTCGCTGATAACATTGAATTTCGGTTAGGCGTAGCAGTAGGCGCCGTAGTGGCACGGGCTTGGTCGGACGGTGCCGGTGATCCGCTGACTGTACCCTCTCTGGATGCTTGGCGTGAAACGACAGGACTGCCGTGGTTTGGCTTTTGGGCGCGGGAATTGCTGCGGTGGGGAACACTCGACCCGTTCGTCGCCTTCGCTCTCTCGCAAGGCTTGGCGCAGACCAGGGAAGCGGCTACCGCTCGGCGGGAGGAATATGAAACCTGGCTGGATGCAGAATATGACGATCTCGACGGCGAGGATTTTATCGATCCGCAGCTCTTCCTTGCCTGGGAACGCAGCCTGCCCCAGCCGGAACGCGCGGCAGGTCGCGGAAACAGAGTCCCGGCGGAGTTGACTGGCACAACAGGTGAGCGTGGCCGTTATCGCGTTGTCCCAATCCTCAGAGATGAAAGGATATGTTGGATAGACGCTGCTGGTTACGTATTGGCTGAGTCGAACAGAGAAGAGTCACCGTTCCGTGGCCGTCTTCACCGACAGGATTTCGAGCTTCGCACGAACGGTGAAGCCCCATTTGTGGAGCGCAGTTTCGGAGGCTAACAAATCCGACTTTGCGCATCAGACGGCCACTTTGAGCGAATGTCGGTATCGGTGGTTGCGAGTCCCCGCAACCAAGCTTCAAGCCCTTGAAAACGCTTCGTTTTCGAGGGCTTTTTGTTGTTCTCAATTTGACTGGAAATTCCACTCGTGGAAGCGCCGTGGAATCGGAAGGCAGAAAGTCGCAGCGTAAAATCGGCGAGGGCGGACGGGGCGCGATGACTCAATCGTGATCGCAAGTGGATGACGAGCGCCGCAACTCCCTTCAGGTCACGGCTCGTGTATTCAACGTACGCGCATCTCAAATTGACCGAGTCAGAAGGTCTCCCTGGTTTCAACCCATGTTTGAAGTCACGGGCGACGACATCGCCGCATTTCCGTAGACAAGCCTAGCTATCTATTGGAGGCAACTGGCTTGCGGGCTTCGACTTCGAGATCAGGGTGACCGCTCGCATTCCATCTCGACCATCAGCGCCGGTGAGCCGCCGCAACCTTCCGGCAATGTGGGATATGGCATCGCTCGGGTGGTCGCACTCAAAATCCGGAAGTAGTTCATTGGCCGCTTGGAGCGCCAGGCGGCCGTCCACGAACGCAACCCCAGGAACCCACAGCCTTAGCAGGTCGCCACGTCAGGGCGCACTGGAGACGATCGCTTTTGAAGACGTCGCCCTTCACCGCCATCGCCGGTGATCAGGAGCCGGAATTCGCAGATTTGCGAATGTGGTCACCGTCTGAAGCTTGGTCGATCGCCTGCAAGAGCGCGCTGGTGGTGAGCAGCTCGGGAAGGGCTTCGCCGTCCGGGCGTTGTGGTCCGTAGACCGCGTTGAAAGGAATGCCGTATCGTGCGAAGCGATGAAGATAATCGGCGATGGTAGGATTTGGCCGGCTCCAGTCGGCGCGCATTCTGATGACGTGCGACTGCTGCAGCCGCGCGCGAACCTCCGCGGTCTCCAGCACTCTCACGTCGTTGACCTTGCAAGTCAGGCACCATGTGGCGGTGACGTCCACCAATACGGTGTTGCCGCCGGCGATCAGTCCGGGCAGCGCATCCAAATCAAAAGCCTGCCATTCCTGCCCAGCCGCCGATTGCGAGACCGGCGTAGCTGCGGACAAACTGACGATGAGGGGCACGACCACCAGGCCGGCGGTGATAAACCCGGATCGGCGCGATGCGAGGGCGGCGATTTGGCCTCCCACCGGAGCACTGATCAGAGCGCGATAACCGAGCAAGCACGCCACCAGCGCGGCCGTGACGCCCGCCGTCCACGCGCCTGCCGTGCTCCACAGCACGTCGATCAGCCAAACGGCCGTCCCGAGCAACAGGATGCCGAGGAATTTGCGCACCACGAGCATCCACGGGCCGGGACGCGGAAGCCACCGAACGGACCCGGGAAACAATGCGGCCAGCCAATAGGGCGCGGCCATTCCGACGCCGAGGCACAGGAAGATTGCAAAGATCTCAAATGGCCCGCGCGCCAATGCAAAGCCCACGGCGGTGCCGACGAATGGTGCGGAGCAGGGCGTGGCCAATAGGGTTGCGAATACACCTGTGAGGAAGGCCTCGATCATGGGGCCGCCGGACCGTTTGGAGGCAACGTTCGCAATCGAGCTCGGCAGGCCGATCGGAAGCCAATCAAAGAAGCTCGCCGCGAACAAGACCGTTAGCATCGCCATTCCGGCCAGGAACCAAGGCTGCTGAAACTGGATGCCCCAGCCAAGCGTGGCGCCCGACCATTTCAATCCGACCAAGGCGGCGGCCAGCAGCATGAAGCTGAAGGTGATGCCGGAAGCCGTTGCGACCGAGCTCAAACGAATGTCCCGCAAACCGCCGCCGGCCTCGCGCGTAAATGCAAAGAGCTTGATTGAAAGCACCGGGAGGACGCAAGGCATGAGATTGAGGATCAGTCCTCCGAGCAAAGCCGAAAGCAGCGCGGCGAAGAACAGCGAGCTATTCTCGGAGTCGGGCGGTGCTTGGCCGGCCGGCACCTTGAATTCAGCGGCGCGATTTTCGTCGATCAGCGTCAATGTCAAGGGACGGTCAGCCGGCGGCAACGCTGCAAGCCGAACGGTCAGACTGGCGGTCTTGCCGGCGTCCCGCAGTTCCACTTTCGGTGCCGGCGGAATTCCATTCCCGGCGCCCTCGACAAACAGATCGGGCTCGACAAAACCTACGGACCTGCTCTTGAGATCGACCACGAGAGTGGGTTCTGATGGCGAGCCCACGAAACGCGTGCCATTGACATCGACACCGGCGGAATCCGGCGAACCTGGTACTTGCTTTTGAGCCGAACTGATCAACCCGGACTGAGCTGACTCGCCCTCGGCTCCGGTTCGCAACGCAAGAGCGAGCTCAGCCTGCAGCGGCACGCAGACATCCGAGCAGGCGGCATATGTGATCGACGCTCTGATCCGGGCCGCCGTGTCGGCTTGCTTCAGAACCAATTTGACCGGAAGAACCACGTGGTTTTCGTAGACGCTGTTCTGCAAGCCCTCAATGACGAGACGATGTGGAGCGGGCCAGGAGACTTCCTCGCCTGAAACATTTTCTGAAGCAGACCAATCAACCGTTGGTGGGATACCCGCGTCCCCTGGAGTCCGCCAATAACCATGCCATCCCTTGGCAAACCGAAACTCCAACCCCGCCTTGAGCGTAGAATGAGCACCGATACTATCCGTCGCTGTGATCAGGCGCACCGCCGCCCGGCTGTCCCCCACCCAATCGGTGGCAGCTGCTTCGGCGCTTCCGTTCGACAGGAACAATCCGGTCGTCAGTACAAGGAGGGTGGTCAGGCGAGCGAGGGCCATGAGGCGTCCAGTGCCGTCTAGATATCACAACATGTCATCGAATGACGGCCGGCCGGCACCAGCAGACGTACTTCGCGTCTGCGGTCGAGCCGGCCAGCTCGTACGACGTCTCTAACGTTTAGCTTGAGCCGCCCGCCAATCGGGAAGCTCCGATGATCTGGCCATCGGGCGCTTCGAGCACCACGGCGACGTCCTGCCCTTCGGGAAATCGCTCTTTGATCTGCAGCGGCGCGCCCGACCATTGGCCGACCGATCGAACCGATCTGACGATATTCGACTCCCGCAACGTTCTGCCGCTGTTTTCTCCCCGGCCGATCGCTGTCGTATGGTCGTGATCAAAGCCGATCAGAAGGACCTTCCCGGCACCAGAGCCGGAGCCGACCTGGATTGAAACCTGGTCCCCCCCGGTCTTCGTGACGCTTACTGACGTGGCGGTTCGACTTTCGTGTTTGGCCTTTTCGATCGCTGATCCAACATCACCGCGATGTGAGCCAACCAGCCCGGCGGCGCCATCGACAACGATCTCCGGCGTATAAGATCCGTCGCCGAAGCGATGGCCATATCGCTCCTGTCGATCCGTGGCGGCCTGCAGCGAATAGGGATCCTTCCATCCCAATCGATCCCAATAGGTGACGTGGAAGGCAAGCGGCAAGACGTCTCGGCGATCCCTGGACAGCTCATTGAGGTAAGCGTTCGCCGGCGGGCAAGATGAGCAACCTTGCGAGGTGTACAATTCGACGACGACGGGCCGTTCTGCGGCAAATCCAGAGAAGGGGTAGAGGCCCGCAATGAGGCCCAGTGACGTGAGCAAACGCGATAGCATGGTGATTCTCCCGTGTTGAGTTCGATCCATGTTCGCAAGAGGAGGCCGCTTTGTTACACTCGACGGCCGTCAGAGCCGTCTGCTGAAACAGGAGTAGCAGGTTCAATTCGGCGGATTGCGATCGAGTTTCTCGAATTGGCACGCAGTCAGAGCGTCGTCGGACAGTTCTGCCGAATACGATCCTCATTAAGGAAATCAACGATGTATGCCCGGGATCTGCAGGGGGCTCACTTGAGTACTGATCCACAATCCTGATCGCCGGACAGCCGTCGGGCCGCCTGGTTCACGACATCGGCATCCCATTCAACGATCGGAGCCGTCACCGGCTCCCGGCCTGGATGGGCATTGAGGCGTCACGGTCGGCCTGATCGATGCGCTCGCCGCGATCTATCCGGTTGGCCAGCGGATCACCGGCTTCGGATTCTTCCGCGCCACGGCTCGCCTTCATGTCCGTGCAACGCCGCCGAAATCGCCTCTACTGTTCGAATACGGCCGTGACTTCCCAGCCTTCGTCCAAAGCTTTGAACACGCACAGGACATGCCCCGGCTCGCCGATGCGGCTCGGATCGAGCGAGGCCGGCTCGGTGCCTATCATGCGGCAGATGCCCGCCCATGTCGGCCGACGAGCTTGCCGCCGTGCCGCCCAACAGGCTTGGTAGCCTGGCATTCGTGCCGCATCCTGCGACCCGCATCGTGCGATCTCGCTATCTGGCTTTCGCCATTTTCGCCGCGAACCGCGTCGGCCGCCCGGTCACGCCGTTTCGATCGAGCGCCGCCGCGGACACGCTTATCACCCGGAGGGAGATCGACGTCGCGGTCCGGCAGTTGCCGCCCGGCGTCGCCGCATTCCTGAGCAGACTGATCAAAGGGAAACATTGCAGGCGGTTGCCGCTTTGCCTTGGCGGTGCCATTCTGGAATTCAGGAATCTTGAAGTGGCCCGGCATCCTGCCATTGAACGACACCGCGATCGAACTCTTCACTGATGAGTTCAAACTTCATCTGCCTGGCGGCCCCTCTGCCTTTCCCGCGCAATGGCTTTTGCGTCCCGCTGCGGCGAGATTGCTAGTCCAGGGCTTCGGCACGTATTTTGCGGCGACGGGACTGCTCCTTATGAGCCGCATCGTGCAATTGACCGTCCCGGACGGCTGGCCAATACATTTAACCTGGACGGCAATGGCGCTCGGCATCATGTCCGAAATTATGCTCGGACGTCTTTTCTCTCCGTCTGTGCCCGAGGAGCACCAGACTAGCCTTCACCACGAGGAGGCAGGGGACTGCGACGACGAAGAGCAGGGCAACCGACAGGAATGCCTCGTTGAACGAGATCGCAGCGGCTTGGCCCGTCACCATGCGATTCAGCGCAGCGAGAGCGGCTGACGTCGCCTGCTCGGGGGCCATTCCGCCACTTGCGAACCCCTGCTCCATCCCTTTTAGAGCCCGGGTGACGACCGGGCTTCCCTGACCGAGATTCGATACAATCACCATGCGGCTGAGGGCCATATGGTGATCGAGGAAGGTTGCCAGGAAGGCAACACCGATCAGCCCACCCATCTGTCGCCCAAGATTGAACAACCCAACGCCGTGCGGAATTTCGGCGCCTGTAAGTTCGCCCAGGCAGATGATGGTGATGGCGATGAACAGCAGACCCATACCGAACCCCCGCAGCACCAGCGTGGGGACGAGGTCGGGGTAGCCGCTTTCTGCGTTCGAACCCGACAGCAGCCACATCGCCGTCATGAAAATGGCGATGCCAAACGGAACGATCGCGACAGGAGGCGCGCGGAGGAATTGGATCACGGAACCGCTGGTGAGAAGTCCTAAGCCGACGGTGAGGGCGCTCGGTAGCAGCACCAAGCCGGCGTCGCGGGCCGGAAATTGCAGCACTTCGAGCGCGAAGGCCGGGATGAGGAATGCGCTGCCGAACAGCGCAAATCCCGCGACGAAGCTAACGGCGAAGCCGAACGCGAATTCCTCGTGCCTGAAAATCCGGAGGTCGATCAGCGGCGAGGTATTCCTGGCGCTGCGCTGCCAGATGATGAAGCCGATGAGAGTGGCCGCGGCGATCAAACTGAGCCAGACGATCTTGCTGTCCTCGAACCAGTCCCACCTACTCCCTTCGACCAACACGTACACCAAGGATGGCAGCCCGAGGCAGATCAGTGCGAGCCCGAACCAATCCGGTTTGACGGCGCAAGGGACGCGGGGTGGTGTGATCAGCGGCAGGACGGCGAGCACCGCAACGCCGATCGGGACATTGAGCAGCAGGACAGCGTTCCATGAGTCTGCGTCCACGATGACGCCGGCGATCGCCGGAGCGGCCGTGGTCGGCACCATGATCGCGCCGAGAGCAAAAATGGCCTGAATCAGCCCCTGGCGTCGGTGAGCGAACTGGCCGAACAGCCAGCTTTGCCCGCCGGCGATGATGGCGGCTCCGCCTAGCCCTTGGAGCGCTCGACACAGCACGAGGACCGTAAGATCCCGGCCGAGCCAGCAGCCGACCGAGGCGATAATGACCAAAACGATCGCCGATTGGAGCAGCCGGCGGGTGCCGAGCCAGGTGAGAAGCAGCGCGGTGACGGGTAGCCCGCAGACCTTCGCCATGAAGTAGGCAAGATTGAGCCAGGCCGCTTCGTCCGGACTCGCCGATATGGTGCCGGCCATGTGGTCACCGGCGATGTCGAAGATGATCGCGTTCAGGCCATCCATCACAGCTGCTGCCGTAAGCGCCCCGACCGCGATGACGGCTGTGGCGCGTCCTGATGGTCTCTGTATCGACACTCCGTCGAGTGCGCCACCAGCAGGAAGGACGATCGAGTTCGTAGCGGTCATGGCCGGCCTGCTTCCGCAACCGCCGCGGAAGCCGCGTCGGGACGAATGCTGCCGACGTCGATATCGACAGAGGCTGACATGCCGGCCCGCAGGCGCCCTTGTAGGGCGCCACCAGCATCAACCGCGATTTTCACGGGGATGCGCTGCACGACCTTGACGAAATTGCCTGTGGCGTTATCGGGCGGCAGCAGAGCGAACTGTGCGCCACTGGCCGGGGAGAAACTGTCGATGTGCCCTCGGACGGCAACGCCTGGAAAGGAATCCGCTCGAACGATGACGGCCTGGCCAGGACGCATCCGAGCGATCTGCGTTTCCTTGAAGTTCGCCACGACCCAAACCCGATCCAGCGGGACGATCGACAGGAGCGGCGTTCCGGGTTGCACCAGAGCCCCCAAACGGACCGATCGCGCGCCTACCACGCCATCGACAGGAGCCCGGAGGACGGTGTTCGCCAAATCTATTCGAGCAAGTGCTTGGCTGGCGTCGGCCTGCTCCAGGCTGGCGCGCGCCTGCTGCAGGCCGGCTTCCGCCTGTTTCCGGTTGCTCGCCAGCACGTCGAGCTTGCCTCGTTCCGCCGCGGCGGCCGCTCTTGCGCCTGCCAGAGCCGCTGTGGCTTTGCGAAGGTCGGCCCTTGCCGCCTCCAACCGTTGGCGCGGCGCGGCAGACAGCTTGAGCAGCGTTTCGTAGCGCGTGTAGTCGAGCTGGGCTCGCTCGACCTCGGCCTCGGCGCTCATCACCGCGGCATCGGCTTGGGCGATCATGTTGCGCTGCTGGGCGGTTTGGCTGTCCAGAGTCGTGATGGCGGCCTGCTGCGCCTCGATTCCTGCCTGGGCGGCGGCAACATTTGCCTCTGCTTGAGAAAGCCTCGCGCGGAAATCCGCGTCATCGATGCGGACGAGGACCTGTCCTGCCGTGACCGCTTCGTTGTCGGCGATCGGCAGCGCCGACACGTAGCCCTGCACCTTCGGGCTGATCGTTGTGATCTCGGCGCGCACATAAGCATTTTCGGATTGCTCGACCGACGCGCGCGCCGAATACCAGGCGTAAGCGGCGGCAAGGCCGGCTCCGCCAAGGGCAAGGACGCCGACGATCAGGGCGCGTCGGGCACCACGACCGATGGCGCTGCCGCTTCGCCCGGCAGGGCTAAGCCGGGCGACATGCTCGGATGTGGTCTGTTCACCGGGCGCTTCCGCAGCGAGATTCGGAGACTGGCTGGGAACGCTCAAAAGCTCTCTGGGGTGGCGCATGGATTGCCTCCTTGCCATTCAATTTATTGGACCGTACAGTACGGTCCAATATTTGGCAAGGGATACGAGGGATGCCTGCGAGGGAAGTTCAGATGAGGGGTGGTGTTGCTCGGGATTGGTCGTTCAGGTCTCAAGGATGCGCTAAGTTGCTCGCCAGCAGGCGACGGTGTTCTGTGCAGGCGTCCGGGTCTCTGAACCCGGCTCCAACATCGAACCAAATGGGGATTCGTGCGTGATGAAGGTGGCTTCCTCTTCCAAGGACCTGTTGCCCGCGTTTAAGCAGGAACGACGCGCCGCGATCTTACGGGCGGCCGCTGAAATCTTCTTCGCGGTCGGCTACGAAGCCGCCAGCATGGCAACGATCTGCGAGCGGGTCGGCGGGTCCAAGCAAACCGTCTACAATTACTTCCGCAACAAGCAGGAACTCTTCATCACCCTGATCGAAGAGCTGTCGGCCGAGGTGCTGGAGCCGCTCGCGCCGGCACGCCTCGCAATGGATGATCCGGCGAGCACTCTCGCCGAAGTCGGGCGCCGCTACTTACAGATCATCATGTCGGCCACTGCGCTAAATCTGTATCGCGCAGTCGTCGCCGACAGCCGCCGCTTTCCCGAGATAGCCCGAATTTTCTTCGAGCACGGGCCGGGGCGGGCGACGGCCCATCTCGCCGAAGCGCTGACCTTCTATCGGGATGAGGGACGCATTCTGGTTGCCGATCCGGTGCTCGCGGCCGAGCAGTTCGTCGGCATGGTCCGCGACGACCGCCATCTGAACGTGATCCTCGGGCTGCGGCCGCCCATGGACGAGAATGAGATCGACGCCTCCGTGGCCCAGGCCGTCGCGACCTTCATGGATGGAGTTCGACCATCGCAAGCACGGTCCAGACAAACCGTCTCCCCACGTCCGAAAACGGGCGGACGATCGACCAAATCCTGAAGGCGGTTTCTCCCTGAGAACCTATTTCTTCCAGGACTTGCTGAGCAAAATCCGGAAGATCATCAGATGCGAAACAACGACGAGGGGGGCATAGAATGTATAGACGTACCAAAGGGTGGCCAGGTTGAAGCTTGGCACGTTCAGTTGCAGGACGCCGCGCACGCCGTTCAGCAGGTCGAGGAATCCCCAGGTGTTGGCCACCCATACCAGAGGAACGGCAAAGCGCCAGTTGCTCCGCAGAGCAATGATGGAAGCGAGGGCCAGGGCCGCTTCCAAGAGATCGCCGTAGGCGGCACTGGAAAGGAATTCCGCGGGCAGTTTCGGATCGACCATGCCCGGAACTAATAAAGTCATTCCCACATAGCGAGGTACATGCACAAAGAGCGGTGGAATGAGAGCAGCATTGCGAGGAAGTTTGGTCAGTGATGGCCAGACGTACCACGCCGCGACGAGGCTGAAGACGGCGATGCTGGTAAATAGCTGCATCCAGAATATCGTGACGCTATTCATCGCGGTCATTGCTCCCATTGGTGTGCCTGCTGCACATGCGTGAAATATTAGGTGCTCTACGCTTCGGCTCAAGTCTCCAGCCGCGGCAATCGTTTTGGCGTCACATCGCCAGCTCGGCTTCCTTGATATTGGCGATCGACCCTAGGATCGTCGGATCGAAGGCTCTGAGGACGAGGGGCTCAGACAGACCCCGGAGAAGGTCGGGATTCGCCAGCGCTCCGCGACCGATGGTGACGATGTCGGCGCCGTTGTCCAGCGCGGCCGCGGCTCGCATGGTGTCACGCATGTCCGTCCCACGTCCCGCCGCCGCGCAAGCATCAGGAGTTGGGCGGCTGGCGTCTGCGTCGCACCAACCGCCCGCGATCATCTTTGCTGTGGCAACGAAGAGCCGATGCCCGGCATTCCTTCCGGGCAACCACCGTCAAGCGATGCATCTTGGATACGGAGAACAACTCTTCCGCCCTCTCGACGAGCTCCCTCCTTGGCGATGTCGAACCACCGGACGACCTCGGATCCGCGAATGGCGAACTGCGGCAATCGGGTCGGTGTCACATCGCGAGCTCGGATTCCTTGACGTTCGCGATAGGCCCTAGGATCGCCGGATCGAAATCTCGTAGGATGAGGTGCTCAGACAAACGCCGGGGAAAGTCGGGATTCGCCAGCGCCCCGCGGCCGATGGTGACGATATCGGCGCCGTCGTCGAGCGCGGCGACGGCTCGCTCGATGTTGTGCAGGCTGCCATTGGCGAAAATCGCCGCCCTGGGGGCGTGGCGCTTGGCGAGGTTCATCAGCGACGGACCGCCGTCGGCGAAAGCGGGCTGCCATGCCTCGAACTCGGTCACATGAATGAAGTCGGCGCCGGCATCGGCGAGGCCGCCAAAAATGACTTCGGCATCGTGCTCCGCATCGGCCCATTTGTGATGATAGTCGTTCACCTTGCCTTGCGAGATGCGGACGCCGACCGGCGTCTTGGCGCCGACCTTCGCGCGCACCGCCTTGAAGGTCTCAACGATCAACCGCATGCGGTTCGCCGTGGCGCCGCCCCACCGATCCTTTCTGGTGTTGGCGTAGTCAGTCAGAAACTGGTCGAGCAAGTAACCGTTGGCGCCATGGATTTCGATGGCGTCAAACCCGGCGACCGCGATGGCGCGTGCCGCCGACTCGGCAAAGCCGTTGATGGCATCGGCGATCTGCGACTCCGTCATCGCGCCCGGCAGAGCGTAGCGGCCCTTACCGTGGTAGAACGTCATCTGCTCCCCCTTCGGCTGGACCGGAGAAGGCCCCACCGTGGTGTCGCGAAAGCGATTGCCCTGGCCGAGCGCGCCGGCGTGCAACATCTGGGCGATGGCGAACGCGCCGTGCGCCTTGATGCCGCTGACGGCCGGCTTCCAGGCCGTCGCCTGCGCGTCGTCGGTCATGCCGGGCTGGTTGACGTAGCCCTGCGAGAACGCCTGATCGGTGTAAATCCCTTCAGTGATGACCGTGCCGAAGCCACCTCGCGCAAAGCGCTCGTAATAGCGGGTCATCGTCTCGGTCGCACGGCCGTCCCCGGTCGCCGTGATCCGCGTCATCGGCGCCACCGAAAGACGGTTCTTTACGGTATGGCCGTTTATAACGATCGGTGCGAAAAGCGCGCTCGTGTCCATGTCCATTGTCCCGACCTCCAAAACCAGTTGAGCGGCGCCATCAGCGAAAAGCGAAGGATCATCCGCTTGTTGGACGTCGATTTAGCCGGCGCGGGCGGGACGCAGAAGACGGAGTGGACGATAAGCACTATATCGCTTAGCGTTAAAATATGGATCTCGCAGATGTAGCTCTGTTCCGCGCCATTGCGGCGGTCGGCAGCCTGTCGGCCGCGGCGCGTCAGATGGGCACGACGCCGATGTTGGTCAGCCGCAGGCTGGCAGGCCTCGAAGCCGAGCTGGGCGCGCGGCTGTTCCACCGCACCACGCGGTCGCTGTCATTGACTCCCGAGGGAGAGGCCTTCTTGCCTCACGCGGTGACCCTCATGGAAGCGCGCGATTCGGCGTTCGACTCGGTTTCCTCCGGTGGTTCCGGGCTCTCGGGCGTATTGAAGATGACAGCGCCGAACGTCATCGGCCATTCCGTCGTGGTCCCTGTGGTGGCCACGTTGATCGCCGACAACCCGGCGCTACGCGTCGATCTGACCCTGAGCGACAGTGTCATCGATATTGCGACGGCAGGGTTGGATGTGGCGGTTCGCGTGGCGGAGATGAAGCCGTCGGACATGATCGCCACAAGGGTGGCCGACAATCCGTTTACCCTGATCGCATCGCCGGGCTACGTCGCTCGCTTCGGGCAACCCGTCACGACCGAAGACCTGGTGAGCCATCCCTGCATCAAGCTTCATGCGATGGACACTTGGCCATTCACGCGGGGCGGCGAGATGCACCGAGTTCGGATTGGTGGTCCCTTCTCGGCCAGCACCGTCGACGCGGTGCGAGCGGCCTGCATTGCTGGCGTCGGCATCGCCATGTTGACCTACTGGGACGTGCACGAGCAGGTCGCGCGCGGGGAATTGCAGCGGATCGCCCTTTCTGACGTCGAACCCCGGGAAGTCGGGATATGGGCCGTTTTCCCAACCCGCGCGCACATGCCAGCCCGGGTGCGGGCGTTTATCGATGCGTTGCGCGAGCACTGCTCGGCAGGGTCTTCCGTTCCTCTATCGGAATAAGCCGTTCAATTTTTGAAAGTATTCGGGTGCTTCGAAAAAGGCGCCGGTTCAAGCGCGAAGTGGCCGCGGCATAGCTGTGCGGGTCAAACGCGAACGCCGATTGACATTCACTCTCGCAATGACCTTGACGCGACGGCGTCGGTCCTAGTTCGATTTCTTTTTGCTAGGTCGAGCGTTTTCAACGAAAACCAAGGCAAAGATCGGGCGTAACATCCCCTCGAAAAGATCCCGATCAGGTTTTATCCTGGCGAGCACGCGAATGCCCAGCAACTGACCGAGCAGCATCCGCGCGAGATCTTCCGCCGATTGAGATGCCGACACCGTTCCATCGCGTTGGCCCGAGGCGAGGCATCGGAGGAAGAACGCCTCTACGTCACCCAAAAAAGTCGCGACGATCTGCTGGAAATCTCGGTCCTCGGGAACGTGTTCCAGCGTCGAATTCACCAGCATGCACCCCCTGCGGCGCTTGTCCGTGACCGACCGATCGACGATTTCTCCAAAGAACGCCACAATGGCTTCGTGGGCCGGCATCGTGCTTTCGATCCGACGTATCCGCTCCCGGAATGTCTGCTCCAGATAGCGGCTGAGAGCGTTTCGGTAGAGGGTCCGCTTGTCGCCGAAAGCATTGTAAAGGCTGGCGCCGGCAATGCCCATGCGGTCAGCCAGATCGCGAACGGAGGTCGCCTCATAGCCGTGAAGCCAGAACTGCTCCATCGCGGCGTCGATCACCGCCCTCTCATCGAATTCGCGCGGTCTGGCCATTGCTCTCGATTTCGAATTTCAGGTTTCCAATTGAACTCATTACCATCTGCTGGCCAGGATGGGGAAGGCCAATATTACGCGTCGAGGCTGCAGCGTCTCGGCGGCAAACCTGGAAAATTATGGATCGATGGCTCTAATACAGGCGGTCGACGGATGTCTGGTCGTCGCCGGGGCTCTGATGGGAGAGCCCAGCCTCTATCGCGGTGCCTGCCGGAGCGCCATAGACGCCGGGCCAGCCTTCCAACGGCTCCACATTTTTGACACGCAGTCACCGGACAGCGTCAAGGCTGTTGAACTATTCTAGAACGTGTGATCTAAAACGATCGCTGCCCGGAACTGGAATCGGCTACCGTCATGATATCACTCCCCGGCGAGATCGCCCTACCGGACACGACCGACCGAGCGAAGACGCCGAGCCCGCCCAGCGGGCTCGCGTGGGCATCGTTGTCGGTAGCGATCTTTTCGGGCTGGTTCGTCGTCACAAGGCTTGGTCTCAGCCAAAATCTTCAGGTGTGGGATGTGATTGCGCTTCGCTTCGGGGAGGGCGCACTTTTTCTGACGCCGACCCTGTTGATCGGAACATCGCGGTTACCGCTGCGCGCATGGCCAACGGGCATTCCACTTGCGGTGTTGTGGGGCGCACCCTTCATCTTCTTCGTCGGAACCGGGCTGCGGCTGACATCGGCGGTCCTGGCCTCCTCCATCGCACCTGCGTTGATGCCGATATTTGCCGGGGTTTTCGTTTGGATAAGCCGCGGGCAGTGTCCCCGATGGATCGAGATATCCGGCTACGCACTCATCATGGCCGGTCTCGTCCTGCTCGTCTGGTGCAGCGTACCAGCAGAGGGGCAGATGAACACGATGGGCATTCTTTCGCTGATCGTCGCGGCGGCGATGTGGGGGTTTTACACGCTGCGCCTGAAGGCGAGCGGATTATCACCGCTCCAGGCGACGGCTCTGATCTGCTTCTGGTCCACAGTTCTCTACCTGCCGATCTACTTCGGTGCCGGGCTGTCCAACCTGTCCCGTGCTTCGGCCGGTGAATTGTTGTTTCAGTCGACCTACCAAGGGTTCCTGATGAGTGTGGTGGCAGTCCTCGCGTTCAATCGCGCCGTCGCGACGCTGGGCCCACGGGCTTCCTCTGCCATCGTTGCCCTCGTGCCGGTCGCCGTCGTGTTGTTCGCGATTCCGGTGCTCAACGAATTTCCGTCGTTGATCGCGTTGGCGTCCATCTGCGGCATTGCGTTCGGCGTCATGCTCACCGCCGCGCCGGAAAAACCAGAGCGTTACTAATCGCACAGGAGATCACAATGATCCGATTCTACTTCCATCCGACACCCAATCCCGCAAAAGTCGCGCTGATGCTGGAAGAAACCGGTCTGCCTTATGAAATTGTACCGGTGGACACCAGCAAGGGCGAGCAGCACACGCCGTCATTTCGCGCCATAAACCCGAACGGCAAGGTGCCGGCCATCATCGATACCGAGGGACCCGATGGCAAAGAGGCGCGCGTCTTCGATTCGGGCGCGATCTTGCTCTATCTCGGTGAAAAAACCGGGCGTCTGTTGGGCAGCGCGGCCGACAAGCCCGAATTGCTGTCGTGGCTGTTCTTCCTCGCGACCGGAATCGGACCGTTCTCGGGGCAGGCCGTGCACTTCCAGCACGCCGCCCCGGAGAAGCTCGCCTACGCGATCAACCGTTACCGTCGTGAAGTCGAGCGTCACTACGAAGTGCTGGACAAGCATCTCGACGGGCGCGAGTTCATTGTCGGCGAGGAATTTACGATTGCCGACATCTCTGCCTGGGGCTGGCTTGACCGCGCCGGGCGCGTGCTTCCCGGCGAGAGCGACCCCCTTGCGGCATTTCCGAACGTCAAGCGTCTGTTCGAGGCGATCGATTCCCGCCCGGCCGTCGCCAGGGCGCGGGCGGTCGGGAAGGGTCATGCCTTCAAGAAGGAGATGGATGAGGAGACCAAGCGAGCCTTGTTTCCTTCGAATTTTCCGAAGGCAGCCGTCTGAAACACCCAGCAGGACAAAGGAATTCGAAAATGAAAATCGCGGGAAAGCGGGCGCTCGTCACCGGGGGCTCCAGCGGAATCGGCTTGGCGATCGCAGAGGCATTGTTGGCCAAGGGCGCTAAGGTTGTCATCAGTGGCCGCAGGCCGGGCGTCCTGAAGGCGGCCGCCGAGACGCTACGCAAGAGCGGCGGGTCCGTCGAAGCTATCGCTGCCGATATCGGGACCGAAGAAGGCCGCGCGAACACGCTTGCGTTCGCGATCGACAAGCTGGGCGGCCTCGATGTCCTGGTCAACAACGCGGGTGGCGTCCGGGCCGGTCGCCTCGAAGACACCAGCGAGGCGGAAATCAGGAGTATGATCGAGGTCGACCTGGTGGCACCGATCATGCTGACGCGCGCGGCGTTACCGGAATTGCGCGCGGGCAAGGATTCAGTCGTGGTCAACATCACATCCGGCATCGCCCTCGTGGCAGCGCCATTCTATTCCACCTATGCGGGCGTGAAAGCCGGTCTGGCGAAGTTCGGTGAGTCGCTTCGGCGCGAACTCAAGGGCGAGGGGGTGCACGTTATAACCGTATATCCCGGCGCAACCGAGACGCCGATGATGAGCTCGAACCGGGCGGGACCGGAACTTGGGTTCACGCGAGAGTCTGCGGAAGCCGTGGCCGCAGCGACCATCGCCGGCATCGAAGACGATGCGTTCGAGGTCATCCGCGGCGGCGAGGCGCGTGCCAAGATGATCGCGCTGAACCGCGACGATCCGGCGGCCCTGGACAAGCGGTTTCTGGATCTCAAGCCGGCTCTCGGCGCGGCGGTCCGCGACCATTCGGCGCTGTGATGCTCAAGGTCTGGGGCCGCACCAGTTCGATCAATGTCCAGAAGGTGCTGTGGTGCTGCCATGAGATCGGCCTGGAATACGAGCGCATTGACGCGGGTCTGCAGTTCGGCGTGAACGACACGCCGGAATATGCGGCGATGAATCCGACCGGGCTGGTCCCGACCATCGAGGATGAAGACGTCCAGCTCTGGGAATCGAACGTCATCGTCCGGTATCTCTCGCACAAGCATTCGATGGGTGGACTCTGCCCCGCCGACATTGCGACGCGCTTCGATGCGGAAAGATGGATGGACTGGCAGACAGCCCATTTCTGGGCCGTGCTGCGGCCGCTGTACATCGCGCTGATCCGGACTCCGGTCGCGCTGCGCGATGCAGGCGCGATTTCGCGGGCGGAGGCGCTTTCGATGGCCGCGCTACGCGCACTCGACAGAAGGCTGTCCGACCGGCCGTTCCTGGCCGGCGATGCATTCACGATGGGCGACATTCCGGCGGCGGCGACGGTTCATCGCTGGTACAGCCTCGACATTGAGCGTCCGGAGATGCCGAATGTCATGCGTTGGTACGAACGGATGCAAGAAAGGCCGGCCTATCGGCGGATCGTCATGATTCCCTTGAGTTGAAGGCGCTAATGATGTTCCAGCGTAAATTCAATTGATCTGCCGCTTTTGATCAGGAAGCGGGAGTTCCGGATTTACGGATGTGGCGATCATCCGCTTTCCTTCCATCAACTTCAAGATAAAGAGTATTGTCCTTGACCATCAAAGCCGCTGTTTTCGATGCCTATGGCACCCTCTACGATATCCAGTCGGTGGCTTCCATCATCGACGAAGCGTTCCCTGGCTATGGGGAAATCATCACTCAGATCTGGCGCATGAAGCAATTGGAATATACGTGGCTGCGCACGCTGATGCGCCGCTATGAGGATTTCTCGGTCATCACGCGCGAGTCGCTCGCTTACACGCTGAAATTGCTCGGCCTGCAATACGACGCCGGCGTCTTCGAGCGGATCATGGAAAAATACGTTTATCTCGAGCTCTATCCCGACGCAAAGCCCGCACTCATCGCATTGAAGGGCCGCAAACTTGCCATTCTGTCCAACGGCAGCACCGATATGCTCAATGCGCTGGTGCGCAACACCGGCATGGACCAGATACTCGATGCCACCATCAGCATCGATTCCAAGAAGGTGTTCAAGCCGAGCCCGGACGCCTACACGCTGATCGAATCCAATCTTGGGATCTCCCCGGCGGAGGTCTTGTTCGTGTCGTCAAATCCGTTCGACGCGTGCGGTGCCAAGTCTTTTGGCTTGAACGTGGCCTGGATTGAGCGGGTCACGCCCGAGGCGATGGCGTCGGCATGCACCGCTACTGCTGTTTTGACACCGCTTACAATGTTCAGGGCGATCCGGATGCAGATGGATGAGCTTGGGTTCGAACCCGATTACCGTATCAAGAACCTGGCTGATCTGCCGAAGCTGGTGAATTCGCTAACTTGATGCCAGCGGCTTCAGGACTTGGGTGCTCGCTCACCCAGTGTCTTCCGCAGCTAAGTTTGTCAATCGGCATGGAAGCAGTTGTGCCCGACTAGTCTCGCGACAATGCGGCCAGCGGATCCAGAAATGATGCCTGGCGCGCCGGCAGGTATCCGAACACGACGCCGATGCCGGTCGAGCAGATGAAAGCGGCCGCGATCGAGCCGCCGGACAGGCTGAGCGGAAAAGCCGGCACCAGCAAATTGAACAATGCAGCCAGGCTGAACGCGATGCCGACGCCGAGCCCGCCGCCGATCAGGCAGACCATCACCGCCTCGATCAGGAATTGCTGCAGGATGTCGCTGCGCCGAGCGCCGACCGCCATGCGCACGCCGATCTCGCCGATCCGTTCCGAGACCGACACCAGCATGATATTCATCACACCGATGCCGCCGACCACCAGCGAGATCACCGCGATCGCGGCGATCATCAGCGTCAGCGTCGCGGTGGTGCTGGTGATGGTCTTGCGAATGTCGTCGGTGTTGAGAATCACAAAGTCCTTCAGCCGGTGCCTGAGCGTGAGCAGCCGGGTCACGTCCTGCTCCGCGGCTTTGGTCGCCACCTTGTCGTCGACCTTCACCACGATGCTGCGCAGCGTCGAGTTGCCCAGAAAGCGCGCCTGCACGGTGGTGTAGGGCAGATAGACCGAGAGGTTCTGACTGGAGCCGAAGCCGGCCTGCTGCTGCTGGGTGACGCCGACGATCCGGCACGGCACCCGGCCGATCAGAATGACCTTGCCGATCGGCCCGTCGGGATCGTCGGCGAAAAATGTCTGGCGGGTCTTTTCGTCGATCACCACGTCCTGGCTGATGTCGCGCAGGTCGGTCTCGTCGAAAAACTGGCCCGTCGACAGCTTGGTGCCCTTCACGGCGAAATACTGCGCGCCGACGCCGTTCACCAGCGCATTGGCCTCCAGCGGCCCGTGGCGCAAGGTGGTGCTGGTCGACACCGTGGGCGTGACGCCATCGACATAGGGCTGCAGGGCCAGCGCTCTGGCATCGGCCAGCACCAACGTCTTGATCTTGGACGAGCGGACGTCGCCGAGATCCTTGCCGGGAAAGATCTCGATCGTATTGGTGCCGAGGCTGGAGATGTCGGTCAGCACCTTGCGTTTGGCAGCGTCGCCCACCGCGATGATGAACACCACCGAGGCGATGCCGATGATGATGCCCAGCATGGTCAGGAAGGTGCGCAGCCGATGCGCTGCCATCGCCAGCATCGCCATGCGGAAGGCTTCGGCGATGCGGTCGAGCCGGCTTTGCCACGGCCGGCGCGTTCGGGCCGGCGCTGGCGCGGCGGCGCTGCGGGGCGCGGGCGCGTCGGTCGATGTCGCGCGGTCGCTGATCACCACGCCGTCGCTGAGTTCGATCACCCGCTTGGCGCGCGCCGCCACCGCGGCGTCGTGGGTCACGATGATCACCGTCTTGCCGTCGGCGTGCAGCTCGTCGAGAATGCGCAGCACCTCGTCGCCGCTGCGGCGGTCGAGCGCGCCGGTCGGCTCGTCGGCCAGAATGACGTCGGCGCCGTTCATCAATGCGCGCGCGATCGACACCCGCTGCTGCTGGCCGCCGGACAGCTGGTTCGGGCGATGGCTGGCGCGATCGGTGATCCCGAGCCGCGCCAGCAGATGGGCTGCCCGATCGCGCCGCTGCTCGCTGGCCTGACCCGCATAGATCGCCGGAATTTCGACATTGCCGAGCGCCGTCAGCTCCGGCAGCAGGTGATAGCGCTGGAAGATGAAGCCGAAATGTTCGCGCCGCAGCGCTGCCAATTGATCGGCGTCGAGCGAGGAGGTCTCGCGGCCGGCGATCTGATAGCTGCCCGAGCTTGGACGGTCGAGGCAGCCCAGGATGTTCATCAGCGTCGATTTGCCCGACCCCGACGCCCCCATGATGGCGACCATCTCGCCGGGCTCGATCGTCAGATCGAGGTCGCGCAGCGCCACCACCGTCGCGTCGCCGGAGGCAAATTCGCGGCGCAGGCCGCGCAGCACAATGGTCGAACGGGCCATGGCTTACATTCTCGGCGGCGGAGCGTCGCTGCCGCCCGACGACGGTTGGGCGTCGCCGGTTGTCCGGCGCAGCACGACATTGTCGCCCGCCGCGAGGCCGGAGAGAACTTGCGCCATCAGCTTGTTGTTGATGCCGATCTTGACCGAGCGCGACGACACCGTGCCGTCGACGCCGACGACCTCGACCAGATAGCTGCCATCGGGATTGCGCCTGGTCAACGCCGCGGATGGAATCGTCAGCGCCTGATGGGCCTGCGCGACCACGACGTGCACTTCCGCCGTCATATAGGTGCGCAGCCGGCCATCGGAATTGGGCGCGGTGAAGATGGCGTTGTAATAGATCGCCGAGGTCGAGGTCGATGCCGCCGATGAGCTGGAGGTCACGCTCGTCGAACTGAAGCTGCTGTCGTTCTTGATCGATTCCGGCGCGGGTTCGATGAAATCCAGCTGCGCGCTATAGCGATGGTCGGGGTCGCCGAGAATGTTGAAATAGACCTCCTGTCCGGGCTTCACCTTGATGACGTCGACTTCGGAAATCTCGGCTCGGATCGTCATCACCTCGACCTGACCGAGAATCACGATGGTCGGCGCCGACTGCACGGCGTTGACGGTCTGGCCTTCCTGGGTGACCACCGCCAGCACCGTGCCTTCGATCGGCGCGGTGACTTTGGTATAGTCGAGATTGACGCGGGCATTGGCCACCGACACCTCGGCCTGGGTGATCTGGGCGTCCAATGCCGCGATCTGCGCCTCGGTCTGCTTGACGGTGGCGACCGCGGTGTCGAAATCGGCGCGCGGGGTCGCCTTCTGCGCGACGGTCAGCCGATTGCGGGCCAGCGTGGATTGCGCAAGCGCCAGCGTGGCCTCCTTCTCGTCGCGCTGCGCGCGCATGTTCTGCAGCGCAGCCTCGGCGGTTCGCAGGTCGTTCTGCTTGGTGATGGGATCGATCTGGGCGATCAGGTCGCCGAGTTTGACCTTGTCACCGATCTTGACCTTGAGCGAGATCACCCGGCCGGACACCTGGGCGCCTACCGCGACCATCTTGATCGGCTTCAGCGTGCCGCTGGCCAGCACGGTCTCTTCGATGTCGGAGAGCTTCGCCGCGGCGGTAACGGGGGGCGGTGCCTTCGCCGGAAAGAATTTGGCCTTGATCATCCAGCCCGCGATCAGCACGACCATCAATGCGCCGACAAACGCCACGCGCCGAACATTAAACATCGGTCATATTTTCCCAGAAGGCTGGTCAAGGGGGCACATGTGCCGCCCGATAAGGCGTGTCAATCGGCTGCCGGCATCGCCGCTTGTCTCAGCGGAACATGGTTGCAGTAAGGTGGCGCTGTCAATCGCGCTCGAGCCACGCCGGCCTGCTGGGGCGAGCCAGTTCAACAGAGCGGCTAGCGATCTGCCGGCCCTATGCCGCCGTAGAATGTCGCAAAATCGGGAAGTCTATTCTGCATCGCGCCGCACCGGCCGCAGAAGCGGCCCACGCGTGGTGGTGGTCGTAGCGTTCGAAGGCGTCGAACGCGCGATCATTGGGCTGAGGCAGCAGGGGCATTAGCTGTGCCGCTCAGCGCGGCGGCAGATTGTGATGAACCGGCAGTGACAGTTTCTGCGATGGGTCTTTGACCGAGCCGGGCGGTGTCTCAGTGATCCTCGTGGCCGATTACCGAATCGCCACGGAGGTGTCGCTGCTGAGCGTCACCGTCGTGGCGGCCTTGATCGGCGCGCGCGACGCGACCAGCGACGAGTCAGTGCGTCCATGAATGCCGACCAACATGACCACGATCGCCAGGGAAGCGGCGAGACCGACAATCTTCAAATGAGTGGCGCGGTCGGCGGAATGAAAAGAGTGGGACATAGCGTACTCCACAGAATATCCGTTCCGACACAGTAGCCGAGCGCCGGCTAAGCGCAACGCGGGGTTGACTTTAAGCTAACCAGTCTTGCTCACAGGTAGGACCATAATGCGACGACCGCGTTCACACGCTGTTAGTTGTTCTTATGAAAGAGTGAATCGCGCGCCGTGCGTATATTGCCTGATGCCGCCGGCCCTGGTGGAGCGATTGGCGCAGCTGGCGAATGACCGCAGCCGCAATTGGGATGACGCCATCGATGCGATCCAAAGGGGGGGCGGGTGGCCGGCAAGGCCGGTACATTGCGGCGTTGTTCGAACTGTATGTCGGCCGGATCCGGGAATTTCAGCGCCATCCGCCGCCGGAGGCTTGGACCGGCGTAGAGGCATTGCTGGCGAAGTGACGCCCGCCGCGACGCTCGGCCTGATCCATGGTTGATCGGACCTGCCTTTCTGCTCTAACTGGGGCGGCCAAGGCGCTGATCCGCGCTAGGGCCGACCCTGGTTGGGTGATCCTTGTTGCGAAACCGGAAGCTTCACAATTGAAATCGCTTGGTGCGATCTTTCTGCTGGCCTTGGCGGTGTTTGCGTTCGGGCTGTATTCGGACATCACGATGACGCGATGCGTTCGGGGAACGGTCACGGCAGCGCTGGGCCTGTGCGCCCGAGGCGAGTGAGATTTCAACGACTGTTCCGCAACGAATTGCGGTCCCGAACGTAGCTGTTTGATGATCCAGACTGGAACCATCGCAACCATGGCTGTCGACGGTGAAAGCGACGCGTTCTATCACGGCATTCCGGTATTCCACGGCTTTCCCAGCCTGATGGACCCGACGCTGTATTCGGCATTGCCGGATGGTTGGACCATCGGCGTCGCCGACATTGTCGACTCCACCAAGGCGATCGCGGCGCAGCGCTACAAGGCCGTCAACATGGCTGGCGCCGCGGTGATTGCGGCGGTCACCAATGCGCTGGACGGCCGCGAATTTCCCTTCGTATTCGGCGGCGACGGCGCCAGCTTCGCGGTGGCGCCGGGCGATCTCGATCGCGCGCGCGCAGCCCTCGCCGCGACGGCCGCCTGGGTGGAGGGCGACCTCGACCTGTCGATGCGGATCGCGCTGGTCCCGATCGCCGCGGTGCGGGCGCAGCAGTTGGACGTTCGCGTCGCGCGCTATGCGCCGTCGCCGAACGTGTCCTATGCGATGTTTGCCGGCGGCGGGCTGGGCTGGGCCGAAGCTGCGATGAAGCGAGGCGAATTCGCGGTGGCGATGGCGCCGCCCGGCACCCATCCCGATCTCTCGGGGCTGTCATGCCGGTTCGAGGAAATCCCCGCGGCGCAGGGCGTGATCCTGTCGGTGCTGATCGTGGCGTCGTCCGGTGCCGATCCGGCGCGGTTTCGCGGCCTGATCGAGGACGTGATTGCGCTGGCAGAGCAAAGCCCCGATGCCGGACGGCCGGTTCCCGCGCGCGGCCCCGATTTCCGCTGGCCGCCGGCGGGCGTCGATTATGAGGCGCGGGTGGCGCGCGGCGGCCCGCTGCTGGTGCGGCGCGCAATTGTTCTGGCGACCACGCTGATTTCGTTTTTGATCATGCGGTTCGGCATCAGCATCGGCGGTTTCGTGCCGAAGACCTATACCAGGCAGGTGGTCGAAAATTCCGATTTCCGCAAATATGACGATGGCTTGCGGATGATTTTGGACTGCACGCCGGAACTGGCGGAGTCGCTGGAACGCGTGCTGTCGGACGCCACGGCGAAGGGCTTCGTGCGTTATGGTCTGTTTCGTCAGGACGCCGCGATAGTGACCTGCTTCACGCCGTCCGCCTTGCGCAGCGACCATGTGCATTTCATCGATGGCGCGCGCGGCGGCTACGCGTCGGCGGCGCTGACCTTGAAGGCGATGGCATAAGCCTCGGATCGGCCCGACACGTCAGCGTCTGGTTCGGGTCCAGTTTTCGCCGCCGCACAGCGCGCCGACGCAGCCCTCGACCCTCAGCGTCCGCGGGCCGGTGAGAGAAATATGGCTGATATAGGTCTGCCCGTCGTCGGCATTATAGATATGCCCTGACCATTTGCTTTGCCCGGAAGTCCGCATATCGCCGAAAATGCGCAGCCCGATCATCGGCCGCCCGGCGCGCGCCGGGTTTGGATTCTTGTCGTCGATCGCCGGCTTGCCGGTGGCCCGATCGATCGGATCCCGCAACCAGACCACGGTGCCGCAATAGGCTTTGCCGCAGCGATTGACCCGCACCTTGGCGTCGCCCGCCTGGGTCAGCCAGAGCCCGGTGGGGGAGTGGGATCCTTGCGCCAGCGCGGCCGGCGCGGCCAGCGAGGCCAGCAGGCTTCCCAACATCAAAACGGACCGTGCAGCCATTCCTGTACTCCAGCTTTGCCGGCGGAACCTGAGGCGACCGGCGCGTGCAGGTCGTGGACAATCCTGACCTGGATATCAAGAAAGCGCAGATTCGCGCAATGCCAGCGACGCCGGCACGCGACGCACGACGCGGCCTAAATGCCCCACCGTGTCAGCTTGACCGCCGCCGCCGTGCCGAGGCCGTAGACCACCATTGCGACAGCGACCAGCGCGAACAGCGCGGAGGCCGGCGCGCCGATCGAGGTCAGCCACCATCCGCCAAGCGCCACCATCAGCAATCGGCCGGTGGCCGCCAGCACCGGGCCGCCGACCTTGGCCGCGCCTTGCGATGCGAAATACAGCGAAACGCCCAAGCCGAAGAAGGCGAACGCCGGCCCGGCCCAGCCGAAATAGCTATCGGCCGCGGCCGCGACGCCGGGGTCGCTGGTGAACAGCCGGACCCACAAGGACGGCTTGACCGCCATCACCCACCCGACCAATCCGAGGCTCAGTGCCGCCGCGGCCGCCGCCGTCCATGCCACGCGTCGCGCCCGCGCCACCAGGCCGGCACCGATCGCCATGCCGACCATCGGTATCGACGCCACCCCATAGGCAAAGGCGACCGGGATCAGCAGGAATTCAAGCCGCGAGCCGATGCCGTAGCCGGCCAAGGTCAGGGTTCCGAAGCCGGCCAACATTTTGGTGAAGATCAGAATTGTGAGCACGGATTGCAGCGGCGCCAGGCAGGCCATCGCGCCCACTTTCAGGATGTCGACGAACATCCCGCGCTGAAACGCAAAGGAGGCCAAGCGCAGACGGAGCCGGCCGCGCCCGCTGATCAGATATCCGAGCAGGAACAGCGCGGCGAGGGTGAAGGCGATCAGTTGGCCGGCGGCGACGCCCGGCATTCCCAGTCGCGGCATGCCGAACAGGCCGAGACCGAGCGTGCCGCCGATCACGATCTGCAACGCGGCGGTGGCAAGCAGTGTCGCCGACGGCAGCAGCATCTCGCCGGTGCCGCGCAAAATCGATGCCAGCGTATTGACCAGCCAGATCGACACCGCGCCGCAAAACAGCACCCGAGAATAACCGCAGGCCTGTTCGAGCACGTCGCCTTTGCCACCGAGCAGCACGAAGAAGTGGCGGCCAAACGCTAACATCATCGCCGTAAACAGCAGCCCGCCGCAGACCCCGATGATGACGGCGTGGATCGCCAGCACGGCGGCGCGCTCCTGGTTGCCGGCGCCGAGTGCCCGGCTGATCGCCGAAGACACGCCGCCGCCCATCGCACCGGCCGACATCATCTGCGTCAGCATGGCGAACGGAAACACCAGCGCGATCGCGGCCAGCGGGACCAGCCCGAGCCGGCCGATATAAGAGGTTTCCGCCACGGCGACCAGTGCGGTGCCGACCATCGCGATGATGTTGGGAACCGCCAGCCGCAACAGCGTCGGCAGGATCGGCGCTGTCAGCAAAGCGTTGCCAGGCGCGATCGGAAGCGGGGCGTCGGCTGGTGCATCGATCGTCATGCGTGACATCCCGAACGGACCGCGGGGCGCGGCTTTGATGAGATTATGATTGACATATTATAACTGCGCAAGACGTCGTCTGTGGCGTCTAACGCGTGGTCACCACGGCAATCCGCAGAGGTCGATGACGCCTTGCCGCGGCTTCAGCCGCAGATCGAACACCCGGGCTGCGATGGCGTCGAAGCGGATGCGCTGTCCGGCCTGTTCGGCGTAGACCTCGCCGTCAAACGCCGCCCAGCCGCGTTGGCCGTAGAACGCCGCGTGGCGCGGTTCGCAGAACAGCAGGCCGAAATCGACAGCCTCGTGATCGCGCAGCGTCTGGATCGCGGCATTCAGGGCGATGCTGGCATAGCCGCGGCGCCGGCAATCGGGATGGGTGGCAACCCCGCCGATGCCGCCGACCTCGCATTTGCGGTCGTTCCAGGTCAGGGTGCGCAAATGCAGCCCGACGTGGCAGAGCAGGCCTTCGGGCGAATCGATCAGCACGCGGAGCGTGGCATGTGCCATCTCGATGTTGCCCCAGGGCAGGGTTGCCTTTGCCTCCGGCGGCCACACCGTGTCCAACAGCGGCTTAGCCCGCGGCCAGGATGCGTCGCCCGACAGGACTTCGATCTCGATGCTCATGGTGTGACAACCTCTGCGCCCGGCGCATCCCCATGATACCGGGCTGATGGCTGGTAAGTCGCCGGTTCCGATGGCAAGATCAAATGAAATATAGGATTTGGGGAAATGACTCGATGACGGCAGCCCAGCTCAGCTCGTTTCAACGCTGGTCGATTCTGATCGGCGCGGCGGTGATGCTCAGCCTCGCGATGGGGATGCGGCAGAGTTTCGGGCTGTTTCAGCCCTCAGTGATCCGCGATATCGGCATCACCAGCGCCGATTTCTCGCTGGCGACGGCACTGCAAAACGTGGTCTGGGGCGTCTCGCAACCATTGGTCGGGATGTTTGCCGACCGATACGGCGCGCGCTATGTGATGCTGATGGGTGTGCTGGTCTATGCCGCCGGGCTGGTGCTGATGATGGTGGCGACGTCGGCGCTGGTCTTCACCCTCGGCGCCGGGCTATGCGTCGGGCTGGCGCTGTCCTGCACCGCCTCGAGCATGACCATGGCGGTGACCTCGCGCACAGTGTCGGCCGCCAAGCGCAGCGTCGCGATGGGCGCGGTGTCGGCGGCGGGCTCGCTCGGGCTGGTGATCGCCTCGCCATTGGCGCAGACCCTGATCACCACCGCCGGCTGGCAAATGGCGCTGATCGGCTTTCTCGGCCTCGTCGCCGTGATGCTGCCGTCGGCGCTGTTCGCCGGCCGCGCCGACAAGATCGAAATCGAAAAGTCCGACGATGTTCAGGAGACGCTCGGCGCGGTGGTGCAATCGGCGCTCGGCCATTCCGGCTTCGTGGTGCTGGCGATTGCGTTCTTCGTCTGCGGGCTGCAACTGGTGTTCCTCACTACGCATCTGCCGAATTATCTCGACATCTGCGGGCTCGATGCCTCGCTCGGCGCCGAGGCGCTCGCCACCATCGGATTGTTCAACGTGATCGGCTCCTATGCCTTCGGCTGGCTCGGCGGCCGCTATCCGAAACAGCTGCTGCTGGGCGGCATCTATGTCACGCGCTCGCTGGCGATCGCCGCCTATTTCTATTTCCCGGCGTCGGCCACTTCGACACTGATCTTCGCCGCCGCGATGGGATCGCTGTGGCTCGGGGTGATTCCGCTGGTCAATGGGCTGGTGGCGCAGCTGTTCGGACTGCGTTACATGGCCACGCTGACCGGGATCGCCTTTCTCAGCCATCAGGCCGGTTCGTTCCTGGGGGCCTGGGGCGGCGGCATGATCTATGACCGGCTCGGCAATTATGACAGGGCCTGGCAGGCCGCGGTGCTGATCGGCTTGATCGCCGGAGCCGTGCAGATGCTGATGAATGTGCGGCCGCCGCAGCGTCGCGACGTCGTCGGCGAGCCGGTTGCGACCGCGATTTGATCGCATTTGCTGTTTTGAACCGCTGTGGAACCTTCTATAAAGGTTCCCGTTAAGCCGACGTCCCCCATTTTTCGGAAATGACCCATGACCTTTACGCTTCCCGATCTGCCATACGCCTACGACGCCCTCGCGCCCCATATGTCGAAGGAAACGCTTGAGTTTCACCACGACAAGCACCACCAGGCCTATGTCACCAACGGCAACAACCTGCTGAAGGGCACCGAATTCGAGGGCAAATCCCTCGAGGACATCGTCAAGGGCTCGTTCGGCAAGAACGCCGCGCTGTTCAACAATGCCGGTCAGCATTTCAACCATCTGCATTTCTGGAGCTGGATGAAGCCCAATGGCGGCGGTAGCAAGCTGCCGGGCCGGCTGGAAAAGAAGATCACCGAGGATCTCGGCGGTCTGGAGAAATTCAAGACCGATTTCGCCGCCGCGGGTGCCGGCCAGTTCGGCTCCGGCTGGGCTTGGCTGTCGGTCAAGAACGGAAAGCTCGAAATCTCGAAGACGCCGAACGGCGAAAATCCGCTGGTGCACGGCGCCACGCCGATCCTCGGCGTCGACGTCTGGGAGCATTCCTATTACATCGATTATCGCAATCGCCGCCCGGATTATCTCAAGGCGTTTGTCGATCATCTGGTGAATTGGGACTATGTCGACGAATTGTTCGGCAAGGCGTCCTGATCGCATCGCGCCATTTGAAACGGGCGGCAGCACAAGCTGCCGCCTTTTTCATTGCCGCGATGCGTCTTTCTGAATCACTGTGAATGTTTTTGCGGCTTGCCGTCGGCCGGCGCTTGCCTCAAACCAACCGGGCGTTTCGCCTGCGATGTCGCCGACGCGGAGGACTGTGTGCTGAACTATCTTCTGGTTTTTCTGGGCGGCGGGCTTGGCGCGACGGTGCGCCATTTCGTCAACACCATCAGCTCGCGCACGCTGGGGACCGCGTTTCCGTATCATACCTTTCTGATCAACATCACCGGCTCGACCGTGATGGGTGTGGTCGCCGGCTATCTGGCGTTCAAGGGCGGCGCGTCGCAGCCGTTGCGGCTGTTTGTGATGACCGGCGTGCTCGGCGGCTACACCACTTTTTCGGCGTTCTCCCTGGATGCCGCGTTGCTTTACGAGCGCGGCGAAGTCGTTCTGGCCGCGCTGTATGTGCTGGGCTCGGTGGTGCTGGCGATCGCCGGATTGTTCGCCGGACTTACGCTGGTGCGCCATCTGACTTAGGCGCTGCGCTCATTGCTGCGACAGATGATGCAGCAGGAAGGTCAGCGCGGTGCTGGCGAACTGCTGCATATTCCCGAGTCGGTCGGCGCTGCCGGTCTCCAGCGTCATCGCTTCCTGTCCGGGCCCCGCGATCGCGATGCAGCAATGCCCGGCGGCGTCGCCATAGCGATTGCCGGTCGGACCAGTGGCGCCGGTTTCCGACAGGCCCCAGTCGCAGGAAAACCGGGTGCGGATGCGGCCGGCCAGCAATTGCGCATAGGGCTCCGAGGCTGAGCGCAGGCCCTTCATCTCGGGGTCGGGGATATCCATCAGGACGCGGCGTGCCTCGCGGGTGTAGACCACCGCCGAGCCGAGAAAATAGGCCGAGGCGCCGGGCACCGCGAGCAGCGCCGCCGAGATCAGCCCGCCCGTCGAGGATTCGGCAATCGCAATGGTCTGGCGTTGCGCGATCAGCTTGATTGCCACCTTTTCGGCCAGCGGCACCAATTCCTGCATCATCATCGCTCTCCCGATCTCAGGCCGTCTCGGAGGCCTGGCGCATCGACGCCGTCAGCCATTGCCGGAACGCCGACAGCTTCGGCGAATCCGCGCTCGCCTTGGGTGATACCAGATAGAACCCCCATTCATCCGGCAACCTGATTTTGAACGGCACCACCAGGCGGCCCGTGGCGATGTCGGCCTCGACATAGGATGTGCGGCCCATCGCGACGCCGAGCCCATCGATCGCCGCCTGCACGGTCACGAGAATCAGGTCGAACGACAGGCCCGGCGCTTTCGACAGCGTGGCCGGCTGGCCCGCTGCGGTCAGCCACAGCCGCCAGTCGTCGTCATAGCCGCCGCTGGTGTGAAGCAGCGTGTGCTGCGCCAGATCCTCGGGGCATTGCAGCGGCCGGCCGCCGCGCAGCAGCGCCGGGCTGCACACCGGAAACAGCTGGTCCGCCATCAGCCAGTCGGCGCGCAGGCCCGGCCACTGGCCGCGGCCATAGCGGATCGCCGCGTCAACGTCGCCGGCCTTGAAATCGACCAGCGCCCGCGATGTGGTGATGCGCACGTCGATGCCCGGATGGGCCTCCTGGAACGCCGACAGCCGCGGCAGCAGCCACTTCGCCGCCAGCGACGCCAGCGTGCTGACGGTGAGCACGTTGTCGTCCTTGCGCAGCAGCCGGTCGGTGGCCAGCCGCAGATCGTTGAACGCGGCGCGGATGCCCGGCAGGTAGTCGCGGGCCTGTGGCGTCAGCGCCAGCGCACGATTCTGCCGGATGAACAGCCGGACCCCGAGTTCATCCTCGAGCCGTTTGATCTGATGGCTGATCGCGGTCTGGGTGACGTTCAACTCGACCGCGGCTTCGGTAAAGCTGAGATGGCGCGCCGCGGCCTCGAAGGCGCGCAAGCCGTTCAGCGACGGTAGGCGGGCGGTCATCGGCCCCGGCCTGGTTGCGTGACGACGGTCTCAATCATGAGAAAAACTCATCCGAACGGGGACAAAGTGTCGTTTGTCGCGCGGCGACATCACGGCGATAAACGACACCATAGCTTAGTTTCTGGAGGCGACGATGTCCACATGCTCAGACCATACGATGACAAATCATCATGACCTCAGTTCTCTCGGGCTGCTCCGGGCGGTGCTGCAGACCTGGCGCGACCGGCAACGGCAGCGGCACGAATTGGCGAAGCTTTCCGAGCGGGACATGCACGATCTCGGAATTTCGTGGAGCGACATGATGTTCGAGGCCGAGAAGCCGTTCTGGCGCGGCTGACGCCACCGAACTGGCGCAGCGCAGGGAGCGTTCGATGCTGGCATTGAATCTCGCCGACCTCGGCCGATACACCGACGTGGTGTTGCTGCGGACCGGAGCCGAACTTTCGCTGCGGTTCGCCGAGCCGGCCGACGCCGCCGCGCTGCGGGACTACTTTCGTTCGTTGTCAGCGGGCTCGCGCTACAATCGGCTGATGGGCGCGGCGCCGGAATTGCCGCAGACCCAGCTCGACAAATTTGTCCGCGCCGGCGACGGCGGAAGCTACTCGGTGCTGGCGACCGTGGCGCGCGGCGAGGACGACGCCATCATAGGCGAGGTCCGCTACGCCTATCATTCGGAGGCGGCGAGCGTCGAATTCGGCGTTTCGGTCGCCGACCGCTGGCACGGCCACGGCATCGGCACGGCGTTGCTGTCGAATCTGCAATGCCGAGCCGCGGCGCTCGGCGCCGTGCGGCTGTTCGGCGATACGCTGCGCTCCAACGGCGCGACGCTGGGTCTGGCGCGCAAGATGGGTTTTGCCTTCAGCCACTTCCCCGGCGACTGGAAGCAGGTGCGGCTGGAAAAAGCCATCGCCTTCGCGCCGCAGCAGATCCCTTGCGCCAGTTGGCGGCTCGCCGCGACCGGCGAGGCGAGGCCGCGCTGACCTTTCATTTCCCCTGGAACACTGCCGCGCGCTTGTCGATGAAGGCCTGCACCGCCTCGCGATGATCGGCCGTCATGGTGGCGCGTATTAGCCGTTCGGCTTCGTGGTCGCGCGCGGTGGCAAAGTCGAATGCCAGTGCCTCGTCGAGATTGTCTTTCATGTAGCGCAGCGCCAGCGTCGGTCCCGCCGCCATCGCCTGCGCCATCGCAAACGCCGCGGCTTGCAATTGATCGTCCGGCACCACGCGATTGACCAGCCCGATCGCCTCGCAGCGCCGCGCATCGACCTTCTCGGCGGTGAACATCAGTTCGCGCGCCCGCGCGGTGCCGACCAGCCGGGTCAGCAGCCAGGCGATGCCGTAATCGCCGCTTAGCGCCACCCGCAGATAACCGGTGGTGACGAACGCGGATTCCGCCGCGATCCGGATATCGCAGGCCATCGCGATCGCGAGCCCGGCGCCGGCGGCGGCGCCCGGAAGCGCCGCGATGGTCGGCTTGCGCACCGATACCAGCGCGCCGGTCAGCAGACGTTGGCGCTCCTGCAGATCCGCCACCTTGTCGTCGAGCGACATCGCCTGCCGCGCCGGATCGCGATGTGCGCCCATGCCCTTGACGTCGCCGCCGGCGCAGAACGCGGTGCCGGCGCCGGTGATCAGCAGGGCGCCGATCTCCGGATTCTCGCCGCAGCTCTTGATCATGCTGCGCAACGCCGGCGTCAGCCGATCCGACAGCGCGTTGCGGGCCTCGGGCCGGTTCAGGGTGATAATGGCGACGCGGTTGCGCACCACGCACAATAATTCGTCGGTGCCGGTGTCGATGGTGGTCTCGGTGCTGGACATGGTTTTCCTTGCGCGGTTGGTCCGCGTTCGCTGGTTGAACGGTTCGGCGCGGCTAGAATTTCTCGACCCAGGGCCGTAGCTCCAGCTCCCAGCTCCAGGCGCTGCGCGGCTGCTGCAGCACGTTCCAGTAGCTGAGCGCAATGGCGTCGGGGTCGAGCATCGAATCCGGTCGGCCTGCGGGCTCCATCCGCTCCGGTCGCGCCGTGCTGCGGATGCCGCCGTCGATCACGAAATGCGCGACATGAATGCCCTGCGGCGACAATTCGCGCGCCATCGCTTGCGCCAATCCGCGCAGCGCAAATTTGCCCATCGCGAACGGCGCCGATTGCGCATAGCCCTTGACGCTGGCCGAGGCCCCGGTGAACAGGATCGCGCCATGCGCCTGCGGCAGCATCCGCCGCGCTGCCTGTTGCGCCACCAGGAAGCCGCCGAAGCCGGAGACCGCGATCGCCTGCGCGACATCGGCGGCGACCAGATCGACAAAGGCGCCGCGAGCGCGGCCGCTGGCATTGTAGACCACGACATCGGGCGCGCCGAGATCGCGCTCGACCTCACCGAACAGCCGCTCGACCGCGCCCGCATCGGTGGCATCGCACGCATAAGCGCTGGCGCCGGTCTCGGCGCAGAGCGCGGCGAGCTTGTCGGCGTTGCGGGCGGCGAGCGCCACCTTGAGGCCCTGGCGCGCGAACAGCCGCGCCAGCGACGCGCTGAGCCCATCGCCGGCGCCGACGATCAGCGCGGTTTGGTACTTTGGAAGATTCACGGGCGTTTCCCTTCTCATCGTTGGTCAGGATCGGCGTGGAAGCCTCAACGCCAATTCCGTCAGGTGAAATGATTGACGTTGCGGCAAAAGATGCCGATTTTCCTGTCGTGAAAGCATCACCAGATTGCCCGAGCAAGGCGGCATTTCAGCGCCCAAATGCGATAGGTGTCGAAATTGAAGCGTCCGGCGATTGCATTCCTGGGTTCCTTTGTGGCTCACTTGGCCCGGACCGATCCATAACAAATAAAAGGTCACAAATGTTGGCAGGAAACAGGATTCAGCAGACGATCGATGCGCCGGCGCGTGCCAATCTGATCGCGCCCGATACTTCGGGCATGAATTTCTACCGCGCCGATCCGGCGCTGAGCGATCTGCTGCGCATCCATCTGCCGGCCAAGCTGTTTGCCCATATCGAACCGCATCTCGACCGGCTTGGCGCGCTATGCGGCGGTCCGCTCGACGAGGCGGCGCGGCTCGCCGACCGTCACGGCCCGGTGCTGCATCAGCGCGACCGCTTCGGCCGCGACGCGCAATATATCGAGTATCACCCGGCCTATCGCGAGCTGGAGGACGCCGCCTTCGGCGAGTTCGGTATTCACGCGCTGTCGCACCGCAAGGGCATCATGGGCTGGCCCGACACCTATCCGGTGGTGGCCAAGCACGCCTTCACCTTCCTGTTCAACCAAGCCGAATTCGGCATGGGCTGCCCGATCAACGTCACCGACGGCGCCGCCAAGCTGCTGTCGAACTACGGCGACGCCGCGCTGAAGGAGAAATATCTCGACGGCCTGACCCAGACCGACATCACCAAGCTGACGCAAGGCGGTCAGTTCATGACCGAGAAGGAGGGCGGCTCCGACGTCGGCACGCTGACCACGACCGCGGTGCAGGAGGGGGATCATTGGCGCCTCACCGGCGAGAAATGGTTCTGCTCCAATGCCGACGCCAAAGTGGTGATGCTGCTGGCGCGGCCGCAAGGCGCTGGCCCCGGCACCCGCGGCGTCGGCCTGTTCCTGATGCCGCGCTTTCTCGACGACGGCGCGCCCAATTATTATCGGATCGTGCGGCTGAAGGACAAGCTGGGCACCCGTTCGATGGCCTCGGGCGAGATCAAGCTGGAAGGCGCGATCGCCTACGCGGTCGGCCGACTCGACCGCGGCTTCGCCCAGATGGCCGAGATGGTGAATTCGTCGCGGCTGTCGAACGGCGTCAAGTCGACCGCCTTGATGCGCCGCGCGCAGCACGATGCCATGGCGGTGGCGCGCGGCCGCGTGGTGTTCGGTAGCCGCATCGTTGATCTGCCGCTGGCGCGGCGGCAATTGCTGAAGATCATGCTGGCGACCGAGCAGGCGCTGTCGATGAGCTTCCTCACCGCCGACGCGCTCGATCGCGCCGAGGCCGGCAGCCAGGACGCCGCGGCGCTGCTGCGGATTCTGACGCCGACGCTGAAATTCCGCGCCACCCGCGACGCCCGCAAGGTCTGCGGCGACGCTTTGGAGATGCGCGGCGGCATCGGCTATGTCGAGGAATTCGCCACCGCGCGGCTGTTGCGCGACGCCCATCTCGGCTCGATCTGGGAAGGCACCGGCAATATCGTGGCGATCGACGCGCTCAAGCGCGCCGTCGGCCGCCACGGCGCGGAATCGGCGCTGGCCGCCGATCTGCATGCCAGGCTCGATGATTGCGCCAGCGTGCCCCAGGCCTGGCGCGACCGGCTGCGCGCTCTGGTCGACCAATCGATTGGCTTTGCCCGCGAGGTCGCCGGGCGTGCCGAGAACGAGGCCGATGCGCGCCGCGCCACCAGCACATTGTATCATGTCGCCAGCGCGGTGGCGTTAGCCTGGGAAGGCGCGCGGATCGACGCGATGCGTGGCGACGCCCGCCGGGTGCTGCTGTCGCGGTTGGTGGTCGATCATCGCCTGCACGCGCCCGATCCGTTCGCGCTCAGCAACGGCGCCACCGAATTCGCCATCGCCGAATTGCTGCTCGGCGACGATTCCGCCGGCATGAAGGAGGTGGGAGCGCTGCTGACGGCGTGATGCCCATGCTTGTCGACGTCATTGCGAGGAGCGCAGCGACGAAGCAATCCAGTCTTTCCTTGTCGCCCTGGATTGCTTCGCTTCGCTCGCAATGACGGACCTACGCTGAACTACAAAAACAAATCAATGAAGCGAGGAAACACCGATGAAGGCCGCCGTACTCCACGAAGTCAACAAGCCGCTGGTGATCGAAGACGTCAGCGTGCAGAAGCCAGGGCCGCGCGAGGTGCTGATCCGCACCACGGTGGCGGGGCTGTGCCATTCCGATCTGCATTTCATGGAGGGGCTGTATCCGCATCCGCTGCCGGCGGTGCTGGGCCATGAATCGGCCGGCGTGGTCGAGCAGGTCGGCTCCGACGTCACCTACGTGCAGCCGGGCGATCATGTCGTCACTTGCCTCTCGGTGTTTTGCGGCACCTGCGACAATTGCTCGACCGGGCGGCCGGTGCTGTGCACCGACACCACGGTGAAGCTGTTGCCAGGCGTCTCCAACCGCTTGAGCTGGGCGCGCTCGGAAAAGCTCAATCAGTTCTTGAATCTCTCCTCCTTCGCCGAGCAGATGCTGGTGCACGAAAACGCCATCGTCAAAATCCGCCGCGACATGCCGCTCGATCTCGCCGCTTTGATCGGCTGCGGCGTCATCACCGGCTTCGGCGCGGTGGTCAACACCGCCAAGGTTGCGCCGGGCGAAACCGTCGCGGTGATCGGCTGCGGCGGCGTCGGCATGGCGGCGATCAACGGCGCCGAGATCGCCGGCGCCGGGCGTATCATCGCCATCGACACCAATCCGGCAAAGCTGCAGCTTGCCACCAAGCTCGGCGCCACCGATATCGTCGATCCCGCCAATGGCGACGTGGTGCAGCAGGTCCGCGATCTGACCAATGGCGGCGTCCATCACGCCTTCGAGGTTCTGGGCCGCAAGGAGACCGCCGAGCAGGCCTTCGCGATGCTGGCGCCCGGCGGCACCGCGACCATTGTCGGCATGATTCCGTTCGGCCAGAAGATCGAGCTACACGGCTTCGACTTCCTACGCGAGCGCCGCATCCAGGGCTCGTCGATGGGCTCCAACCATTTCCGCGTCGACATGCCGCGACTGGTCGAATTCTATCTGCGCGGCCGGCTGCATCTCGATGACTGGATCTCGGCGCGGCTGAAGCTGAGCGAGATCAACGAAGGCTTTGCCAATATGAAGGCCGGCAAGACGGTGCGCAGCGTGATCATGTTCGACGCCTGAGGCGCCGGTCGCGGCGCTAGCCGGCGCGCCCGGCCAGCGCCGCGCGTGACCTGTCGGCCTTCTTTCGCACCGGCGCGCCATTGGGCATCATGCCCGGCGCGATCGCCGCCATCGCCGGTTCGGCGCCGGAGACGACGAGGCCGGTGACCATTCTGGCGTAGGTCTCGCGGGTGATGCCCTTGCCGTCGCGAAACCACAGATAGTGCCAGTTCAGCATGCCGAACAGCGACATCGTCAGCGGCTTCAACAGCTCCGGCTTGTCGGCGGCGGCGGGGACCGCGTTGGCGATGGCGTCCGACACCACTGCGACCATCCGGCGTTCCAGCGCCTTCAGTGATTCCTGCTGCGCCGGCGGCAGCAGCTTCAGGCTCGAGATCTGCACCTGATGCTCGGCATCGGCGCCGCGATAGGCTTCGAGCAGCGCGGCCGAAATCGCAAACAGCCTTTGTTCGGCGTCGCCCTCCGACGCCGCCGCACTATCCACAACGGCGAGGAGCTGTTGCAGATGATCCGACAGCAGGTCGAACAGCACCGCGTCCTTGGAGCTGTAATAGTGATACATCAGCGCCTTGGAGACGCCGCAGGCGTCGGCGATCATGGTGATCGAGGTGCCGGTATAGCCGTGCTCGGCGAATAGTTTTGCCGAGCGGCTCAGAATTCCGAGCCGCTTCTGGTCGTAGTCATTCGCTCGCGTTCGCGCCATGCCGCGCTCAACCTTCCTGCCGCAGTGCGTCACAAACGAACCGCCTATTGCCCGTTGGCAGCCTTGCATTGACCGTCCAATTGGTCAATTATATTCCACCACGTTGCCCGGCTCAAGGAGATCGGTGATGTACACCCAGGCGCTCAACAGCTCCGATGGCGATGACCGCAGCCTCGAGGATGCCGGCCGCGCGGCGCGGTTTCAGGCGCGGATCGACGCCGAGGAGCGGATCGAGCCGAATGACTGGATGCCGGCGGCCTATCGCCGGACGCTGACGCGGCAGATCTCGCAGCACGCCCATTCGGAAATCGTCGGCATGCTGCCGGAGGGCAATTGGATCACCCGCGCGCCGTCGCTGCGCCGCAAGGCCGCTCTGCTCGCCAAGGTGCAGGACGAATGCGGTCATGGCCTTTATCTCTACGCCGCCGCGGAGACGCTCGGCTCCTCGCGCGAGGAACTGGTCGACCTGATGCTGAGCGGCAAGGCGAAGTATTCGTCGATCTTCAACTACCCGACCCTGACCTGGGCCGATATCGGCGCGATCGGCTGGCTGGTCGACGGCGCGGCGATCATGAACCAGATCCCGCTGTGCCGCTGCTCCTACGGCCCCTATGCGCGGGCGATGATCCGGGTCTGCAAGGAAGAATCGTTCCATCAGCGCCAGGGCTACGAGATCATGCTGACGCTGGCGCGCGGCTCCGCCGAGCAAAAGGCGATGGCGCAGGATGCGCTTAATCGCTGGTGGTGGCCATGCCTGATGATGTTCGGCCCGCCCGATCAGGCCAGCCAGCACAGTGACGCCTCGACGCGCTGGAAGATCAAGCGCTTTTCCAATGACGAGCTGCGGCAGAAATTCGTCGATGCCACGGTGCCGCAGGCGCATTATCTCGGCCTCACGATCCCGGATCCCGCCATGACCAAGGATGAAGCCGGGCATTGGCGCTACGGCGCCATCGATTGGGACGAATTCAACCAGGTGCTCGCCGGCAATGGTCCCTGTAATAAGGATCGGCTGGCGGCGCGGCGTAAGGCCCATGACGACGGCGCCTGGGTGCGCGAGGCGGCGGTCGCTTACGCAGCCAAGCGCAAGAACAGACAAGCGGCTTAAAGCCGCGTCACGACAGGTCAGGGAGGTTTTGATGAGCACGCCCAACATGGCGCTGTGGGAAGTCTTCATTCGCAGCCGGAACGGGCTGGCGCACAAACATGTCGGCTCGCTGCACGCGCCCGATGCCACGCTGGCGCTGCAGGCCGCGCGCGACCTCTATACGCGGCGCGGCGAGGGGCTGTCGATCTGGGTGGTGCCGTCGAACGCCATCACCGCCTCGGACCCGGCCGACAAGGAGATGCTGTTCGAGCCCGCCGAATCCAAGATCTATCGCCATCCGACCTTCTACGACGTGCCCGACGAGGTCGGGCATATGTGAGTCTCGTCGTCGTCATTGCGAGCCGAGGCCGGTGCATCGCGCCGTCCGACAGCGAAGCAATCCAGGGGCTGCAAGCGACGACTGGATTGCTTCGTCGCAAGAGCTCCTCGCAATGACGGAGCAACCGTTCCAGCTTATCGGCACAAGGACGTTGATCAAGCATGCCCGCCACCTCGATCGAGATCGCCGACGACCCGCTGTTCACCTACGCGCTGCGCCGCGCCGATGACGCGTTGATCATCGGCCATCGGCTGTCGGAATGGTGCGGACATGCGCCGATGCTGGAGGAGGACATGGCGCTGGCCAATATCGCGCTCGACCTGCTCGGCCAGGCCCGCGAACTCTATCAATACGCCGCCAAAGTTGAAGGCAAAGGCAATGACGAGGATCGCCTCGCTTATCTGCGCGACGAGCGGCAGTACCGCAATCTGCTGCTGGCCGAACAGCCCAATGGCGATTTCGCCCGCACCATCACCCGGCAATTGTTCTACTCGGCCTTCGCCGATCCGTATTGGCGGGCGATGATGGCCTCCAACGATCCAACGCTGGCGGCGATCGCGGCGAAATCCGAAAAGGAGAGCGCCTATCATCTGCGCCATGCCGCCGAATGGATGATCCGGCTCGGCGACGGCACCGATGAGAGCCATGACCGCGCGCAGCAGGCGGTCGAACATCTGTGGGCGTTCACCGGCGAGATGTTCGAGGCCGACGCCGGCGAGCGCGGGCTGATCGATGCCGGCATCGCCATCGATCCGGCCAGCCTGCGCGCGCAATGGACCGCGACGATTTCCGCGGTGCTGACCGAGGCGACGCTCGCCGTGCCGAGCAATGGTTGGATGCAGCAGGGCGGGCGCGCCGGCCGCCACAGCGAACATCTCGGCCATCTGCTGGCCGAATTGCAATATACCCAGCGGGCCTTTCCGGGGCTGACATGGTGACGCTCGCACTCAGCGATTGCGACCTGCGCCAGCGCGCCTGGGACGCCGCCGCAAGCGTGGTCGATCCAGAAATCCCGGTGTTGAGCATTGCCGATCTCGGTGTGCTGCGCGACGTCTCGGTGCATGACGGCAAGGTCGAGGTCGCGATCACGCCGACCTATTCGGGCTGCCCGGCGATGACCATGATCGCGCTGGAGGTCGAGCTGGCGCTGGCGCGCGAAGGCTTTGCCGACGCCCGGGTCCGCATCGTGCTGGCGCCGGCCTGGACCACCGACTGGATGAGCGACGACGGTCGTCGCAAACTGCAGGATTACGGCATCGCGCCGCCGCAGCCGGCGTCCGGCCGCCGCGCATTGTTCGGCGTCGAGCAGGTGGCGTGTCCGCAATGCGGCTCGCTCGAGACCGAGGTGCTGTCCGAATTCGGCTCGACCTCCTGCAAGGCGCTGTGGCGTTGCAAGGCCTGCCGTGAACCGTTCGACTACTTCAAGTGTCATTGACCATGAACATCGCCGCATCGATTCCCCGTTTTCATCCGCTGACCATCAGCGACCTGCGCCGCGAGTCCAGCGACGCGATCTCGCTGGCCTTCACGATTCCGCCCGAGCTCGCCGATCTTTATCGCTTCGCGCCGGGGCAATATCTGACCCTGCGCACCCAGATGGACGGCGAGGAGGTGCGGCGCTCCTATTCGATCTGCTCCGGTCCCGACGACGGCGAATTGCGGATCGCGGTGAAGAAGGTCGATGGCGGCGCGTTTTCTGTCTGGGCGAACGACGAGCTGAAGACCGGCGACAGCATCGAGGTGATGACGCCGACCGGGCGGTTCGGCGTCGCGCACGCGCCGGACGACGTCCGCACCTATGTGGGCTTCGCCGCCGGATCCGGCATCACCCCGCTCCTGTCGCTGCTCAAGGGCGTGCTGGCGCGCGAGCCGCATAGCCGGTTCTTTCTGTTCTATGGCAATCGCTCGACGGATCACATCCTGTTTCGCGACGCGCTCGAAGACCTCAAGGACCGCCACATGCAGCGGCTGTCGGTGTTCCATGTGATCTCGCAGGAGGAGCAGGACGTCCCCGTGATGCAGGGCCGGCTCGACGCCGAGAAGGTCAAGCTGCTGCTGCGCGCGATCGTGCCGGCGTCGAGCGTCGATCACGTCTTCATCTGCGGCCCGACCGGAATGAGCGACGACGTCGAGGCGGCCTGCCGCGACCTTGGCATCGCCGAGGATCGCATCCATGTCGAACGCTTCGTCTCCGGCCTCGGCGGCAAGCCGCGGCCGAAAGCGCCGATCGTGCCTGGCGCGCCGCCGAAGGCGATGGCGACGCTGACCATCGACGGCAAGACCCGCGAGATCCCCGTCGCAGAAGGAGAGTCGATCCTCGACGCCGCGCTACGCGCCGGCATGGACCTGCCCTTCGCCTGCAAGGGCGGCATGTGCTCGACCTGCCGCGCCAAGCTGGTCGAGGGCGAGGCCAGGATGGAGCTGAACTACTCGCTGGAGCCGTGGGAAACCCAGGCCGGCTTCATTCTGACATGTCAGGCGCGGCCGCTGACCGACAAGGTCGTGGTGGACTACGATCATCTGTAGATCGGTCCTGAAGGCGGCGCGCCCGCCCTCTTATCCCTCCCCCTTGCGGGGAGGGTGGCCCGGCGGAGCGCAGCGAAGCCGGGTCGGGTGGGGGTGGCCACAAGCGCGGTGCGCGCCGCACCCCGGCCTCCGCAAGGGGAGGGACAACCGCAGCTCATCGATCACGCATCGCTCACTCCTTCGGCCGCTTGTCATACACCCGCCTTGCCTTGCCGAGCGAGCGCTCCAGCGTGTCGGGCGCCACCACCTTGATCGCCGCGGTGATGCCGATGGTGTTCTTGATATAGGCGGCGACGCGTTCGGCGTGCGGCATCATGCCGGCGCCGTCCCAGGCCTCGGGGCGGGCCTCGGCCAGCACGGTCATTTCGTCCATCCGGCCGCTGCGGGTCAGCTCGATGACGAAATGGCCGCCGCACCATTGGGTGCCGAGCAGCACTTCCTCGATCTGGGTTGGAAACACATTGACGCCGCGCAAGATGATCATGTCGTCGGAGCGGCCGGTGATCTTTTCCATCCGCCGCATTCCGGGTCGCGCCGTGCCCGGCAGCAACCGGGTCAGGTCGCGGGTGCGATAGCGGATGATCGGGAACGCCTGCTTGGTCAGCGAGGTGAACACCAGCTCGCCCTTCTCGCCTTCGGGTAACACGGCGCCGCTGTCGGGATCGACCACTTCGGGGAAGAAATGATCCTCCCAGACATGCAGCCCATCCTTGGTCTCGATGCATTCCTGCGCGACGCCGGGTCCGATCACTTCGGACAGGCCATAGATGTCGGTGGCATCGAGGTCGAAGGCCTGCTCGATTTCGGCGCGCATCGCATTAGTCCAGGGCTCGGCGCCGAAAATGCCGAATTTCAACGATGATTTGCGCGGATCGAGCTTCTGCCGCTTGAACTCGTCGAGGATCACCAGCATGTAGCTCGGCGTCACCGTGATGATGTCGGGGCGAAAATCATTGATCAGCTGCACCTGCCGCTCGGTCATGCCGCCCGACACCGGGACCACGGTGCAGCCGAGCTTCTCGGCGCCGTAATGCGCCCCGAGCCCGCCGGTGAACAGGCCGTAGCCATAGGCGTTGTGCATGATCATGCCGCTGCGGCCGCCGGCGGCGCGGATCGAGCGCGCCATCACGGTCGACCACGTCTCGATGTCGGCCTGGGTGTAGCCGGCCACGATCGGCTTGCCGGTGGTACCGGACGAGGCGTGGATGCGCACGACTTGCTCGCGCGGCACCGCGAACAATCCGAACGGGTAGTTGTCGCGTAGATCGGTTTTCACCGTGAACGGAAAATTGGCAAGGTCCGACAGCTGCTTGAGATCCGACGGATGCACGCCCCTGGCGTCGAACGCCGCTTTGTAATGCGCGACATTGTCGTAGGCGTGTTGCAGCGTCCAGCGCAGCCGTTTGAGCTGCAACGCCATGATCTCGTCGCGCGAGGCGCGCTCGGCGTCGTCGAGCAGCGGCGTGTAATGCGATGCCGACTTGATTTGCGGATTGCCTGACGCCATCGCCGTCATCCTTTGTCAGCATTTGGGTTGGGTTCGGACGGCAGCAACGCGCCGCCGATGCTGCGGGAATGGCCGCGCAGCTCGGCGATGGTGACGCCGTTCGAGGTGACGCGAATGTCGTAAATTCCGGAGCGACCGCTGCGCGAGATCTCGCGCGCATGGGCGATGAGGCGATCGCCGAGCCTGCCGGGACGGATGAAGCTGATGTTGCCTTGCGCCGCCACGGTGCGCTCGTCGTATGAGTTGCAGGCGAAGGCAAAGGCCGAATCCGCCAGGGTGAAGATAAAGCCGCCATGGGCGATGCCATGGCCGTTGACCATCGCGGCGGTGATGGTCATCGCCAGCGTCGCGGAGCCGGCGCTCACCGCGACGATCTCCATGCCGAGGCCCTTGCTGGCGTGGTCGTCCTGCCACATCGCCTCGGCGCAGGCGCGCGCCAGATCGTCGGGCGACAGGGTTGCCGTGACGGTCACATCGCCCTCCCGGATGGCTCGCAGACATGCTGGGCGAGCAGGGCATCGACGTGGCGCGCCCCCCGATCATCGATCAGGACCTGGTCCATGATTGCCTCCCTGACGTCCGGGCTCTTGCAAGCCTCTTGAATTAAACGATCGGTCAGTCAATTATTCACCGGCACGTCCATCGTGTCAACGGTCCCGACTGGCGTCAATTCGGCCTCGGGCGCGACAAGAAAAACCGGGAGGAAGGAATGACCATCACCTTGCAGAGCCTGGCGCTGGATCACTGGGTCGAGGCCGCCGGCGGATTTGTCGGGATCGACAGCGCGGTCGATGGCGCCATCGTGGCGCGTGCCTCCAGCGCCGGGCTGGATTTCGCCGCGATGGCGAAGTATGCGCGCGAGGTCGGCGGTCCCGCGCTGCGCCAACTCAGCTTTCATCAGCGCGCCGATCTGCTGCGGGCGCTCGCCGCCTATCTCACTGAGCGCAAGGAGCCGCTCTATCGGCTCGCCATCGACACTGGCGCCAACCGCCGCGACAACGCCATCGACATCGACGGCGGGCTGATGACGCTGTCGGCCTACGCGTCGCGCGGCCGCCGCGATCTGCCCGACGCCAAATTCGTCACCGAGGGCGACGTCGAAGCGCTGTCAAAGCGCGGCGGTTTCGTCGGCCAGCACATCCTGTCGCCGCTGCGCGGTGTCGCCGTGCATATCAACGCTTTCAATTTTCCGTGCTGGGGCCTACTGGAAAAACTGGCGCCGGCGCTGCTGGCCGGCGTGCCGGTGATCGTCAAGCCCGCGACCGCGACCGCCTATGTGGCCGAGGCGCTGGTCCGGCTGATCCACCAATCCGGCCTGTTGCCCAAGGGCGCGCTGCAACTGATCTGCGGCGGCACCGGCGATCTGCTGGATCATCTGGGCGGCCAGGACGTCATCTCCTTCACCGGCTCGATCGAAACCTCCGACAGGCTGCGCAGCCATCCCAACATCGCCCGGCATTCGATCCGTTTCATCGCCGAACGCGACTCGTTGAACGCCGCGATGCTCGGCCCGGATGTGACGCCGGAGGCGCCCGAATTCGACCTGTTCATCCGCGAAGTGGTGCGCGAGATGACCGTCAAGGCCGGGCAGAAATGCACCGCGATCCGTCGCATTCTGGTGCCGCGCGCGTTGGAAGGGCAGGTGATCACTGCGCTGCAGGCGAAACTCGCCGAGGTCAAGCTCGGCGATCCGCGCCGCGACGATCACGCGATGGGGCCGCTGGTCAGCCGTGGACAGCGCGACTCGGTGCGCGCCCAGATTGCGATCCTGCAAAGCGAGGCCGAGATCGTGTTCGGCGATCCGGCGCAATCCGCCGCCGATGGCGTCGATAGCAAGGCCGGCGCCTATCTCGCGCCGGTGCTGCTGCGCGCGACCGATCCGATGACGGCGAAACGGATTCACGACACCGAAGCCTTCGGCCCGGTCGCCACTTTGATCGCCTATGACGATGTCGACCAGGCGATCGAATTGATCCGGCGCGGCGAGGGCAGCCTGGTGGCCTCGCTGTTCACTTACAACCGCGCGGTCGCCGAAGCCGTGCTGCTCGGCATCGCACCGTGGCATGGCCGCCTTTTGATCATCGACCGCGACTGCGCTGCCGAATCCACCGGCCATGGCTCGCCATTGCCGCAATTGTTGCATGGCGGCCCCGGTCGCGCCGGCGGCGGCGAGGAGCTCGGCGGGCTGCGCAGCGTGGTTCACTACATGCAGCGCACCGCGGTGCAGTGTTCGCCGGCGCGGCTGGCGGCGCTGACCGGGGTGTGGGGCAAAGGCGCGCCGGCGCCGCTGGCGGCCGAGCATCCGTTCAAGCGCGATTATGATCATCTGGCGATCGGCGACAGCATCGAGACCGCCAGCCGGCCGATCACGCTCGACGATATCGAGCACTTCGCCGCATTCACCGGCGACAATTTCTACGCCCATATGGACGAGGCCGCCGCCAAGGCCAATCCGTTCTTCCCCGGCCGCGTCGCCCATGGCTATCTCATTCTGGCCTTCGCAGCCGGGCTGTTTGTCGATCCGGCGCCCGGGCCGCTGCTGGCGAATTACGGCCTCGACAATCTGCGCTTCCTCAAGCCGGTGTCGCCCGACGACACCATCCGGGTGAAACTGACGGTGAAGCAGAAATCGCCGGCGCGCAAACCCGACTATGGCGAGGTGCGCTGGGACGTCGAGGTGTTCAACCAGAACGACGAGCCGGTGGCCCGCTACGATCTGCTGACCATGAGCGCGCGGGCGGCGTAGCGCGGCGCTTCCACTCCGCCTGTCATTCCGATGCGCGAGGCCGCAGGCCGAGCGAACCCGGAATCTTGCGCCGGGCGCCTGTCGCGCAATTTGCTGCCGCGAGATTCCGGGTTCGCTCACGGCTGACGCCGTTCGCGCCCCGGAATGACGAGTGGCGTCGTCAGCCCCGCGCCGTCGCCAGCCTCAGCACGTCGAGATAGGATGGCGCGACCTCGACGCGTGCGAGCAGCGCCTTGTCGCGCAGCAATCGGTGCACGCCCGGCAGATTGTAGCAGGGCAGATACATGAACAGATGATGTTCGGCGTGGTAATTGACCCAATAGGGTGCCACCAAGAGCCGCTCCAGCGGCGACGCCAGCGTGGTGCGGGCGTGGCTGAACGGATCGGGGCCGGTCGAGGTGCAGGCATGCTCGGCGATGTTGCGCACCCGCGTCACCAGCGGCAGCCAGCTCGCCATCGCCACAACCCAGACGCCGACGAACCAGATGCCCGCGCCGCATAGCCAGAACAGCACGAACAGCCCGGCATTGAAGCCGAGGAACCGCGCCATCTTGTCGGCGCCGCTGGCGACGAAACTTTCATGCGAGACCTCGCCGTCGGCGGCCTTGCGCCGGAACAGCGATAAAAACAACGGCAGCCGCTGCTTGACGAAGGTCTGGCCGGTGAGATCGCGGATCGCCTTGCGGGCGAAACTGTCCTTGCCGATCGGGAACGGCGCCGATAGCGACAGGTCCGGGTCCTCGGGCTGCTGGGTGAATTTATGATGCTGCAGATGATAGGAGCGATAGCTCGCCAGATCGGCGCCGACCGGCACCGCGCATAGCCATTGCCCGATCCATTCATTGATCGTCTGGTTGCGGTGCAGCCCGCCATGGGCGGCCTCGTGCATCAGGATGGCGAGGCCGAGTTGCCGGGTGCCGACGATCATCACCGCGACCAGCCAGGTCAGCGGATTCGGCCACCACGTCACCAGCGCGATCGCAGCCGCGATGGTGCCCCAGGCGTGCGCCACCAGCCACAGGCCGCGCAGTGAGGAGCGGCGCGTCAGCCGGGCCCATTCCTCCGCCGAGAATATTGTTTTCGGATCGACGCGCGCGACCGCGGGCATGCGACACTCCCGTTTTCCGTACTATCGCGCCGGGCGCGGCGCGCCGTCAATCCGCGGCGCGGGTGACGATGCTGATCTCGGAGTGCAGGGTGCGGTGCACCGGGCATTTGTCGGCGATCTCCATCAGCTTGCTGCGCTGCTCGGCGTCGAGCGTGCCCTCGATCGCGATCACCCGTTCGATCCGGTCGAGCAGGCCGGATTTGGTCTCGCATTCGGCGCAGTCCTCGGCGTGGAGCTTGGCGTGGTTGAGCGTCACCGTGACGCGGTCGAGCGGCAGCGCCTTGCGCTCGGCATACATCCGCATTGTCATCGCCGTGCAAGCGCCGAGGCTGGCGAGGAGCAGGTCATAGGGCCCCGGCCCGGAATCGGCCCCGCCGACCGCGACCGGCTCGTCGGCGAGCAGGCGATGCGGTCCCACCGACACCATCTGCTGGAACTTGCCCTCGCGGGTCTCCTGCACAATGACCTGGCGCGGCACCTCGGGCGCGCCAACGACGGCGGGTGGCGCGACCGGCTCGATATAGCGCTGCGCCCAGGCGGCGATCATGTCGGCGACATAGAGCCCGTCACGCTTGTCGCTGAGCAGATGGTCAGCGCCGGCCAGCGAGACGAAGCTCTTGGGATGCTTGGCGACGACGAAGATCCTGGTGGCGTTGTCGATGCCGACAGTGTCGTCGGTCGGCGCGTGCATCACCAGCAGCGCCTTGTGCAGCGACGCCACCCGATCCAGCAGCTTGTGCTCGGCAATGTCGTCGAGGAATTCGCGCGTGATGGTGAAGGGGCGGCCGGCGAGCGCGACCTCGCCTTTGCCATCCTGGCGGATGGCGTCGATATGTTCGGCGAACAACCCGGTGACATGCGCCGGATCGGACGGCGCGGCGATCGTCGCGACCGCCTTGGCTTCGGGAATGCGGTGGGCTGCCGCCAGCACCGCGGCGCCGCCAAGGCTGTGGCCGATCAGCAGCGTCGGCGCCTGACGGGTCTCGCGCAGGTGATCGGCGGCGAGCACCAGATCGGCAACGTTTGACGAGAAGGTCGAATTGGCGAAGTCGCCCTCGCTCGAGCCGAGCCCGGTGAAGTCGAACCGCAGCACCGCGATGCCATGCGCCGTTAGCTGCGCAGCGATCCGACGCGCCGCCAGCACGTCCTTGCCGCAGGTGAAGCAATGCGCGAACAGCGCAAAGGCCGTGGGCTCGCCATCCGGCAGGTCGAGCGAGGCGGAGAGCTGGTGGCCACCGATCCCGGGGAATTGAAAGCGTTCGATCGGCATGGCTGGCTCCGTTTCAGTCTGTGTTTCGTATCGTCATTCCGGGGCGCGAGCAGCAAAGCTGCGAGTGAACCTGGAATCCAGCCCCTGGCGCAGATGCTCTCGACGGTGATACGCATACGCGGCACTGCGGCGTATGGATTCCGGGACTGCGCTCCAGCCGGCCTCGCCGACTGCAGCGTATCCCGGAATGACGAACGTGAAGCTGTCCCTGCGGAACGCTCAATCACCCGAATAGCGTTGCTCCTGCCACGGGTCGCCGCGGTTGTGATAGCCGCGCACTTCCCAGTAGCCGGGCGCATCGGCGTCGAGGAACTCGATGCTCTGCAGCCACTTCGCGCTTTTCCAGAAATACAGATGCGGCACCACCAGCCGCACCGGGCCGCCATGCTCCTGGGCCAGCGGCGCCCCGGACCAGCTATGGGCCAGCAGCGCGTCCGCGGCGGCGAAATCCTCCAGCGCCAGATTGGTGGTGTAGCCGTCATGGCTATGCAGCACCACGAAACGAGCCTCGGGATGCGGCTGGCAGGCCTCGAGCAACTCGCTTGTCGCCAGCCCCTGCCATTGATTGTCGTAGCGCGACCAGGTGGTGACGCAATGGATGTCGGAGGTGATGTCCGCCTGCGGCTGCGCGGTGAATTGGGCGAAGTCCCAGAACAGCGGATTGGCGACCGCGCCATAGACGTCGAGCCGCCAGCGCTCGCGCGCAATCTGCGGCGACAGGCCGAGGTCGAGCACCGGCCAGTCGCGGGTCAGATGCTGTCCGGGCGGCAGCCGCTGCTCCTGCGGCCGCGCCACCTGACCGGTGAGGAACTTGCCCTCGCGCGCCCAGCGCTGCTTGCTGAGCGTCAGCTTGGACTTGGGCGGCTCGTTGTCGTCGGTCATGGCGGTTGCCCTCGTGACCGCGGCTGCCTAGCGCTTCGTGCTTTTCTTTGTGCTCTTCTTTGCAGCCTTCTTGACGGTCTTCTTGGCAGACTTGGTCGCGGCCTTTGCAGCCTTGGATGCTTTCTTGGCGGTCGTCTTGGCGGCCTTGGTGGTCTTCTTGGCGGCCTTTTTCACCGTCTTCTTGACGGTCTTGGCTTTGGCCGCGGTCTTGGCGCCTGCCTTGGCTGTCTTGGCCTTGACCGCCTTCACGGCTTTCTTGACGGCCTTCTTTGCTGTCTTGGTTGCCTTCTTGGCGCTGCTCTTGGCCGGCTTCGACGGCGACTTGGTTGCGGGCTTGGCGACCGCGGGCGACGGCTGGGGCGCGGCCTTGACCTTCTTCGCCGCCGGTTTGCCGGTCCGGGCCGACTTCGGCTTGGCTTTGCCGGCCACCGTATCGGCGGCGGTCTTGGCCGCGGATTTGGTCAGCGCCGCGGCGCCATCGATCACGGCATCGATCAGCACATGCATCAGCGGCTTGTCCGACTCGTCGTGGGTCGACAATTCGCTACTCTTCTCGGTGTCCATGTTCGCCTCCAGGAATGAGCGTTCAAGCTAACGGAATTCGCCAAGAGGGCAATACCAAAGCGCCGCCGCCGGGCGCTATCCCGTGGCTTTGTCAGCTTGTCGTGGTGATCGCCGCGAGCGTAGTGCGCGCGCCGATGCTCAGCTTGGCTTGCCGAACAGCAGCGGCAGCGCCCGCGGCCCGCGCACGGTGCCTTCCGACCATCTGACTTTCTGCGATGGATCGAGCCGGAAGTCCGGAACCCGCTTCAGCCATTCCTCGATCGCGACGGTCATTTCCATCCGCGCCAGATTGGAGCCGACGCAGCGATGGATGCCGAGCCCGAAGGCGACGTGCGGGTTTTCCTTGCGGTCGATCCGGACCTGGTCGGCGTCGGGAAACACCGACGGATCGCGGTTGGCGGCGGGAAACGACAACAGCACCATGTTGCCCGGCTTCATCGGACAGCCGCTGATCTCGGTCTCCTTCATCACCTCGCGCGCCATCGTCACCGGCGCATAGGCGCGCAGGAACTCCTCGATCGCGGTCGGCAGCAGTTCCGGCTCCGCCAGCAGGCGCTCGCGGTCGGCCGGGGTCTTGGCCAGATGCCACAGCGAGGCGCCGATCGCGCTCCAGGTGGTGTCGATCCCGGCGATCAGCAGCAGCCGCAGCGAGCCCAGCACATGGGCGTCGGACAAGGGCTGGCCGGTCTTGTCGCGGGCATTCATCAGCGTCGTGATCAGATCGTCGGTCGGGTGCTGCTTGCGCTTGGCGATATGTCCGGCGAAATAGACGCTCATCTCCTCGACCGCGCGCATCAGGATCGAGGTGTCGGTGATCCCGAGTTCGAGGATCTCGTGGATCCATTTGATGAAGATGTCGCTGTCCTGCTCGGGAATTCCGAGCATATGGGCGATCGCGCGCACCGGAATGTGCTTGGTATATTGCGCCGCGGCGTCGCAGCCATCATCCTCGATGAAATCGTCGATCAGCTCGTTGCAGATCGACCGGATCCGCGGCTCGAGCTGGCGCACCGCGTCGGGCGTGAAGGGCGGCAGCAAGAGCCGCTTGGCCGGCTTGTGTTCGGGCGGATCGGAGGTGATCGGCGGCGCCGGCTGCACCGTCTCGGGCCGCTCATTGCGCACGATGATGCGGCGCGACGAGAAGTGATCGGTGTCGTAGCAGACCTCCTTCACCGCCTCGAAGGTGGTCGGCATATAGACCCCGAGAAAGCGCTCGGTATGGACCACCGGGGCGGCGGCGCGCAGTTCTTGCCAGATCGGATAGGGATCCTCGGTCCAGCGCGGATCGGTGTGGTCGAAGTCGTGAATCCAATCGGTGACGGACAGTAACTCGGTCATGCGACGTATCCTCCGGACGTGATTGGCGCGGCTTGCCGCCGCTGCCGGTTCAACCAGCGTGGCGCTACTCCTCGACGATCTCGATCGCGGCTTCGGGGCAATTCGTCTTGGCCAGCCAGGCCTTGTCGGTCAGGTCGGCCGGCACTGTGCCGTCGCCGATCTCGTGGGCATTGCCATATTTGTCGAGCGAAAACAGCTCGGGCGCCAGCGCCTTGCAGCGCGCATGGCCCTGGCACTTATCCTGATCGACATGGATTTTGAGTCCGCCCGACATCGCGTTCCTCCCCCTGTTCCTTGCCGCGTGTTTGTCGCGGCGTCCGCCTTGCGCTGGCGGATCTGCATGTTGGGCACAGATTATCACGGCGCGGGCGGTGTCCGCCAGCGCCGCGATGGGGCTTACGCCGCGGGGGCCGGGCGCGGGTCGATCGGCGTGGTGCCGCGCAGGCCGAGGATGTCTTCGAGCACTGCGGCGCCGGCCAGCAGCCTGGCGTCGGCGCGCGGCGGCGCCACCATCTGCAGCCCGACCGGCAGCCCCCTGGAGGTGAAGCCGCAGGGCAGCGACAGCGCCGGGCAACACACCAGCGTGATCGCATAGACGATCGCCAGCCATTCGACATAATTGTCGAAGGTCTTTCCGGCGCATTCGGCGACGTAGCGGTTCTCGACCGGGAATGGCGCCACGATGGTGGCCGGGCACAGCAGCAGGTCGTAGGTCTGGAAGAAGGCGAGGGTGCGCGTCGACATCGCCACGCGCTGCGCCTCGGCCCGCGCCAGATCGTCGACCGTCAGCTTCATGCCCTGCTCGATATTCCAGATCACTTCCGGCTTCAGCAGGTCGCGCTTGGTGCGCAGCAGAGCGGCCTTGCTGAGGGCGAAGTCGTAGGCGCGCAGCACCTGGAAGCAATCATGCGCCTCGCTCAAATCGGGATGGGCTTCCTCGACAATGACGCCGGCGTCGGCGAAGCGCATCGCCGCCTTGCGGGTGATGGCGGCGACCTCCGGATCGACCGGGGTGATGCCGAGATCGGGCGAATAGGCCACGCGCAGCGGCTGCTGTCGTGCCCGCGCGGCGGCCAGAAACGAGGTCGCGGGCGATGGCAGCGACGCCGGGTCGGCGGCGTATTCGCCGCTCATCGCGTCGAGCAGCAGCGCCAGATCCTCGACATTGCGCGCCATCGGCCCCTGCTGGCCGAGATTGCGGTCGATCTTGGCGGCCGGCGTATGGGCGACGCGGCCGATGCTCGGCCGCATCCCGACGATGCCGCAGAAGCTCGCCGGATTGCGCAGCGAGCCGCCCATGTCGGAGCCGTGCGCCAGCCAGGCGGTGCCGCTGGCCAGCGCCGCCGCGGCGCCCCCCGACGATCCGGCGGCGGAGCGTGACGTATCCCACGGGTTGCGCGTCGCACCGAACACCTCGTTGAAGGTGTTGGCGCCGGCGCCGAATTCCGGGGTGTTGGACTTGGCATAGACCAGCGCGCCATTGGCCTCGAGATTTTCGACCATCAGGTCGGAGCGCGTCGGGATGGTGTCCTTGAAGATCGGCGAGCCCTGCGTGGTCAGCACGCCGGCCACGGCGGTCAGATCCTTGATCGGCATCGGCATTCCGGCCAATACGCCGCGCTGGCCCAGCGGCTTCTTCATCAGCTCGGCGGCATGCTGGCGAGCGCGATCGAAGCACAACGTCGGCAGCGCATTGACCGCGCCATCGACCTCGGCGATCCGCGCCTCCAACAGGTCGAGCAGATCCAGCGGGGTCACGTCGCCCGCATTGAGTTTGTCGACCACGGCGCATGCCGTTTCCTTGATCAGCTTCGGATCAACTGCCACTCAAGCCTCCAGAGTTTGCGTTATCGCCGACACTGACGACAGCGTCGTCTAGACCATTTCCCGGCAAAGTGTAATCGCGCCGACCGCGTTAGGCCGATGCGCCGAACGCATGATGACCAGGGTATTCGGCGACGCCGTGTGGCGCAGCCGACTCTCGCGGCAACTCAATCCGCGAATAGCGGTGGCGGCGTGAAGCCGCCGAATTCGCGTTCGATCAGTTCGGCCAGTTGCAGCGGCGTGCGGTCCTCGAGCCAGGGGCCGACGATCTGCACGCCGATCGGCAGGCCGTCATCCGACAGCGTCAGCGGGATCGCGGTCGCCGGCAGACCGGGCAGGGTGGCGATGCCGGGCCACACCAATTGGTCAACGTAAGGATGATCGGCGTTGTCGATCCGGATGCGACGCGATTCCTGCGGCTCGCTGTGATCGTGCGGATAGGCCGGCGTCGGCATCACCGGGCAGATCACGGCGTCGAACGATGTGAACAGCTCGCGCCATTGCGCGCGCAGCCGGGTGCGGGCGCCATTGTCCGCCAGCCAGTCGCGATGGCTGAGGCTGATGCCGCGCAGCCGCTCGGCGCCGAGGCTGGTGTCGGCGGCATCGAGCGCCGCCGCGGCGGCTTGCGCGCCGGCATAATCGTCCGGCGCGAAGGAGGCGGCGAGGAACGACAGCAGCATCCGCATATAGAGCCGCGACGAGACGGCGAGGTCCGGCAACAGCGGCGAGCCGCGGGTGATGCTGACGCCGGCCTTCTCCAATTGCCCCGCCAGCGTCGCCACCGCCGCGCCGACATTGGCCGCGGTCGGCAGCAGCGGATGGCTGTCGAGCACCAGCACCCGGAAATCCTTCAGCGCGGCATGGCGCGCGGCCGGCAGCGCCAGCCTGAAACCGACGCCGGCTTCGATCGGATCTGGTTCGGCGATGACGTCGAGCAGCAACGACAGGTCGGCGGCCGAGCGCGCCATCGGCCCGATCACCGACAGGTCGCGCTCGAATGGCAGCGGCGGCAGTGGCGGCGCGGTGTGGCCGCGCGCCGGGCACAGCCCGAAGGTCGGCTTGTGGGCGTAGATCCCGCAATGAAACGCCGGCACCCGCAGCGAGCCGCCGATATCGGAGCCGAGCGACAGCGCGCCATAGCCGGCGGCGAGCGCGGCCGACGATCCGCCGGAGGAGCCGCCCGGCGTCCGGCCGAGATCGAACGGGTTGTTGGTGGTGCCGTAGACCTCGTTGTAGCTCTGCCAGTCGGCGAGCGCGACCGGCACGTTGGTCTTGCCCAGGATCACGCCGCCGGCGGCCTTGACCCGCGCGATCGCCAGCGCATCTTCGGTGGCGACGAAATCCTTCTGTGCCGGAAATCCCCAGGTCGTCGGCGTGCCGGCGACGTTGTAGCTCTCCTTCACCGTCATCGGAATGCCGAGCAGCGGCGCGCTCTCACCCCGCGCCAGGGCGGCGTCGGCGGCGCGCGCGGCGTCGAGGCCGCGCTCGAAATCGCGCACGCAGACCGCGTTGATCTTCGCATCATGGCGCTCGATCCGGTCGATCGTGTCCTGCGCCAGCTCCACCGCGGAGACCTTCTTGGCTTTCAGCGCGGTGGTCAACTCGGTGGCGCTGGCGAAACTCCATGGCGATGCGGTCAAGGCGGGCTCCGTGTGATGAGCGGGTTGCGGGCGTGACATTCAGCGCCCGCGATGATGCGCATTTCCGGGAGTGCCGCAAGCAACCGATCCGTGCGCCCACGTGACAGCGCTGTTTCCGCGCGCCGCTAACCGCCGCGAAAATCCTGCGGCGTGAACCCGAGATCGAGCACCTTCCATTCCTGATACTTGTCCGCCGGCAGCATCGTGAAGGGCTGGCATCGGGTTAGCGCGTCGATTGCGCCATGCATCAGCGCCGGGCCCTTGGCCGAGGCGCTGCCCTGGATCAGGTCGGGCGGCCGCGCCAGCCGGCCATCCGGGGTGAGTGCTACTCGCAACACGATCTTGACCGGGTCGCCGGGCGACAGTGTCGCCGGCAGCGCCGCGCAGGATTTCAGGTGCCGCCGCAACGCGGCGACGCTATCGGCGCTGATATCGGCCTGGGTTTCCGCCGGCGCGTCGAAGTCGGTGTTGGGCGGCAGGCCGAGCAACACCGAATATTTCACGGTGAGGTCGGGCTGCTGCGGGATCGCGGGTGGCAGCGCCGGCGGCGGCGGCGCTGCTTCCGGTTTCGGATCGGCCTGCGGCGGCGGCGCGGCCGATGCCTGCGGCTCGTCCTTTGGCTTGGGCGGTTGTTGCGCCGGTTCAGGCGGAGGTTCGGGCGGTGGCGCTGCCGCCTCGGTGGGCGATGGGGTTGGCTGATCGAGCGGCAGCGGCGTTGGCGGCGTCACTTCCGGCGCCGGAGCTGGCGGCGCCTCCTCGGGCGTCACCACGTCGACCGCGATGGTCTCGACCTTCTCGGTGGCGAAGGGATGCACCTCGGCCAGCACCAGCACCAGCCCGAGCAGCGCTAGATGGGCGACAACCGACGCGGCGGCGCCGGAGCGGATCGGCAATCGTGGCATCATCGGGGTCTGGTCGAGGTCGCAACGCCCATGCCGCGCAGAATAGCCCAGGCGAGGGGGCGATGGACTCTTAATTTCGACCGCGGCGGGTGGCCCGCGATCGGCCGGATCAGGCTGATCCGGTCGCGGCCTTGTCCAGGAATCGCAGCAGCAGCCGGCTGACCTCATCCGGCTGTTCCTGCTGCACCCAATGGCCGGCGCCGTCGATCAGGTCGCAGCCGATCATGTTGCTGCAGGCCGTGCTCTGCATCGCCTCGAACGCGCCCGGCCGCTGATATGTGCCCCAATCCTGCTTGCCGGCGATGAAGCAGGACGGCACGTCGATGCGGCGGCCAGCATAGGTCTCAAGCTCGGCCAGGAACGCGCCGGAGGTGCCGCAGCGATACCATTGCAGCCCGCCCTGGAAGCCGGTGCGGGCATATTCGCCAGCATAGACCGCGAGCTCGTCGTCGGGCAGCCAGCCGCAGGCCGCGGCCGGGGAGGGCATCTGCTCGGCGACGGTCTGCGCCATGGTCTTGATCAGATCCATCACATAATAGGTCGGCAGCTTGGCCAGCTCGGTTGCGGTCCAGCCGGCCAGCGGTGAGGGCGCATTGGCGGCCCAGTCGGCGCTCTTGTGGTGATAATAGCCGCGCAGGAAGTCATGCAGGCCTTGCGGGGCCTGGCGCATGTCGGCATTGGCCTCGCGCGTCGCGTAGTACCATTGATAATGCTTGCGCGGTCGCGGCAATGCGGCGAGCTCGCGATGCACCGGATCTTCGGGCTTGGGCGGCTGCGGCGCATCGGCGATGCCGAATGGCAGCGGCGGCGGTCCGGAAAACGGCGCGCTCATCAGCGCCACCGCGCGAAACACATCCGGTCGCACCAGCGCGCACCAGGCCGCGACCGAGGAGCCGAAATCGTGACCGACCACGGCGTCGACATGGTGATAGCCGAACGCCGCGACCACGCCCAGCGCGTCGCGCACCAGATTGAGCAGCCGGAACGAGCCGAGATCGCCGTCATAATCCGCGTCCCAGCCGGTGGTGCGGCCATAGCCGCGCTGGTCCGGCGCGATCACGTGGTAGCCGGCCGCGGCCAGCTGCGGCATCACCTTGCGCCAGCTGAACGCCAGCTCCGGAAAGCCGTGCAGCAGCAGCACGCAGGGGCGGCCCTCGCTCTCATAGCCGGCCTCCAGTACATGGACACGCAGCCCGTTGACGTCGTCGACGAAGCGCGACCGGATGCCGGGAGGAAGGGGGAGCGCACCAATCGATTCGGGCTCGGTCACGCTTGCGATCTTTCCATTGAATGCGTCGTTCCGGGGCGCGAGCAGCGCGAGCTGCGAGCGAACCCGGAACCTTGCACAGGACGCTGACGGCGCGGTCTGCAGCAGGATTCCGGGTTCGCTCGCCCAAGGGCTCGCGCCCCGGAATGACTGCCGGCGATGAGGCGTCCGCTCACGCCGCAGTTTGCTGCTTGGGCCAGTAGCGATCCTTCAGGTGCCGCTTCACCAGCTTGCCGGTCGGCGTGCGCGGCAGTTCGGCTTCGAAGTCGATGCTCTTCGGGCATTTGATCGGCGACAGATGCTGGCGGCAGAACACGATCAGCCTGTCGGCCAGCGCCTTGTCGGCGGCGACGCCGTCGCGGACCTGCACCACCGCCTTGACCTCCTCGCCCATCTCCTCGTTCGGCACGCCGAACACCGCGACGTCGGCGACGTCGGGATGGGTCAGCAGCACGTCCTCGGTCTCCTGCGGATAGATGTTCACGCCACCGGAGATGATCATGTAGCTCTTGCGGTCAGTGAGATAGAGAAAGCCCTCGGCGTCGACATAGCCGACATCGCCGAGCGTCGACCAGCCTTTGTCGTTATAAGCCCGCTTGGTCTTGTCCGGATCGTTGTGATAGCTGAAAACCGGCGCGTCGGCGAAATACACGGTGCCGATCTCGCCTGTCGGCATTTCCTCGTCGGTCTCGCCGAGAATCTTGACCTTGCCGACCACGGCCTTGCCGACGGTGCCGCGATGGCTCAGCCATTGCTGTGAATTCGACACCGTGACGCCATTGCCCTCGGAGCCGGCATAATATTCGATCAGGATTGGTCCCCACCAGTCGATCATTTTGGCCTTGACGTCGACCGGGCAGGGCGCCGCGGCGTGGATCGCGCTCTTCAACGAGGACACGTCGTAGCGCGCGCGCACCTCCTCGGGCAGCTTCAGCATCCGCACGAACATCGTCGGCACCAGCTGCGACGTGGTGATCTTGTGCTTCTCCACCAGCTTCAGGAATTCCTCGGCGTCGAAGGATTCCATGATGATCGAGGTGCCTCCGAGCGTGATCGCCATCATGTTGAAGCGCAAGGGGGCGGCGTGATACAGCGGCGCCGGCGACAGATAGATGCTGTCGGCGTCCATCCCGCACATGTCGGCGCATAGGATTTTCAGGAACGGACTAGGCAGTTCGATCGGATTGTTCTCGGAGGCCCGTTTGATGCCCTTGGGCCGGCCGGTGGTGCCCGACGAATACAGCATGTCATAGCCGGCGACCTGGTCGGCGATCGGTCTGGCCGGCTGCGCGCCGGCCTCGCGGTCCCAGGAGCGGAAGCCCGGCGAGGGCTCGTCGACCATGAAGAAGGCGACGTCCGGCGCGGCGCCGACCAATGGTGTGATCACCTCGCCGCCCTTCGGCGAGGTGATCACGACCTTGGCGCCGCAATCCTGGACGATATAGGCGATCTCGTCCGGCTTCAAATAGCGGCTGATTGCGGTGTAATACAGGCCCGCGCGCTGCGCCGCCCAGCAGATCTCCATGAAGGCCAGCCGGTTCTCCATCAGCAGCGCGACGTGATCGCCGGCCTTGAGACCGAGCGCGCGGAACAGCTGCGCGCCCTGATTGGAGAGCTCGTCGAGCTCGCGATAGGTGATGGCCTTGCCGGAGCCGGCCATCTGATAGGCGATTTTGTCGGGCTGGGTCTTGGCGTGGATCGACGGATGGGTCATGGGCGAGTCCTCATTGATCGATATTGGCGGATGGGTCCGCTCGATTTGTTGTTGCTCAGTTTGCGGGATGATGCCGGTCGGCTCAACCCGTCACGCGGTACCACAGGCTAAGGAGTGCGCCGCATCCTCGGCGCCTCATGGTGAGGAGCGCGCAGCTTTGCGCGCGTCTCGAACCATGAGGATGGTCGGCCTCATCCTTCGAGACGCCCGACTTCGCCCTTCGGGCTTCGCCGGGCTCCTCAGGATGAGGGACGCCCTCTAGGGACGCTTTCTACAGCCGCTCGACGATGGTGACATTGGCCATGCCACCACCTTCGCACATTGTCTGCAAGCCGTAGCGCTTGTTCTGCTGCTTCAGCGCATGGACCAGCGTGGTCATCAGCTTGGTGCCGGAGCCGCCCAGCGGATGGCCGAGCGCGATCGCGCCGCCATTGACGTTGAGCCTTGCGGGATTGGCGCCGGTGGTCTTCAGCCAGGCCGCCGGCACCGAGGCGAAGGCTTCGTTGACCTCGAACAGGTCGATGTCGTCGATCTTCATGCCGGCCTTTTTCAGCGCGCGTTCGGTGGCCGGCAAGGGGGCTTCCAGCATGATCACCGGATCGCCGCCGATCATGGTCATATGATGGATCCGCGCCATCGGCGCGATGCCGAGCTGCTTGAGCCCTTTCTCATTGACGATCATAACGCCAGAGGCGCCGTCGCAGATCTGGCTGGCGGAGGCGGCCGAGAGTTTGCCGCCTTCCTGGATCAGCTTGACCGCCTTGATGCCGTCGAGCGTGGCGTCGAAGCGGATGCCCTCGTCGATGTGATGGGTGTCGGTGGAGCCGTCGGCGCGGGTGATCTGCAGCGGCACGATCTCGTCCTTGAACCGGCCCGCTTGCGTCGCGGCGATCGCGCGCCGATGGCTGTTATAAGCGAATTCGTCGAGTTCGTCCTTCGACAGCCCGTATTTCTCCGCCATCATTTCGGCGCCGCTGAACTGGCTGAACTGGATGTTGGGATAGAGCGTCTCCATCCGCGGGCTCTTGTAATTGCCCATGCCGGCCTTGGCGGCGAGAATGCTGGGCGAGCCCATCGGCACCCTTGTCATGCTCTCGACGCCGGCCGCGATCACGATATCCATGGTGCCCGCCATCACCGCCTGGGCGGCGAAATGCAGCGCCTGCTGCGAGGAGCCGCACTGCCGGTCGATCGAGGTGCCGGGCACGCTTTCCGGCAGCTTCGAGGCCAGCACTGCATTGCGCCCGACATTGACCGCCTGCTCGCCACCCTGGCCGACGCAGCCCATCAACACGTCTTCGACCGCCGCCGGATCGACGCCGGAACGCTCGACCAGCGAATCGAGCACCGAGGCGGCGAGGTCGACCGGATGCCAGCCGGCAAGACGGCCTCCCCGGCGGCCGCCGGCGGTGCGTGCGGCGGCGACGATATAGGCCTCGGCCATGAGCATTCTCCCTGTTTTATTGGCTTGCCGGTAGGCGGATGCGCGGGATTTAAGTGGTGGTGCACGATTTAGTCAATCGATCAATTAAACGCTTGAGCGGGAGCCCGGCATGCGCTATCTGCGATGGCGATGGCAGCGCAATTGAACATCTCCACGGCGGCACGGGTCCCGACCGGCAAGAACCACACAGCCGAAAAGCTGTTGGTCGCGGCTGGCGAACTCATGATCGAGCGCAATTCGGTGGAGATCTCGCTTGCCGACATCGCGCATAAATCCGGCGTCAACGCCGCGCTGGTGAAGTATCATTTCGGCAATAAAGAAGGCCTGATGCTGGCGCTGTTGGCGCGCGATGCTGCCAACGAGACCTCGCAGCTCAATTACCTGCTGGCGCAGCCGATCTCGTCGGCCGCAAAACTGAAACTGCATATCTCCGGCATCATCCGGGCATATCACCAGTTCCCCTATATGAACCGGCTGATCCATCATCTGCTGCACGGGTCGAGCAGCGACGCCGCCGATGCGGTGGCGAAGTTTTTCGTCGGACCCTTGCTGGATTTCCATCGCCGGCTGCTCGCCGAAGGCGTGGCGTCGGGCGAATTCCGCAAGGTCGATCCGGTGCTGTTCTACACCAGCCTGATCGGCGCCTGCGATCACCTGTTTTTCGGACGGCACGCAATGTCGCGGGCGATCGGGGTTGGCCCGATCACCGAAGACGTCTGCCGCGCCTATATCGCTCATATCGAACAACTCACCCTCGGCGGCCTGCTGGCGCCGAAACAGCGGAGCGCAGTCGCCGGGTGAGGCAGGACTAACAACAAGAAGAAACGGCCCAAGGACAACTGGAAGACTCAATAAGGCTCAACAAGAAACTACCGGGAAACGCCCAAGGATAATTCCACACTAAAAAGAAACGGCCGAAGAAACGCCCAAGGATCAGTTTTGGACCTGCCCGCAAGAGGCAGGCGAAAGAAACTCCAGGCGATGCCCAAGGATCGACTGAGCCAATCAAGAAAAGACCAGGAAACGCCCAACACTCTTTTTCAACCGGATCAAACAACAACCCGGACAATCGGGGACACGCCCAAGGATAAGCCCAAGGATAAGCTTCAAGAACAAAAGCCAACGGGAAACGCCCAAGGAATCAATGCGAGAACCGGATACAGCAATAATCCGGAACGTCGGGGAAACGCCCAAGGACACGCCCAAAGACTAGTTTCAAGAACAACCGAAGCAATCGGGAAACGCCCAAGGACCTCTCTTCAAGAATCGCACTTCAAGGATCTGGCCTCAAGGACATCGTCTCGAGGATCTGGCCCCAAGGTTCTCGCCTCAAGCCTCGCGGATCTGACGCCAAAGGTCTGGTGCCAAAGCTCTGGCTCCGAGGATCTCCCCAGCCAGGATCCCCGCCTGGATTTCCAGGCTCAATCAATGCCAGTCTCGAATCGGGCCAGGGTCCGGGTCGGGCACAGGTTTCAAGGCCAAGCCAAAACGCCCAAGGAAAGGGATTGTACGATGCAGTTGAAAGACGTCTCCGTTCTCATCACCGGCGGAGGGTCCGGCCTCGGCGCCGCGACCGCGCGCGCGATGGCTGCCAAGGGCGCCAAGGTCGCCGTGCTCGATATGAACAAGGACAATGCCGAGAAGGTGGCCGCCGAGATCGGCGGCGTCGCCTGTGTGGGTGACGTGTCCGAAGAGGCTCCGGTCAAGGCCGCGATCGAGAAGGCCGAGGCGGCCCACGGCACGATCCGCGTGCTGGTCAATTGCGCCGGCATCGGCGGCGCTGTGAAGACCGTCGGCAAGAACGGCGCCTATCCGCTCGATCACTTCACCCGCATCATCAAGGTCAATCTGATCGGCTCGTTCAACTGCATCCGCCTCGTCGCCGAGCGCATGCAGAACGCGCCGACGGTCGGCGAGGAGCGTGGCGTCTGCATCAATACCGCATCCGTCGCGGCGTTCGACGGCCAGATCGGCCAGGCCGGCTATTCGGCCTCCAAGGGCGGCATCGTCGGCATGACGCTGCCGGTGGCGCGCGACCTCGCCTCGATGAAGATCCGCGTCATGACCATCGCGCCCGGCCTGTTCCTGACGCCGCTGCTGATGGGCTTGAGCGAGGAAGCGCAGAAGAGCCTCGGCGCCCAGGTGCCGCATCCGGCCCGGCTCGGCGATCCGTCGGAATACGCCTCGCTCGCGGTGCAGATCGTCGAGAACCCGATGCTCAACGGCGAGACCATCCGTCTCGACGGTGCGATCCGGATGGCGCCGCGCTAGGCGGCGACAAGCGAGCACGAACTAACCCTCTCCCCCTGTGGGAGAGGGTGGCGAGCGAAGCTCGCCGGGTGAGGGGGTGCCGCGAGTCCGACCCCTCACCGGGCAGACATCGCAGCCAACGCAAACAATCCCTCTCCCACAAGGGGAGCGGCGCTGCAACGACCGCCGCAATCGGCGAAACAATAAGCCCTGGCTTCGCAGGGTAACAGAAAACGAGTTGCGGGAGTAATGGCGTGACCAAGGCCCTGTTGATCGACCATGCCGACGGCGTCGATTGGGTGACGCTGAATCGGCCCGACAGTCTCAATGCCCTCAATCCCGAATTGGTCGACGCGCTCAACGCCTATTTCGGCCAGTTGCAGCGCAACCGCGACACCCGCCTCGTGGTGCTGAAGGGCGCCGGCAAGAATTTCTGCGCCGGGCTCGATCTCAAGGAAGCCATGGCGCGCCGTGCCACGCGGCAGGAGCCGCCGGGCGTCACCGAGTCCTTGGATTCGCAGCGCCGGATCGCCGACATCGTGATGCTGATGCGGCGCTGTCCGCAGCCGATCATCGCATTGGTGCAGGGCGCGGCGGCCGGCGGCGGTTTTGCGCTGGCGCTGGCAGCCGACATTCGCATCGCCGGGCGTTCGGCGCGGATGAACTGCGCCTTCATCAAACTCGGTCTCGGCGGCTGCGACATCGGCACCTCCTATTTCCTGCCCCGTTTGGTAGGCGTGTCGGTGGCGTCCGAACTGATCCTGACCGGGCGCTTCATCGGCGCCGAACGCGCGCTGATGACCGGCCTGGTTTCCGAAGTGGTCGAGGATGATCAGCTCGACGCAGCTGCCGCTCCCTTCATCGACGCCATGCTGGCGGCATCGCCGATCGGGCTGCGGCTGTCGAAGGAATGTCTCAACATGGCGGTCGACGCCGGTTCCATCGAGCAGGTGGTCGCGATGGAAGATCGCAACCAGGTGCTGTGTTCCCGCTCGGAGGATTTCGACGAGGGCATCAGCGCATTTCTGGAAAAGCGCAAGCCGGTCTATATTCGACGCTAGAGACGACGATCTCGATCGGCCCGACAAGAGGCTGCGACAATGGGAGAAGCCAGATGACCGCAAGCGCCGCCGCCGTGATGGACAAGCCGGCCTTTCGCAAGATCGACTGGTTGCCGCGGGACATCGCCGTCGACCGCCGCCCCGACGGCGTGATCGTGCTGAAGTCGAAATTTCCGCTGAATGAATACGAGCCGCATATCCCGGCAGCGCTGGCGCGTTGGGCCAAGGAGCGGCCGGATCGGATCTGGTTGGCGCAGCGCACGGGCCCGCAGCGGCAATGGCGCAAGCTCAGCTATGGCGAGGCCAAGGCCAGCGTCGACGGGCTGACCCAGGGCATTCTCAATCGGCAACTGCCGGCCGGACGGCCGGTGGCGATCCTGTCGGGCAATTCGATCGAGCACGCGCTGATGACCCAGGCGGCGATGCAGGCGCGCACTCCGGCGGCGCCGGTGTCGCCGGCCTATTCGCTGATGAGCCACGACCACGTCAAATTGAAATATCTGTTCGATCTGGTGAAGCCGGCGCTGGTGCTGGTGCAGGACGCCGGCGCTTTCGCCAAGGCGCTGCGCGCGCTCGATCTGACCGGCGTGACCGTGGTCCATGTCACGGGTCCGGTCGAGGGCATTCCCAGCATTCCCTTCGCCGATCTGGCCGCGACGCCGGTGACCCAGCAGGTCGCCGATTCGATCGCGCAGATCACGCCCGACACCGTCGGCAAGCTGCTGTTCACCTCGGGCTCGACCGGGATGCCGAAGGCGGTGATCAATACCCAGGCGATGATGTGCGCCAATGCGGCGATGATGATGCAGGTGCGGCCGCGCGATCCGAATGGCCCGCAAGCGACCTATCTCGACTGGATGCCGTGGAACCACACCATGGGCGGCAACGCGCTGTTCAATCCGGTGCTGATCGAAGGCGGCACGCTGTATATCGACGACGGCCGGCCGATGCCCGGCCTGATCGACGAGACGCTGCGCAATCTGCGCGAGGTCTCGCCGACTTACTACGCCAATGTCCCGGCCGGCTACGCTGCGCTCGCCAGCGCGATGGAGAAGGACGACGCGCTGTGCCGGTCGTTCTTCAAGAATCTCGGGCTGATGGCCTATGGCGGCGCGCGGCTGCCGGATGATCTGTTCGACCGCATGCAGGCCTTGGCGGTGCGCGCCACCGGGCAGCGCATCGTGTTCTACACCGGCTATGGCTCGACCGAGACCGCGCCGACCTCGACCGGCACCTATTGGGACACCGAGCGCGTCGGCCTGATCGGGCTGCCATTCCCCGGCGTCGAATTGAAGATGATCCCGATCGGCGACAAATACGAATTGCGGTTGCGCGGCGTCAACGTCACGCCGGGCTATTACGGCCGTCCCGATCTCACCGAGGCCGCGTTCGACGAGGAGGGCTTCTACAAGATCGGCGACGCCGGCGTGTTCGTCGACAAGGACGATCCGGTGCAGGGCATCATCTTCGCCGGCCGCGTGGTCGAAGATTTCAAGCTGATGACCGGCACCTTCGTCCATGTCGGCTCGGTGCGCACCGATGCGATCGCCGCCGCGACGCCGGTGATCCAGGACGCGCTGGTGGCCGGGCAGGACCGTCCCTTCATCGGCTTGTTGGCTTGGCCTAATCTGCACGCCTGCCGGCAGATCGTCGGCAATCCGGACGCGACTTACGAGGACGTGGTGAAGCATCCCGCGGTGCTGGCGGCGCTGCGCAAGGGGCTCGAGACGCATAATGCGACCACCGAAGGCGCCAGCTCGATGCGCGTCGCCCGCGTGATGCTGATGACCGAGCCGGCCTCGATCGACGGCAATGAACTCACCGACAAGGGTTACATCAACCAGCGCGCCGGCCTCGAACGCCGCGCCGATCTGGTGGCGCGGCTCTATGCCGAGCATCCGGATCCGGATGTGATGGTGCTGCAGTGAACCGCCCCCCGCCGTCATTGCGAGGAGCACCGGATCGGCGCATTCCGCGCCGTCCGGCACAGGCTCCGCGACGAAGCAATCCAGGGCTCAGCATTCTGCGCCCCTGGATTGCTTCGCTTCGCTCGCAATGACGATGCAATGAGCGATACCGACAACAAACTTTAGATTCCGAGCAGAGGCAGACCCATGAATTTCGATTTCTCCGACGACCAGAAGCAGCTCCGCGATCAGGCCCGGCGCTTTCTCGCCGAGAAGTGCCCGCCGAAGGCGGTGCGCGCGGTGCTTGAGGGCAAGGCCGATTATGACCGCGAGCTGTGGAAGGGGCTGGCCGAGATGGGCTTTCTCGGCGTGGCGATTCCGGAGGAATATGGCGGGGCTGGCGCCGGCCATCTCGAACTCTGCGTGATCGCCGAGGAGATCGGCCGCGCGCTGGCGCCGGTGCCGTTTTCCTCCACGGTGTATCTGGCCGCCGAAGCCCTGATGCTGGCCGGTTCCGAGGCGCAGAAGAAGAAATGGTTGCCGGCGATCGCGTCGGGCGAGGCGATCGGCACGCTGGCGCTGTTCGAAGGCCCCGGCAATCCCTCGCCGCAGGCGATCAAGCTCGCGGCGGCCAACGGCACGCTGACCGGCACCAAGAAGCCGGTCGCCGACGGCGCCATCGCGGATTTCGCCATCGTGGCGGCGCGCAGCGGATCCGGCGGGCGCGAGACCGACATCTCGCTGTTCCTGGTCGAGCTCAAATCCGGCGGCGTCGAGGCCAAGCCGTTGCAGAATGTCGATCCGTCGCGCCAGCAAGCCGAACTCACCTTCACCAATGCCAAGGCCGAAGCACTCGGCCCCGCCAATGAAGGCTGGAGCATTCTGTCCCGCGTGCTCGATCGCGCCGCGGTGCTGATCGGCTTCGAACAGGTCGGCGGCTCCGACCGCGCGCTGGAAATGGGCCGCGACTACGCGCTCGACCGCATCGCCTTCGGCCGCCAGATCGGTTCGTTTCAGGCGGTGAAGCACATGCTGGCCGACATGTATGTGTCGGCGACGCTGGCGCGCTCGAATTGCTATTACGGCGCCTGGGCGCTGTCGACCAATGCGGCGGAACTGCCGGAAGCCGCCGCCGCGGCAAGGATCAGCGCCACCCAGGCGTTCCAGCATTGCTCCAAGAACAACATCCAGGTCCATGGCGGCATGGGCTTCACCTGGGAGTTCGACTGCCATCTGTATTATCGCCGCTCCAACGCGCTGGCGCTGTCGCTGGGCTCGCTGTCCTATTGGGAAGACGCCCTGATCGACCGCATGCGCAAGAAGAACGCGGCTTAACAAAGGCCATAACTAATCGACAGAGATGCAGTCCGCAGAAAATGTCATTTGTGTTCGTCATTGCGAGCGAAGCGAAGCAATCCAGGGCGCCGAGCGCCGTGCTCTGGATTGGTTCGTCGCTCCGCTCCTCGCAATGACGACCGAGGCGACGAGCGTGCGTGAGGATCAACCATGAATTTCGACGATACCCGGCAGGAAGCCGAATTCCGCAGTCTGGCGCGCGAATGGATCGCCGCCAATGCGCCCAGGCAATATGAGGGGGAGCTGAAGAAGGCATCGCTCGGCCGCACCCAGCTCAAGGATGCGAATATTCTGGACGTCGCCAAGGCCTGGCAGAAGAAGAAGGCCGAGGCCGGCTGGGCGGTGCCGCATTGGCCGAAGGATTATGGCGGTCGCGGCGCCTCGCCGATCGAGCGGGTGATCTGGCAGCAGGAGGAGGGCGTCTATGGCAAGCTCGGCGCGCTGTTCATCATCGGCCAGGGCATGTGCGGCCCGACCATGATGGCCTATGCGACCGAGGACCAGAAGCGACACTATCTGCCGCCGCTGGCGTCGGGCGAAAACATCTGGTGCCAGCTGTTCTCCGAACCGGCCGGCGGCTCCGACGTCGCGGGCCTTCGCACCCGCGCCGAAAAGGATGGCGACGACTGGGTCATCAACGGCCAGAAGATCTGGACCTCGGGGGCGCATTATTCCGACTATGGCATCCTGATCACCCGCACCGACCCCAACGTGCCCAAGCACAAGGGGCTGACGATGTTCTTCCTCGACATGAAGAGCCAGGGTGTCGAGATCAAGCCGATCAAGCAGGCCAATGGCAATTCGGATTTCAACGAGGTGTATTTCACCGATGTCCGAATTCCGGACAGCCAGCGGCTCGGCGCCGTGGGTGACGGCTGGAACGTATCTTTGACCACGCTGATGAACGAGCGGATGTCGATCGGCGCCAATGTGGCGACCGGCTTTCCCGAATTGTTCGAGTTCTGCAGCAATCTGATGCTCGAGGATGGTCTTGCGATCGACGACCGCGCGGTGCGCTCCAAGCTCGCCAATTGGGCGGTGCGCGCCTCCGGCTTGAAGTACACCTCGTTCCGCGCGATCTCGGCGCTGTCGCGTGGCGATCGGCCGGGGCCGGAGAATTCGATCGGCAAGCTGGTGGCCGGATCGATGATCCAGGATGTCGCCACCTATGCGCTCGATCTGCAGGGCGCCGCCGGCGTGCTGATGGGGCCGGATGACGCCGAGGCCGCCGGAAAATTCCAGGCGATGCTGCTGCGCTCGCCCGCCACCCGCGTCGAGGGCGGCACCGACGAGATCCTGCGCAACATCATCGCCGAGCGCGTGCTCGGCCTGCCCGGCGACATTCGCGTCGACAAGGACGTGCCGTTCAACAAGATTCCGACCAGGGGGCGGGGATAAACTTCACCGTGTCCCGGACCAGGCGCTGCGCGCAGCGCTGCGCCGCAGATCCGGGACCCCGGTTGCAGCGCCGACAACAAGACACCGGGGCCCCGGATCAGCAGTGCACCACGCCGCAGGAGCGGCTTGTTGCGCTGCATCCGGGGCACGAGAACTTCACCGATTTACGATGAGGACCATGCCAGATGAATTTCGATGACACCCCGCAGGAAGCCGCGTTCCGCGCCGAGGCCCGCCAATGGATCGCGGCCAACGCGCCGAAGCAGTTCGAGGAGGAACTGACCAAGGCGCCGCTCGGCCGCATCAGGCTGAAGGGCGCCGACATCGTCGAGGTCGGCAAGGCCTGGCAGAAGAAGAAGGCCGAGGGCGGCTGGGCCTGCCTGAACTGGCCGAAGGATTATGGCGGCCGCGGCGCCAGCCCGATCGAGAAGGTGATCTGGCAGCAGGAAGAGGGCATCTATGGCAAGCTCACCAGCCCGTTCTCGATCGGCGAGGGGATGTGCGGCCCCACCGTGATGGCGTTCGCCTCCGAGGACCACAAGCGGACCTTGCTGCCGAAACTGGCCTCGGGCGAGCACATCTGGTGTCAGCTGTTCTCGGAGCCCGCCGGCGGCTCCGACGTCGCCGGCCTGCGCACCCGCGCCGAGAAGGATGGCGACGACTGGATCATCAACGGCCAGAAGATCTGGACCTCAGGCGCGCATTATTCCGACTACGGCATCCTGCTGACGCGCACGGATCCCAACATGCCCAAGCACAAGGGCTTGACGATGTTCATCGTCGACATGAAAAGCCCCGGCGTCGAGGTCAAGCCGATCAAGCAGGCCAACGGCCAGTCGGACTTCAACGAGGTGTTCTTCACCAATGTGCGGATTCCCGATCACCAGCGGCTCGGCGCCGTCGGCGATGGCTGGAACGTGTCGCTCACCACGCTGATGAACGAGCGGATGTCGATCGGCGCCCGGCTCGCCACCGGCTTTCCGGAGATCTTCGAGTTCTGCAGCAACCTGATGACGGATGGGGGGCTGGCGATCGACGATCGCGCCACCCGCTCGAAGCTGGCGAAATGGGCGGTGCAGGCCTCCGGGCTGAAATACACCAGCCACCGCGCGGTGTCGGCGCTGTCCAAGGGCGAGCGGCCGGGGCCGGAGAATTCGATCGGCAAGCTGGTGGCCGGCAGCATGATGCAGGACATCGCCAGCTTCGCGATGGACCTCGAAGGCGCCGCCGGCGCGTTGACCGATCCGGCGGAGGCAAGTGCCGGCGGCCAGTTTCAGGCGATGCTGCTGTCGTCGCCGGGCATGCGGATCGCCGGCGGCACCGACGAGATCCTGCGCAACATCATCGCCGAGCGCGTTCTCGGCTTGCCCGGCGATATCCGGGTCGACAAGAATGTGCCGTTCAACAAGATCCCGACCAAGGGGCGCTAGTGTTTCGCGTGTCCCGGACGCGGTGCAGCGCGTAGCGCTGCTCCGCAGAGCCGGGACCCCGGTTGCTGCTTCCGACAACATAACCGGGGTCCCGGATCAGCAGCGCACCACGCCGCAAGGGCGGCGCGTTGCGCAGCATCCGGGACACGGGGAAATCTGAGACTTCAGAGAATGGTTTGCCAATGACCACCATGTCCGACTCCACCCCGATCGCCGTGCTCGAAGACCTGCTGGCCGCGCGGTTTTCCTGCCGCGCCTTCAAGCCGGATCCGGTGCCGCGCGCCGCCATCGAGCGCGTGCTCAATGCCGCGCAGAAGACTGCGTCATGGTGCAACAGCCAGCCCTGGCAGGTCACCATCGCCTCGGGCGAGGCGACCCGACGCTTTCGCGAGGTGATGTATGCCGCCGCCTCCAGCGGCCAGCCGAACAGTGGCGATTTTCCGTTCCCGCGGGAATATAAGGGGGTCTATCAGGAGCGTCGCCGCGAGAGCGGGTTCCAGCTCTACAACACGCTCGGCATCGAACGCGGCGACAAGGCCGCCTATGCCAAACAGGCGCTGGAGAATTTCAATTTCTTCGGCGCGCCGCATGTCGCCATCATCACCACCGACGAGGCGCTCGGCGTCTATGGGGCGATCGATTGCGGCGGCTATGTCACGAGCTTCATGCTGGCGGCGCAGGCGCTCGGCATCGCCACCGTGCCGCAGGCGGCGTTGGCGTTCCACGCCGCGGTGGTGCGCCAGCATTTCGCGATGGCCGAGGATCGCCGCGTGGTCTGCGGCATCTCGTTCGGCTATCCCGACCGCGAGCACAAGGTCAATAATTATCGCACCAGCCGCGCCGCGCTAGGCGAGGTGGCGACCTTCGTCGACGCGTAGTAACGCATCAAACGCGCTGTCATTCCGGGGCGCGAGCCCGTTGGGCGAGCGAACCCGGAATGTTTCGGCAAGGCACAGCGCTTAAGCGAGATTCCGGGTTCGCTCGCAGCGCAGCTGCTCGCGCCCCGGAATGACGGCGTTTGGTGTCAAATGCCTTTGCTCAGTGCGAGAACAGCACCGGCAGCGGCGGTTTCGACAGCAGGGTCTTGGTTGTGCCGCCGACCACGAATTCCCGCCATCGCGAATGGCCATAAGCTCCCATCACCAAGAGATCGGCGTCGTGGGATTGCGTATAGTCCGTCAACACCTCGCTGACGGTCCGGCCATTGGCGTCGACCCTGTCGAGTACGACGTCGATGCCATGGCGGGCCAGGCTCTTCGCCAATTCCTCGGCTGAATGCTTGGAGTCGCGGGCGTCGGCTTTGACAACGGTGACGACGCGAACCTGCCGCGCCTGTTTCAACACCGGCATGGCATCCGCCACCGCCCGTGCCGAAGCCCGGCTGCTGTTCCACGCCACCGCGACGGTGCCGAGTTCGAAGGCCCGCGCGGGCGGCGCGGCGGGGAGCACCAGGGTCGGCCGGCCGGCGGCGAAGATGATCGTCTCGGCGATCCATCGCGGGGTTGCTGCCGGCAGAACCGTCAGGTCATGGACCCGCGCATAATCCACCAGCACGCGTGAGGCATCCGGAATCAGGGATTTTTCCAGGATGCGCTCGTGCAACACGGCGAGCCGTTTGGCGGCGGCCTCGAAAGCGTCGAGCAGGCACTGCGCAGTGTCGCGGCTCTTGTGGCTTTCGTCGGCGATGATGTCGCCGACCAGCGAAGCGGACACCAGATTCCCGGGCAAGGCGATGTGGATTTCAAAGCACAGCGCCGCCACATGGGTGCCCATCGCCGCTGCGGCCGCCGTCGCATCGTTGATCGATGCCACTGACGTCGGCTCGGCATAGCTGGTCAGCGCGACAAGGACGTTTTTGAATGGCATCAGACCCTCCTGCATGATTCATGGGTAGGAGGTTCCCGGGGCTTCGTGCTTGATCCACCGCAATATGCGACGGCGATCGCCGCGACCCGCGCCATCAGTTTCCGAAGTTTCGAAATTGCGGCGCGCGCTTCTGCGCGAATGCCGCGATGCCTTCCTTGATCTCGTCGCCGCGCATGCTGGCGCGGGCGCGGCAATCGGCGGCGGCTTCATCGAAATCGCCCCGGGCGAATTCGTTGATGGCGCGTTTCATTCCGGCCATTGCCTGCGGGGCGTTGCCGGCCAGAATGACCGCCAGCGCATCGACTTCGGCATCGAGCTGCTCGACCGGCACCATCGCGGTGAGATAGCCGATCCGCAGCATCTCGGCGGCGTCGATCTTTTGCGCGGTGAGAAACAGCTTCTTGGCATTGTTCAACCCGAGCCGGGTGACGTAGCGCTTGATGCCGCCCGGATAGTAATGCAGCCCGAGCCGCGCCGCCGGCATGAACATTTCTGCGGTGTCGACGCCGATACGGAAATCGCAGGCCAGCGCCAGATCGGTGGAGCCGCCATAGACCCCGCCATTGAGCCGGCAGATCGTCGGCAGCGCCAGGTTTTCGAGCCGATCCGCGACCGCCTCGAACGCCGATCCGGACGGCTCGTTGTCGGACTCACCGGTTGCGCGTTCGGCGATCTTGCCGAGGTCGAAGCCGGCCGAGAAGGCGCGGCCGGTCCCGGTCAGGATCAGCACCCGGACGCTCTTGTCGGTCTCGATCCGGTCGAACAGATGCAACAATTCGGTGAGATCGTCCGGCTGCAGCCGGTTCAGATGGCGCGGCCGGTTCAGCCGGATGGTGGCGCGCGGGCCGTCGATGCTGAGCACGGGCATGCTCGCGGGGGCCGCCTGATCCGACATGATATTCTCCTGGGGCTGATTGCGGATTGTTGACTACAGTGAACGCATGGCCTCCGGTCAGGCCGGAAACCACGGGCGGAGCTGCCGTTGTGGCGCCGAGCGGCGCGAGATCCAGACGCCACGCGGGCCTTGCTCACTCATCACGGCAAAGTGCCTGCGCGGGCTGGCGCCGTCAACAACCGCGCCTGGCGCAGGCCGCCTCGTGACGGGCGACTTTTGCCGAGGAACGATTATAATTCTGTGCGCATCCTCTATATCCGGGGTGTGCGAGGTGGCGGCGGGGCAGTGAGGCACGCGCCAGATCGCGCGTGATCGGATCTTTCGTCCAAACGTTTGACTCCAGGCACTGGTTGGTACCCATGGACGCGTCACATATTGTCCATCATGCCGGGACCGCGGGCACTCTGTTCGCGACGGTGTTCGTGGTGGCGACCTCGACGATGCGAACGATGATTCCCTTGCGGGTGTTCGGCATTCTCACCAACATCACCCTGATCGTGGCGTCGATTCCGAGCCTGTATTATCCGGCGATCATCCTGCATGGCGTGTTGTTGCCGCTCAACGCCTACCGGCTGCATGAGATGCTGCAACTGGTCCGGGATGTGAAGAAATCGGTCAATAGCGACCTGTCGATGGACTGGCTGAAACCGTTCATGACCGAGCGCAACTGCGAGGCCGGTGAGGCGCTGTTCTACAAGGACGAGAAAGCCGAGCACATGTATTACATCGTCAGCGGCCGCTACCGTCTGGTCGAATCCGGCATCGAGTTGCCGGTCGGCGCCATCGTCGGTGAGTTGGGCATGCTGTCGCCATCCAACACCAGAACCCAGACCCTGGAATGCATCGAGAGCGGCACCGTGCTCGGGGTCAGCTACAGCAAGGTCGAGGAACTCTACGTGCAGAATCCCGAATTCGGCTTCTATTTCCTGCGGCTCGCCAGCGCCCGGCTGTTCGAGAATATCGGGACGCTCGAACGACGTCTCGAGGAAGCCACGGCGGCTGGCCCGACGCAGGACGTGGCGGATCATCGCGTGTAGAGCGGCGAGGCGGCAGCGTGGCGGGATATATCGATGCGATGCGCTCGACGCTGGCCGAGCTGCTCGGCGAGCGCGACACCGCGACGCCCGGCCTATTCGACGGGCTGCCGGCGGCCGCGAGGCCGGTCGTCGACGACGCGATCGCCGAGCTCATCATCTATCAGGGGCCGGGCTATGCGCAGCTCTATCTTGATCGGCTGCGGCGGTTCGTCGGACGGCGCGGCGTCGACGAGGAGCTGCTGATCGAGATCGCGCGGCTGATGCTGATGCGCATGTGTTTTGAGGATCCGATCCGGATCGCCCAATTGACGCTGGCCGAGGCCGGCGTGCCGAAAAAGGGCCGGGCGGCGCGGCCGCTCGACAGGACGTGCCGGTTTCGGCTGGATGAACTGGTGTCGGCATTGCCGACCATGGCGGCGGATCCGCTGCTGAGCGCGATCGGATATGTCGGCTGGCTGCACGCGCCGGTCCGGATGCGCTTCAATGCCACCAGCTTTCTCGGAATCTGCCGGTTGAGGGTGGAGTCGTGGCTGCGGCGCTGGCGGTTGTTGTCGGTGCGCTATCCGCAGGAGCGCGCCTGGGTCGAGCGCTGGCTGCACATGATCGACCGCAGCCTCACCAAGCAACCGCGGGCGGTCGGGCAGATCGTGCAGAGCGCGACCTTGGTGCAGGGTTATGGCGCGCTCTATCGGCAGGGCCTGGCGGACTGGCATCTGATCATCGATCAGCTGGCCAAGCCGACCTTCGATGGCACGCTGCCGCTGACCGATCTTGCCGGCGCAATCGTGGACGCGCGCGCGGCGTCGCGGCCTGATCCGCAGCAGAGCGCGTTGAAGGCCAGGATTGCCGAAATCAGGGCCCTGGCGTTCGAGCAAGCGCCGCCGGGCGTCGCCGCGGGGCGGCCAGGCTGAGCGTCGCGGCCGGTCGAGCCTCGGGTTTTTTCGCATTTGCCGCCGCGTGCATTCCGGATCAGGAAATGTCATAAACGAAAAATGCCGGCCTACTTTGTGAGGATTGCAGGGCTCCTCGCCTGCTGGGAGGCTCGCAGCGAGCGCCGGCGCTGTGGCCTGCCGGAGTCCTGACCGTGACCCCGGCAGGTTGAAGTGAAGGACGTCAGCTTGGTCTTTCCAGCATTGTCATCGTCGGTTGCCGTGGGTGCGCTGGTCGGCTGGATGCTTGCGCTGACGGCCAAGCATGTGGTCGCGGATTTTTTCCTGCAGAATTCCTGGATGGCGCTGGGCAAGGATCAGAAGACCGGCTGGGCGCTGCCGCTGCTGACGCATTGCAGCGTGCATCTAATCCTGACGACGGCGCTGGTGCTGATGATCGCGCCGCGGCTCTGGTTCGTCGGCCCGATCGATTTCGCGATCCATCTGGCGATCGATCGCGCCAAGGGATTTTGCGTCGCGACCTACAACGTCACACCGCAACACCAATGGTTTTGGTGGCTGATCGGGACCGATCAGGCGCTGCATCACCTCACCGGATTCGGCCTGTCGCTGTTCATGGCGGTGAACGGCTGAGCCGGCCGGCTTCATCTTCCGTATTGCGGCATGCGCCTGCGCGACCCCGGCATCTCGCGCCGCGGATTGCACCGGGCTGCGGCGCGCGCCAAGCTGCAGGCGGAGGAATGCCGATGACCGAAGCCCCGCTGCAAAAACAATTCGCCAATGTGCGCGGCCGCCGCATGGCCTATCATGAACGCGGTTCCGGAACGCCGGTGCTTTTCCTGCACGGCAATCCGACGTCGTCCTATCTGTGGCGCGATGTCATTCCCGAGCTTGAAGGGCTCGGCCGCCTGATGGCCCCCGACCTGATCGGCATGGGCGATTCAGACAAGCTGCCCGACCCGGGACCGGACAGCTATCGCTTCACTACCCATCGCGATTACCTCGACGCGTTGATCGATGTGCTGATCGGCCCGTCCGAGCCGATCTTCCTGGTGGTGCATGATTGGGGCTCGGCGCTCGGCTTCGACTGGGCCAACCGGCACCGCGACCGGGTGCTGGGGATCGCCTATATGGAGGCGATCGTGCGCCCGATCTCCGGCTGGGACGATTGGAGCCCGTCGGCGACCCCGGTGTTTCAGGGGTTTCGCTCCGACAAGGGCGAGGCCATGATCCTCGAGCGGAACCTGTTCGTCGAACGGGTGCTGCCCGGATCGGTGCAGCGTAAACTGACCGAAGCGGAAATGGCGGAATACCGCAAGCCGTTCACCCGGCCGGAGGATCGCTGGCCGACCCTGACCTGGCCGAGGCAAATTCCGATCGGCGGCGAGCCCGCCGATGTGGTGGCGATCGTCGCCGACTACGCGCAATGGATGGCGCAGAACGACATTCCGAAGCTGTTCGTCAACGCCGATCCCGGAGCGATCCTGATCGGCGCCTCGCGCGAGTTCTGTCGGAGCTGGAAAGCCCAGACCGAGATCACCGTGCCCGGCTCGCACTTCATCCAGGAGGATTCCGGGCCGGCGATCGGCCGCGCCGTGGCGCAATGGATCAGGACCATCCAATCATGACCCCTCGATCCTGATCCCCCCCTCGCTGCCGAGCTGATCGATGCCGAGCTGATCGATCCCGAGCTGGGTTCCATCCGCCCGCACCGATCTGCAATGCGCTGTGGCGATCACCGCATTGTCGCAGCCGGCGCGGCTCGCATGCCGCATTGGGTGACATCAATGGTCAAGCGCTGCGGCGTTCTTCCGACTTCGGACGTTCTCCGATCAGGTCGCTCTCGGCGGTTGGCATTTTCGCTCCGATTTCGTTGCTCACGCGCATCATCTGTTGCTGGAACGCGAGGCCGTCTTCCATCAGCCGCGCAAATGCGCCGTTCGCCCAGTCCTGATATTCGCGCAGCGCATCAAGCGGAGTCGCGGCTTCGCCCAGGCGTTTGGCGGTGTCCAAGGCGGCCTGCGTGCCGATCCGGCGTCGCGTGAACCAGCCGTCGGCATATTCCTTCATTCCGCCGAGCACATTCTCCTCGGCTTCCCAGAACTTCACGCTGACCGGCGCATAGGTCTTCAACGCTGCGGTCGGCTGCAACATGTTGGGGAATGACGTCACGGTTTCACTCATGGCAACTCTCCCTTTTGTCGGTTGATTTTTAAGTATTTCAGCGGCGGCAATCGACACGATAATTTTCACGCAAATGCGGCGATGTTCAAAATTGGGCAGTCCGCAAGATTTGATTTACCATGACAAAATTGCGACGTGGAACTCGGTCCGATGGTGCCGCGCTACAAAGAATCTGCAGGTAGTAATACCTGGCAATAAATTAACCGGAACCGATGAGGAGGCCGATATGCTTGGAACTAATAATCTTTTTCTTCCAGTGGCATTCGGTCAGAAGCTAGGTCGACACCGTGATGCGAGAGAATATGGCTGCATTTCTTGAAGGCCAGCTGGATTTCATATTCTTCTTCTATGGCCTGGCATTTATCCTTGTCGGCACTGCCGGGCTGTCGATCGCCAGGGAACCGCGCGGCAAGGCGGCCGGGCTGGCGCTGTTCGGCGCCTTCGGCCTGTTGCACGGCGCCTCGGAATGGCTCGACCTCGCAGCGCTGATCATCGAGGACTCGCCGCTCTTTGTCGTCATCCGCCTCGCCTGCATGACGGGCTCCTTCATGTTTCTGCTTGAATTCGCGCGGACGGGAGCCGTTGGGCTCGGAGTCCGGGTGCCGGGCCGCTGGATTCACCTGCCTCTGCTCGGCCTGGTGATCATCGGCGGAGTTGCCGGAGATGCGGCGACGGCCAACGCGCTGGCGCGCTACAGCTTCGGGCTGGTCGGCGCGCTCGGCAGCGCTGCGGTGCTGATCGAGCGGACGCGGCAGCGTTCGGCGTTGGCCAGCTGGATTACCAAAATCGCCGGAGTGACCATGATCTTCTACGGCGTCGCCGCCGGATTGATTGTTCCGGAAGCGCCGTTCTGGCCCGCCGACATCATCAATCAGGCCTCTTTCGTCACGCTCACCGGCGTCCCGATTCAGCTGGTGCGTGGTCTGATCGGTTGCGTCTTGGCACTGACGATCTGGGGGGCATGGGGGCACCTGCTGGTCCGGGCCGTGGATTCGGAGCGCTACACCGCCCATCTGCGCTGGCAGTTCGTCGGCGCGCTGGCTGCGCTGGCTGCGATTTTTATCGGCGGCTGGCTGCTGACCGATTTTCTCGGCAAGATCTACCGCGGTGAGATCGAGAGCGAAGCCCAGGGCGACAGCGAGCTGCTGGTCAGTCGTGTGGCCGGAGAAAGCGCGGCGGTGCGGGCGATGGCAGAAGCACTGGCCGGCACGCCCGCGGTGTCGGCGATGCTGCGGCGCGGAGAGCCTCAGGACATCGCCAACGCCCAGCAAGCGCTGGAACTCGACGTCGAGGCATCGGGAGCGACGCTCGGGCTGATCGTCGACAGCAGCGGTCAGGTGGTGAGATCATCCCAACGCAAGGAATTCGCGTTGCTGGGGATGCCCAATCAAAGCCGGAAGGGTTGGTTCGAAAGGGCCATCCAAGGAACAGACGCCAGTCAGATCGAGTCTGACCCCGTCAGCAAAGAGCGGACCTATTACGCCAGTCATGCGGTCCGATCGCCTGACGGCACCATCCTCGGCGTGGTGGTGCTGATCAAGTCGCTGGAAATTCTCGACCTCAACCTGAAGTCGTTTGATCGCGCATTCTACTTCATCAATGCCGATGGCATGGTCATGCTCACCAATCGGGATGGCCAATTCCAGCGGCCACTCTGGCCGCAGGCGTCAAGGCAAAAGCTCAATCTCGACGAACAGCTCGGCGCGCCAGCGCAGCCGACGATGCTGGCGGCCGAGGTCAAGACCTCGGCATGGACCACATTCGGCGGCCGGCGCGGCTATGTGTTGCGTTCGCCGCTGGGGCAAAGCGAATGGTCGATTGTTCTCGTGATCCCGGTGACCGGCATGTTCGCCAGCCGGTTGTTGGGGATCATCATCACCCTGCAATTCGCGATCACCGCGCTGTTCTATTTCTTCGGGCGGGAACACGGCATCCGCGATAACATCGCCGCGGTGCGCCGGCTGGAATTGCAGCGGCGCGCGGATTTGTTGGAAATCCAGGCGACCACGGATCCGCTGACCGGGGCCTTCAACCGGTTGAAGTTCGACGAAGAGCTATGCGACGAAATCGGGCGGGCCAACCGCTACGAAACCCCGCTGGCGCTGACGTTGTGCGACATCGATCACTTCAAGGAAGTCAACGACGTCTACGGCCATCAGGCGGGCGATCGCGTCCTGATCGAACTGTCGGCGATGGTGGCGCGCGGACTGCGGCAGTCGGATCTGCTGGCGCGCTGGGGCGGCGAGGAGTTCGTGATCCTGTTGCCGGGGATCGATGCGCTGCGCGCCGGCATCGTCGCCGACAAGTTGCGCGAGACGATCGCGCGGGCCTCGTTCGGCGAGGTCGGGGCCGTCACTTGCAGTTTCGGTGTCGCCAATTACGTCTATGGCGACACCGCGGCGACGTTGCTGGCCCGGGCCGACAATGCGCTGTATCGCGCCAAGATGAATGGCCGCAACCGGGTCGAAGTCGACACGCCGCTGATCGAAGGCGTGGAACTGGCGCCGTGGCATTCATAGGGCGGCCCTGTCGCCGGCCATCATTTCCCTTGCCTCATCGGAGCGGCGCGGAGGCGCGGCGCGCCTGTCTGATTCGCGGTTCCATTTCAATACTTAATGGCGCCATTGGCGGGCTTGGTTAACTCCTCATTAACGAATTGCATTGCATGCTGCGTTCTTGGAGAGCGCCATGTGGTCAAGTCGCGAAGCATTCGAGAACGACTTCTGCCCGGTCCGCGAGGATCTGCTCGGCGAGATGTATCGCGCCAACGAGAACGGCCTGTCTCAACTGGTGGAGAGCGTGTCGTCCGAGGTGCGGGCGATGCTGGCGCTGTTCTGTTACCGCCGCAGCCATTTGCATGCGCTGGCGCTGACGATCGCCGGCAGCTGTGACGAGCGCGAATTGATTCAGCTCGGCGGCCGCGTCGGTTCCACCCTCTACGCGCAGTCGCACGGGACCACGCGATCCCGGCCGGCGACGTCATCGTCCTACGGCAACCGCAAGCCGATCACGCTGTCGACCAAGCCGCTGAGCACGGTCGCGCCGTTGCAGAATGACGACGAAGACGAAGACGATCACCCCCGCGCCGCGGTCGGCTGACCGCGGTTTCTCACTGCTTCACAGCACCGGCAGGCCGAATTTGCGCCGCGCCATCGCGCATTCCGGATCGCCCGGCATGCAGGTTCTGCACACTTCGGGCCGAATGGCGTAGATGCCGCAAGCCGTGGCTTCGCCGATCTTGCCGCTCAGCGCGGCGCAGCGGTCGTCCGGGCAGCGCATCCCCGATAGTCGGTCATTGACCAGTTCCGCCGGAATTAAATCGAGCGCGTCGTCATCCTCGATAGTGAAGCGCGGCCAATTGGCCGAATACGCACAGCAGGCGCCGCAGCCCTGGCAGGGGCTGGGCAAGTCGGAACTGGGCGCGCTGATCGTCATCGAGCCGCTTTAGCGCGAAGCGTGTGGTGGCGATACGTCTTTGCATCGGGACGGGCGCAATCAGGCGCCGGCCGCGGCCAAAGCCGCTTCCAGCTGCGCGATCCGGGCATCGCGCGACGCCAGCGCCGCGGCGACGTCGGCGGCGTCGAATTTCTGTGGGATATGCTGCGGGCAATTGGTGTCCCAGGCGCTGATCTTGAACATAATCACTTGCTCGGGCCGCGCCTTATAGGTCTTCGGCATCAAGGATTGCAGCAGGGCCGGGTCGTCCTCGATCACCCGGGCTTCGCCCCAGATCTTGACGCGGCGGCGATGTGCATAGTCGATCAGAAAGATATTTGCCTTGGGGTTCTCAGTGAGATTGCCCTGGGTGATATATTGCCGATTGCCGCTGAAATCCGCGAAGGCCAGCGTCGTCGGATCGAGCACCCGGATGAAGCCGGGCGGGCCGCCGCGGTGCTGGATATAGGGCTGGCCGTCGGCGCTGGCGGTGGCGAGGAACATGCTGGTCTGCGCCGCGAGGAATTCGGCCAAATCGCCGTCGACGGTGCTGCGCCAGCCGCCATTTTCCTCCACTTTCGCATAGGCGCTGCGTGATCCTTTGCGGGTCTGGATCGCCTTCACCGCCGGCGTGAATGCGACGTCGCTGGAATAGGTTTGATCGTCCGACATGGTTGAGACCTCTGATCGCACTGATATCGAGCGTCGCAGCAATTTGCGCAATCGTCGCGATTGACACTTCATTGTTGCGATATATGAAATAATACCATGGATCGCCTCGACGCCATGACCGCCTTTGTGGCGGTCGCCGACCTGCACGGCTTTGCGCCGGCCGCGCGCAAGCTCGGCCTGTCGCCGTCCGGCGTCACCCGATTGATCGCGGCGCTGGAAGACCGGCTCGGCGCGCGGCTGCTGCAGCGGACCACCCGCTCGGTCACGCTGACCGATATCGGCGCGCGCTATCTGGAGCGGGCGCGGCGCATTCTGGCCGATATCGAGGAGGCCGAGGCGTCCGCCGGCGCCGAGCGAACCCAGCCCTCGGGGCGTCTCGTGGTGTCGGCGCCGGTCGGCTTTGGCCGGCTCCACGTCGCCCCGCTGATGTCGGCCTATCTCAGGCGCTATCCAGCGGTCAGCGGCGAGTTGCGGCTGTCCGATCGGGTGATCAATCTGGTCGAGGACGGCGTCGACGCCGCGGTGCGGATCGGGCATTTGCCCGATTCAACCCTGGTAGCGCGCCAATTCGGACAGATGCGGCGCATCGTGGTGGCGTCGCCGGACTATCTGGCGCAGCGCGGCGTGCCGGCGACGCCGGCGGCGATCGCCGCGCACGACACCATCCAGCTCGGCGCGCTGGCCGCGGCGCCGGATTGGCGCTTCGTCGAAGGCGGCCGCGAGATCCGCGTGCCCCACGCGCCGCGCTTCACCAGCAATGTCGCCGACGCGGCGATCTGGCATGCCGAGCAGGGCGGCGGGCTCACTTGCGTGCTGTCCTATCAGGCCGCCGACGCCATCAAGGCCGGTCGGCTGCAAATCGTGCTGGCGGATTTCGAGCTGCCGCCGCTGCCGATCCATATCGTCTATCCGACCTCGCGGCTGTTATCCGCCAAGGTCCGCGCCCTGATCGATCTGGCCCATGACACCTGCGACTGGCAATTCGCGACGCGCTGACGCCGCATCTATTCCTTCGGCTTCGCCACGCTGAACGTCGCATTGGCGCGGGCGCAACGGTTGCCGTCGACGGTGACGAAGCATTGCGCGACGCACAGGGTCCGGCCGGCCTTGATCACCTCGGTCTCGACCTGGAGCCATTGCCCGATCTGGGCCGGGCCGATGAAGTCGATCGACAGGCTGGCTGTCACCAGACGCGCCGCACCGCCGAGCTTGACGCCGCAGCTCAGCCCCATCGCGTTGTCGGCGAGCGAGGTGATCAGTCCGCCATGGGCCAGTCCGCGCGAATTGGTGTGCGGGGGAGCGAGCCGTAGCCCGATGATCACCGCATCCGCAGTCCGTTTGGAATAGATCGGCTCCCACGGATCGGTCAAAGGGCTCTGGCGGAAATGTCGTTCAAAGCCCTCGGGAATCTCGGTCATTCATGCTCCGGTTGCGTGCCATTCTTGACGATCCGCAACGGATCACGAATGGCCGGCAATGACCAGAGCAGGGCGCGCGACGCGGCGTGCGCCGCCGGCGCTACGGGTCGCGCAGTTCGATGCGGTCGGCGCTGAAGATGCTGTCGGCGGCCTTGGCCTCCTGCAGGCATTCGCGGACCACGAACAGCAGCGCCGCCGAGGTGAACGGCTTGCGCAGGCAGCGCCAGGCGCCGAGTTCGATCGCCACGCTGAGAAAATCCGGGGCGTGACCCTGGATTTCCGAGAAGGCGTAGCCGGAGATCGCGATCAGCGGCACCTTGGGCGCGCGTTGGTGAAAGATTCGGACGGCCTCGAAGCCGTGCATGTGCGGCATGAAAATATCGATGATCATCAGATCGAAACTGGTGCGGCCGAGCGCCTCCAGGCCGCTTTCCGCGCCGTCCGCGGTTGTCACGTCATAGCCGTTGCGATTGAGCAGGGCGCGGATCGATGTGCAGACCGACGGCTCGTCGTCGACTACAAGAATGCGCGTCATCAAGGCCTCCTGGCTGAGGGTCAAAGCGATCGACATTCAATCGAGGCGGTTCAGCGAAACGTCGGCGAATCAACATTGCCGCCAGTATCAATCTGAGGTTGAGATTGCGTCCGCCCTAAATGATACATAGGGAACTGAAAATGATCGAGATTTATTCTCAAACCACAATGCGACGGACCTGCGGCCGCAATGAATGATCTGTTCGATAGTCTGCCTGATACGCGATCCGCCCGGATGCCGATCGCCGAGGGCGCAGTGCTGTTGTGTGGTTTGGCACGGCAAAGCGAGCCGGAGCTGATTGCCGCACTGCGGGAGGTCATCGCCGCTGCGCCGTTTCGCCACATGGTGACGCCGGGCGGCCACCGGATGTCGGTGGCGATGACCAGTTGCGGTGCGGTGGGCTGGGTCACCGACCGCAGCGGCTATCGCTACGCGCCGACGGATCCGGACAGCGGACAGCCATGGCCGACGATGCCGGCGTCGTTCCGCGAACTGGCGCGCAACGCGGCCGCGCAGGCCGGCTTCGATGATTTCGATCCCGATTCCTGCCTGATCAACCGCTACAAGCCGGGCGCCAAAATGGCGCTGCATCAAGACAAGGATGAGCGCGATTTCGCCGCCCCGATCGTGTCGGTCTCGCTCGGCCTGCCGGCGACGTTCCTGTTCGGGGGCCTGGCGCGTAGCGACAAGCCCAAGCGATTTCAGCTGGAGCATGGCGATGTGGTGGCGTGGGGCGGTCCGGCGCGCTTGGCCTATCACGGCGTCGCGCCGCTGAAGGACGGCACCCATCCGCAGCTCGGACCGCAGCGTATCAATCTGACTTTTCGCAAGGCATGCTGAGCGGCTGCTGATGCTGCCCCAACAGGGCGGAACCCGTCTTTCCATTGCAATATGGCCCGGTCTAAGCTGGTCCGAATTGGGGGCCACATGACCGAAAACGCGGACGATAACCCCACCACCAGCCGCTTCGGCGTCTATCTGGCGGTGCTGCAGCTGGTGTTCACGCTGGGCTGGACCATCTATGTGATCTATCTGCCGAAACTGGCCGCCCAGGTCGGGATTGCGCCCTCGTCGGTGATCCTGATCCTGATGCTCGACCAGGCGATTTTCACCGTCACCGACACCGCGATGGGGATCGCCGCCGACAAGCTGGCGCCTTTTGTAGGCCGGCTCGGGATCTTCGTCGGCGCGGTGACGGCGCTGTCCTGCGCGGCTTTTGTGGCGCTGCCCTTCATCGCCGGCGCGGCCGCGCAGCCGCTGTTCATCGCCACGCTGGTGGTCTGGGCGATCTCCTCCTCGGCGCTGCGGGCGCCGCCGCTGACGCTGCTCGGCAAATATGGCGCGCGACCAAAGCTGCCGTTCCTGTCGGCGTTGACGATGCTGGGCTATGGCCTGGCCGGCGCGGTATCGCCCTATCTCGGCGTGGTGCTGCGCGATCAGGACCCGCGGATTCCCTTTGTGATCGCCAGCGTGGTGTTGCTGATCGTCGCGGTGTCGCTGTCGCGGGTCGAGCGCGGCTTGGCGGTGGCGATGCCGGCCAAAATATCCGCCGACACCCGGTCGCTCGGCCGGGTGCCGATGCTGTTCATCGCCTCGATGGTGATCCTGGCGCTCGGCTATCAATTCCATTTCAGCGTCAATAGCGCGCCGTTCTTCCTGCGCTTTGCCAAGCCCGCCGATCTGCAATGGCTGATGCCGGTGTTCTGGATTGGCTTCAACATCGCCATGTTCCCGGCCAGCATCGTCACCAAGCGCCATGGCGGATTGCTCGTGATGGGCGCCGCCGGCCTGCTGGGCGCGCTCGCCGTGCTCGGCGCCGAACAGGCCGGCAGCCTCAACATGCTGATCGCCAGTCAATTCATCGCCGGGGCGGCGTGGGGCTGCATGTTGATGAGCGCGGTGTCGGCCGCCTTGGCGATCGGCGAGACCGGCGCCGAAGGCAAGGTCGTGGGCCTGGTGTTCTCGGCGCTGGCGCTGGCGACCTTCGCGCGGATCGCCGCGGTCGCAGGCGGCCTGCAAAGGCTGCCGGACTACGCACCCTTGCTGCATTGGGCCCCGGTGGCGTGCTGGTCGGTGGCCGGCTGTGGCCTCTTGGTGCTGGCGGCGTCGCGGCTGCGCGCCGCGCAGGCGCGAACGGTGTGAGTGCATCCGCGTCATGGCGAGCGAAGCGATGCAATCCAGGGCGTCCTGCGCTGAATTGCGGGATTGCTTCGTCGCTTCGCTCCTCGCAATGACGAAGGTTACGGCTTGGCCGGATGAATGAACGGCCACGGGCTCGACTCGCTATCCTTCGGCACTTCGATGGCGATCAGATACGGGCCGCCATCGGCCAGCGCGGTCTCCAGCGCGGCCTTGAACTGGTCCGGCTCGGTGACCCGCGCGGCGCCGACGCCGAAAGACTGCGCCAGCCTGACGAAATCCGGATTGGTCAGATCGGACGCCACCGCGCGGCCCTCGAACAGATTGACCTGGTCGCGCCGGACATTGCCATAGGCGCTGTTGTTGAACACCAGCGTCACCACGCCGATATTGTATTGCACGGCGGTCGCCAGTTCCTGCACCGCGAACATGAATCCGCCATCGCCGGTGATCGCCACCACAGGCCGATCCGGAAACGCCACCTTGGCGCCGAGCGCGGTGGGAAAGCCCGAGCCCAGCGTGCCCTGATAGCCGGACGTGATGAAGGTGCGCGGCTGATAGACCGGGAAGCCGTACCAGGAGGCGAAGCCGACCTGCGACAGCTCGTCGGTGACGATGGCGTCGTCGGGCAGCACCTCGCGCAGGATGTTCAAGTAAGCCATCTGCGGCTGCACCGACTGGATCTGTTGCGCGGCCAGCACCGACGCCTCGCGGATCTCGCCGCGTCGCGTTGCCGATTTGGCATAGCCCTGCTTGCGCACCGCCGCGGCGAGCGCGCTGGTGCCGGCTTGCGCGTCGGCGATCAATGCGGCGTCCGGGGTGAAGCGGCGCATCTCGGATGGATCGATATCGATCCGGATCGATCTCTGCCCCTCGGGCCGATATGGCCAGCGCGACATCGTCGCCAGCTCCATCCGGGTGCCGATGCCGATGATCAGATCGGTCTGCGGCCACAGATTGTAGGCCGCGGCGAAAGTCAGGCCGAGCTCGTGGGCGTTGCTGACGATGCCACGGCCGCTGCGGAACGCCACCACCGGCGCGTCGATCAGTTCGGCGAGGTCGAGGATCTCGCCGGCGGCATCGAACGCGCCGCCGCCGACAAAGATCATCGGCGCCTTGCTCGCGGCGATCAGCGCGGCCGCCGCCTTGATCCGGTCCGGATCGGGCTGCGGCGCGGCAAAGCGGGCGAATGGCGCGACGGCGGCGACCTCGGCGCGTTGCGTGAATACATCCCACGGCATTTCCAGCGCCGCCGGGCCGCGCCGGCCGCTCATCATCTCCTGGAACGCCCGCGAGACCTTGGTCGGTGCACCGTCCGGATAGTCGATGCGCTCGGCCCATTTGACGAAGCTGCGCAAGGTGGCGAGCTGATCCGGCATTTCGTGCAGATGGCCGCGGCCCTTGCCGAGAAACGCCGTCGGCACTTGTCCGGTGAGGCACAGCACCGGCTCGTTGCAGCCCAACGCGGTCAGCATCGCAGCCCCCGCATTGAGCACGCCGGGGCCCGGCACCACGCTGAACACGCCGGGCCTGCCGCTGGCCCGCGCATAGCCGAACGCCATGTAGCCGCAGGCCTGTTCATGCCGCGCCCCGACCACTTTCAATTGCGCCTTGGCGAAGCCGTCGAACAGCCCGTAGATCTGGGCGCCGGGCAGGCCAAACACGGTGTCGACGCCATGCGCCTTGAGGCCCTGGACGATGGCTTCGCCGCCGGTCATTGCAGTCATCGGATGTCCAATCTTTGAAGGGGGATCACGCGACCTCGTCGACCACGCCGTTGCGCAGCAGGCCGATGCCGTCGGCTTCGATCTCGACGATGTCGCCGGGTTTCAGATAACGCGGCGGATCGAAACGCGCGCCGGCGCCGGTCGGCGTGCCGGTGATGATGACATCGCCGGCGACCAGCGTGGTGAAGGTCGAAATATAATGGATCAGATAGCGGATCCCGAAGATCATCCGCGAGCTGCGATCGTCCTGCCGCGTCTCGCCGTTGACCCGCGTGGTGAGGCGGATGTCGGCGATCTGCGCTTCATCGGTGTAGGGCACCAGCCACGGGCCGAGGCTGCCGCTGGCGTCGAAATTCTTGCCTTGGGTGACGTTGAACTTGGCGTGCCGCACCCAGTCTCGGATCGTGCCCTCATTGCACAGCGAAAGCGCCGCGATATGGCCGAGCGCATCGGCCTCGGCGAGGTGACGGCCGGGCTTGCCGATGATCAAGACAATCTCGCCCTCATAATCGAGCTGCGGTGACGCCAGCGGGCGGACCAGAGGGATCTGGTGGCCGACAAAGGACCGCGGGGTGCGCATGAACAGGCTGGGATATTTCGGCTGCTCGGAGCCGTCCTTGTATTCGGCATTGCGGTCCGGATAGTTGACGCCGACGCAGATGATCTTGTCCGGCTGGGGAATCGGCGGCTGCCAGGCGACGGCGTCGCGCGCGAAATCCGGCGCGAGCCTGGCGGCCTCGTCAGCCAGCCGCACCAGCGCGCCGGCGGCGATCACCTCGCGCAACGTCGGATAGATCCGTGCATGGCGCACCGACAGATCGACCACGCCGCCATCGGTGACGAGGCCGTAGTGCGTGAAGCCATCGACTTCGAAGCTGGCGAGGCGGGCAGGGGGCATGGGCGCTCCGAGCAGTGTTCCTCATGCTGAGGAGGCCCGCAGGGCCGTCTCGAAGCATGAGGAAGATGAACAGCTCATCCTTCGAGACGCAGGCTGCGCCTGCTCCTCAGGATGAGGGCAGCAATCAATCCGCGATCAGCACATCGGCGACGAATGCCGGTTCGCGCACCTCCTGGCCGAGAAAGGGCGAGCCGTCCTCGAACCAGGAGCGCGGCGCCGGCGTGCCCCACAGCGTCTGCCGGCGCGGATCGCGCAATGACCAGCGCAGCGGCGCGTGGTCGTGATCCATGGTCTGGTAGTCGCTGGAATACAGTTCGACGCGGTGGCCGTCGGGATCGCGGACGTAGAGAAAGAACGCGTTGGACACGCCGTGACGGCCGGGCCCGCGCTCGAGATTTGTCAGCAATCCGCTCGACGCCATCACGTCGCACAGATGCAAGATGTTCATCGGGCCCGGCACCCAATAGGCGAAATGATGCAGCCGCGGTCCGCGTCCATTGGTGATGGCGAAGTCGTGGACATTGCCCTTGCGCTGCATCCAGGCCGCGGCGATGCGGCCGCCTTCGCCGTCTTCTTCGGCATATTCGGTGAGGCGAAAGCCGAGCTGGGCGTAAAAATCGACGGTGTCCTGCACCTCGGCGGCGAACACATTGACATGGTCGAGCCGCTGCGGATGGCAGCCCTTGTAGAGATCGTAGCGCCGCAGCAGATTCGGGCGCTTGTCCATGCTGGCGCAGAATTCCAGCCGGAACCCGAACGGATCTGTGACATGCAGGGTGCGGCGCTGGAACGGGCGATCGGCAAAGGCGTAGGTGACGCCGTTCTTGTCAAAGAAGCTGGCGGCCTTGTCGAGGTCGGAATCTTCGCCGACCCGGAAGCCGAGCCGGGCGGCGGCCGCCGTCTTGGCCTTGCGTAGCACCAATGAATGATGCTGCTGCTCCTCGCTGGCACGCAGATAAGCGGTGGCGTCGTCGCGATCCTCGACATGCAGCCCGATGATCTTGTCGTAGAACGCCACGCTGGCGTCGAGGTCGGCGACGTCGAGCACGACATGGCTGCAGCGCGTGATATTGAACGGCGGATTGAAAGTCTGTTGCGGCACCGGCATCGGATATTCCTACTGACAACCGAACAATCTAAAGAGCCTCATGGTGAGCAGGTGCGCTTGCGCCGTCTCGAGGGTCAGCCATGTTTTGCCTCGGCAACCAGCAGGTCGTGGATGCTGTTGCGTTTCCAACTGGTGTCCTTGTCGATGACCTGGATGTCGAATGACAACGCGAATCCTTCCTCGGCGAACAAGGGATCCAGGAAGTGCGACAGTCTGTTGAAAATATGATCGCCGGCCTTTTTGCGCGCGGCAAGATCGCGGCCTTCGCCGAGCCGCAGCAGCATCGCCAGAAAATTGAGGCCGTCGCGGCCGTCGGCGATCGCGTAATCGTCGCAGCGGATGGCGCGGACGCGAATGCCGCCGAGCGGAAACATCCCGGTCTCGATCGCCGCGATCCGAACTAGTTCGACGATCTCGGCGATGTCGACCAAGTCTTCCAGGGCGGCGGAATATTCCAAAGTGAAATGCGGCATGGCGAGGCCTAATATGACGGTTGATCGGTGACATCGCAACCACGGCGCGCGCCATGGCCCATCGGGAGCGGGGATCTTTTGTATCTGTGCTGCGCGGCTTGCAGATGCCTCCCGGCGATGCCGGTTGGCCATGCGGCGGAGACGGTAGACAGGCGCAAGGATTTTCGCTCAACTCGCAACATCAAATGACAGCCAGGGCCACCGGCCCGGCCGCGACGGGAGGACGACGATGATTGCCAAGCAGGGAACGGCGGCGCGCGCTGCCGGCCGCAGGATGGTTGCGCCGACATGGTGACGCTGCAGGCCGACAGGCTGATCGATTTCGTCGCCCAGGTATTCGAGCGCTCCGGTTCGTCGAAGGAAGAGGCGCGTCGGATCGGCTCCTATCTCACCTCCGCCAATCTCACCGGCCATGACAGCCACGGCGTGATCCGGGTGCCGGTCTATGTGCGCTGGCGCAAGGCTGGCGCCGTGCATCCGGACCAGACCGTCGATGTGCCGGTCGATCTGCCGGCGCTGGCGGTGGTCGACGGCAAGTTCGGCTATGGCCAGACCGTCGCGCCGCAGGCGGTGCGGCTCGGCATTGAGAAATGCAAGGCGCAGGGGCTCGCCGCGGTGGCGCTGAAGAATGCCGGCCATATCGGCCGGGTCGGCGACTGGGCCGAGATGGCGGCCGCCGAGGGGCTGGTGTCGATCCATTTCGTCACCGCGGCGGGCTCGATCCTGGTGGCGCCGTTCGGCGGCGCCGAGCGTCGGCTATCGACCGCGCCCTATTGCGTCGGCATTCCGCGGCCGGGCCAACCGCCGGTGTTGCTCGATCTCGCGACCTCGGTGGTTGCCGAAGGCAAGGTGCTGGTGGCGGCGCGCGGCGGCAAGAAACTGCCGAAGGGAGCGCTGATCGATTCCGATGGCACGCTGAGCGAAGACCCCGCGGTGCTGTACGGGCCGTTCGAAAAGGATGGCCCGATCAACCACGTCAATGGCACCGGCGCGATCCGGGCTTTCGGCGAGCACAAGGGCTCGGGCCTGGCGCTGATCTGCGAATTGCTCGGCGGCGCGCTCACCGGCAACGGCGCCACAGGGCCGAACCGACCCTTCGCCAACGGCATGTTCTCGATCTATGTCGATCCCAAGCGGATCGATCCGTCGGATCTGTTCGACGGCGAGGTCGCCCGCTATGTCGATTACTTCAAGAGCACAAAGCCGATCGCCGGCACCGACGCGGTGCTGATTCCGGGCGATCCGGAAACCAGCACCCGCGCCGAACGCAGCGCCAACGGCGTGCCGCTGTCCGACGACACCTGGGCGGCGATCGTCGCCACCGCGCGCGAGGTCGGCGTCAGCGAGGAGGCGGTCAAGGCCGCGACGGCGTGAGGGAGCGAATGCGGCCTCATCCTGAGGAGCGACCGCTAGGTCGCGTCTCGAAGGATGAGGGATGAACAGCTCATGGTTCGAGACGGCACTGCGCGCCTCCTCACCATGAGGACCTCGATTGAATTGGCATCACAGAAAAGGATCAACGATCAATGGCTAACAATGTCAAAAACATCTGGGCCGCCGGCAAGGTCGTGGTCAATGGCTGGCTGGCGATTCCGTCGGGCTTCTCCGCCGAGGTGATCGCGCAATGCGGCTTCGACAGCGTCACCGTCGATATCCAGCACGGCGTGCAGGACTATCACTCGATGGTGAGCTGCTTCCAGGCGATGAACGGCCATCCGGTGACCCCGATGGTACGGGTGCCGTGGAACGAGCCCGGCATCATCGGCAAGGTGCTCGACGGCGGCGCCTATGGGGTGATCTGCCCGATGGTCAACACCAAGGAGGAAGCCGAGAACTTCGTCTCCTATTGCAAATACCCGCCGCGCGGCACCCGCAGCAACGGTCCGATCCGCGCCGGGCTCTATGGCTCCGCCGGCGGTTACCAGGTCGCCGCCAATGCCGACACGCTGTGCATCCCGATGATCGAGACCCGCACCGCCGTCGACAACATGGAAGCGATCCTCGACGTCGAGGGCATCGCCGGCGTCTATGTCGGGCCGTCCGACCTCGGCTATTCCTACGGCTTGGAGCCGAAGCTCGACCGCGAGGAGCCGGAGATCCTGAAGATCTACGACAAGCTGATCAAGGAATGCGACAGACGCGGCATCTATCCCGGCATCCATTGCTCCGGTCCCGCCGGCGCCGCCAAGAATATCGCCATGGGCTTCAAGCTGGTGACGCTGCTCAACGACAGCGGCATCATGGCGACCGCAGCCAGGCAATGGGTCGGCGAGACGCGGAAGAATTCCGGCGGCAAGGCGTAGGCGTCACCGTTTTCGTGTCCCGGACAAGGCGTCGCGCGCAGCGCGTCGCCGCCGATCCGGGACCCCGGTTAAGCGCCGCAGAAGACACCGGGGCCCCGGATCTGCGGCGCATCCCGCCGCGAGCGGCGTGATGCGCCGCAGATCCGGGGAACGAGGATTCATCGACCAGAATCTTGAGGAGATCTCCATGTCCGTATCGCCGACGATCCGCCTGCATCCCGACGACGGCGTGCTGATCGCCCGCACCACGTTGCTTCCCGGGATCGCGGTGGCCGATGGCGTGGTGACGTCGGAGCGGATTCCCGCCGGCCACAAGGTCGCGATCCGGCCGATCGCCGTGGGCGAGCCGATCCGCCGCTACGGCCAGATCATCGGCTTCGCCACGCAGCCCATCGCGCCCGGCCAGCATGTCCACACCCAGAATTGCGGCATGGGCGATTTTTCCCGCGACTACGCCTATGGGGTCGACGTCAAGCCGACGCCGAATTTCGACTTGCCGGCGAATTTCGACGGCATCGTGCGCGGCGACGGCCGCGTCGCCACCCGCAACTACATCGGCATTCTGACATCGGTGAATTGCAGCGCCCATGTCGCCGGCATCATCGCCGATGTGTTCAAGAAGAATCCGTTCAGCGGCCACGATCCGCTGGCCGACTTTCCCAATGTCGACGGTGTCGTGGCGCTGACCCACAAGACCGGCTGCGGCATGACCCAGGACGAGCCGCTGCGGATCCTGCGCCGCACGCTGGGCGGCTACGCGCGGCACGTTAATTTCTCGAATGTCGTGGTGCTCGGCCTCGGCTGCGAAATCAACCAGATCGGTGGGCTGATGGCCGAGCAGAAGCTCGCCGGCCGGCTGCGCGAACTCGAGATCCAGGAACTCGGCGGCACCCGCAAGAGCGTCGAGGCCGGTGTCGCCTTCGTGCGCGAGGCGCTGGCCGATGCTAACAAGGTCAGGCGCGAAAAAGTGTCGGCGTCCGAGCTCACCGTCGCGCTGCAATGCGGCGGCTCGGACGGTTACTCCGGCATTTCGGCCAATCCGGCGCTGGGGCAGGCCAGCGACCTGCTGGTGCGCCACGGCGGCACCGTGATCCTGTCGGAAACACCGGAGACCTATGGCGCCGAGCATCTCTTGACGCGGCGCGCGGTCAGCCGCGAGGTCGGCGAGAAGCTGGTTGGATTAATGCGCTGGTGGGAGGATTACTGCGCGCGCGAAGGCGCCGAATTGAACGCCAATCCGTCGCCGGGCAACAAGGCCGGCGGCCTCACCACCATTCTGGAAAAGTCCCTCGGCGCGATGGCCAAGGCGGGAAGCACCAATCTGGTCGACGTGGTCAACTACGCCGAAGCTATCACCAAGAAGGGCTTCGTGTTCATGGATACGCCGGGCTACGACCCGGTGGCGGCGACCGGGCAGGTCGCCGGCGGCGCCAACCTCGTCTGCTTCACCACCGGCCGCGGCAGCGTGTTCGGCTGCAAGCCGGCGCCGTCGATCAAGCTCGCCACCAACACGCCGATGTTCACCCGGATGGAAGACGACATGGACATCAATTGCGGCACCATCCTGGACGGCGCCGAGACCGTCGAGCAATGCGGCCAGCGCATCTTCGAGCTGATGCTCAAGACCGCCTCCGGCCAGCCGACCAAGAGCGAGAGCTTCGACTTCGGCGGCGCCGAATTCGCCCCCTGGGTCCAGGGCGCGACGATGTAGCGGCTGGGCGCGCGTCTATTCTTCTCCGTTTCCCGGACAAGGCGCCGCGCTTTGCGCGGTGCCGCCGATCCGGGATCCCGGTTTGGCGCCTGTAAGATAATCGGGTGCACATTGTGTCGATCCGCAACCGGGGCCCGGATCTGCGGTGCGCCTTGTCCGGGGCACGGGCTCCAGCAGCGGTGTCGCGCGCGATGGTCCTCCAGCCAGAGGTCGTCATTCCGGGGCGCGAGGCCGCAGGCCGAGCGAACCCGGAATCTTTCCACGAACGACGAAGCCGCCGGCTATTTGCCAGCGGCGGGATTCCGGGTTCGCGCGCAGCTTACGCTGCTCGCGGCCCGGAATGACCAGCATGGGCGCTGGCCGCACGTATCCCAGGCAAAACCTGCCCGTTGTTAGGGCTTGCTCCGCATCGGTTCCGGTGTTCTGCTCAAAAATAATGCTGGAGTCCCCCACCTGTGTCGATCTTCGTCGCGCTGCACCACGTCACCCATTATAAATATGACCGCCTGATCGACCTTGGCCCTCAAACCATCCGATTGCGCCCGGCGCCGCACACCCGCACGCCGATTCTGAGCTATTCGCTCAAGGTCACGCCGGCCAACCACTTCGTCAATTGGCAGCAGGACCCGCAGGGCAACTGGCTGGCGCGCTTCGTGTTTCCGGAGAAGGCCAGCGAGCTGAAGATCGAGGTCGATTTCACCGCCGAAATGACGGTGATCAACCCGTTCGATTTCTTCGTCGATCCCTCCGCCGAATCGTTTCCCTTCGCCTACAGCAACGACCTGCAGACCGAGCTGGCGCCCTATCTGGCGACCGAAGAGCCGGAGCCGTTGTTTGCGGCCTACCTTGCCGAGATTCCGCGCCAGGCCCCCAGCACGGTGAATTTCCTGGTCGATCTCAATGCCCGATTGCGCGACCGGATTCGCTACATCATCCGGATGGAGCCCGGCATCCAGACCCCCGAAGAGACGCTGGCCTCGGGCGCGGGATCGTGCCGCGATTCGGCCTGGCTCCTGATCCAGACGCTGCGCCATCTCGGCCTCGCGGCGCGCTTCGTCTCCGGCTATCTGATCCAGCTGCGCCCCGATATCGCGCCGGTCGACGGCCGGGTCGAGGTCGAGAACGATTTCACCGATCTGCACGCCTGGGCCGAGGCCTATATTCCCGGCGCCGGCTGGATCGGCTTCGACGTCACCTCCGGCATGCTGACCGGCGAGGGTCATATCCCGGTCGCCGCCACGCCGCATTACCGCTCCGCGGCGCCGATCTCCGGCGCGGTCGGTTTCGCCGAGGTCGACTTCGCCTTCGAGATGAATGTGCGGCGGATTCGCGAGGCGCCGCGCATCACCAAGCCGTTCTCCGACGCCTCCTGGGCGCGGCTCGATGCGCTGGGCGAACAGGTCGACGCTGATCTAAAAGCCCATGACGTGCGGCTCACCATGGGCGGCGAGCCGACCTTCGTGTCGATCGACGATCTCGAATCGCCAGAATGGAACATCGCCGCGGTGGGCCCGACCAAGCGCGGCCTTGCCGACGATCTGATCCGGCGCATGCAGAAGCGCTTCGCGCCCGGCGGGTTGCTGCATTTCGGCCAGGGCAAATGGTATCCCGGCGAAAGCCTGCCGCGTTGGGCCTTCGGCCTGTATTGGCGCAAGGACGGCGTGCCGATCTGGAAGAACCCGGCGCTGATCGCCCGGATGGAGGGCGAGCGCCCGGTCAAGATCGACGAGGCCGAGCGCTTCGCCGCAGGCACCGCCAAGCGGCTCGGAATCGGCACCGACTATGTGCTGCCGGCATTCGAGGACCCCGGCCACTGGCTGCAGAAGGAAGCCGGTCTGCCCGACAATGTCGATCCGACCGACAGCAAATTGGCCGATCCGGAAGAGCGCGCCCGGATGGCGCGGGTGTTCGATTCCGGCCTCAACGTGCCGAAAGGCTTCGTGCTGCCGATCCAGCGCTGGAACGCCGAAGCCGATCGTTGGCGCAGCGAGCGCTGGAAATTCCGCCGCGGCAATCTGTTTCTGACCCCCGGCGATTCTCCGCTCGGGCTGCGGTTGCCGATCGCCTCGCTGCCGCATATCGAGCCCGAAGACTATCCCTACATCGTCGAGCAGGATCCGATGGAGCCGCGCGAGCCGCTGCCGGACGAGGAGGGGACGGAGCGCGAAGCTGCGTCGCCACGGCAGCCGCGCGAGAAGACCGCGCGCCGTGCCGCCCCGGTGCGCACAGCGATGTCGATCGAGGTCCGCGACGGCATTCTGTGCGCCTTCATGCCGCCGGTGGAAAAGCTCGAGGACTATCTCGAACTGGTTTCGGCGGTGGAGGCCACCGCCGAAGAGATGCAGATGCTGGTGCACATCGAGGGCTATCCGCCACCATTCGATCCGCGCGTCGAAGTCATCAAAGTGACGCCCGATCCCGGCGTCATCGAGGTCAACATCCACCCGGCGCAGACCTGGCGCGAGGCGGTGACCACGACTTTCGGCCTCTATGAGGAAGCCGCCCAGGTCCGGCTTGGCGCCAATCGTTTTCTGGTCGACGGCCGGCACACCGGCACTGGCGGCGGCAATCATGTCGTGGTCGGCGGCGCCAAGCCCGAAGATTCGCCGTTCCTGCGCCGGCCCGATCTGTTGAAGAGCCTGGTGCTGTATTGGCAGCGCCATCCGTCGCTGTCCTACATGTTCTCCGGCATGTTCATCGGCCCGACCAGCCAGGCGCCGCGGATCGACGAGGCCCGCCATGACGGGTTGTACGAATTGGAGATCGCGCTGGCGCATGTGCCCAAGCCCGGCACCCCGGCGCCGCTATGGCTGGTCGACCGCCTGTTTCGCAACATCCTGGTCGATATCACCGGCAATACCCATCGGGCCGAAATCTGCATCGACAAGATGTACTCGCCCGACGGCGCCACCGGCCGGCTCGGCCTGGTCGAGTTTCGCGCGCTGGAAATGCCGCCGGACCCGCGCATGAGTCTGGCGCAGCAATTACTGATCCGGGCGCTGATCGCCAAGATGTGGCGCGAGCCGCAGGACGGCAAATTCGTGCGCTGGGGCACCACGCTGCACGACCGCTTCATGCTGCCGTTCTTTCTGTGGGAGGATTTTCGGGGCGTGCTCGCCGAGCTCGGCGATTCCGGCTATCCGTTCTCGCCGGAATGGTTCGAGGCCCAGCTCGAATTCCGCTTCCCGGTGTTCGGCAGCGTCCATCATGGCGGCGTCACCCTGGAAGTGCGGCAGGCGCTGGAGCCGTGGCATGTGATGGGCGAGGAAGGCTCGGCCGGCGGCACCGTGCGCTATGTCGATTCCTCGGTGGAGCGCTTGCAGCTGAAAGCCGAGGGCTTTGTCGAGGGCCGCCATGTCATCACCTGCAACGGCCGCGCGCTGCCGATGACGCCGACCGGGCGCTCCGGCGAAGCGGTCGGCGCGGTGCGATTCAAGGCCTGGCAGCCGGCCTCGGGGCTGCATCCGACGATTCCGGTGCATGCGCCGCTGGTGTTCGACATCGTCGATCGCTGGAATGGCCGTTCCTTGGGCGGCTGCGTCTATCACGTCGCCCATCCGGGCGGGCGCTCCTATGAGACCAAGCCGGTCAATTCCTACGAGGCCGAAGCCCGCCGGCTGGCGCGCTTCCAGGATCACGGCCACACCCCGGGCTGGATCGATCCGCGGCGCGAAGAACGGTCGCTGGAATTCCCCCTGACCCTCGATCTGCGATTGCCGCTGCCGCACTGAGCGGATGTGAGAGCATGATCCCGAAAAGTGGATCCCGGTTTTCGGAAAAGATCATGCTCAAACAACAAACTAGAGCGGGATGACGATTCGAAGATAAGTCATCCTGCTCGAGCGGCGAGGTGGTTGCCGCGCAGCAGGCTGGTGAGCGCATCCAATTCGGTCACGAACAGGATCGCCGGCGGTTGCCGGGTCGCTTGCACGTCGCGGCCAGCGCGGCGCCAACTCCGCGACAGGCGGGATTCGCTTCAACGCAAATATCGTCGGATTCACTGATCAGCGCCGCGCGTCGGTGAAGATCGTATCCAGGTTATGTCCAGGTTTGATGGACTGCCCCCGACGCGAAGCGCGGGGCAACTGGAATTGATACTTTGCTACGCGTGGCCGGAACAATTCGTCTTGCACCCCTTATCCTTTGAAGCTATTGGCCCCTGCGCGTGCCGCAGCCGACAAGGATAGGCACTGGGGGAGTTGAGTTTGTCTATTGTAGCGCGTGTGGTGAGGTTCTCGGGCCGATGGCAGGCATCAATTGTAAAGCTCGCTACGGATGCCAGCGTTTGCCGCGGTTTTGTGTTGGGGTTCATCACGGTTCATGTGCTGTTGTGGACCGTCATTCTGACGCTGCTCAAGGCGGCGCAGGACATTCACTTTGACGTAGCTGAAGCCTTTGGATGGGGGCAAAGCTATTTGTTCGGCTACGGCAAGCACCCCCCGCTCTCGGGCTGGGTCGCGGGCCTGTGGTTTTCTGTTTTCCCGACCGAGGATTGGGCCACCTACGCGCTGGCGATGACCGTCGTCGGCGTGGGGATGCTGATCTGCTGGATGATCGCATTGAGGGTGGTGGATCGCCGCCGCGCCTTTTTCGTTGTTGTCATGCTTGCCCTGTATCCAGTCTTCAATTTCAAAGGCTTCAAATACAATCCCGACCTGCTTCAACTGGTCACGCTTCCGCTCTTGGTATTGGCTTATCTGGATGCGTTCGACAAACGCACGGTGCGTTCGGGTGTCTGGCTCGGCATCGCCGCGGCTCTTGCGTTGCTGACGAAATACTGGGCGCTCACCATGATCGGCGCGATCGGAATCGCAGCGCTGGTTCACCCTGCCCGAATGGCGTTTCTTCGGTCTCCGGCGCCTTGGGTCGCCATCGTTGCAACGGCCATCGCCATGGTGCCGCACGCGATCTGGCTTGTGCGCGTCGACTTCCTTCCGCTGTCCTATGCGGAAGATACTTATGCGCTATCCACCCGCGCTGTAGCGTTGCGGTATGTTCGTGGATATGTTGCGCACAATCTTGCCCTTCTGGCGGTGCCCCTGGTTCTATCGGCCGTGGTGCTGGCGTGGGGGCGGTGGCGCTGCGTGTTTGTTGCTGATCCAATTGCTCTTGGTGGAGGACAGGCGCGGCCCGACATGCTACGGGCGCAGGCAATCAATGTCTGGATCATTCAGGCGGTGGTTGCGATCGGCCCCGTGCTCGGGGCGATGGCTTTCACTGTCCATATCAAGACCGATTGGGGAATCTCGCTGTTTTTCCTGGTGCCGTTGTGCGTGACGGCGATTCCGGCATTGCGGATTCAGCAAATTGCGCTGCCGAGAATTCTATTGATCTGGCTGACGATATCGCTGTTGCTGCTGGCGGTTTCGCCGCTGATAGCGACCTACACGATGCAGCGGAATTCGGCCGCCGATTATAGAACCGGAGCCCGCTCGGAACTCGCCCGTGACCTGACCGCCGCGTGGCACAGGCGTTTCCATCGCCGTTGGTCGATTGTCGTTGGCATGACCGAAATCGGCCAGCCTATGACTTTCTACAGCCCCGATCATCCCGTCACGCTTTGTCCGAACGAAAAATGGCCGTCCGGCCTCGCGTCGCCGGTCGCCGCAAAGGCCCTCGGCTTTGTCGGGATTTGTGACCCGAACGACTATCGTTTTCAGAGTTGCGAGGCATGGATGCGATCCCATGCCTCCGGCGCCGAGCATATTGTGATGCCCACCCATCGGGTCTTTCGCGGGCGAGCCGGTCCGCGAACCGACTGGAGTGTGTACTTCGTGACCCCGCAAACCGCTGATTCGCGATAAGGCCTCGCAAGGCGCCAGAGCGTCTTGAATTGCCGGTTGAACTCGATTGCGGACATCGGCGGCCGTGCCGATCCAAGCCTTGGGGCGTCCGGGGACGTCGGGCCTGCCATCGCCTCGCTCCGCTCCGACCCGGAACCTGGCGACTCCGGCCAAAATGGCCCGGTTTGACGCACGCAAGCGCTGTCAAGCGACGCGCGCAAATCGCGCGCATGATTTGGTGCGGGGATATCGCCGCCAAGGCGCTCACGTTTGCACGCAGCATGGGCTAGGGTGGCCGCGGATGTTCTGCTCCGGCAACGACGCTGGGGAGAAGCTCTGAATCACCGCATCATCGGAATTTTCGGGAGACCACTTCATGGCGGGAGACGCCGGCAGCAAGCTTCGTCCACGCGACCGCAAGGTGGCGCAGTGGACGCGCGATTATGTCCGGCTGCCTGGGATTCCCGACGAATTCATCGGCGCCGATGGCGCCCCGCGCGAGGTCTGGGCCCGATTTTTCGAGGCCTTCGCGGCGTTGACCCCGATCGAGGTCGAGCGCCGGTTCGGTACCGCCGACCGGCATCTGCGCGAGGCCGGCGTGACCTATCGGGCGCCCGGCGAATCGACCGACCGCGCCTGGGCGCTGAGCCATGTGCCATTGCTGATCGACGCCACCGAATGGCAACATATCGCCGCGGGCATTTCGCAGCGCGCGACCCTGCTCGAGGAGGTTCTGACCGATCTCTACGGCGCCGGCCGGCTGGTGGCGGAAGGCGCGGTGCCGGCGGCGGCGATCGCCGGCAGCGCCGAATATCTGCGCGCGGTCCGCGGCGTCAAACCGCCGGGGGGGCGCTATCTCAGCCTCTATGCCGCCGATATCGGCCGCGGCCCGGACGGGCGCTGGTGGGTGCTCGGCGACCGCACCCAGTCGCCGTCCGGCGCGGGCTATGCGCTGGAGAACCGGCTGGTGCTGTCGCGCGCCTTCACCGACCTCTATAAATCGATGAATATCGAACGGGTGGCGCCGTTCTTCGAGGCGTTCCGCGATAGTCTGCGCGCCAGCGCCGACCGCGACGAGCCGCGGATCGGGGTGCTGACGCCGGGCTCGTTCAGCGAGACCTATTTCGAGCACGCCACCTTGGCGCGCTATCTCGGCTTCCTGCTGGTCGAAGGCGACGACCTCGCGGTCCAGGGCGATCGCGTCCATATCCGCACCGTGGCGGGTCTGAAGCGGCTCGACGTGCTGTTGCGGCGGGTGGATTCCAACTCGCTCGATCCGCTCGAACTCGACGCCTCATCGCAGCTCGGCGTGCCGGGCCTGATCGACGTGCTGCGCAAGAACGGCGTGGTGATCGCCAACATGCCGGGCTCGGGCGTGATCGAGGCCCGGGCGCTGCTGGGCTTTCTGCCCAATCTCAGTCGCCGGCTGCTCGGCGAGGACCTGATGATGCCGCATATCGCCACCTGGTGGTGCGGCCAGCCGGCCGCCCGCGAAGAGGTGCTCGACCGGCTCGACCATTTCGCGATCGAAGGCGCCTATGGCGGCGGCGTGCCAGGGTTTCCCGGCCGCGGTCCGGTGCTGGCGGCGGATCTGTCGCCGAGCGAGCGCGACCGGTTGCGCAGCGGAATCGTCAATCGCGGCATCGATTATGTCGGCCAGGAACTGGTGCGGCTGTCGACCACGCCGGTATGGGACAATGGCGCGCTGGCGCCGCGGCCGTTCGTGCTGCGGGTGTTCGCGGCCGCCACCGAAGATGGCTGGACCATCATGCCGGGCGGGTTCTGCCGGATCGCCGAACGGCTGGATTCGCGGGCGGTATCGATGGGGCAGGGCGCACGCGCCGCCGATGTCTGGGTGGTCTCCGACAAGGCGGTCTCGACCGCCTCGCTGCTGCCCGCGGTGGACACGGTGCGGATCCGGCGCATCGCCGGCTGGGTGCCGAGCCGCGCCGCCGACAATCTGTTCTGGCTCGGCCGCTATCTCGAGCGCGCCGAGGCGACGCTGCGGCTGGTGCGGGCGCTCAGCGTGCCGCTGCGCGATCCCGGCAAGGGGCTGCTGCATCACCAGTCGATCGAGCGCATCCAGCGGCTGCTGATCACCTGGGGCGCGACCTCGCTGGGATCGCGGGCGCGGCCGGCCCGCATCGCGATCGACGCGCTGCAGGGCGAAGAGGATTTCGGCTCGGCGCTGTCGCTGCTGCGCGCGGCGCAGCGCACCGCGACCTCGCTGCGCGAGCGGCTGTCGCCGGATGCCTGGCAGGTCGTCACCCAGATGTCCGAGCAGCTCGAGCGCAAGGTCGACGACGAAGACGGCGTCGTCAGCGCCGCCGAGCTGACGCTGCAGGAGCTGGCGAGCTTCTCCGGCCTCGCCCAGGAAAACATGAACCGCGCCGCCGGCTGGCGCTTTCTCAAAATGGGCCGCCGCGTCGAGCGCGCCATCAACACCACGCGCTTTGCCCGTCAGTTCGCGCCGGATGACGCCAGCGGCGAGGATCTCGACATCCTGCTGACGCTGGGGGATTGTCAGATCACCTATCGCTCGCGCTATCTGCTCGGCCCGCTGCTGTCGCCGGTGCGCGACCTGATCGTGCTCGATCCGTACAATCCGCGCTCGGTGGCGTTTCAGGTCCAGGAGCTCAACGACCATATCGGCAATCTGCCGGCCTTGAAGGAGGATGGTTTGATGGAGCGCCCGCAACGGCTGGCGGTCGCCCTGCAGGCGATGCTGACCACCGCCGAGGCCGCCGCGCTCGACGCCAAATTGCTGTTCGCCATGGAGCAGGATCTGCTGACCCTCGCCGAGGCGATCGGCGCGCATTACTTCCCGCACGGGGCGAGTGCGATGCGGCCCGAAAAGCTGATGGGGCTTGCGTGATCTACGATATCCGCCACGTCACGACCTACAGCTACAGCAGCTCGGTCAGTTTCGCGCGTTGCTCGCTGCGGCTGAAGCCGGTGAGCGATTCCGGCCAGCAACTGATCTCGTACAGCGTCGAGATCAAGCCGCGTCCGGCGAGCCGGACCTCGCGGCTGGATTATTTCGGCACCGATACCGAAAGCATCGTGATCGAGGCCCCGCACCGGCTGCTGCGGATCGACGCCCGCTCGCGCGTCGAGGTCAGCCGCCGGGCGCCGGCGCGCGACGGCGGCAGCCCGGCATGGGAAAGCGTGCGCGAGGCGGCCTTCGATTCCTCTAGTCTTAGCGCCGACGCGCCGATCGGCTATGTGTTCGAAAGTCCGCTGGTGCCGATCCAGGAGCCGGTGACGCGCTATGCCGCGCAGAGTTTTGCGTCGGCGCGCGGCATACTGGCCGGCTCGGTCGATCTGATGCACCGCGTCCACACCGAATTCAAATATGATTCCAAGGCGACGCAGATCTCCACCCCGCTCGCGGAGGTGTTCGAGAAGCGCCATGGCGTGTGTCAGGATTTCGCCCATGTGATGATCGCCGGGCTGCGCGGCCTCGGACTGCCGGCGGCCTATGTCAGCGGCTATCTGCGCACCTATCCGCCGCCGGGCAAGCCGCGGCTGCAGGGCGCCGACGCCACCCATGCCTGGGTCGCGGTGTGGTGCGGCAATGAGACCGGCTGGATCGGATTCGATCCCACCAACGACATTCTGGTCGAGACCGATCATATCGTGCTGGCGATGGGACGGGATTTCTCCGATGTGTCGCCGGTCGACGGTGTCATCGTCGGCTCGCGCAGGCAGAAGCTCGGCGTCGCGGTGGACGTCGTGCCGGTCGAATGAGCAAGCCGAACGCCTATGACGTCATCGTGCTCGGTGCCGGCGCCGCCGGGCTGATGTGCGCCGGCGCAGCCGCCAAGCGCGGCCGCTCGGTGCTGGTGATCGAGCAGGCCAACGCGCCCGGCGAAAAGATCCGCATTTCCGGCGGAGGGCGCTGCAATTTCACCAATCTGCACACCACGCCGGCGAATTTCCTGTCACAGAATCCGCGGTTCTGCGTCTCGGCGCTGGCCGGCTATACCCAGCGCGATTTCATCGCGCTGGTGGACAAATACGCCATCGCCTATCACGAAAAGACCAGGGGCCAGCTGTTTTGCGACGGCTCGGCGCGGCAGATCGTCGACCTGCTGATGCAGGAATGCCGGGCCGGCAATGTCCAGTTACGGTTCGGGCTGCGCAGTCCGGCGATCGCCCGCGATGCCGATGGTTTCGTTCTGACCAGCGAGCAAAGCGTGTATCGCTGCCGCTCGCTGGTGGTCGCCACCGGCGGGCCGTCGATTCCAAAAATGGGCGCCAGCGGCTTCGGCTACAAGGTGGCGGAGCAGTTCGGCCTCACAATCGTGCCGCCGCGCGCCGCGCTGGTGCCGCTGACCTTCGCCCCGGACCTCTTGCCGCAATTCGCCGAATTGTCCGGGATCGCGGTCGACGCGGTTGTCAGCTGCGGCAAGGTCTCTTTCGACGAGGCGCTGCTGTTCACCCATCGCGGGTTGAGCGGTCCGGCAATCCTGCAGATCTCGTCCTATTGGCGCGAGGGCGCCGACATCGTCCTCGACATGGCGCCCTCGGTCGATGTGCTGGCCAGGCTGAAACAGTTGCGCCGCGAGCATCCCCGGCAGGAGCCCGCGACCGCGCTCGCCGACTTCCTGCCCAAGCGGCTGGCGCAGGCGATCGCCGACCGCGTTGCGGGACCGGTCCGGATCGCCGACGCCTCCGACAAATTGTTGCAGACGATCGCCGCGGCAGTGAAGGCGTGGCGGCTTCGGCCCAACGGCACCGAAGGATTCCGCACCGCCGAAGTCACCCTCGGCGGCATCGATACCAGTCAGTTGTCGTCGAAGACGCTGGAGTGCAAATCGGTGCCCGGCCTGTATTTCATCGGCGAAGTCGTCGACGTGACCGGTCACCTCGGCGGCTTCAATTTTCAATGGGCGTGGTCGTCCGGCTATGCTGCGGCGCAACGCGCATAGTCAGCGATTAGCAGTTAGTTGACTTGGCGACGCGCCTTAGCGGCTGGCCGCCTCAGTTAATTACCAGCGACGCCATGTCTTCGTAGAAACCCCAGGTTGAATTTTAACCGAAGTTTGGTGTTTCGCTGTGCATGATAATCGGGTCGGTGGCCGTTCGGCCGCGCATCCCTAGAATTGGAGAATTGCCAGTGAGATTTTCGGTTTCAAGACTGACCTCCGTTGTCGCCGTCGCGGCGCTGACCGTTTCGGCAATGCCGGTCTTCGCCGGCGCCAACAAGGAGCAGGCGATCGCGATCGTCAAGGAGGCCGTCACCCTGATCAAGGCCGATGGCGCCGACAAGGCCTATCCGACGCTCAGCGACAAGACCGGGCCGTTCGTCAAGGGCGACCTCTATGTCGTGGTCTATCAGCTCGACGGCAAGGTGCTGGCGCATGGGTCGAATGCCAAATTCATCGGCAAGGATCTGATCGACGCGCAGGACGTCGACGGCAAGCTGTATGTCAAGGAACGGGTCGAACTGGCCGCCAAGAATCCGTCGTTCTGGCAGGAATACAAATTCGTCAATCCGGTCAGCAAGAAGGTCGAGCCGAAGGAAATGTATTGCGAGAGGCTCGACAATACCGCCGTGTGCGCCGGCATCTACAAGCTGTAACTTTCGGCCTCGCGGGTCGCCGTCACGCACATTGGAAGTCTTGTTATGAGTCGCTGGATCAATAATGTGGGCCTGTCCTGGAAGGTCCAGTTGGCGCCTGCGCTACTCGTCGCGGTCCTGATCGGGCTCGGCGCCTACGCGTTGCATGCGCTGCGGCTCAATCAAGTCAGCGTCGATGCGCTGGTGTCAGGTCCGGTGCGGCAGTCGGAATTGGCTGGCGAACTCAACACCGCGATCTGGACCGCGCACGCCAAATTGTATCGCCTGGCGGCGACGGCGGCGAACGAAACCGATCAGACCAAGCTCGCCGCGGTGTCCAAGGACGCGATGGCGGCGGCGGCTACGCTACCCGCCGCGCTGGCGGCGATGCAAACCGTCCAGGGCAATTCGGCGATCAATCCCGCGGCGTTCGAGAAACTGAAAACCGCCGTGGCCGGTTATCTCAAGCAATCGAAGAACGCCATCGAGATGGCGGATGGAGATGCCGGCTCGGCGATGATGTTCATCAAGAGCGCGGAACGCTACTTCGGCGCCATCGAACAACTGACCGATCAATTGATGCTGGCCAGCAATGACAGCAGGGATCGCGAGATCGCGCGCGCCGGCATCGAGCTCGAACGCCAGCAATTGACGCTGTCGGTTGTTCTGGCGGTGGTGGCGTTCGGCGGAATCGTGGTCTCGCTGCTGGTCGGGCGCAATATTTCCCGTCCGGTGGTGGCGATGTCGAGTGCCATGCGTGAACTGGCGGCGGGGAATTTCGCTGTGCAATTGCCGGGGCTCGACCGTGCCGATGAGGTCGGTCAGATGGCGCGCTCCGTCGAGGAGTTCAAGCTGCACGCGGCCGCCAAGGCAGAACATGACATCGTCGAACGCGAGCAGAAGGACGCCGAGGCCGCCCGCGCGCGGCGCGCCGAACTGCATCAGCTCGCGGATCGGTTCGAAGCCGCGATGGGCAGCATCGTCGAAAATGTCGGCACCGCATCCGGCGGGCTGGAAAATTCCGCGACCGGACTGGCAAGGAGCAGCTCGGCGACCCAGCAGCTCTCGACCGTGGTGGCCGCGGCGTCGGAGGAAACTTCGAACAACGTCCAGGCCGTGGCCTCGGCCAGCGAGCAGATGTCGGCGTCGGTCAGCGAGATCGGCCGCCAGGTTCGCGAATCCGGCGCCATTGCCGCCGAGGCGGTGGAGCAGGCCCGCAAGACCGACGAGCGGATCGCCAAGCTGGCAGTAGCGGCGAGCCGGATCGGCGACGTCACCAAATTGATCACCGCGATCGCCGGCCAGACCAATCTGCTGGCGCTCAACGCCACCATCGAATCGGCGCGGGCGGGTGAGGCCGGCAAGGGTTTTGCGGTGGTCGCCCAGGAGGTCAAGGCGCTGGCGGCCCAGACCTCCAATGCCACCGATGAAATCAGCATGCAGATCGCCGAGATGCAGGCCGCCACTGGGGAGTCGGTGACCGCCATCAAGGAGATCGGCGGCACCATCGGACGGATCGCCGGCATAGCCTCGACCATCGCGGCCTCTGTCGAGGAGCAGGGCGCGGCCACAAGGGAAATCGCCCGCAGCGTCCAGCAGGCCGCGGTCGGCACCACCCAGGTCGCCAACAGCATCGGCGACGTCAATCGCGGCGCGGCCGATACTGGCGCTGCGGCATCGCAGGTGCTGTCGTCGGCGCAGATGCTGTCCAGCGAGAGCAATCGGCTCAAGGCCGAGGTGGTGAAATTTCTTGCGACCGTGCGGGTCGCCTAACACATTATCCGATGGTAGCTTGCGGCGAGCCGCACTCCGCGCTGGTGCGGAGGCGGCGCCGGGAATGCTATGATCTACCGCCACGCCATCGGCCACACCACCTATGTGTTCGACGATCTGCGGGCGCTGCTGGCCAGGGCCACGCCGCCGCGCTCCGGCGACCGGCTGGCAGGCGTCGCCGCCGAGACCGCCGAGCAGATGGTCGCCGCCCGGATGGCGCTGGCGGATCTGCCGCTGGCCCAATTCCTCAACGAAGCCGTGGTGCCCTACGAGGACGACGAGGTCACCCGCCTGATCGTCGATCGCCATGATGCGGCAGCGTTCGCGGCGATTTCCGCGCTCACCGTCGGTGGCTTCCGCGACTTTCTGCTGTCGGATGCGGCCACGCCGCAGGCGCTGGCGCTGCTGGCGCCCGGCGTCACGCCGGAAATGGCGGCGGCGGTATCGAAGCTGATGCGCAACCAGGACCTGATCCTGGTGGCGAAGAAATGCGCGGTGACCACGCGATTTCGCAACAGCATCGGGCTGCCCGGCCGGCTCAGCGCCCGACTGCAGCCGAATCATCCGTTCGACGATGCAAAGGGCATCACCGCCTCGATCCTCGACGGGCTGATGCTGGGCTCGGGCGATGCCTGCATCGGCATCAACCCAGCCAGCGACGATCCGGCGGTGCTCGGCAATCTGGTGCGGCTGCTCGACGACGTCATCACCCGGTTGCGGATTCCGACCCAGAGCTGCGTGCTGACCCACGTCACCACCACGATCGATCTGATCGCGCAGGGCTGCCCGATCGATCTGGTGTTTCAATCGATCGCGGGCACCCAGGCCGCCAACAGCAGTTTCGGCATCGATCTGGCGATTCTGAACGAGGCGCATCAGGCCGGCCTGTCGCTGCAGCGCGGCACCATCGGCGACAATGTGATGTATTTCGAGACCGGGCAGGGCTCGGCGCTGTCGGCCAATGCCCATCACGGCGTCGACCAGCAGACCTGCGAGGCGCGCGCCTATGGGGTGGCGCGGGCGTTCGATCCGTTGCTGGTCAACAGCGTGGTCGGCTTCATCGGGCCGGAGTACCTCTATGACGGCAAGGAGATCATCCGCGCCGGATTGGAGGACCATTTCTGCGGAAAATTGCTCGGCCTGCCGCTCGGCGTCGACATTTGTTATACCAACCACGCCGAAGCCGATCAGGACGACATGGACAATCTGCTGACGCTGCTCGGCGCCGCCGGCGTCAGCTTCATCATGGGCGTGCCCGGCGCCGACGATGTCATGCTGAATTACCAGTCGACCTCGTTTCACGACGCGCTCTATGTCCGCGACCTGCTCGGCCTGCGGCGGGCGCCGGAATTCGACGACTGGCTGGTGCGCAGCGGGCTGGCCGACGCGGATTTCCGGCTTGCCGCAATCGACGACCTGCTTCCCGAATTCGCCTCCCGGTTGATCGCCTGACCACCAATTCGGTCTCCCGAACCCGCCACAATCTTGAAGAATTTCTGGTTCAGCATGGCTGGCTGTGGTGGGATTGCAACAGTGCGCAAGGCATATTCCAGAAAGATGGAACGGCCTTGTGACTGAAGTGTTACAGCCGACAGGTTAACGTGCGTCGTCCTTCGAACCGCTTGGGATGATCCTGAAACCAAGGGATACATACGACTTGTATCATTCGCAGAGGACGTCCGATGAGAGCTGAATCCGGCCAGAGCAGTCGTCGCATCCTGTGCGTGTTCCCGCGATACACCTCGTCATTCGGCACCTTCGAACATGCCTATCCGCTCACCGACAATGTGCAGGCCTTCATGCCACCGCAGGGCCTGCTGGTGATAGCCGCCTATCTGCCGGAAGAATGGGAGGCCCGTTTCGTCGACGAGAACATCCGGCCGGCGACGGATGAGGATTTCGAATGGGCCGAGGCGGTGTTCGTCAGCGGCATGCATATTCAGCGCCAGCAGATGAACGACATCTGCCGCCGCGCCCATGCCCATGATCTGGCGGTGGCGATCGGTGGCCCCTCGGTCAGCGCCTGCCCGCAGCATTATCCGGGCTTCGATTATCTGCACATCGGCGAGCTCGGCGACGCCACCGATCAGCTGATCGCGCGGCTGGCGCAGGATCCGTCGCGGCCGCCGCAGCAGGTGGTGCTGACCACCGAAGACCGGCTCGACATGACGCTGTTTCCGATTCCGGCCTATGAGCTGGCGGAGTGCAGCCGCTATCTGCTCGGCAGCGTGCAATATTCCAGCGGCTGCCCGTATCAATGCGAATTCTGCGACATTCCCGGGCTGTATGGCCGCAATCCGCGGCTGAAGACGCCGGAGCAGATCGTCATCGAGCTCGACCGCATGCTGGAATGCGGCATCCGCGGCTCGGTGTATTTCGTCGACGACAATTTTATCGGCAATCGCAAGGCCGCGCTCGATCTGCTGCCGCATCTGATCGAATGGCAGAAGCGCACCGGCTACGCCATCGCGCTGGCCTGCGAGGCCACGCTCAACATCGCCAAGCGACCGGAAATTCTCGAGAAGATGCGCGAGGCGTATTTCATCACGATCTTCTGCGGAATCGAGACGCCGGACCCGGCGGCGCTCAAGGCGATGCAGAAGGACCACAATATGATGGTCCCGATCATGGAGGGGGTGCGCACCATCTCCAGCTACGGCATGGAGGTGGTGTCCGGAATCATCCTCGGGCTCGACACCGATACGGCGCAGACCGGCGAATTCCTGATGGAGTTCATCGCCCAGTCGCAGATTCCGCTGCTCACCATCAACCTGCTGCAGGCCTTGCCGAAGACGCCGCTGTGGGACCGGCTGGAGAAGGAAGGCCGGCTGATCCACGATGACGGCCGCGAATCCAATGTCGACTTCCTGATGCCCTATGAGCAGACCGTGGCGATGTGGCGCGATTGCATGGCGCGCGCCTACGACCCGGAGGCGCTGCTGGCGCGCTTTGAATATCAGGTGCAGACGACCTACAAGAATCGCCTGCATCCGCCGGCATCGCCGCAGCGCGCCTCGAAGGCCAATATCAAGCGCGGGCTGATCATTCTGCGCAACATTCTGTGGCAGGTCGGCGTGCTGGGCGATTACAAATGGGCGTTCTGGAAATTCGCCGCGCGGCGGCTGATCCGCGGCGACATCGAGAATCTGCTCAGCGTGATGCTGGTCGCCCATCATCTGATCACCTTCGCCCGCGAGGCCTCGCGCGGCAGCGTCAACGCGTCGAATTATTCGGTGCGCTTGCGTGAGGCGTCGGTGCCGGCGGAATAGACTGATGACTCCATCGCCGCATTCGCCGCGCTCTCTGTCGGATCTGCGTCGCCTGACCCCCGCGCGGGTCGCGCTGGGCCGCGTCGGCGTCAGCCTGCCGACCAAGGCGTTGCTGGACTTCACGCTGGCTCACGCCCGCGCCCGCGACGCCGTCCACGCCGAATTCGATAGCAGCGGCATCGCCGCCGGGCTGGAGGCGCTGGGGCTGACCGCGTTGCCGGTGGCGAGCCGCGCGGTCGGGCGCAAGGATTATCTGGCGCGGCCCGATCTTGGTCGGCAGCTCGATCCGGCATCGCGCGATGCGGTCGCCGCCGGCGCTGGCGGTTGTGACCTGGCCTTGATGATCGGCGATGGGCTGTCGCCGGTGGCGGTCAACAGCCATGGCCTCGAAATGGTTCGCCATCTGTTGCCGCGACTGGCCGGGATCGGCGTCGGCGCCGTCGCGGTAGCGACCGGCGCGCGGGTCGCATTGGGCGATGAGATCGGCACGCTGCTCGGCGCCCGCGCCATTCTGGTGCTGATCGGCGAGCGACCGGGCCTGTCGGCGCCGCATAGTCTGGGGGCCTATCTGACCTACGCGCCGCGGCCGGGCCGCACCGACGCCGAACGCAATTGCGTCTCCAACATTCATGCGGCGGGGATCAGCTATGAAGAGGCCGCGCACAAGATCGCCTGGCTGGTGCGTCAAGCGCTGATGCGACAGCTCTCCGGTGTGGCGTTGAAGGACGACAGCGGGATCGCGGTGCTGCCGTTTTCGGCGCCATCGTAATGTCATGTGAGCCCCGCGCGACACACCGTTCTGGGTAGCAAGCCGAGGCTACCGGGCGCGCTTGCGAGCCGTCGCACAGACCTGCTAGACACGCGCCACGGCAATTCCAATTCGCGTTTCAAAGGCTAGCTCCGATCCGGCAGGCGTCGTCGCATTCGTGCCGGAAGTGGCGTTGAGCACAGCGAGCAAGAGGATCGACCGGGTATGCTGAACAAGAATGTCAACGACGCCGTCGTCAAATCGCCGCGGCGCTCGCTCAGCATTGCCTTCGGTCTCGAGCGCCTCGGGCTGATCGCGGTCCGCGCGCCGATCCTGTCCTGCATCATTCTTGTCGTGCTCGTGGTTGGCGCGATCTTCGGCATCCAGCGCATCAAGATCGACGATTCGCTCAGTCAGCTGTTCCGCTCCGACTCCAAGGAATATCGGCAGTACGAAGAGGTGACCAAGCGGTTTCCCTCCACCGAATTCGACGTGCTGGTGGTGGTCGAAGGCAAGACGCTGCTGGAGCGCGACAATCTGGAGAAGGTCCGCGATCTGGTGACCGATCTGCAGCTGATCGACGGCACCCGCGGCCTGATCTCGCTGTTCTCGGCGCGGCAGGCGCCGGCGCCTGGCAAGCTGCCGGCGGCGCTGTTTCCTCAGGTGCTGCCGCAGGGCGCCGATTACGACAAATTCATCGAAACGGTGAAGAGCAACGAGATCATCCGCGGCAAGCTGTTGTCGGATGACGGTACGCTGGCGCTGATCGTGCTATCGCTGAAGCCGGAGATCGTCAGCAGCAACAAGCTCAACACCACCGTCGCCGAAATCCGCAAGGTGATGGCCCAGGACCTCGCCGGCTCCGGGCTGTCCGAGCAATTGTCCGGCGTTCCGGTGATGCAGCTCGAGATCCGCAACGCGGTGGAGCGCGACGGGCTGATCTACAATATTGCCGGGATTCTGGCAGGCTGTCTGATCGCGATCCTGTTCTTCCGCAAGGTCTCCTTCATGGTCGTCGCGGCGTTTCCGCCGCTGCTGGCGATCCTGCTGTCGCTCGGCGTGCTCGGCTGGGCCGGCTTCAGCCTCAACATGTTCCTCAACGTGATGACGCCGCTGATCATGGTGATCAGTTTCTCGGATTCGATGCAGCTGACCTTTGCGGCGCGCGACCGGCTGATCGCCGGCGAGGATCGCTTCACCGCGTTCCGCAACGCCGTGCTGGTGGTCGGGCCGGCCTGCGTGCTGACCCACGCCACCGCCGGCATTTCCTTCCTGGCGCTGCAGTTCTCCGATTCCGACCTGATCCGGGCCTTCGGCGAGGCCGGGCTCGCCGCCACCATCATCGCGCTGATCGCGGTGCTGTCGCTGGTGCCGGTGTTCGGCGTGCTGCTGGTGCGCGATGAGGTGGCGTTCGCCGCCAAGTTCAAGACCGCCGACGCCGGCGTCAATGCGCTGCGCCGGTTCTGCGGTTGGATCGCGGCGCGGATGGTCGGTCGCCCCGGGCTGTTCAGCCTGATCGCACTGATCGTGGTCGGCGGGCTGGCGGTGATCTATGCCAATCTCGAGCCGCGATACCGCCTAGCCGATCAGGTCCCCGACAAGCAGCAGGCGGTGGAGGCCTCCGGCCGGCTCGACGCCAAGCTGACCGGCGCCAATCCGATCGACGTGCTGATCGAATTCCCCAAGGGCGAGACGCTGTATTCGCCGCAGACCCTGCAGACCATCGCCGATGTTCACAGGCAGGTCGAGGAACAAGCTGGCGTCGGCAATGTCTGGTCGCTGGAGACGCTGCGACGCTGGCTCGCCGAAAAGGCCGGCAGCAGTGACGTCGCCACGCTGAAGGAATATGTCTCGCTGCTGCCGGTGCATTTGGTTCGGCGCTTCATCTCGGAGGACCAGTCCGCGGTGGTGGTGTCGGGGCGCGTCCCCGATCTAGATGCCAGCCGGATCCTCCCGGTGGTCGACAAGCTCGACAAAGCGCTCGACGCGGTTCGCCAGGCCCATCCGGGCTATGAGATCGCGGTCACCGGCCTGTCGGCGATCGCGGCGCGCAACAGCGCCAGCATGATCGAGAAGCTCAATCACGGCTTGACGATCGAATTCCTGCTGGTCGCGATCTTCATCGGGCTGGCGTTCCGATCCGCGGTGGTGATGTTCGCCTGCATCCTGCCGGGCATCTTCCCGGTGGTGCTGTCCGGCACGGTGTTGTGGCTGCTCGGACAGGGCCTGCAATTCGCCAGCGTGGTGGCGCTGACGGTGTCGTTCGGCCTGGGCCTGAGTGCGACGATCCACTTCCTCAACCGGCTGCGGCAGGAAACCACGCCGGGCACCAGTGCGGCGGTCGCGGTCGAGCGTGCCACCGTGCTGGTCGGGCCGGCGCTGATTCTGACCACGGTGGTGTTGGCCTGCGGGCTGGTGGTGACGGTGTTCTCGGATCTGCCGTCGCTGCGGCTGTTCGGCTGGCTCAGCGCCTTCGCCATGGTGGCGGCGCTGGTCGCCGACCTGTTCATCCTGCGACCAACCGCGATGTGGCTGATCAACACCGCGGAGTGGCTGCGGGGGCGACGGCAGAAGGCTGCGGAATAGCTTCGACGGATGTCGCGGGCTCCGCAAACAAAACCCCCGGGAGTGATCCCGAGGGTTGCTGGGTCGATCACCGAGTGCTTGTCAGAGCCTTGTTGAAAAAGCGACCAACAACACGACGCCTTCAAGACCGTCATAGCGAGGAGCTGTTGCGACGAAGCAATCACGTCCTTGCTTGATGTCGCTGGATTGCTTCGCGGTCGGACGGCGCGATGCGCCGTCCTCCGCTCGCAATGACGAAATCAAGCGCGATTTTGGTGGTTTTTTTTTCGGTCAGACTCTCAGCTGGGCAGGGTCAGCTGCGCACCATGCTGATATTGACGCCGCGGATTTCGCCCTTGGAGCTGATCTGCACCGACTGCCGGTTGCCGCGGGTGGTCAAGGTCAGGCTGGCGGCAAAGCCGGCGGCCTGGACGAACACCTCGATCTGGCCGCCGCCAGCGGTGCCCTGAAGGTCGCCATTGAGGTTGCGGCTGGCTTCGCTCCAGTGTCCGGAGATTCGATCCCCCTGACTGACGACATTGCTGGTGAGTTCGAATTTGTAGCTGTCGCTGGCGCAGCGCAGGGATTGGGCCAGCTCCTTGCCGCCGCCGCCGACCTTGTAGCTCGCGCGGCAGCGCAGCCGCTCCTTGGTTCCATCTGCCAATGACACCGTTCCAGCTCCGGCCCAGGTGCCGGAGAAGCCGGCAAACGGACCGGACTGCGCGTGGCTCGCCGACATCGACAGCAGCATCGCGGCGCCTAAGCCCGCTGCCCTGAGCGCGTGCGCATTGAACGTGGAAGGTGAAAGTCTCATGTCGTAACCCCTGAAAGTATCTTGGCCCGACGGCCTCGCCGCATCAGCTATTTAGTCAAGGTGCGGAACGGTAGGTTCAAACCAGATAATAAGTTCGAATGTTGCGAACGCAATGACCGCGGGTCGGATGCGTTCGGTGATTCGATGGTTGTGAACGAACGCGATCCGCAGCTGTTCCGATCGACCGGTCGAATTGTGAAGCCGATGCGCGACCAAGCCGCGATTGCTGGCGATCTGAGGGGATTCCACGCTCCGGCAGCGCGGCGACGCCAACGATTTTGATTTCATCGCGAATTGGCCGCAATTGCGAGCGCAGTTGTGGGCGCCATGGCGATCCGGGTGGCCGCCGCAACGCGCGCCGGGTTAGGGTGCCATCGATGGTGCAATCCCATCTGGATCTTTGTAACGAAGGAAAACAATGCCTAAATCTATATTTGTCCTCGCCTTGCTGCTTGGCTCGATCTCCACCGCTGCCAATGCCGAGCAGCGCAGCGGCACCGACCAGGAGCAGAAGGCCTGCGCGCGCGACGTGACGCGCCATTGCCGCAAAGTGATGGATCAGGGCGATTTCGTGGTGCTGGCCTGTCTCAAGGAAAACCGCGCCAAATTGAGCAAGGCCTGCAACCAGGTGTTGCTCAATCACGGCCAGTAAATCCCTCCGGCGCTGGCGCCGGCCGCGACCAGCTTAGGCCGGTCGGCCCAGGGCTGGATGGTATGATGGTGGCGCCGCGATCCGGCCAGGTTTTGCGAAAAATTGGTCGATATCGTTGGTTTAGCCGGCAGATTTCCCTTATATGGCGTCGCGATCGATCCCCGCTGTCCGGCGGCCGGATCGGCGTCGCGCGCCCATGTCCGAACCAGTGCAGCAGATGACCTCCGCGAACGAATTGCGATCCGGCAAGACCCATCGGGACGAGAATTTCCCGGTGGCGTCGTGGATCATCCATCCGCGACACCGGGCGCTGATTCTCGCCTTCTATAATTTCGTCCGCACCGCCGACGACATCGCCGATCACGCCGCGCTCGATGGCGCCGCGAAACTCGGTTTTCTCGACCTGCTGGAAGCCGAATTGCTCGGGCAGGGCGACAGCCAGCCCGAGGCGGTCGATCTGCGGCGCGCGCTCGCCGAACGCGGCATGCCGCCGCGCCACGCGCTCGACGTGCTGATCGCGTTTCGCATGGACGTCAACAAGCTGCGTTACGAGAATTGGGACGAGGTCATTCACTATTGCCGCTATTCGGCGATGCCAGTGGGGCGCTTCATGCTCGACGTCCATGGCGAGAGCACGTCGACCTGGGCGGCGTCGGATGCGCTATGTGCGGCGTTGCAGATCAACAATCATCTGCAGGATTGCGGCAAGGATTATCGCGACCTCAACCGGGTCTATCTGCCGCGCGACGCGCTGCAAGCCGCCGGCGCCGAGGCCGAGGCGCTCGGACAGACCCGCGCCTCGCCGGCGCTGCTGCAATGCCTGCAGGCGCTCGCCGCGCGCAATGAGGGCTTGCTGGCGCAGAGCCGGTTGCTCGGCGGCGAGGTCAAGGATCTGCGGCTCGGGCTGGAGATCTCGGTGATCCAGGCCTTCGCCGACAAGATCGTGCAGCTGCTCAAGCAGCGCGATCCGCTAAGCGAGCGGGTGCATCTGCGGCCGGTCGAATTGCTGGCGCAAAGCGCCGGCGGCATCGCCGCCGAACTGGCGCGCCGCGTGATCGGCCGGCGCCCCTTGTCGAAGCCGGCGCCGCGCGCATGAACCAGCAATCCCCGAACGCGCCGGCCCAGCACCAGGGCGCTGCCCATGGCAGTTCGTTCTACGCCGCGATGCGCATCCTGCCGCGGGCGCAGCGCGAGGCCATGTTCCAGGTCTACAGCTTCTGCCGCTATGTCGACGACATCGCCGATTCCGACGGGCCGCGCGACGCCCGCCTGGCGCAGTTGCAGCAATGGCGCGAAGACATCGACGCGCTGTATCGCGGCGAGCCGCCGGAGCGGCTGCAGGACTATCAGCAATCGGTGCGCGACTTCGGCCTCAAGCGCGAGGACTTCCTCGCCATCATCGACGGCATGGAGATGGACGTGCCCGCCGACATCCGGGCGCCCGACGAGGCGACGCTGGATCTGTATTGCGACCGGGTCGCCTCCGCGGTCGGCCGGCTGTCAGTGCGGATTTTTGGCCTGCCCGAGGCCGATGGCATCGAACTGGCGCATCATCTGGGCCGCGCGCTGCAATTGACCAATATCCTGCGCGACATCGACGAGGACGCCGGAATCGGCCGGCTCTATCTGCCGCGCGAAGGCTTGCTGCGCGCCGGGATATCCAGCACCGATCCGCGCGAAGTGGCGCAGCACCCGGCGCTGACGCTGGTCTGCGATCCGCTGGTCGCGCGCGCGCAGGCGCATTTCAAGAACGCCGACGCGGTGATGGACCGCAACCGGCGCCGCGTGGTGCGGGCGCCGCGGATCATGTCGAAATATTATCATGGGATCCTGCGCTTGCTGATCGCGCGCGGCTTCGCGCTGCCGCGCGCGCCGGTGCGGCTCGGCTCGGCGTCGCGCATCGCGATCCTGCTGCAATACGCGATCATCTGATGCCAGGCACCGTTCACATCATTGGCGCGGGCCTGTCCGGATTGTCGGCGGCGATCCGGCTGGCCGGCGCCGGCCGCCAGGTCCAGCTCCACGAGGCGATGCAGCAGGCCGGCGGCCGCTGCCGCTCCTATTTCGATGCCGCCACCGGACTGACCATCGACAACGGCAATCATCTGCTGCTGTCGGGCAATCGCGCGGCTTTGGCCTATGCGCGGTCGATCGGGACCGAGGCCGGCCTGGTCGGGCCGGCGAGCGCCGAATTTCATTTCATCGATGTCGGCACCGGCAAGCGCTGGCAGCTCAGGCTCGGCGACGGCCGGCTGCCGCTGTGGGTGCTCGACAAGCAAAGCCGCGTGCCGGACACCGGCCTGCGCGATTATCTGGCCTTGATGCCGTTGATCTGGGCCTCGCCGAGCCGGCTGATTGGCGACACCATTCCCTGCGAGGGCACGCTGTACCGGCGCCTGGTGCAGCCGCTGCTGCTGGCGGCGCTCAATGTCGACCCGCCGGAAGGCTCGGCCGGGCTGGCCGGCGCGGTGGTGCGCGAGACCCTGCTGGCCGGCGGGGCGGCCTGCCGACCGCTGATCGCGCGCGACGGCTTGAGCGCGGTCCTGGTCGAGCCCGCGCTCGACAAATTGCGCCACAGCGGCGCGGGGGTGCAGTTCGGCCATGAGCTGCGCGGCTTCGGCAAGTTGGGCGACCGCCTCGGCGAACTGGATTTCGGCGGCGACCGCGTCGCGGTCGGCCCCGAGGATGCGGTGGTGCTGGCGGTGCCGCCGCGCCCGGCCGCGGCGCTGCTGCCGGGCCTGCCGACGCCGCGCAAATATCGGGCGATCGTCAACGCGCATTTCCGCTTCACGCCGCCGCCGCATCTGCCGGCCCTGACCGGGGTGATCGGCGGGCTGGTGGAATGGCTGTTCGCCTTCCCCGACCGATTGTCGATCACCATCAGCAATGGCGACCGGCTGGTCGAACTGCCGCGGGAGGAATTGGCGCTGTCGATCTGGCAGGAAATCTGTAAGATCGCCGGCATCACCGCCGAATTGCCGGCGTGGCAGATTGTGCGTGAGCGCCGCGCCACCTTCGAGGCGACACCGGAGCAGAACGCGCTGCGGCCCGGCCCGGTGACCCAGTATAAAAACCTGTTTCTCGCCGGCGACTGGACTGATACGGGGGTGCCAGCCACCATCGAAGGCTCGGTGCGGTCCGGCAACCGTGCCGCCGACCTCGTCCTGGCGATGCGCCAGCCCTAGTCCCGGCGCCAGCATGCACGGAGAGATAGCGAGCAAGATGCATTCGGGTACGATTGATTCCGCGGCCGCTGGCGGCGACGCGCTCGAAGCCAGTATCGACGCGGCGCGGCAGGCCTTGCTGGGCTACCGCCAATCCGACGGCCATTGGGTGTTCGAGCTCGAGGCCGATTGCACCATCCCGTCCGAATATGTGCTGCTGCGGCACTATCTGGGCGAGCCGGTCGATGCCGCGCTGGAAGCCAAGATTGCGGTCTATCTGCGCCGCATCCAGGGCCCCCATGGTGGCTGGCCGCTGGTCCATGACGGCGATTTCGATATGAGCGCCAGCGTGAAGGCCTATTTCGCGCTGAAGATGATCGGCGACAGCGTCGACGCGCCGCATATGGCGCGGGCGCGCGAGGCGATCCGCGCGCGCGGTGGCGCCATCCACGCCAACGTCTTCACCCGCTTTCTGCTGACGATGTTCGGGATCCTGACCTGGCGCAGCGTGCCGGTGCTGCCGGTCGAGATCATGCTGCTGCCAATGTGGTCGCCGTTCCATCTCAACAAGATCTCCTATTGGGCGCGCACCACGATCGTGCCGTTGATGGTGCTGACGGCGTTGAAGCCGCGGGCGATCAACCGGCTGGGCGTGGGCCTCGACGAATTGTTTCTGCAGGATCCGCGATCGATCGGGATGCCGGCCAGGGCGCCGCATCAGAACCGTGGCATGTTCAAACTGTTCGGCGCGATCGACGTCGTCCTGCGCGCGATCGAGCCGCTGATTCCGAAGCGGCTGCGCAAACACGCCATCGACCTCGCGGTCGCCTTCGTCGAGGAGCGGTTGAACGGCGAAGACGGGTTGGGGGCGATCTATCCGCCGATGGCCAATACCGTGATGATGTACAAGGTGCTGGGGTTTCCGGAGGACCATCCGCCGCGTGCGATCACCCGCAGGGGTATCGACAAGCTGCTGGTGATCCATGACGACGAGGCCTACTGCCAGCCCTGCGTGTCGCCGATATGGGACACCTCGCTGACCTGTCACGCGCTGATCGAGGCCGGCGGCGGCGAGGTCGCCCAACCGGTCCGCGACGGTCTGGACTGGCTGCTGCCCAAGCAGGTGCTCGACGTCGAGGGCGACTGGGCCGTGAAGGCGCCGAATGTCCGCCCCGGCGGCTGGGCGTTCCAGTACAACAATGCCCATTATCCCGATCTCGACGACACCGCGGTGGTGGTGATGGCGATGGACCGCGCGCGGCGCGACCGGCCGAGCCTGGCTTACGACACCGCGATCGCCCGTGCCCGCGAGTGGATCGAGGGGATGCAGAGCGACGACGGCGGCTGGGCCGCCTTCGATGTCAACAATACCGAATATTATCTGAACAACATTCCGTTCTCCGACCACGGCGCCATGCTGGATCCGCCGACCGAGGACGTAACCGCGCGTTGTGTCTCGATGTTGACGCAACTCGGCGAGACCGCCCAGTCGAGCAAGGCGGTGGCGCGGGGGGTCGATTATCTACTCAAGACCCAGCTCGCCGAAGGCTCGTGGTACGGCCGCTGGGGCCTGAACTACATTTACGGCACCTGGTCGGTGTTGTGCGCGCTGAACGCCGCCGGCCTCGATCACCAGCACGCGGCGATCCGCAAGGCGGTGGCGTGGCTGGCATCGATCCAGAACCCCGATGGCGGCTGGGGCGAGGATGCGACCAGCTACCGGCTCGACTATCAGGGCCACGAAAAATCGCCCTCGACCGCGTCACAAACGGCATGGGCCTTGCTTGCCCTAATGGCTGCGGGCGAGGTCGATCACCCGGCAGTGGCGCGCGGCGTTGATTACCTAAAAACCACACAGACCGAAAAAGGAGTGTGGGACGAGCTGCGCTACACCGGTTCTGGCTTTCCGCGGGTGTTTTATCTGCGGTATCATGGCTATGCAAAATTCTTTCCGCTCTGGGCGCTGGCGCGGTATCGAAATTTGAGAGCCACGAACAGCAAGGTCGTAGGGGTCGGAATGTGATTTTGGGGGCGGTGGGCGGCACGTCCGCGGTCGATCTAGTTGATCCGCGGCCGGTTTTGATTGTGACGGGGCTTTTGCAGGAAGCCCGGATCGCGGCGGGACCCGGATTGACGGTGATCTGCAGCAGTAGCGATCCCAAGCAATTGCGGGCTCTTCTGGCGAAATTCGATGCCTCGTCGATTCGCGGCGTGATCAGCTTCGGCGTGGCCGGCGGTCTCGATCCGGCGCTCAAATCCGGCGATGTGGTGATTGCCACAGAGGTCACGGCGGGCGGATCCCGCTGGGAGGCCACGCCAGCATTGACCGAGGAATTGATCGGCAGCACCGGCCTGGGTGGCCAGCATGTGGTCCGCGGCGGTCTGGCCGGTGTCGAGCAGGTGGTCGCGGCGCGCGCCGCCAAGGCGGTGCTGCATTCCGAGACCGGGGCCGCCGCCGTCGACATGGAAAGCCATATCGCCGCCGCCTATGCCTTCGAGGCCGGCCTGCCATTCGCCGCCTTGCGGGTGATCAGCGATCCCGCCAGCCGCGCGCTGCCGGCGGTGGTTGCCTCCGCGATCAAGCCGAATGGCGATATCGACCTGGCCAAGGTGTTGCGCGGCGTCGCCCGCCATCCGACGTCGATCCGGTCATTGGTATCGACCGGAATCGATTTCAACCGCGCCCTGCGCAGCTTGCGCGGCTGTCGGAGTTTCATGCTCGACGGCGTTTTGGGCAGCGGCGGCTTCGTCGCGGCGGATCTCTGACGGCGCAATTGATACCAAAGGCGTTTTGGTTTTGACTCATCCGCGTGGCCGGGCTTGACCCGGCCATGACGAACGAGAGGCCGTGCCCCCTGGTATGAGTACCCGTTCATCAAGAAGTCCGAACCCGGCAAGATATTCCGCCGCTGCACTGACGACGGTAGACGCACCGCCGCGGATAGAGCCAGCTTGGCGACCGCCCAAAGGTCCAGGTGACGAACCGACCGGCAGGGAGCGAGCAAACGTTTCGCGGCCACATCCGCGATAGAATCTCGGCCTGGTGGCCGACCGCCGGCGATAGACGCTCAACTGCGTTCGTGCCTGTGCAATTTGAGCAGCGCCGTCGTTTGCAGACGCAGGAGCTGTTTCAATTTCGCCAAGCGCGCAGGCGTGATGTCGTCCCAGCCAACCATCTTTTTCAGGTGGCCGGGCGCGAGATGGAGCGTCATCAATTGGCCGTTGATGGTGGCTGACACCAGGCGCGCTTCGTCCTTTGTCATGTTGTCTCCGGCAATCCGCGAGACGAGGGCCTGACAGCACTCATTGAGGCGATCACCGAGAGACGTCTTGGCCGGTTTCGGGGGGCCTTTTGGCTGCACGCGCCAGCGCGCGACAAAAAGCGCTCGGCTCGCTGAATCCTCGGTTCCGAGCAGGAAATCGGCAAGACAATCGAGAAACGAACAATAGGCCTCGATCAGCTTGTCGCTGCTCGCGCCGCTCTTGAGCAGTCCCTCGGCGATGCTCAGCACGGGGCCCATCGTATCTTGGGCGTCCGTCAGGAGATGTTCGATGCAGGCGTCGTAAAGCCCTTCCTTGTTCTCGAAATAATATTGCAGCGAGGGGGCGGGCACTTCTGCTTGCGCCGCGATCTCGCGCGTCGTGACACCGTCAAAGCCATGTGCGCCAAACAGCGTCATTGCCGTGCTGATGATCCGCGCACGGGTTTCTTCCCCACGCGGATAAGTGGTCCCGGCATTGTTTCGTCGCGCGGCCTTCATGGCGTCCTTCCTGTCAGGCGTCCCTTCTGATCCCACAATACAGCTACGCCATAAATTATACCAGTTGACATATTTATTCCACGTGGAATAAATGATAAATATTCCAGGTGGAATAAATCTGCTGCTGGGACGGATCAAAGGGCCAGACAATGAGCGTTGCAGTGGTGCCAAAGCCGACGGCCTTCGACCAAAGCGACGTCGAGCCTGTGGCCGTTTCGCCCGCCGGGAAAACCACCGGCGCCGGAAAAATCAGCCGGAGTCGCCTGGTACTGGGCGCGGCGGCGGCGTTGGCAATCACCATTGGCGCCGTCTATTTCCACCACTGGTACGTCGCTGGCCGCTTTATCGAGAACACGGATAACGCCTATCTGCGGGCCGATCAGGTCTCGATGGCACCCCGGGTCTCCGGCTATGTCACCGATATCTATGTGCAAAACAATGATGAAGTCACCGCCGGTCAGCCGCTGATCAAGGTCGATGCGCGGCGCTACGAAGTCGCGCTACGTCAAGCCAAGGCGACGGTTCATGCGCGAGAGGCGGATGTCGAGAAGAGCGAGGCTGATCTTCGGCAACAGGATGCCATGATCGCCCAGGCGCAGGCCGACGAAGACAATGCTGACCTCGCCGTCGATCTGGCGCAGAAGGAATTGGACCGCTCTGCAAGGCTGGTGGCGCGGGGAGTCACCAGCCAGCAGCAGAATGATCAGGCGCAAAATGCGCTGAAGCGGGCGCAGTCAGTAAAGCTTTTGAAAAAGGCTGTCCTTGACGGAGCGCAGCGTCAGGTTGCGATGCGCGCGGCTGAGATCGATCAGGCGCGTGCGCAGCTCGCCGCCGCGCAGGAAAGTCAGCACCAGGCGGAGCTTGATCTGGATGACACGACGCTGCGCGCGTCGATTGCCGGGCGAGTGGGGGACCGCACGGCGCAGGTCGGCCAGTTCGTCCAACCGGGAACACTGCTGTTGACGGTCGTGCCGACGCGCCAACTTTATCTGGTGGCCAACTTCAAAGAAACCCAGATCGAGAAAATGCGGGCGGGCCAGCCTGCGGACATCAAGGTCGACGCCTATCCTGGGCTTGCCTTGCACGGCACAGTCGACAGCTTCGCACCGGGGACCGGGTCTCAGTTCGCGCTGCTACCACCGGAGAACGCGACTGGGAATTTCACCAAGATCGTTCAGCGCGTGCCCGTCCGCATTCGCGTCGATGCCCCGACCAGCAATGCTCCGGCTCTGGTCCCCGGTCTGTCGGTGACGGTTTCGGTGGATACCAATGCGAACGCGCGGGTCCGTCAGGCGCAGGCGGACGGGTCGGTTCAATGACTGCTCCGGCAAAGGTTGAAAGCGCGCCATCCGCCAGTCTCTCCGACTGGATCGCGGTGATCGGCGGAGCATTGGGCGCGCTGATGGCGACGCTCGACATCTCGATCACCAATACGGCGTTGCCGCAGATTCAAGGCGCGATCGGCGCGAGCGGAACGGAAGGTACGTGGATCGGCACCGGCTACCTTGTGGCCGAAGTGGTCATGATCCCGCTGGCCGCGTGGCTGATGCGGTTGATGGGCCTTCGCACCTTGTTGCTGGTCACGAGCATCGCGTTCGTGATGTTCTCAATCTTTTGCGGGCTTGCCGAGGGCCTGACGCAAATGATCGTTGGTCGCGTCGGACAAGGCTTTTTTGGTGGCGCCCTCATTCCCACGGCGCAGGTGATCATCCGCACCCGTCTGCCGCCCCATCAAATGCCCGTCGGCATGAGCATCTTCGGTGTGATCGTGCTGCTCGGTCCCGTGCTTGGGCCGGTTTTCGGCGGCTATCTCGCCGAGGAGGTCAGCTGGCATTGGTGCTTCTTCATCAACCTGCCGGTCGGGATCGCACTGGTGACGCTGCTGCTTGTCGGTCTGCCGGCGCAGAAGGCCAATTTCGCACTGCTGGCCGACGCGGATTGGCTCGGCATCGTCGGCATGACGATGGCCTTCAGCTGCCTGACGGTCGTGTTCGAGGAAGGCCAGCGGGAGCAATGGTTTGAATCGTCGCTGATCGTCTATCTGTCGCTGGCCTCGCTGGTCGGCTTCCTGATCCTTCTCGTGGCGCAGATGACGAGCCGCGATCCGGTCCTCAAGCTGCGCCTGTTGCGCAACCGTGCGTTTGGCGGAGCGACGCTTCTGGTGTTCGTCGTCGGCGCTGGCCTTTATGGTTGCACGTTCATCGTCCCGCAATTCCTCAGCCTGATCGCAGGCTTCAACGCGCGCCAGGCCGGTTCGATCATGGCTTTGGCTGCGCTGCCGACCTTCGTGCTGATGCCGATCCTGCCCCGCATTATCGGCCGCCTCGACACGCGCGTGATGGTCGCGCTGGGACTGGCGTTCTTCGCGGCCAGTTGCTTCGCCGATGTCGGTTTGAGCCCGGACACCTCCGGTGGCGATTTCACGGTGTCCCAGCTTCTGCGCGGCGTCGGCCAGATCCTGGCGATGATGCCGCTCAACCAGGCCTCCATGGTGGCCGTCGGACGGGAGAATGCCGCCGACGGCGCTGGGATCTATAGCATGGCGCGCAATCTCGGCGGCTCGGTGGGGCTTTCCCTAAGCGGTATCTTCATCGACCGGCAAACCGCGGTGCATTCGGCGACCATCCGGGAAAGCGTCACCGCCAATTCGGTACTGGCGCAAACGCGATTGGCTGCCAATGGAATCGCTCAGGGCCTCGATGCGGCAACCGCAAAGCTGAGGGCGATGGCGCAATTGTCGGCGCAGATCGACCGGCATGCCCTTATCATGACCTTTAGCGATACATTCTGGATCATGGGAATCGTTCTTCTCGCAGCCATTCCTGTCGTCATGCTGCTGCGCCGCCCGGAGCTAGGCACGGCGATATCCGAAGGACATTGAGCTGCCCTCGAAGGATTTCACGCCCTGGACTCTCCGCGCCAGACACTCAACCGCGGCACCGCCTCGTCAGATTCGCTGCGTCGAGCTTCTGAGGCAGGCGAGGCCGCATCGTCGCCGATGCGGCGCGCCTTTTCCAACCAGACTGCGTCTCGCACGGCCTGGCATGGCCGCGCGGTTCGATCTGGATGGAGCCGCCGAGGCTCAGGCCGCGGTGCTGGCCTTTTGCTGGGCCTTCTGGGCGATGCCGGCGGCCTCGTCGCGGCGGATCTCCGACAGCGTCTTCTGCACCTGCTCGGAGAAGATGTACTGCGCCGGGCGCTGCTTGGTCAGGTCGATCTCCGGCGCCATCGGGCCCTCGGTGCGCACGCCGCGGATCGCGACCCACAGCGCCTTCAACGGATTGACCAGCGAGGCATTGGCGGCGGTCGGCTCGTAGCCGCAATGCGCCATGCAGTCGGCGCACTTTTCATATTTGCCGGTGCCGTATTTCTCCCAGTCGGTGGTCTCCATCAATTCCTTGAAGGTCTTGGTGTAGCCCTCGCCGAGCAAATAGCACGGCTTCTGCCAGCCGAAGATGTTGCGCGCCGGCATCCCCCAGGGGGTGCATTCGAACGACTGATTGCCGGCGAGGAAGTCCAGGAACAGGCCGGAATGCATGAAGTTCCACTTCTTGCCCTTGCCCAGCGCGAAGACGTCGCGGAACAGCTTCTTGGTCTTGGTGCGGTTGAGGAAGTGCTCCTGATCGGGCGCCCGCTCATAGGCATAGCCCGGCGACATCGACACGCCGACGCCGAGCTCGGTGGTGAAATCCATGAATTTGGCGATGTCCTCGGCGGCATGGCCGTCGAAGATCGTGGCGTTGACGTTGACCGCGAAACCCTTGGCCTTGGCGGCCTTGATCGCCTTGACGGCGCGGTCGAACACGCCCTGCTGCGACACCGCCTTGTCGTGGTGATCCTTCATGCCGTCGAGATGCACCGAGAAGAACAGATAGGGCGACGGTTCGAACAGATGCAGCTTCTTTTCCAGCAGTAGCGCGTTGGTGCACAGCGAGACGAACTTCTTGCGCGCCACCAGGCCGCGCACGATCTCGCCGATCTCGCGATGGATCAATGGCTCGCCGCCCGGAATCGCCACCATCGGCGCGCCGCATTCCTCGGCGGCGTCCCAGCATTCCTGCGCGCTCATGCGGCGGTCGAGAATGGCGTCGGGATAATCGATCTTGCCGCAGCCGACGCAGGCCAGGTTGCAGCGAAACAGCGGCTCGAGCATCAACACCAGCGGGTAGTGCTTCCTGCCGAGCATCTTCTGCTTCACCAGGTAGGCGCCGATCTTGATCTCTTTGAAAAACGGGATTGCCATTACGGGGTTCTCTTTCAGACCAAATCTTCGGACAAATCAGACGAGCGCGGCTCAGGCCGGGGCCAGCTCCGCGGGTAGTACGAATTCGATATCCTCTTCGCGTCCGGCCAGCACCGACACGGTGACCGGGCCGATTCGGCGCAACGCTTCGATCACGTCGTCGACCAGCACCTCGGGAGCCGAGGCGCCCGCCGTGATGCCCACCGCCTTGGCGTCCTTCAGCCAGTCCGGATTGAGCTCGCTGCCATCGGCGATCAGGTAGCTTGGAATTCCAACCTCGGTGCCGATCTCGCGCAGCCGGTTCGAGTTGGAACTATTATTGGCGCCGACCACGATGATGACATCGACCAGTTTCGACAGGTCTCTTACCGCGGATTGGCGATTTTGTGTCGCATAGCAGATATCCCGGGTGTCGGGACCCTGAATGTCGGAGAACCTGGCTTCCAGCGCGGTGATGATGTCCTTGGTATCGTCGACGCTCAGCGTGGTCTGGGTGATATAGGCCACCGGGGTCTCGGCCGGCAGCGTCAGCGCGGCGACGTCGGCGACATTTTGCACCAGGAGCACCGGGCCGGGAACCTGGCCCATGGTTCCCACAACCTCCGGATGGCCGGCATGGCCGATCAGGATCAAGGCGCGCCCCTTCGACATGTAGCGCTTGCCTTGATTGTGGACCTTGGTCACCAGCGGGCAGGTCGCATTGAGCACCGGCAGACCGCGCGCAGCGGCTTCCTCCTCGACGCTGCGGGCGACGCCATGGGCGCTGAACACCGTCACCGCCTTGGGCGGCACTTCGGACAGGTTCTCGACAAAGATCGCGCCTTTGGCCTTCAGGCTTTCGACCACATATTTGTTATGGACGATCTCATGCCGGACATAGACCGGTGCGCCATATTTCTCGAGCGCGCGTTCGACGATCTCGATCGCGCGAACGACGCCGGCACAGAAGCCGCGAGGCTGGGCTAGAAAAACGGCGAGAGGTCGAACGTCAGACAAGGGTCACCACACACATCATAAAACTCTGTCTCCAGCCGTCATTATCGGCAATTTCCGCGCCATGATCCAGCCGGTATTGCGCCACCCAGGACATACAACGGCTGGATTGACGGATCAGAACGCGCTTGGCAATCGGCTTCGGTGGGATTACTTCCGGCCACGAGACGCTGCCGGGCTCCCCGTTTAAGCCATTTTGTCATGTCCTTGAAGGCCAGACCTTTCGGGGCAATCAAATCCCGCGAGGGAACTCGGCCAAAGCCGCCGCATTCTAGGCAAGCCGAAAGCAATAGAAAGTGAAATTGTGCTGACAAGAGTCATTGTTTCCATTGTCAAAGCTTGCACCCGGTTTGCGACTTTTACTGTAATTATCGGTGTCATTCTTGCGGTCGCGGCCGGCTTCTATACGGCGCGGAACTTCGGGATCAATACCGACGTCAACAAGCTGATCTCGCCGGATCTGGATTGGCGGCAGCGCGATATCGCTTTCGACAAGGCGTTCGACCAGGAACGCCTGATTCTGGCCGTCGTGGACGCTCCGACGCCGGAATTCGCAGGCGCCGCGACAGCCGCGCTGGCAGACAGATTGTCGAGCGATAACAAGAACTTTTCATCTGTCCGCCGGCTCGGCGCCGGAGAATTCTTCAACCGAAACGGGTTGTTGTTCCTGCCCACCCAGGAAGTCGCGCAACTCACCGGCCAGTTCGAGGCGGCGGCGCCGCTGATCTCCATCGTCGCCGGCGATCCAAGCCTGCGCGGCCTGACCGGCGCGCTGGAAACCGGGCTGCTCGGCGTCAAACGCGGAGAATTCAAGCTTGATGGCGCCGCGCGGCCATTCGCGATGGTGGCCGATACGGTCGACACCGTGCTGAAGACCGGGGCGGGGATGTTCTCCTGGCGCGCCCTGATGAGCGACAAGCCGCTGACTGATTCCGATCGTCGCGCCTTCATCGAGATCAAGCCGGTCCTCGACTTCCAGGCGCTGGAACCCGGCAAGACCGCCACCGATGCAATCCGGCAGGCGGCGAAGGACCTCAATCTGGCCTCCGAATACGGCGCCAGGGTGCGGCTGACCGGGCCGGTTCCGATCGCCAATGAGGAGTTCGCCACGGTTCAGGACGGAGCCCTGGTCAACGGCATCGGCACGGTGCTGGTGGTGCTGGTGATCCTGTGGCTGGCCTTGCGCTCGCCGAAGATCATCTTGGCGGTGTTCATCAATCTATTCGTCGGCCTGTCGATCACCACCGCGGTCGGATTGATGATGGTGGGTTCGCTGAGCCTGCTGTCGATTGCGTTCGCGGTGCTGTTTGTCGGGCTGGGGGTGGATTTCGGCATCCAGTTCAGCGTGCGCTACCGCTCCGAACGCTACAAAACCAATGATCTGACGGCGGCCCTGGTGCGGGCGGCGAAATATTCGGCGATTCCGCTGTCGCTGGCGGCGGTGTCGACCTCGGCCGGGTTCCTGTCGTTTCTGCCGACCGCCTATAAGGGCGTCTCCGAACTGGGCATGATCGCCGGCGCAGGGATGATGATCGCATTCCTGTCCTGCATCACCTTCTTGCCGGCGCTGCTCAAGCTGCTCAACCCGGCCGGCGAGAGGGAGCCGCTGGGTTACGCCTTCCTGGCGCCGCTCGATGAGTTCCTGGAAAAGCACCGGGTCGGGATCGTCGGCGGAACGCTGGCGCTGGCGATCGCCGGGCTGCCATTGCTGTATTTCATGCAGTTCGATTTCAATCCGATCAACCTGCGCAGCCCCAAGGTCGAATCGATCGCGACCTTCCTCGATCTGCGCAAGGACCCCAACACCGGCGCCAATGCGATCAACGTGATGGCGCCGAACGAAGCGGCCGCCCGGGTGGTCGAGGCCAAGCTCAGCAAGCTGCCGGAAGTGTCGCGCACGATGTCGCTCGATAGTTTCGTGCCGGACGACCAGCCGGCCAAGCTGAAGATGATCGCGCAGGGCGCCAAGGCGCTCGATTCGGCGCTCAACCCGGAATCGATCGATCCGCCGCCGACCGACGCGGAAAATGTCGAGGCGCTGCAATTGACCGCGGCCAGCCTGCGCAAGGTGGCCGGCGAGGCCGACAGCCCAGGCGCCGCAGCCTCGCGGCGCTTGGCCGATGCGCTGACCGGGCTCGCCGGAGCCGACCAGGCGACCCGCGACAAGGCCCAGGCGGTGTTCGTGCGGCCGCTGCAACTGGCATTGACCCAGTTGCGCGATCTGCTCCAGGCCAAGCCGCTATCGCTACAGACCCTGCCGGATGATCTGGTGTCGGCATGGAAGACCAAGGAAGGCGCGATCCGCGTCGAGGCGCTGCCGAGCGGCGATCCGAATGACAACGCGACGCTGCGCAAATTCGCCGCCGCCGTGCTGAAGGCCGAACCCCTGGCGGTGGGCGGCCCGGTGTCGATCATGAAATCGGGCGACACCATCGTTTCGGCCTTCATCCAGGCCGGGCTGTGGGCGCTGCTGTCGATCTCGCTGCTGCTGTGGCTGGCGCTGCGCCGGATCGGCGACGTGGCGCTGACGCTGGTGCCGCTGCTGGTCGCCGGCGCGGTGACGCTGGAGATCTGCGTCATCATCGGTCTGCCGCTGAACTTCGCCAATATCGTCGCGCTGCCGCTGCTGCTTGGCGTCGGCGTGGCGTTCAAGATCTATTACGTCACCGCGTGGCGCGCGGGACACACCAACCTGCTGCAATCGGCGCTGACCCGGGCGATCTTCTTCAGCGCGCTGACCACCGCGACCGCGTTCGGCAGCCTGTGGCTGTCGAGCCATCCGGGCACAGCCAGCATGGGCAAATTGCTGGCGCTGTCGCTGGTCACCACGCTGGCCGCGGTGCTGCTGTTCCAGCCGGCGCTGATGGGCAAGCCGCGCGAACCCGCGAAGACAGAGGCAGACGAGAGCTGAACCGGTTGGAACCGGGCAGGCGAGCGCTGCTGGGGATTTTACTGGGTCGGCAGGGGAACCGTCGGGCACATGCCCGGCGGCCGAAATTAATCCGCAACCCCGCGGCGCGGGCGTGATATGGCGTTGCCGCGCAAATCGGGTTTCGGTGCCCGGCCGACTCGATTGGCGGCGCCGGAATCACAAAACGCCGCAATCGGGGTTTTCAGTTCACGGTGCACCCCACCAAACGAAGTATGCAACTGATGTCATATCCGAATCTCGACTTTTCGCAGCTCTTCGCGGAGCGCCAGGCCCAGCGCAGCGGCATGCATGCACGCCACCTCAACGAGCAGCTCGTCAGGGTGCTGAAAACCATCGGCTATGATGTCGGGTTTCAGCGCGGCCAGGGCCCGTATCTGTTCGATCGCGACGGCGCGCGCTATCTCGATCTGCTGAGCGGCTTCGGGGTATTTGCGATCGGGCGGAATCACCCGGTGCTGCGCGACGCGCTGAAGAGCGTGCTCGACGCCGACCTGCCCAATCTGGTGCAGCTCGACGTCTCGACGCTGGCCGGCGTGCTGGCGGAGCGGCTGCTCGACTACGTGCCCTATCTCGACAAGGTGTTCTTCGCCAATTCGGGCGCCGAATGCGTCGAGGCCGCGATCAAATTCGCCCGCTGCGCCACCGGGCGCACCGGCATCGTGCATTGCGACCACAGCTATCACGGCCTCACTTACGGGGCGCTGTCGTTGACCGACGATCCAAATTTCCAGGCCGGGTTCGGACCGCTGCTGCCCGACTGCACGACGATTCTGTTCAACGATCTGGAAGCGCTGGAGAAGGCGCTGTCGACCCGCCAGGTCGCGGCCTTCATCGTCGAGCCGATCCAGGGCAAGGGCGTCAATCTGCCCACCGACGAATTCCTGCCCGGCGCCGCGGCGCTGTGCAAGCGCTACGGCACGCTGTTCATCGCCGACGAGATCCAGACCGGGATCGGCCGCACCGGCCGCTTCCTCGCGGTCGAGCACTGGAATGTCGAGCCCGACATGGTGCTGCTGTCGAAGTCGCTGTCCGGCGGCCATGTCCCGGTCGGCGCGGTGCTGACCCGCAAATCAATCTTCGACAAGATCTTCAGCCAGATGGACCGCGCCGTGGTACACGGCTCGACCTTTGCCAAGAACGATCTGGCGATGGCGGCCGGCATCGCCACGCTGGAGGTGCTCAAGCACGAGAAGCTGATCGAGGCCGCCGCCAAGCGCGGCGCCGAGCTGCGGCTGGCGCTGACCCGGATGGTGCCGGGCTATGAGCTGATGAAGGAAGTCCGCGGCAAGGGGCTGATGATCGGCGTCGAATTCGGCCCGCCGAAATCGCTGCGGCTGAAGGCGTCCTGGACCATGCTGGAGACCGCCAATAAGGGCCTGTTCTGCCAGCTGATCACGGTGCCGCTGTTCAAGGAGCACAAGATCCTCACCCAGGTCTCCGGCCACGGCAGCCACACCATCAAGCTGCTGCCGACGCTGACCGTCACCGAGGAAGACTGCAAATGGATCGAGACCGCCTTCGACCAGGTGATCGCCGACAGCCACAAGGTCCCCGGCGCGATCTGGTCGCTCGGCAAGACCCTGGTCGACAACGCGGTGCGTAAATCGGCGTGAGGCAAGGCCTTCTGACCGCTGACTAAACCTCCACGCCTGCTGTGTCGTCATCTTCGAGGCCGCCGCAGCGCTGCGACACCTCAGAGCTCGACTCAAAAGGGGCAATGAAGTGGGGCCAAGGTCGTCATTGCGAGGAGCCCTTGCGACGAAGCAATCCAGGTCGTGGCTTGCCGCCCCTGCATTGCTTCGCTGCCGGAGGGCGCTGCGCGCCGGCCTCGGCTCGCAATGACGGAATGATCCTGATCCATAATCGTCTCGTTCAGGCCCTCAGATGACGTGGCGCTTGACCTGAGCTTGCTTGGCTTCGCCAGAATGCCGCTTACTTCCCATCCTCGATCATCATCGCCGCGCCCTTTTCGGCGATCATCGCGGTCGGCGTATTGGTGTTGCCCGAGGTGATCGTCGGCATCACCGAGGCGTCGATCACCCGCAACCCGTCGATGCCGTGGAGCCGCAGCCGGTCGTCGACCACCGCGAAGGGGTCGCTCGGCAGTCCCATCTTGGCGGTGCCGACCGGGTGGAAGATGGTGGTGCCGATATCGCCGGCGGCCTTGGCCAGCGCCGCGTCGTCATCGCCCACCGTCGGGCCGGGCAAAAACTCCTCCGGCTGATAGCGCCGCAGCACCGGCTGGCGCATTAGCCGCCTGGTGGCGCGGATGGCGTCAGCGGCGACGCGGCGGTCGTCGTCGGTGGTCAGATAATGCGGCGCGATCGACGGCGCGGCGCCGGGGGCGGCCGAGGTAATCCTGATCTCGCCGCGGGAGGTCGGACGCAGATTGCAGGCGCTGACGGTGATCGCCGGAAAGCGGTGCAGCGGATCGCCGAATTTGTCCAGCGACAGCGGTTGGACGTGAAACTGAATATTGGCGCGCTCGCGATCCGGATCGGAGCGGGTGAAGATGCCGAGCTGCGACGGCGCCATGGTCAGCGGCCCGCGCCGCCGCAGCGCGTAGTCGAGCCCCATCAGGGCGCGCCGCGGCAGCGAATGATAGGTCTCGTTCAAGGTGCGCACGCCGCTCACCTTGTAGATCGCGCGCTGCTGCAGATGGTCCTGCAGATTGCGGCCGACACCGGGCCGGTCCAGCACGGGTTCGATGCCGAGCGGCGCCAGCCACTCGGCAGGCCCGATCCCGGAGCGCTGCAGCAGCTGGGTCGAGCCGATCGAGCCGGCGCACAGCACCACCTGGCGCGCCCGCGCCTCGACGATCTGGCCGCCCTGGATGAAACGCACCCCGACAGCGCGGCCATGCTCGACGATCAGGCGGTCGACCAGCACGTTCTTTTCCAGCCGCAGATTGGGTCGATTGAGCGCCGGCTTGAGAAAGCCGCGCGCCGAGGACCAGCGCCGGCCGCGCTTCTGGTTGACGTGGAAATAGCCGACGCCCTCATTGTCGCCGGTGTTGAAATCGCGAATCCAGGGCACGCCCATCTGCTCGGCGGCGTCGCCGACGGCGTCGAGGATCGGCCAGGACAGCCGCGCCGCCTCGATGCGCCAGCCGCCGCCGCTGCCGTGATGGTCGCTGTCGCCTAAAAAATGGTCTTCCAGCCGCCGAAATGCGGGCAGCACGTCCGCATAGCCCCAGCCGGTCAGGCCGAGCTGGCGCCAATGGTCGTAATCGGCGGCCTGGCCGCGCATCGAGATCATGGCGTTGATGGCGGAGGAGCCACCGATCACCTTGCCGCGCGGATAGGCCAGCGAACGGCCATTGAGGCCGGGCTCGGGCTCGGTGCGGAACATCCAGTCCGACCGTGGATTGCCGATCGCGAACAGATAGCCGACCGGGATATGGAACCAGATCCAATTGTCGCTGCCGCCGGCTTCCAGCAGCAGCACGCGCCGCGCCGGGTCGGCCGAGAGCCGGTTGGCGACGATACAGCCCGCGGTTCCGGCCCCCACCACGATGACGTCGAACTCGCCCTCGATCCGCTGCTCCATCCCAGTCACCTTTTGTCGCCGACGCGTTTCGGCAACGCTTAGCCGCGGCATTGCCCGCTGTATAGCGGCTTTGCCGCCGGTATTGGGCGGATGGCACGGCTCGTGCTAGGCTGTGGGCTGGTCCACTCAAAGAGAAATGCCCCATGCCCGTGATCAACCGCGTCGCCGACCTGCAGCCCGACATCATGGCCTGGCGTCGCGACATCCATGCCCATCCCGAGCTGATGTACGACGTCGACCGCACCGCGGCCTTTGTGGCGGAGCGATTGCGCGAATTCGGCTGCGACGATGTCGTCACCGGGCTTGGCCGCACCGGCGTCGTCGGCGTCATCAAGGGCCGCAAGCCGGCGGCGGACAGCGATCTCAAGGTGATCGGCCTGCGTGCCGACATGGATGCGCTGCCGATCGAGGAAGAGACCAACCTGCCTTACGCTTCGAAGAATCCCGGCAAGATGCACGCCTGCGGCCATGACGGTCACACCGCGATGCTGCTCGGCGCCGCGCGCTATCTGGCCGAGACCCGGAATTTCTCCGGCGACGCCGTGGTGATCTTCCAGCCGGCGGAGGAGGGCGGCGCCGGCGCCGACGCGATGATCAAGGACGGGCTGATGGACCGCTTCGCGATCGATCAGGTCTACGGCATGCACAACGGCCCCGGCATCCCGATCGGGTCCTTCGCGGTGCGCGCCGGGCCGGTGATGGCGTCGACCGATTCGATCGACATCCGGATCGAGGGCGTCGGCGGCCATGCCGCGCGGCCGCACAAATCGATCGATTCGGTGCTGGTCGGCGCGCAGCTGGTCGCCGCGTTGCAGACCATCGTGTCACGCACCGTCGATCCGCTGGAATCCGCGGTGATCTCGATCTGCGAGTTCCACGCCGGCAATGCCCGCAACGTGATCCCGCAGACCGCCGACCTCAAGGGCACGGTGCGGACGCTAACCGCCGAAGTTCGCGACCTGGTCGAGAAGCGGGTCCGCGAAGTGGTCGCCGGCGTGGCGCAGATGACCGGCGCCAAGATCGAGCTCGACTATGAGCGCGGCTATCCGGTGGTGGTGAACCATCCGGCGCAGACCGAGCTGGCACAGCGGATCGCGCGCGACGTCGCCGGCGACGCCAATGTGCATGACATGCCGCCGCTGATGGGTGCCGAGGACTTCGCCTATATGCTGGAAAAGCGCCCCGGCGCCTTCATCTTCCTCGGCAATGGCGACAGCGCCGGGTTGCATCATCCGGCCTACAACTTCAACGACGACGCGATCGTGTTCGGAACCTCGTATTGGATCAAGCTGGTCGAGACCACGCTGGCGGCGTGAGGCTTGCAGCCGGCGGCGCCGCGCGGTCGCCGCCGGCTGGAACTCCAGCACGGAACTAATTACCTGGATCGGTCGCATCTCCGACATAGCACCGGATTTAATTGTCGCGCCCACGACGGCTGCAGGAACCAGCATGATGACTTGGCGTTGAGTGGCCGGGATCAACCCGCTCACACGCACCGGAGTCCATCATGGCCGCCACCAAGGGCAAAGACCTCAACGATCTTTTTCTCGACACGCTCAAGGACATCTACTTTGCTGAGAAGCAGATCCTGAAAGCACTGCCGAAAATGGCGAAGGCCGCGCAATCGGACAAGCTACGCGCCGCCTTCGAAAAGCATCATGGCGAGACCGAAGGCCAGATCGAGCGCCTCGAGCAGATCTTCGAATTGCTCGACAAGCCGGCCCGCGGCAAGACCTGCGACGCCATCATGGGTATTCTCGATGAGGGCAAGGAGATCATGGACGAGTACAAGGGCTGCGAGGCGCTCGACGCTGGCCTGCTCGCCGCCGCGCAGGCGGTGGAACATTATGAGATCTCGCGCTACGGCACGCTGAAGCAGTGGGCCACCCAGCTCGGCATGAAGGACGCGGTCAAGCTGCTCGACGAGACGCTGCAGCAGGAAAAGAAGACCGACGTGTCGCTGACGACGCTGGCGGAATCGGCGGTCAACATCGCCGCGGCGGCGTAAGCCGCGTCAGCCGACGCACGCCGTCGCCGCGCATAGCGGCAAGGCGCGCGCAGAAACCGACACCGGAAGAAAAAGTCCCGGACGCGCATTGCGTCCGGGACAATGTCGTTAAGCCAAGCGGACTGGTGTAAAGCTAGCCGCCGACGTCGGCGCTGATGATGTCGCCGAACCGCTCCCATTTCTCGCCCTTGAAGCGGATCAGCTGCAATTGGCTGATCGGCGCGAAGTCGGTGGGGCTGGTGTTGATGGCGATACCAGGCAGCAGCACCCCGGGTTTGAAGTCCTTCAGGCTTGCGGCCTGCTTCATGATGTTGGCGCGGGTCAGATTGTCGCCGCACTTGGTCAGGACTTCCACCAGCGTCCGCGCCGCGCCGTAGCCGACCACGGTGCCGCCGTCGAGCACGTTGCCTTCGGGGAAGTCCTTCTTCATGAAGGCGTAGAATTCCTTCATGCCGGGATCGTCATTCCAGCTCGGGTCCGACGCATCCTTCAGATAGGCGGCCGAGACGATGTCCTGCGAGTTCTCATAGCCCGCGGGCTTGATCACGCTGCCGACCGAGGCCGACACGTTGTTGAGGAAGTGGGTCGGCTTCCAGTCGATCTCGGCGATCTTCTTGATCGCCTGGGCGGCGAATTTTGGCGTCGTGATATTGATGAAGACATCGGCGCCGGTGGATTTCAACTTGACGATGTGGTTGTCGATGGTCGGCTCCGAGGTCTCGTAGCTTTCCTCCATCACGATCATCGACTTGCCCTTGGCGCCGAGTCCGTCCGTCAATCCCTTCAGATAGTCCTTGCCGTAATCGTCGTTCTGATACAGCACGGCGATCTTGGCGTTGGGCATCATCTTCATGATGTACTTCGCATAGATCTGGGTCTCGGACTGGTAATTCGGCTGCCAGCCCATGGTCCAGGGGAAGTGCTTGGGGTCGTTCCACTTGGTGGCGCCGGTGGCGACGAATAGCTGTGGCACCTTCTTGGCGTTCATGTATTTGTGGATGGCGGAATTCGGCGGGGTGCCGAGGGTTCCGAACAGCAACAGCACATCGTCGCTCTCCACCAGCTTGCGGGCCTGTTCCACCGTCTTCGGCGGGCTGTAGGCATCGTCATAGCTGATGAAGTTGATCTTGCGGCCATTGATGCCGCCCTTGTCGTTGATCATCTTGAAGTAAGCGGCCTCGGTCTTGCCAATCACGCCATAAGCGGAAGCGGGGCCGCTATAAGGCATGATATTGCCGACCTTGATCTCCTTGTCGGTGGCGCCGGTGTCGTATTTCTTCTGCGCGAGCGCGCCACTCGATGATGCGGCGACGACGGCGAAAGCTGTCGCGGCCGCAAGTCTGGCGTAGTTCACGTGCATTCCCTGGACTCCCTCGTTTCCATATGGTTGTGCGTTTCCGAGCCACGGCTTTTCTGATGAAAGCATCATTTGACCCGTCGTCATTCAATACCATTTGCATGGGGTCATCAAGGAAAAGCCCCGCGGCAAAGCCACCGGAGGCGGTTACATGTTGGTGCTGTTCGGCGGCTTCAGGATGGTGGCGTGGGTGAGGGTGGCGCCCGTATTGATACGAGGCCCGGCTGATGCGAGGCCGCTCCAAACATTTTTGGTCGCCTCTCCCGACCGGCGATCCTGGATCACCCTCGATCTGGGGACCGCCAACAAAAAGTCCCCGGCGATAGAATCGCCGGGGACCGATTGTGATAGCGTTGAGCTAATCCGCCGGCCCGTCGGGCCGTTGGACCGGGTTAGTGCGTGGTGGAGCTGGCGTCGATGACGTCGCCGAACAGGTCCCACTTGCCGTTGCTGAACTTCATCATCCGCAGCTGCTCGATCGGGGCGAAGTCGGTCGCCGAGGTCGAGATGGTGATGCCGGGCAACAGCGTGTCGGGCGTAAAGCCCTGGATGCTGGCGGCCTGCTTCATGATGTTGGCGCGGGTCAGATCGTCGCCGCACATCTCGAGTACCTTGACCATGGTTTGCGCCGCGCCATAGCCGTAGATCAGGCTGTTGTCGGACTTATCCACGCCGGGCATGTACTTCTCGATGAACGCCGACCACTTCTTCATTCCGGCATCGTCCTTCCACTGCGGATCGCTGCCGTCCTTGCGGTAGTCGGCCGACAACACGCCCTCGGCGGCGTCGAAGCCGGCGGGCTTCATCACCGCGCCGACGGAGACGCTGACATTGGTGACGATCTGCATCGGCTTCCAGCTGAGCTCGGCGATCTTCTTGATGGTCTGCGCGGCGAATTTCGGCGTCGTGAAGCTGACCACGACGTCGGGGTTGAGCGACTTCAGCTTCACGATGTGCGAATCCACGGTCGGCTCGGAGATTTCGTAGCTCTCCTCGGCGATGATCATCGAGCTCTTGGCGCCGAGGCCGGCTTTGAAGCCAGCCAGATAGTCCTTGCCGAAATCGTCGTTCTGATACAGCACGGCGATCTTGGCGTCGGGCTTCTCCTTCATCAGATATTTGGCGTAGATCTTGGCTTCGACCTGGTAGCTCGGCTGCCAGCCCATCGTCCACGGGAACTTCTTCGGTTCGTCCCACTTGCTGGCGCCGGTGGCGACGAACAGCTGCGGAACCTTCTTGGCGTTCATGTACTTCTGGGTCGCGGTGTTGGACGGCGTGCCGAGCGAGTTGAAGATAAACAACACTTCGTCGCTCTCGATCAGCTTGCGGGTCTGCTCGACCGCCTTGGGCGGGCTGTAGGCATCGTCATAGCTGATGAAATTGATCATGCGGCCGTTGATGCCGCCCTGGTCGTTGATCATCTTGAAATAGGCGGCCTCGGTCTTGCCGATCTGCCCATAGGACGAAGCGGGGCCGCTATACGGCATGATGTTGCCGATCTTGATTTCCTTGTCGGTGGCGCCGGTGTCGTATTTCTTTTGGGCAAGTGCGCTGCCCGAGGTGGCGGCGAAGGCGATGACCGCTGTCGAAAGCGCAGCGATTCGTAGTTTTTGGTAGGAAAGCATTGATTCTCCTTGGGTGGGTACGTCGTTTCTTCTTGCGAAGCGGGGTTAGCGGTGGACCAGCTTGTTGAACCAGTGCTGGACGGTGTAGGCGATCTGCCGCGCGCCATGCGGCAGCAGGAAGATGATGGCGATCAGGATCAGGCCGAACACGGCTCCCGACAGCCCCTTGGACACGCTTTCCGCCATGTTCGGAACGAACACGATGAAAGCCGCCCCGGCGATCGATCCCGGCAGCCAGCCGACGCCGCCGACCACCATGCCGAGGAACAGCGCGATCGCCAGCTGGATGGTGTAGCTGTCGGGGGCGACGAACTGCACCGCGATGGCGCCGAGCCCGCCGGCGACGCCGGTGATGCCGGCGCTGATGCCGAACGCCAGGGTCTTGTACAGCGCGACGTCGACGCCCATCGCCGAGGCCGCGATCTCGTTGTCGCGGATCGCCATCATCGCCCGGCCGGAGCGCGATTTCAGCAGGTTGACGGAGAACACGTAGATGACCATCGAGATCACCAGCGTGAAATAGTACAGCCACATGTCCTGCGACAGCGGCAGCCCGAACGGCGCGTCCGGCTTGGTGATGACCAGGCCCTGGACGCCGCCGGTCCAATGCTCGAAATAGCCGAGCTTGAGCAGCTGCGGCATCGCGGTGGCGAGCGCGAAGGTCGCCAGCGCCAGATAGATGCCGGACAGCCGCAGCGCCGGTTGGCCGAAGGCAAAGCCGAAGGCGAAGCAGATCAATCCGGCGATCGGCAGCGTCACCGCATAGTTGACGCCGAAAGTCTCCATCAGGATCGCCGACGTATAGGCGCCGACCGCGTAGAACGCGCTCTGGCCCAGCGAGAACTGCCCGCTGCCGCCGGTCAGGATATTGAGCGCCAGCACGGCGATGGCGTAGATCAGCACCATCGTCATCTGGAAGATGTGAAAGTTCTTCATGAACAGCGGCGCCACGATCAACAGCAGCACCACCACGACCGAGGCATAATTGCCGAGCGCGATGTATTTCTTCGGGGTGGCTTCGACCGGGGTTTCGCCGGTGATGGTTTCTTGCAATGCGCTCATGATCAGACTCGCTTCACGATGGCACGGCCGAACAGGCCATTGGGTTTGATGACAAGCACGGTGATGATCAGTGCCAGCGCGATCGGCAATTTCAGTTCATTGCCGACCTCCGGAATGTAGGTGCCGGCGAGGTTTTCGAAGACCCCGACCAGGAAGCCGCCGACCACCGCGCCGAACGGGCTCGACAGCCCGCCGAGAACCGCGGCGGCAAAGCCGTAGATCAGCACGCCGCCCATCATGTTGGGCTCCAGGAACACCACCGGCGCGATCAGCATGCCGGCGATCGAACCGATCGCCGCCGCCATGCCCCAGCCCAGCGCCACCATCCACGAGGTGTTGATGCCGACCAACCGCGCCGATTCCGGCAGGGTTGCGGCCGCCCGCATCGCCAGGCCGACGCGGGTGAACTGGAAGAACAGATAGAGCAGCAGCAGCAGCACCAGGGTCACGCCGATCATCCCGGCCTGGTGGGTCGAGATCAGCTGGCTGCCGAGAAACGGCGAGGAGCCGAACGGCGAGGGGAATTGCTTGATGGTGAAGTCCCAGGTCAGGCCGGCGACGCTGTTGATGATCGCGAACAGCGCGATGAAGCCGGCGACATTGGTCAGCACCGGCGCGTTGGCCAGCGGCTTGAACAGCAGGCGTTCGATGATGACGCCGCCGGCGAAGGACAGCGCCAATGTGGCGATGAAAGCCCACCAATAGGGCAGGCCCCATTGCATCAGCTGCCAGGCGATGAAGGTCGAGAACATCGCCATTTCGCCCTGGGCGAAATTGAGGTGATCGATCGCCTGATAGATCATCACCACCGCCAGCGCCATGCAGGCATAGATCGCGCCGGTGGCGATGCCGGCCAGAATTTGATTGGTCAAAAGGTCCATGGCCGGTTCCTCAATATCCCAGATACGATTTGCGGATGTCTTCGTTATTGGCGATTTCATCGGCATTTCCGGACATCACGACGCGTCCGGTTTCAATCACATAGGCGTGGTCGGCGAGTTCCAGCGCGAGCTGCGCGTTCTGCTCGACCACCAGGATGGTGACCTTGTCCTCGCGGTTGATCTTGCCGAGGATGCGGAACAGGTCGCGCACGATCAGCGGCGCCAGCCCGAACGAGGGTTCGTCGAGCAGCATCAGCCGCGGCCGCAGCATCAGCGCGCGGGCGACCGCGAGCATCTGCTGCTCGCCACCGCTCAGCGTGCCGGCCTGCTGCGTATGGCGTTGTTTCAGCACCGGGAAATGCGCATACATCCGCTCGATGTCGGAACTGACCGCGGCGCGGTCCTTGCGGGTGATGGCGCCGAGCTGCAGGTTCTCTTCGACCGTCATGGTGGTGAAGGTGCCGCGGCCCTGCGGCACATGGGCGATGCCGAGGCGGACGATGCTCTCGGTGGAGCGGCCCGACAGCGACTTGCCTTCGAACTCGATGGTGCCGGTGGAGCGAACCATGTTGCAGATCGCGCGCAGCGTGGTGGTCTTGCCGGCGCCGTTGGCGCCGAGCAGCGTGGTCAGGCTGCCCTCGTCGAGACTGAATTCGAGACTGTGGAGCGCCTGGACCTGGCCGTAATAGGCGCGCAGGTCGCGCACATTGAGCATCATCGTCATGTGTCTTTGCTCCCCAGATAGGCGTCGATCACATCCGGGTTCTGTTGCACCTCGGTCGGCGTTCCCCCGGCCAGCTTGCGGCCGAAATTCAGGGCCACGACGCGGTCGGCGATCGACATCACCAGGCCCATGTGATGTTCGACCAGCAGCACGGTGACGCCGCGATCGTCGCGGATGCGGCGGATCAGATCGCCGAGGATGTAGACCTCCTCGTGATTGAGCCCGCCCGCCGGCTCGTCGAGCAGCAGGATCTTCGGCTGCGCGGCCAGCGCGCGCGCCAGCTCGACGCGCTTCTGGGTGCCGAATGGCAGGCCCGAAACGGTGGTGTGGGCGACGTCCTGCAGATCGAGATAGTCGAGGATCTCGTTGACCCGCTTGTTCAGCTTGATCTCGCTGTTTCGCACCCAGGGCAGCCGCAGCGAATCCGAGATGATGTCGCTGTTGGTGCGCGAATGGGTGCCGACCCGGACGTTGTCCAGCACCGTCAGATTGGGAAACAGCGCCACGTTCTGGAAGGTGCGGCCGATTCCGACCTCGGCGATCCGGTGCGGCGGCCGATTCAGAATGCTTTCGCCGCTGAGCAGGATTTCGCCCTTGCTCGGCTGGTACAGCCGCGACAGGCAGTTGAACAGCGTGGTCTTGCCGGCGCCGTTGGGGCCGATCAGTCCCAGGATGTGGCCCTGCTGCATGTCGAACGACACGCCGTTGAGCGCGATGATGCCGCCGAACACGACGCTGACGTCACGTACCTCAAGCAGCGGCGATGACTGCATCTTCAATTGAGCTTGCGTCATGTGCGGCGGCCCTGCGGCACGCGGCGTCGACCAGGCATATGCGCCGAGTCGCCATGATGACGGCTATCTGATCCCCTCAACCACACGGGCAAGTTTCCCTCCTTGTTTTGTTTTCTTGTTGTCGAGTTTTTTTGATTGCGGCCCGGATGTCCCTCCGAGTACCGCTTCGATGTTCCTTACCATCGCCACGAGGCGAGGTCCAATATCGTTGCGCAACCGTTCTTCCGTGAAGCGGAATGCGGGCGCACCACAATTGAAAGCGTATGGACCCGTGCCGTCGTTGAGCGTCAACGCGACACCCACCGCGTGTACATCGTTCTGCCACTCGCCTGCCGAGATAGCGAAGCCGTGCTTTGCAACCATTTCCTGCGCGCGCTCGATGCCTTCCTTCACGCGCGGCCAGCGGCTGCCGTAATGTTCGCGCAGTTCGCGCATCAAGGCGGCGCGTTCGTCGTTGGGCAAGACGCTGATATAGGCCCGTCCCATCGCCGTGGTGGCGATCGGAATCTTGGAGCCGACATCGAGCTGGACGCCGACGGTGAGGCTCGAGCGCGCCTGACCGACATAGATCATGCTGAGCCGGTCGCGGGCGCCGACCGCGACCGCGCCGCCGGTCTGCTGCATTAATTCGTCGCGGAACGACTGCGACAAATGGCGCACCCCGAGATTCGCCAGGGCCGAATAGCCCAGCAACATCGCCGCCGGCGCCAGTTGATACTTCTCGAAACGCGGAACCTGGGTCAGATAGCCGAGCTTGGTCAGGGTGTAGGTCAACCGCGAAATCGTCGGCTTGGGCAGGTTGGTGCGGGCCGCGATCTCCTGATTGCCGAGCAGCCCGTCATTGGGACGAAAGGCGCGAAGCACGTCGAGTCCGCGCGACAGCGCCACGACGAAATTGCGATCGGTCGCCGTTTTTTTGGCTGGTCGTTTCATTCCCTGCACATTTGATTTCGTTGACAAGCGACGCTGTTCAAAATAACCCATCGCTGTCAAGATGTGGAATTAAATTTCGCAGTGCGAAATAGACAAGAAACGAAGCCCAGGGAGAGTTGCATGAGCGAAGTCGTCACGCGCCAAAGCCATGATGCGATTGCAGTCATCACGGTGAACAGCCCGCCGGTCAACGCGCTGAGCGCGGCAGTTCGTCGCGGGATCCTCGACAACGTCAATGCGGCTGTCGCCGACCCCGCCGTGCAGGCGATCGTGCTGACCTGCGCGGGCCGCACCTTCATCGCCGGCGCCGACATCACCGAATTCGGCAAGCCGCCACAGCCCCCCGCGCTCAACGACGTGATCGCCGCGCTGGAGAATTCACCGAAGCCGACGATCGCGGCGATTCACGGCACCGCGCTCGGCGGCGGCCTCGAGGTCGCGCTCGGCTGCCATTTCCGCGTCGCCACCAAGGACGCTAAGCTGGGCCTGCCCGAGGTCAAGCTCGGGCTGCTACCGGGCGCCGGCGGCACCCAGCGGCTGCCGCGCGCGGTCGGTCCCGAACTCGCGGTCAAGATGATCGTCGGCGGCGCGCCGATTGGCGCTGCCGAGGCGCTCGCCAACGGATTGATCGAGGAGATCGTCGAAGGCCCGGCCGCCGGCGGCGAGGCCTTCGCCCGCAAGGTGCTGGCCGAGAAGCGGCCGCTGCGCCGGCTGCGCGACGATGATAGCAAGCTGAAGGCGGCGAAAGCCGATCGCTCGATCTTCACCAACGCGGTCGCCGCGCTGACCAAGAAGGCCCGTGGCCTCGAAGCGCCGTTCGCCGCCGCCGACGCGGTCGGCGCCGCGATCGACCTGCCGTTCGACGAAGGTTTGAAGAAGGAGCGCGAGGGCTTCCTCAAGCTGGTGACCAGCGATCAATCGAAGGCGCAGCGCTACGCCTTCTTCGCCGAGCGCGAGGCCGCCAAGGTCGCGGTGCCGGAGGGCACCAAGCCGCGTCCGGTGGAGCGCGTCGCCATCATCGGCGCCGGCACCATGGGCGGCGGCATCGCGATGTCCTTTGCCAATGCGGGCATTCCGGTGACGCTGATCGAGACCGGCGAGGAGCAGCTCAAGCGCGGCATGGGCATCATGCAGAAGAACTACGAGAACACCGCGGCGCGGGGCGGCATTCCCGCCGATGCGCCGGCCAAGCGGATGGCGCTGATCACCGGCGTCGTCGGGCTGGAGAACGTCAAGGGTGCGGACTTGATCATCGAGGCGGTGTTCGAGACCATGGCGGTGAAGAAAGAGGTGTTCACCGCGATCGACGCCTATGCCAAGCCCGGCGCGGTGCTGGCCTCCAACACGTCCTATCTCAACATCGACGACATCGCCGCGGTGACCAAGCGTCCGCAGGACGTGCTCGGCATGCACTTCTTCTCACCGGCGAACGTGATGAAGCTGTGCGAGATCGTCCGCGCCGCCAAGACCGCGCCGGACGCGCTGCTGACCGCGGTGTCGATCGCCCGCAAGATCGCCAAGGTGCCGGCGGTGGTCGGGGTCTGCGACGGCTTCGTCGGCAACCGGATGCTGGCGCAGCGCGGCAAGCAGGCCGAGAAGCTGCTGTTCGAAGGCGCGCTGCCGCAGCAGGTCGATGCGGTGGTCACCAAATTCGGCATGCCGATGGGGCCGTTCGCGATGGGCGATCTCGCCGGCCTCGATATCGGCTGGCGCTCGCGGCAGGATCGCGGCATCAAGTCGCCGATCGCCGATGCGCTGTATGAAGCCGGTCGCCACGGCCAGAAGACCGGCAAGGGCTACTACAAATACGAAGCCGGCTCGCGCGCCGCACTGCCGGATCCCGAAGTCGAGGCGCTGATCGACAAGACCCTGCAGACGCTGGGCCTGAAGCGTCGCAATGTCAGCGACGACGAGATCCTGGAGCGGATGATGTATCCGATGATCAATGAGGGCGCGCGGATTCTCGAGGAGCACATCGCGGTGCGCCCCTCCGACATCGATGTGATCTGGCTCTATGGCTATGGCTGGCCGATCTATCGCGGCGGTCCGATGTTCTATGCCGATCAGGTCGGCCTCAAGCACATCGCCGAGCGGCTGTCCTACTACGCCAAGGAGACCAACGACCCGTCGCTGGAGCCCGCGCCGCTGCTGAAGCGTCTCGCCGCCGAAGGCAAGACCTTCGCCTCGCTGACGCAGCCGGCGAAAGCGGCGTGATGGCGTCGCGCGGTGTCCGCACCTCTTTTCCCTCCCCCTTGTGGGGAGGGTGGCCAGCCGAAGGCTGGTCGGGTGGGGGTGCAACAGGCGCCGTGCTCGCGGCACCCCCACCCCGGCCTCCGCTTCGCTCGGCCGACCCTCCCCGCAAGGGGGAGGGATATCGCGGTCGCATCGATCAACACATAATGGTTCGCGTCTCATGACCCATCCCGGCGAGCAATTCTATCCTGACGGCGTGCGCTGGGACGCGGCGATCGCGCGCGGCACGCTGCCCGGCCTGCTGGCGCAGGCGGCGCACGATTACGGTGCGCGGCCGGCGATCGAATTCCGCGATCGTGCGATCAGCTACACCGAGCTCGAGCAAATGGCCGAGACCGCCGCGGCGTCGTTCCTGCGCGCCGGCATCGGCAAGGGCGCCTCGGTGGCGCTGTTTCTCGGCAATGCGCCGGATCATCCGATCAATTTCTTCGGCGCGCTGAAGGCCGGCGCCCGCGTGGTGCATCTATCGCCGCTCGACGGCGAAATCGCGCTGTCGCACAAGCTGCGCGACAGCGGCGCGCGAATTCTGGTCACCAGCGATCTGGCGGCATTGCTGCCGATGGCGCTGAAATTTCTCCAAAAGGGCCTGCTCGATCGGCTGATCGTCTGCTCCGATGACGGCTGGGGCGCGGTCGGCAATCCGCATACCGCGCTGCCGGATGATCCGCGCATCGTCACTCATGCGGGTTTCACCGCGAATGCGACGCCGCCCACCGAATGGCCGGCGCTCGATCCCGAGGACGTGGCGCTGCTGCAATATACCGGCGGCACCACCGGCCTGCCGAAGGGCGCGATGCTGAGCCACCGCAACCTGACCTCGGCGGTGTCGATCTATCATGTCTGGGGCCTCGGCAATAGCGGCGTGGTCGACCGCGTGATCTGCGTGCTGCCGCTGTTTCACATCTACGCGCTGACCGTGATCCTGCTGCGCTGCATCCGCCAGGGCCATCTGATCTCACTGCATCAGCGCTTCGACGTCGCCGCGGTGTTTCGCGACATCGAGGAGAAGCGCGCGACCTCGTTCCCCGGCGTGCCGACGATGTGGATCGCGCTCGCCAACGATCCGTCGCTGGAAAGCCGCGACCTGTCGTCGCTGGCATCGGCCGGCTCCGGCGGCGCGCCGCTGCCGGTCGAGGTGGCGAAGATCTTCGAGCGCAAAACCAAATTGAAACTCACCAGCGGCTGGGGCATGACCGAGACCTGCTCGCCCGGCACCGGCCATCCGCCGGTCGGGCCTGACAAGCCGGGCTCGATCGGGCTGATGCTGCCCGGCATCGAGATCGACGTGGTCGCGCTCGACGATTCGGCCAAGGTGCTGGCGCAGGGCGAGGTCGGCGAAATCCGCATTCGCGGCCCCAATGTCACCAGCGGCTACTGGAACCGGCTGGAGGAGACCGCCGATGCTTTTGTCGGTGACCGGTTTCTCACCGGCGATATCGGCTATATGGATAGCGACGGCTATTTCTATCTGGTCGACCGCAAGAAGGACATGATCATCTCCGGTGGCTTTAACGTCTATCCGCAGATGATCGAGCAGGCGATCTACGAACATCCTGCGGTGCAGGAAGTGATCGTCATCGGCATTCCGGATGCCTATCGCGGCGAGGCCTCGAAGGCCTTCGTCAAGCTGCGCGACGGTGCCGCGCCGTTCAGCGTCGAGGCGCTGCGCGACTTTCTCACCGGCAAGCTCGGCAAGCATGAATTGCCCGCCGCGCTTGAATTCGTCGACGAATTGCCGCGCACCCCGGTTGGCAAATTGTCCCGCCACGAACTACGCAACCAACTGCCCAAACAAGCCGTCGAGCAGCAAGCTCGGCAACAACAACCCACAGGAGATCGCCCATGACCGACGCCGTCATCGTTTCAACGGCCCGCACCCCGATCGGCAAGGCCTATCGCGGCGCGCTCAATGCCACCGAAGGCGCGACGCTGCTTGGACACGCCATCGAGCACGCGGTGTCGCGCGCCAAGCTCGATCCGAGCGAAATCGAGGACGTGGTGATGGGCTGCGCGATGCAGCAGGGCGCCACCGGCGGCAACATCGCCCGCAAGGCGCTGCTGCGCGCCGGCCTGCCGATCTCGGTCGGCGGCACCACTATCGATCGGCAATGCGCCTCCGGCCTGCAGGCGATCGCGGTGGCGGCGCGCTCGGTGCTGTTCGACGGCGTCGAGATCGCGGTCGCCGGCGGCGGCGAATCGATCAGCCTGGTGCAGAACGATCACGCCAACAAATTCCACGCCGTCGATCCCGAACTGGTGAAGATCAAGGGCGACGTCTATATGGCGATGCTCGACACCGCCGAGAACGTGGCCAAGCGCTACAACATCTCGCGCGAGCGCCAGGACGAGTATTCGCTGGAAAGCCAGCGCCGCACCGCCGCGGCGCAGCAGGGCGGCAAGTTCAACGACGAGATCGCCGCGATCACCACCAAGATGGGCGTCGTCGACAAGGCCACCGGCGAGGTGTCGTTCAAGGATGTGACGCTGTCCAAGGACGAAGGCCCGCGTCCGGAAACCACCGCCGAGGGGCTTGCCAGCCTCAAGGCGGTGCGCGGCGACGGCTTCAGCATCACCGCCGGCAATGCCAGCCAGCTCTCCGACGGCGCCAGCGCCACCGTGGTGATGACTGACGCGATGGCCGCCAAGAAGGGCCTGAAGCCGCTCGGCATCTTCCGCGGCTTCGTCTCCGCCGGCTGCGAGCCGGACGAAATGGGCATCGGCCCGGTCTTTGCCGTGCCGCGGCTGCTGAAGCGCCACGGCCTCAGCGTCGATGACATCGACCTGTGGGAGCTGAACGAAGCCTTCGCGGTGCAGGTGCTGTATTGCCGCGACAAGCTCGGTATCGATCCGGAGAAGATCAACGTCAATGGCGGGGCGATCTCGGTCGGCCATCCCTACGGCATGTCGGGCGCGCGGCTCAGCGGTCACGCGCTGATCGAAGGCCGTCGCCGTAAGGCGAAGTTCGCCGTCGTCACCATGTGCGTCGGTGGCGGCATGGGCTCGGCCGGCCTGTTCGAGATCGTGCACTAGGCCTGGACCGCCGCGCGCCGCGACTGGCGTCTCTTCACCTCTCCCCATCGGGGAGAGGTCGGATTGCGAAGCAATCCGGGTGAGGGGGGACGGCAGGACGAGCGTGCGGTGGCCCCTCACCCCGGCCCTCTCCCCGACGGGGAGAGGGGGCGCGCTGCCGATGCCGAGACGAATGAGATAAGTCTATTCAATTGACCAAGGAGGGTCCGATGGATCTGAGCTTCAGCAAGGAAGAAATAGCGTTTCGCGACGAAGTGCGGGCCTTCTTCAAGGAGAACGTCCCGGCGGCGACGCGGCAGAAACTGGTCGAGGGCCGCCACCCCTCCAAGGAGGAAATGGTGACCTGGTGGCGGATCCTGAACAAGAAGGGCTGGGGCGTCTCGCACTGGCCCAAGGAATATGGCGGCACCGGCTGGACCAGCGTGCAGCACTACATCTTCAACGAAGAGCTGCAGATGGCGCCGGCGCCGGCGCCGCTGGCCTTCGGCGTCTCGATGGTCGGCCCCGTGATCTACACCTTCGGCAACGAAGCGCAGAAGAGCCGCTTCCTGCCGCGCATCGCCAATGTCGACGATTGGTGGTGCCAGGGCTTTTCCGAGCCCGGCTCCGGCTCCGACCTCGCGTCCTTGAAGACCAAGGCCGAGAAGAAGGGCGACAAATACATCATCAACGGCCAGAAGACCTGGACCACGCTGGCGCAATATGCCGACTGGATCTTCTGCCTATGCCGCACCGATCCCACGGCCAAGAAGCAGTCCGGCATCTCCTTCATCCTGGTCGACATGAAGACCAAGGGCATCACCGTGCGGCCGATCGTAACCATCGATGGCGGCCAGGAAGTCAACGAAGTGTTCTTCGACGACGTCGAGGTGCCGGTCGAGAATCTGGTCGGCGATGAGAACAAGGGCTGGGACTACGCCAAATTCCTGCTCGGCAATGAGCGCACCGGCATCGCCCGCGTCGGCGTCTCCAAGGAGCGCATCCGCCGCATCAAGGAACTGGCGTCGCAGGTGGAATCCGGCGGCCAGCCGATCATGCAGGATCGCAAATTCCGCGAGAAGCTGGCGATGATCGAAATCGAGCTGAAGGCGCTCGAGCTGACCCAGCTGCGCGTCGTCGCCGACGAGCACAAGCACGGCAAGGGCAAGCCCAATCCGGCGTCCTCGGTGCTCAAGATCAAGGGCTCGGAAATTCAGCAGGCCACCACCGAATTGCTGATGGAAGTGATCGGCCCCTTCGCCGCGCCCTATGACGCGCATGGCGACGACGGCTCCAACGAGACCATGGACTGGACCGCGCAGATCGCGCCCAGCTACTTCAACAACCGCAAGGTCTCGATCTATGGCGGCAGCAACGAGATCCAGCGCAACATCATCACCAAGGCGGTGCTGGGACTGTAGCCGCGCGTCGTCGCGCGGGGCATTGCGCCCGGCATCGTCGTCATTGCGAGCGAAGCGAAGCAATCCAGGATTGCAGGAAAAGAACTGGATTGCGTCGTCGCTTCGCTCCTCGCAATGACGCCCACATTTGAATTTGGTAGTCGAGGAAAGCACAAATGGATTTCGATTTGTCGGAGGAGCAGCGGCTTCTCAAGGATAGCGTCGACGGGCTGTTGAAGACGTCGTATGATTTCGATCAACGCAAGAAATACGCCGCCGAAAAGGGCGGCTGGAGCAAGAGCGTCTGGGGCAAGCTCGCCGAGCAAGGCCTGCTCGGCCTGCCATTCGCGGAAGACGATGGCGGATTCGGCGCCGGCGCGGTCGAGACCATGATCGTGATGGAGGCGCTCGGCAAGGCGCTGATGCTCGAGCCTTATCTCGCGACCGTAGTGCTGGGCGGCGGCTTTTTGCGCCGCGGCGGGTCGGCCGAGCAGAAGGCAAAATATCTGTCGGGCATCATCGACGGCAGCGCCACCATGGCGTTCGCGCAGCTCGAGAAGAATTCGCGCTATGACCTCGGCGACGTCTCCACCACCGCCAAGAAAAAGGGCGACGGCTGGGTGCTCGACGGCGAGAAATTCGTGGTGCTGAACGGCGAGGCCGCCGATATTCTGGTGGTGACCGCGCGCACCAAGGGCGGCCAGCGCGACCGCGACGGAATCGGCGTGTTCCTGGTGCCGGGCAATGCCAAGGGCATCTCCAAGAAAGGCTATCCGACCCAGGACGGCTTGCACGCCGCCGACATCACCTTCACCGGCGTCGAGATCGGCGCCGATGCGGCGATCGGCGATCCGGAGAACGCGTTGCCGCTGATCGAGCAGGTGGTCGATGACGCCCGCATGGCGCTGTGCGCCGAGGCGGTCGGCGCGATGGACGAATCGCTGAAATCGACCGTCGAATATATGAAGACCCGGACCCAGTTCGGCGTCCCGATCGGCACCTTCCAGGTGTTGCAGCATCGCGCCGCCGACATGTTCGTCGCGGTCGAGCAGGCCCGCAGCATGGCGATGTTCGCCACCATGGCGGTTGATTTCGACGATCCCAAGGAGCGCGCCAACGCCATCGCGGCGGCCAAGGTGCAGGTCGGCCAGTCGTTGAAATTCGTCGGCGAGCAGGCGATCCAGCTGCATGGCGGCGTCGGCATGACCATGGAGTACAAGATCGGCCACTACTTCAAGCGGCTGACCATGATCGAACGCACCTTCGGCGACAGCGACTATCTGCTGGCCAAGGTCAGCGAGGCCGGCGGGCTCGTCTAAGCCCGACGGAGCGTCATTGCGAAGGAGACGATGCAATCCGGGGTGCCAAGCAGGCAGCTTCCGGATTGCGTCGTCGGGGCATTGCCGCGCCGGCATGATTGACGCCGCCGTCGCGATCGGCTGATGTTGGTGAAAACCGACATCAATCGAACGGGAAGAAGCCCATGCCCTATGTGCTGGCCCTCGACCAGGGCACCACCTCGTCGCGCGCGATTCTATTCCGCGACGACACCTCGATCGCCGCCTTGGCGCAGCAGGAATTCCCGCAGCATTTTCCGGCCTCGGGCTGGGTCGAGCACGAGCCCGAGGACATCTGGCGCTCGACGCTGGCGACCGCCCGCGCGGCGATCGCCAAGGCCGGCGTCACCGCGGCCGAGATCGCCGCGATCGGCATCACCAATCAGCGCGAGACCGTGGTGGTGTGGGACCGCGTCACCGGCCATGCGATCCACCGCGCCATAGTCTGGCAGGATCGCCGCACCGCCGAGATCTGCGCCCGGCTGAAGGCCGAGGGCCATGAGAAGCTGATCACCGAGCGCACCGGGCTGATCATCGATCCGTATTTCTCCGCCACCAAGGTGGCGTGGATTCTCGACCACGTGCCGGAAGCCCGCGCCCGCGCCGAGCGCGGCGAATTGCTGTTCGGCACCGTCGACAGCTATCTGCTGTGGCGGCTGACCGGCGGCAGGGTGCATCTGACCGACGCCACCAACGCCTCCCGCACCCAGCTGTTCAACATCCATACCGGCGAATGGGACCGCGATCTGCTGAAGCTGTTGCGGGTGCCGCGCTCGATGCTGCCGCAAGTGACGGATTCGTCGCATCATTTCGGCGATTCCGAGCCGGAATTGTTCGGCGGCGCCATCGCGATCCGGGGCATCGCCGGCGACCAGCAGGCCGCCACCATCGGGCAGGCCTGCTTCTCGCCCGGCATGATCAAATCCACCTATGGCACCGGCTGCTTCGCGCTGCTCAACACCGGCACGACGGCGGTGGTCTCCAACAACAAGCTGCTCACCACCATCGCCTATCAGCTGAATGGCCAACGCACCTATGCGCTGGAAGGCTCGATCTTTGTCGCGGGCTCCGCGGTGCAATGGCTGCGCGACGGGCTCGGCCTGATCGCGCACGCCGCCGAGACCGGCCCGCTAGCCGATCAGTCCGATTCGGCGCAGAGCGTCTATCTGGTGCCGGCCTTTGTTGGTCTCGGCGCGCCTTATTGGAATCCGCGCGTTCGCGGCGCGCTGTTCGGTCTCACCCGCAACACCGGCCCGGCCGAGCTCGCCCATGCCGCGCTGGAAAGCGTGTGCTACCAGACCTACGATCTGTGGGCCGCGATGCGCGCCGACTGGCCCGACGCCGACGAGGCCAATACGGTGCTGCGCGTCGACGGCGGCATGGCCGCCTCGGACTGGACCATGCAGCGCCTCGCCGACCTGCTCGAAGCCCCGGTCGACCGCCCGATGATCGCCGAGACCACCGCTTTGGGCGCAGCCTATCTCGCCGGCCTGTCCGCCGGCATCTATCCCGAACCCGCCCGCTTCGCCGACAATTGGCGCCTGCAACACCGCTTCAAACCGGCCATGAGCGCAGCAACCAGGCAGCGCAAACTGGCCGGATGGGGCAGGGCCGTGAAGGGCCTGCTGGCGAGCGACGAGGGGGAGTGACTGTCATTGGTCGTTCCGGGGCGCGAGCAGCGCCAGCTGCGAGCGAACCCGGAATCCATACCCCCTGTGTCAGCGGGATATGCTGACGTAGAGATCGGTCCAATCCGGATTCTCCGCTTCAATCAAACGGATCTTCCACTCCCGCCGCCATTTTTTCAGCTCTTTCTCGCGCGTGATCGCCGTCACCGCGTCATCGTAGATTTCGAACCACACCAGCTTGTCGACGCCGTAGCGCGATGTGAAACCATCGACCGCCTCGGTGCGGTGCTCATACCCGCGTCGCACGATGTCATTGGTCACGCCGAGATACAGCGTGCCGTGTTTTCTGCTAGCCATCAGATAGACGTAATACGCCATCGCGAGCACTGGGAGTATGGATTCCGGGCTCGCTCGCAGCTGACGCTGCTCGCGCCCCGGAATGACAATGGTGGTTATCATAGCCGGGATCGAACGTGGCACAATTCGGTATCACGCCCTCGCGTTCCTCATGCATCGCGCCCGGCACACCGAAAAATTTCACGCTTGCTTATCCCCGCTCGCAAAACCTCGCTTATCATCCGCTCATCCCGCCCCGAATCCGACTTGTGTCCCGGGCGCGATGCGGCACGTAGTGCCGCTTCGCAGAACCGGGACCCCGCTTCTGCCGCTTAAGCTCAAGCGGGGCCCCGGCTCTGCGGCGCACCGCGCCGCTACGCGGCGCGCTTCGCTGGGTCCGGGGCACGGACGGCTATTGCGACAGCCTCACGAAGGTCGCCACCGTTCAGCGGATGGGGTGCCGGCTCAAGCCGGCAACGACGTCGTAAGCGCCATTTGGAAATCGAATCGGATTTCGCGCGATGCGCTCGCGAAATCCCTCCCCCTTGCGGGGAGGGTCGGCCGAGCGAAGACGATGCGTAGCGTCGTCGAAGCGGAGGCCGGGGTGGGGGTGCCGCGGGCACTGTGGATGGGGCTTACCCCCACCCGACCCGGCTTCGCTACGCTTGCCGGGCCACCCTCCCCGCAAGGGGGAGGGATAGAAAGTGCGTTCGCCGCTTACTTCGCTCCCACCGTCTTCCTGCGATACGCCAGATGCACCGCGCAGTTGCAGCCGGGGGGATGCGAGGTGAGGGTTTTTTCGACGTCGTTGGCGGGCGACGGCAGCGCCTCGGGGGCCAGCGGCGGCATGGTGTCGGCGACGGCGCGGTTCTGCGCCGAGCGGTCCTGCGTCGGGATGTAGTTCAGCACCGGCGCCAGCCATCGTTCGGCCTCGGTCACCGTCCAGCCCTTGCGCGCGGCGTAGTCCTCGACCTGATCGCGCTCGATCTTGCCGACGCCGAAATAATAGCTGTCCGGATGGCCGAAATACAGCCCCGACACCGAGGAGCCCGGCCACATCGCATAGCTTTCGGTGAGCCGCACGCCGGCGCTGGTCTCGGCGTCGAGCAGCGTGAACAGCGTCGCCTTCTCGGTATGGTCGGGCTGCGCCGGATAGCCGGGCGCCGGGCGGATGCCCTGATATTTCTCCAGGATCAATTGGTCGATCGGCAGCGCCTCGTCGGGCGCATAGCCCCAGAATTCGTGGCGCACCCGCTGATGCATCCGTTCGGCGAAGGCCTCGGCCAACCGATCCGCCAGCGCCTTGCACAGGATCGAGGAGTAATCGTCATTGGCGTTCTTGAACTTGTCGGCGATCACGTCCTCGCCGATTCCGGCGGTGACCACGAAGGCGCCGATATAATCCGGCGCGCCGCTGGCGACCGGCGCGATGAAATCGGCCAAAGCGGCGTTGGCGCGGCCCTCGCGCTTCTCCAGCTGCTGGCGCAGCGTGTGGAAGGTGGCGATCGGCGCGGCGCGCTGCTCGTCGGCATAGATCACGATGTCGTCGCCGACCGCATTGGCCGGCCAGAACCCGATCGTCGCATTCGCGGTGAACCAGTTCTCGTCGATGATCCGCGCCAGCATCTTGCGCGCATCCGCATAAAGCGACCGCGCGGCTTCGCCGACCTTGGCGTCGTCGAGAATCGCCGGATAGCGCCCGGCCAATTCCCAGGTCTGGAAGAACGGCGTCCAGTCGATGTAATCGGCGAGCTCGGCCAGCGAATAGCCGCCGAAGCTTCTGGTGCCGATGAAAGCGGGCTTCTTCGGCTGCGCCGCCGACCAGTCGATCTTCGTGGCATTGGCGCGGGCATCCGACAGCCGCAGCCGCTTCTTGTCGGCCTGGGCGCGGAAATGCGCCGCCGAAATCTTGGCGTAGTCGGCGCGGATCTCGGCCGCATAGGCCTCGCGCTTGTCCGCCGACAGCAGCGAGGAGGCGACGCCGACGGCGCGGCTGGCGTCGTTGACATGCACCACCGGCCCATTCGGATAGTTCGGGTCGATCTTGACCGCGGTGTGAACCCGGCTGGTGGTGGCGCCGCCGATCAACAGCGGCACGGTGAGGCCCTGGCGCTGCATTTCGGAGGCCAGAAAGCTCATCTCGTCGAGCGACGGCGTGATCAGGCCGCTGAGACCAATGATGTCGGCCTTCTCGGCCTTGGCGGTCTCGATGATCTTCGAAGCCGGCACCATGACGCCGAGGTCGATCACCTCGAAATTGTTGCACTGGAGCACGATGGCGACGATGTTCTTGCCGATGTCGTGGACGTCGCCCTTGACGGTGGCGATCACGATCTTGCCGGCGTTCTTGCGGCCGTCGCCCGCAATGCCGGCGGCCAAATTGTCGGCCTTCTCCTGCTCCATGAACGGCATCAGATAAGCCACCGCCTGCTTCATCACGCGGGCGGATTTCACCACCTGTGGCAGGAACATCTTGCCGTCGCCAAACAGGTCGCCGACGATGTTCATGCCGGCCATCAACGGGCCTTCGATGACGTGCAGCGGCCGCACCACGGTCAGCCTCGCCGCCTCGGTATCGGCCTCGATATATTCGGTGATGCCGTGCACCAAAGCGTGGGACAGCCGCTTTTCCACCGGCCAGTCGCGCCAGGCCAGATCCTGTTCTTTCACCTGCTTGCCCTGGCCGCGATATTTCTCGGCGAGCTCCAGCAGCCGCTCGGACGCGCCGGGATCGCGGTTGAGGATGACGTCCTCGCAGGTCTGGCGCAGCTCGGGGTCGATGTCGTCATAGACGATCATCTGCCCGGCATTGACGATGCCCATATCCATGCCGGCCTTGATGGCATGATACAGGAAAACCGAATGCATCGCCTCGCGCACCGGCTCATTGCCGCGGAACGAGAACGACAGGTTGGAGACGCCGCCGGAAATATGCGCGTGCGGCAGGTTTTTGCGGATCCAGCGGGTGGCTTCGATGAAATCGACGCCGTAATTATTGTGCTCCTCGAGCCCGGTGGCGATCGCGAACACATTGGGATCGAAGATGATGTCTTCCGGCGGGAAGTTGAGCTGCCCGACCAGGATGTCGTAGGCCCGCTTACAGATCTCGGTCTTGCGCGCGAAGGTGTCGGCCTGGCCCTGCTCGTCGAACGCCATCACCACCACGGCGGCGCCGTGACGCCGCGCGATCTTTGCTTCGTGAATGAACTTGGCTTCGCCTTCCTTCATCGAGATCGAATTGACCACCGGCTTGCCCTGGAGGCATTTCAGCCCGGCCTCGATCACGGCGAATTTCGAACTATCCACCATCACCGGCACGCGGGCGATGTCGGGCTCGGCGGCGACCAGATTGAGGAAGGTCACCATCGCGGCTTCGGAATCGAGCAGGCCCTCATCCATATTGACGTCGATGATCTGGGCGCCGTTCTCGACCTGGTCGCGCGCCACCTTCAGCGCGGCGTTGTAGTCGCCGGCGGTGATCAGCTTGCGGAATCTGGCCGAGCCGGTGACGTTGGTGCGCTCGCCGATATTGACGAAGGGAATGTCCTTGGTCAGGTCGAACGATTCCAGCCCGCTCAAGCGCAGCCGCGGCTCGATGGTCGGCACGATGCGCGGCTGGTGCGGCGCCGCGGCGGCGGCGATCGCCGCGATATGATCCGGCGTGGTGCCGCAGCAGCCGCCGACGATGTTGACCAGCCCGTCGCGGGCGAATTCGCCGACCAGCCGCGCCATGTATTCCGGGCTCTCGTCATATTCGCCGAATTCATTGGGCAGGCCGGCATTCGGATAGGCGCAGACCAGCGTATCGGCGACGCGACCGATATCGGCGATATGGCCGCGCATGTCCTCGGCGCCGAGTGCGCAGTTGAAGCCGATCGTGGCGGGGCGGGCGTGGCGCACCGAATTCCAGAACGCTTCCGGCAATTGGCCCGACAGCAGCCGGCCGGATTTGTCGGTGATGGTGCCGGAGATCATCACGGGCATGTCGATGCCGCGTTCCTCGGTGATTTCCGCGATGGCGTAGAGCGCCGCCTTGGCGTTGAGCGTATCGAAGATGGTTTCGACCAGCAGCAGATCGGCGCCGCCGTCGAGCAAGCCGTTGATCTGCTCGCCATAGGCGGTGCGCAGATCGTCGAAGGTCACCGCGCGATAGCCTGGATTGGCGACGTCGGGCGAGATCGAGGCGGTGCGGTTGGTGGGGCCGATGGCGCCGGCGACGAAGCGCTTCTTGCCGTCCTCGGCCTCGACGCGCTTGGCGGCGTTGCGGGCCAGCCGCGCGCCCTCGCGGCTCATCTCATAGGCAATCGACGACAGGTCGTAATCGGCCTGCGCGATCGAGGTCGACGAGAAGGTGTTGGTGGCGACGATGTCAGCGCCGGCGCGCAGATATTGCGCGTGGATGTCCTCGATCGCCTGCGGCTGGGTCAGGATCAACAGATCATTATTGCCGCGCAGGTCGCGATGGAAGTCCTTGTAGCGCTCGCCGCGAAACGCCGCCTCGTCGAATTGCAGCTGCTGGATCATGGTGCCCATCGCGCCGTCGAGCACGAGAATGCGTTCGGCGGCGAGCGCGAGCAAAGCGGAGCGTTGGGGGGAGGTCGGCACGGTCATGGGTCAGGCTGCTTTCCGGGCGCCGTTCGGGCGAAGCCCGAGCAAATGGCAAATGGCGAACACCAGGTCCGCGCGGTTCATGGTGTAAAAATGAAAGGTGTCGACGCCGTGCTTGGCCAGCTTCTGCACCTGGCCGGCGGCGACCGCCGCGGCGACCAGCTTCCTGGTCTCGGCGTCGTCATCGAGACCCTCGAACTTGTCTGCCAGCCAGTCCGGGACCGTGGTGCCGGCGCGGGTGACGAAGTTGCGGGCCTGCTTGAAATTATGCATCGGCATGATGCCGGGCAGGATCGGGATGTCGATGCCGCGGGCGCGCACGCGGTCGAGATAGCGGAAGTACAGATCGTTGTCGAAAAACACCTGGGTGATGGCGCGGGTCGCGCCGGCATCGATCTTGGCCTTGAGCACGTCGATATCGGCGTCGAAAGTGGCGCTCTCCGGATGTTTCTCCGGATAGGCCGACACCGTGACGTCGATGTCAGGAAACCGCTTCTTGATGCTGGCAACCAGATCGGCCGAGGTCTTGTAACCGTGCGGATGCGGCACATAGGCCGAACCGATGCCGTTTTCGGGGTCGCCGCGCAGCGCCACGATGTGGCGCACGCCGACCTCGTGGTAGCGCGCCACGACGTCGTCGATATCGGATTTGGCGGCGCCGACGCAGGTCAGATGCGCCGCCGGAATCAGCGCGGTCTCTTTCAGGATGCGGGCGATGGTGGCGTGGGTACGCTCGCGGGTCGAGCCGCCGGCCCCATAGGTCACCGATACGAAAGTCGGCGCCAGCGGCGCCAGCCGGCTGATCGACTCCCACAGCGCGCGATCCATCTCTTCGGTCTTCGGCGGAAAGAATTCGAAGGAGATCGCCGGCAGTTGTTGCGGTCGTTCGCTCATGTCGTTCAGGCCCTTGGCTGTCGAACGTGGCTGTCCGAAATGGTCACGTATTGAAAATTGCCGCGCCCAAGCGCGATGGGTTAGCCGCAGTCTGGTTAAAGTAGGCCGAACCGGCCGGATCGGCTAGCCCACGGAAGCCGCATTTGACGTGGGAAATTGCCCAATCGTATCAAAAATGTCGATTAAATTCGAAATAGAAATTCGAAAGTGGGCAGAATGTGCCCGCAGCGTGGGCGAATAAAACGCCGGTCTTTCAGGGAAAACACTCTCAATATAACGCCGTCGGCGCTGCAGTCTGGCTTTTGGACCGGCTGGTCGAGTGGGCTATGGTCGGGCGTCGCGCGATTCAGATTTTGGCCCAACGGCGCCGCTGCCATGTCCTTGTTGCGGTGCGAGGCCGATCGACCCGCAATGCAGGACGATCGGCATCTGATGGTCGCTTGGAATCGTCACGCCGCGACCGATCAGGATCGGCCGCGGCGTCCGTGCGGTTTCGCGCGATGGCGCGGATCAGTACCTCGCATCCGACGGTTTCTTGCCTTTGGGCCAGTCGTTGACCTTGCCGGGGAAATCCGGCCGCGGTTGGTGGGTGAAATATTCCGCGACGTCGACGGCTTCCTGATCCGACAGCCCACCTTGTCCGAGCGGAAACTTCTCGTGGAAGCCGACCGGCATGTTGCGCTTGACGAAGGCCGCCGCCGTATAGGTGCGAGCCATGCCGGCGCCGATATTGAAAGACTCGGCGCCCCACAGCGGCGGATAGATGACGCGGCCGTCGGCATTTTTCAGGCCTTCGCCGTCCTTGCCGTGACACACCGCGCATTGCGTGGCGTAAACCACCTTGCCATTGTCCACATTGGGCTTGATGGCGCGGTCGATCTTGCCGACGCCGCGACCGGCGACTTTGTCCTCAGGCTTGGTTTCCCGCTTCATCCAGTCGAAATAGGCGACCATCGCCTTCATGTCGTCGGAGTCGTTGGCCAGCGGTTTGCCATTCATCGAGCGCTGGAAGCAGCCATTGATGCGGTCTTCCAATGTGATGATCCGGCCGCCGCGCGGCTGATAGCTCGGGAAGAAGGCCGAGACGCCGACAAAGGGCGAGCCGTCGGCGACGGTGCCGACATTGAGATGGCAGCTGGTGCAGTTCAGCACGTCGCCGACATGGTCCGGCAGCAGCGCCTTGGTCTCCAGATGCAGCCGCATGCCGCGCACGACCTGGGCGGGATTTGTCGCGGTCAGCATGTCGGCCAGACGCGGCGTGTCGAAGGTCGAGGAATCCGTGACCTTGGGATCGAGCTCGGCCCGCATCTTCTTGACGTCGGTCGCGGTCACCGGCTTGGCGTGATTGCCCCAATTGTCGCGCACGAAGCTCACGATCTCGGCGAGCTCCTGATCGGACAGCCGGCTGAATCCCGGCATGGTGTAGACCCGCGGATGGGTGGCGGTCTCGGCGGTCTTCCAGCCGGTCAGGGTCAGATGCAGCAGCGTCGCCGGGTTGGCGTCGGTGACCGAGAGATTGCCGGACAGCGGCGGGAAGATTCCCTTCACGCCGGCGCCATCCTGGCGGTGGCAGTCGACGCAGAACTGCACATAGCCCAACCCGCCGCGGGTGGTGAACAGGCCGGCAGGCGGCGTCGTGCTGGCAACGCGCAGCGGCGCGGCCGGTGCGGTCAGATCGCCGTCGCCCGCCGGCAGCGATTTCAGATAGGTGGCGATCGCGGTCAGATCGGCGTCGGTGAAGTGCTGGGTACTGTTATGGATGACGTCGGTCATGCCGCCGGACACCGTGGCGAAATCATTCTGTCCGGTCTTGAGCAGCATCTTGGTCTGCTCGACGGTCCAAAGGTCGCGCAGGCTGAGCGCGCGCCATGATTCCACGGTCTCGCCGGCGAGAAAGACTTTGCCGTCGGCGCCCTTGTCGCTCATCGCCTTCTCCTGGAAAGCGATGCCGCGCGGCGTATGGCAGGCGCCGCAATGGCCGAGCCCCTGCACCAGATAGGCGCCGCGATTCCACACCGCGTCGTGGTTGGCGTCGGGCTGGAACGGCTTGCTGTCCAGAAACACCAAATTCCACAGAGACAGGCCCCAGCGCATGCTGAACGGCCAGTTCATCGCGGCCGGCTTGTTGGCCTGGTCGATCGGCGCCAGGTCGCGCGACAGATAGGCGAACAAAGCCCGCATGTCGGCGTCGCTGGTCTTGGCATAAGACGGGTAGGGCATCGCCGGATAAAGGTTGTGGCCGTCCGCTGCCACGCCATGGCGCACCGCGCGATCGAATTGCTCGAACGAATAGCTGCCGATCCCGTTTTTCGGATCCGGGGTGATGTTGGTCGAGTACAGCTTGCCAAAGGGTGTTGCGAGTTCGCGTCCGCCCGCCATCGCCGCGCCGCCGGGCGCGGTGTGACAGGCGACGCAATCGCCCAGCCGCGCCACATATTCACCGCGCTTAATCAGCGCGGCGTCATCATCCGTAATGGCCGCGATCTGGATTGGCGGCTTGGCGGCTTCGACCGCATGGGATGGGGCGCCGTATAGCAGCGAGGCGGCCAGAGCGGCCGATCGCAGCAGCATTGACTGAGCGGTTCGCATGGGAGGGGTTCTCGACTGAGGACGATGATGAGGTCGCTGCGCCTGACAGCGTCATTTCGTTTAAGCGGCAAGTGCAACGCGGACGTGATCTGTATCAACATGTCGTGAGACAATTGTGGGCAGTGTTAGCGTTTCATCTGGGGGCGGATGCTTGACCCGCCGCAGCGTCGGGCTAAGCTGACCGGATGATACCTCTTTCCATACTCGATCTGTCGGTCGTCACCACCGGCACCCCGCCCGCTGCCGCCTTGCGCAACAGCATCGATCTGGCGCAACACGCCGACGGTCTCGGTTATGTCCGCTATTGGCTGGCCGAGCACCACAATCTGTCTTCGGTGGCGAGCCCGGCACCCGACATCATGATCGGGCAGATTGCGGCGGTGACCAAGCATATCAGGGTCGGATCGGGCGGCGTGATGCTGCCGAACCATGCGCCGCTGATGGTCGCCGAACGGTTCAAGATGTTGGAGGCGCTGTTTCCGGGGCGGATCGATCTCGGCATCGGCCGCGCGCCGGGCACCGATCAGGCCACCGCGCATGCGCTGCGGCGCCGGCTCGAGATTCGCGAAGGTGATGATTTTCTCGAGCGGCTGCAGGAGCTGATGCTGTGGGAGACCCGCGGTTTTCCGGCTGGCCACCCCTATAACAATGTCATCGCGATGCCGGACGATGTGCCGCTGCCGCCGATCTGGCTGCTCGGTTCCAGCGATTACTCCTCCGAACTATCGGCCCAGGTCGGGATGGGCTTTGCGTTCGCCCATCACTTTGCGTCCTTTGATGCGACCGATGCGCTGGTGCACTACCGCGCGCATTTCAAGCCGTCGCGCTGGCGCAGTGCGCCGCACGGCATTCTGGCGGTGGCGGCGGTTGTTGCCGAGACCGACGAGGAGGCCGAGCGGCTCGCCAGCTCGATGGATCTCAACCGGCTGCGCCGCGACCGCGGCGAATATTCGCCGCTGCCCAGCGTCGAGGAGGCGCTGGCCTATGATTATTCGGACCGCGAGCGCGCCTCGATCGCGCGCAATCGCTCCAAACTGTTCGTCGGCAGCCCGGCGACGGTGCTGCAAATGCTGCAGCCGATGATCACTGCAAGCCAGGCCGACGAGCTGATGGTGATCACCGCGGTGTATGATCACGAGGCGCGCAAGCGCTCCTACAGCCTGCTGGCGGACGCGTTCCAGCTGCAACGGGCGGCGGCGTAACGCGGTGCTGCGGCGTCATTGCGAGCCGAGGACGGCGCGCAGCGCCGGCCGAAAGCGAAGCAATCCAGGGGCTACGAGAGAGGACTGGATTGCTTCGTCGCAACGGCTCCTCGCAATGACGAAGTCAAGCTCGTGCGCTTGTTGAATATTCAGTCCGACGTTTCGCTGAAGGTCGCGCGGAACGGGTGGCCCGGATAGACGCCGACGATGCGGAATTCGCGCGAAAAGAATTTCAGCTCGTCGAGCGCGAAGGCGAGGTTGCGGTCCTCGGGATGGCCGTCGACGTCGGCGTAGAATTGCGTGGCGAAGAAACTGCCGTCGACCATGTAGCTTTCCAGCTTGGTCATGTTGACGCCGTTGGTGGCGAAGCCGCCCAACGCCTTGTACAGCGCCGCCGGCAGGTTGCGCACCCGGAAAACAAAAGTGGTGACCAGTGGGCCGGAGCCCGGCGCGGCCCAGCGCGGCTCGCGCGCCAGCACCACGAAGCGGGTGGTGTTGTGGGTCTCGTCCTCGACGTCCTCGGCGAGAATATCGAGACCGTAGATCTTGGCGGCCAGCCGCGAGGCGATCGAGGCGCAGCTCTTGTCGCCGCGTTCGGCGACGATGCGGGCCGAGCCCGCGGTGTCGCCGGAGACGATCGGCCGGATCCCGAATTTGCGGATGATTCGCCGACACTGCCCCAGAGCGTGGACATGGCTTTCCACAGTCTTGATGTCAGCGAGGGTGGCGCCGGGCGGTGCCATCAGCTGGTGACGAATCGGCAAGAACCACTCGCCGACGATGAACAGGCCGGATTGCGGCAGCAGATGATGGATGTCGGCGACGCGTCCGGCGACCGAGTTTTCGATCGGGATCATCCCGAGATCGGCTTCGCCGGAGGCGATCGCCGCCAGCGCGTCCTCGAAGGTGGCGCAGGGCATCGCCTCGGCATCGGGGTAGGCGTCGCCGATGGCGATATGGGAGTTTGCGCCCGGTTCGCCCTGGAATGCGATTTTCATGGTCTTGGTCATGGTGTTGATCATGGCGCCTTGTATCAACCGCTCAGCTTTTCGCCAGTATGCGGCGTGCGGTTTCCAGATCGGCCTGGGTATCGACACCGCGCGGCACGGTGTCGACGATGCCGACGTCGATCCGCATTCCGGCCTCGAGCGCGCGCAATTGCTCGAGCTTCTCGCGCTGCTCCAGTGTCGAAGGGGGCAGCGCGACGAATCGCTCCAGCGCGGCGCGGCGATAGGCGTAGAGCCCGATGTGATGATAACGCGGCCCTTCGCCCCAGGGCGCGGTGGCACGGGTGAAATACAGCGCCCGCAACCGTTGCGGCGATAAAGGCGAGCCGATCACCTTGACCACGTTGGGATTGGTGCTCTCTTCCTCGGTGTGGATTTGCGCCGCCAGCGTCGCGATGTCGACTGCGGGATCGGCCAGCGGGGCCAGCACGGCACCGATATTGTCCGGCCGGATGGTGGGAAAATCGCCTTGCAGATTGATCACCGTCTGGATCGTCCGGTCGGGGTCGAGGGTCTGCAATGCCTCGTAAATACGGTCCGAACCCGATGGGTGATCGGCCCGCGTCATCACCGCTTCGCCGCCATGCGCGCGCACAATGTCGGCGATCTGCGGCGTGTCGGTGGCCACCGCGACCCGGCCGATCGCTGCCGCCTCCGCCTTCCGCAGCACATGCACGATCATCGGCAGGCCAGCGATGTCCAGCAGCGGCTTGCCCGGTAATCGGGTGGCGGCCATTCGGGCGGGAATCAACACAAGGGTATGGGTCTCAGTCATCGTACAGGATTTGGACCCGATGTTTGTAAGGCAAAGCTGACAGACGAATCCCGAAAGGGCCGCTATCAAGCCGCTTAAGGCGTGGAAACTTGCCGCATTTATACGGGTTGCATCACTAGCAGCAAACCGTTATCTGGTCCCACCTAAAGTCTAGTTGCGATTGCCTCCCAGACCCAAACTGAAGCCAGATCAGCTGGCCTATCGGAGCCTGACCGAAAATGGACTCCTTCGAACTCAATAAAGTGCTCGGCGCCATTCTGGGCACATGCCTGGTGTTGCTGGTGACGAATTTTACAGCGCAAGCCATCTTCGCACCGAGCAAGATCGACAAGCCGGGCTACGATATTGCCGTGAAGGAAGAGGCTCCCGCCGCCGACAAGGAGGCCGCAGCGCCCGTCGCCGCCGTGCCGATCGAGAAATTGCTGCAAACCGCGTCGGTCGAAAAGGGCCAGGCTGCGGCGAAGAAATGCCAGGCTTGCCACACCCTCGAGAAAGGCGGCCCCAACCGTGTCGGTCCGAACCTCTACGGCATCGTCGGCGAACCGCGCGGCGAGGGCCGCAACGGCTTCAACTTCTCCGCGGCGATGAAGGCCAAGGGCGGCAACTGGACCTTCGACGAACTCAACAAGTTCCTGACCAATCCGAAGGCCTACATCCCGGGCACCGCGATGGGCTTCGCCGGAATCAAGAAGGACAGCGAGCGCGCCGACGTGATCGACTATCTGCGCACCCTGTCGGACAATCCGATGCCGATACCGACGGCCGCGAAGTAGCGGTCGGTTCCGCTTCCACCTTTCATGAGTCGCGCGGCCAGGACCTCCTTGCGGGTGTCCTGGCCGTTTTCGTTGCGCAGCCCGGGGTGGGGAAACGGGACGTTTCGCCGCAAGAGTTGATTCGGATGGGGTGATATCCTACGGAATATCCGGCATAATCGGTCGAATCCTCGCCTCATATGGCGGCTCTAATGCACTTGCATTCAGGTCCAACATTCAGGTCCGAACAGGAATTGAGCACCTTGGCATTCACCCGACGTCTTCTTCTGCAAAGCGGGGCTTTGGCCGCTGTTGGCCCGGCCCTCGGCTTGGGCTCCGGCCTCTCGATGCTGGCAGCGACGCCCGCGCGGTCGGCGGCCGGCGAGCCGGCCTGGCGGCATGGTCTGTCGCTGTTTGGCGATCTTAAATATCCCGTCGACTTCAAACGCTTCGATTACGTCAATCCGGCTGCGCCGAAGGGCGGCACCGCCAGGCAGATCTCGATCGGCACCTTCGACAATTTCAATCTCGCGGTGGCCGGTGTGAAGGGCAATATCGCGCCGGCGGTCGGGCTGATCTACGAAACCCTGATGACCCAGTCGCAGGACGAGGTCGCCACCGAATATGGCTTGCTGGCGGATGCCGCGTCGCATCCCGACGACTTTGCGTGGGTCAAGTACCGGCTGCGCGCCGACGCGCGCTGGCACGATGGCCAGCCGGTGACGCCGGAGGATGTGATCTTCTCGCTCGATGTGCTGAAGAAATACAGCCCGCGCTACGCCTCGTATTATCGCCACGTCGTCAAGACCGAGAAGACTGGCGCGCACGAGATCACCTTCAGCTTCGACTCGCCCGGTAACCGCGAATTGCCGACTATTGTCGGCGAACTCGTCGTGCTGCCGAAACATTGGTGGGAAGGCAGCGACGAGCAGGGCCGCAAGCGCGACATTTCCGCGACCACGCTGGAAAAGCCGCTCGGCTCCGGCCCCTATCGGATCAAGGAATTCGTTGCCGGCCGCTCGGTGACGCTGGAGCGGGTGCCGGATTATTGGGGCGCCGCGGCGCCGACCCGGATCGGCCAGAATAATTTCGATGAATTGCGCTTCGAATTCTTTCGCGACAACACCGTGGCGCTGGAAGCGTTCAAGGCCGATCAGGCCGACTGGATCGTCGAGAATTCGGCCAAGCAATGGGCGACCGCCTACGCGTTTCCCGCGGTGGCCGAGAAGCGGGTGATCAAGGAAGAATTCCCGATTAACGATTCCGGGCGGATGCAGGGCTTCGTGCTCAATCTGCGTCGCGACATGTTCAAGGATGCGCGAATCCGCCACGCCTTCAACTATGCGTTCGATTTCGAGGAAATGAACAAGCAGCTGTTCTACGGCCAGTACAAGCGGATCAACAGCTACTTCGAAGGCACCGAATTGGCCTCGTCGGGGATTCCCGCGGGCGAGGAACTGGCTATCCTGGACACCGTGCGCGACAAAGTGCCGGCCGAATTGTTCACCACGCCCTATAGCAATCCGGTCGGGGGCAACCGGCAGGCCGTGCGCGACAATCTGCGCGAGGCGATGAAGCTGGTGAAGGAGGCCGGGTTCGATATCCGCAACCAGTTGCTGGTCGATCCCGCCGGCACGCCGGTCAAGGTCGAGATCCTGGTGCAGGATCCGGCGACGGAGCGGATCGCGCTGTTCTACAAGCCCTCGCTGGAGCGGATCGGCGTCACGGTCTCGATCCGGATGGTCGACGACGCGCAATATCAGAACCGAATTCGCGCGTTCGATTTCGACATCATCACCGACCTGTGGGGGCAATCGCTGTCGCCCGGCAATGAGCAGCGCGACTATTGGGGATCGCAGGCCGCCGACCAGCCGGGCTCGCGCAACACCATCGGCATCAAGAATCCGGCGGTCGACGCGCTGATCGAAAAGGTGATCTTCGCCAAGAGCCGTAGCGAGCTGGTCGCGGCCACCAGGGCGCTCGATCGCGTGCTGCTGTGGAACTACTATGTGGTGCCGCAATTCACCTACGGCTTTGCCCGTTACGCGCGATGGGACCGCTTCAGCCACGCCGAGCTGCCGAAATATGCCCGCTCCGGGTTGCCGTCGCTGTGGTGGTACGATGCCGAGAAGGCCGCCAAGATCGGCAAACGCTCTTGACGAATGGTCCGCGCATGGCGCCGCTCAACCGCCGCAACGTGCTCGGCCTCGGCATCGGCGCGCTGGCGGCGACGCGGCTGGCGCCTGCGGCGGCCGCTGACGGCGAAACCCAGGCCCACGGCATCTCGGCCTTTGGCGACCTGAAATATCCAGCGGATTTTGCGCATTTCGACTACGTCAATGTCGATGCCCCGAAGGGTGGGCTGTTTTCGACGATTCCATCGACGCGAGCTTTCAACCAGTCGTTCCAGACCTTCAATTCGCTCAATGCCTTCATCCTGAAGGGCGACGGCGCCCAGGGCATGGGCCTGACCTTCGCGCCGCTGATGGTGCGCGCCGGCGACGAACCCGATGCGATGTATGGGCTGGTGGCGAAATCGGTGGCGATCTCCGCCGATGGCCTGAGCTATCGGTTCACGCTGCGTCCGCAAGCGCGGTTTCACGACGGCAGCAAATTGACCGCGCACGATGCCGCGTTCTCCCTGACCGCGCTGAAGACCAAGGGCCATCCGGGGATCACCCAGCAGATGCGCGACATGGTGACGGCGGAGGCCACCGACGACGCCACGCTGGTCGTCACCTTCGCGGCCAAGCGCGGCCGCGACGTGCCGCTGTTCGTGGCCGGCCTGCCGATCTTCTCAAAAGCCTACTACGCCAAGCAGCCGTTCGATCAATCGACGCTCGAGATTCCGCTCGGCAGCGGGCCCTACAAGGTCGGCAGGTTCGAATCGGGGCGCTACATCGAGTTCAATCGCGTGGCGGATTGGTGGGGCGCCGATCTGCCGGTCAGTCGCGGCAGCAATAATTTCGACATCGTGCGGTTCGATTTCTATCGCGACCGCGACGTCGCCTTCGAGGGCTTCACCGGCCGCAGCTATCTGTATCGCGAGGAATTCACCTCGCGGATCTGGGCCACCCGCTACGATTTCCCCGCGGTGCAGGACGGCCGCGTCAAGCGCGAGAGTCTCCCCGACGAGACCCCCTCCGGCGCGCAGGGCTGGTTCATCAATACGCGGCGCGACAAGTTCAAGGATCCGCGGGTGCGCGAGGCGCTGGGCTGCGCGTTCGACTTCGAATGGACCAATAAGACCATCATGTACGGCGCCTATGCGCGCACGGTGTCGCCATTCCAGAATTCCGACATGATGGCGGTCGGCCCGCCATCGCCCGACGAACTGGCGCTGCTCGAGCCGTTTCGCGGCAAGGTGCCCGACGAAGTGTTCGGCGCGCCATTCCTGCCGCCGGTCTCGGATGGCTCCGGCCAGGACCGCAGATTGTTGCGCAAGGCGGTGCATCTGCTGCAGCAGGCCGGCTGTGAATTCAAGGACGGCAAGCGGCGGACGCCGCAGGGCGAGCCGTTCCGGATCGAATTCCTGCTCGATGAGCCGGCGTTCGAGCCGCACCACATGCCCTTTATCAAGAATCTCGGCACGCTCGGCATCGACGCCACGCTGCGGCTGGTCGATCCGGTGCAGAACCGGGCGCGGCGCGACGATTTCGATTTCGACATCACCATCGAACGCTTCGGCTTCTCGACCGTGCCGGGCGATTCACTGCGCTCGTTCTTCTCGTCGCGCGCTGCTGCGATCAAGGGCTCCAACAATCTGGCCGGAATTGCCGACCCGGCGATCGACGCGATGATGGATCGGGTGATTGCTGCCGACACCCGTGCCGAACTGGTCGTCGCGGCCCGCGCGCTCGACCGCCTGATCCGAGCCGGCCGCTATTGGGTGCCGCAATGGTACTCCGGCTCGCACCGGCTGGCCTATTGGGACGTGTTCGGCCATCCGCCAAAACTGCCAAAATACCTCGACGTCGGCGTGCCCGATCTGTGGTGGTCGGCAGCCAAGCCACAAGAGGCGAAATAGCCATGAGCGCCTATATCGCCCGCCGTATCCTGCTGATGTTTCCGACGCTGCTGGGGATTCTGTTCGTCTCCTTCGTGGTGGTGCAGTTCGCGCCCGGCGGACCGGTGGAGCGGGTGATCGCGCAATTGTCGGGCGCCGACACCGGCGCGGCGTCGCGGATCTCGGGCTCATCCGGCGGCGATTTCGGCGCCCGCAGCCAGGTCGGCGCCGCCTCCGACGCGGTGAACTCGAAATATCGCGGCGCCCAGGGGCTCGATCCGGCTTTCGTCAAGAGCCTGGAAAAGCAGTTCGGCTTCGACAAGCCGGCGCCGGAGCGCTTCGCGCTGATGTTGTGGAATTTCGCCCGGTTCGATTTCGGCAAGAGCTATTTCCGCGACGTCAGCGTGCTGCAGCTGATCAAGGAGAAGCTGCCGGTGTCGATGTCGCTCGGGATCTGGATGACGCTATTGACCTATCTGATCTCGATTCCGCTCGGCATCCGCAAGGCGGTGAAGGACGGCTCGAAATTCGACACCTGGACCTCGGCGGTGATCATCATCGGCTTTGCGATCCCGGGGTTTCTGTTCGCGATTCTGCTGATCATCCTGTTCGCGGGCGGTTCGTTCTGGAGCATCTTCCCGCTGCGCGGGCTGACCTCGGACGGCTGGAGCGAGTTTCCATGGTATTGGAAGATCATCGACTATTTCTGGCACATCACGCTGCCGCTGATCTCGATGGTGCTCGGCGCCTTCGCCACCATGACGCTGTTGACCAAGAACTCGTTCCTCGATGAAATCCGCAAGCAATATGTCATGACCGCGCGCGCCAAGGGCTGCAGCCAGACCCAGGTGCTGTACGGTCACATCTTCCGCAACGCGATGCTGATCGTGATCGCCGGCTTTCCGGGCGCCTTCATCAGCGCGTTTTTCTCCGGATCGCTGCTGATCGAAACCATCTTTTCGCTCGACGGGCTCGGTCTGCTCGGCTTCGAGAGCGTGCTCAACCGCGATTATCCGGTGGTGTTCGGCACGCTGTTCATTTTTTCGCTGGTCGGGCTTGTGGTCAATCTGGTCTCCGATCTGGCCTATATGTGGGTCGACCCGCGGATCGATTTCGAGGCGCGGGAGGTCTGATGACGATTGCCGCGCGCAAACCGCTCGAGAGCACCACGGAAGCGCCAATGGGCGAGGCCGTGCCGCCGACGCGTCACCGCCTCAGCGTGTCGCCGCTGAATCGCCGGCGCTGGCAGAATTTCAAGGCCAATCGCCGCGGCTATTGGTCGTTCTGGATCTTCCTGCTGCTGTTTTTCGTCTCGCTGTTCGCCGAATTGATCGCCAATGACCGGCCGTTCCTGATCAAGTTCGACGGCAAATTGTATTTCCCGGCCTTCGTCAGCTATCCCGAGACCGCTTTCGGCGGCGATTTCGAGACCGCGGCGGATTATCGCGATCCCTATTTGAAAAAGCTGATCGCCGACAAGGGCGGCACCGTGGTCTGGCCGCTGATCCGCTATTCCTACGACACCCACAATCTCGATCTGCCGACGCCGGCGCCGTCGAAGCCGACCTGGCTGCTGACCGAGGCGCAGTGCAAGCAGGTGGTCGAGAAGAAGGGGCTGAGCGGCTGCCGCGATCTCGAATACAACTGGCTCGGCACCGACGATCAGGGCCGCGACGTGGTGGCGCGGCTGATCTACGGCTTCCGGATCTCGGTATTGTTCGGCCTCAGCCTCACGATCATTTCCTCGATCATCGGCGTGGCCGCGGGAGGCGTGCAGGGTTACTTCGGCGGCTGGGTCGATCTGGGCTTCCAGCGTTTCATCGAGGTGTGGAGCGCGATCCCGTCGTTGTATCTGCTGTTGATCCTGTCTTCGGTGCTGGTGCCGGGCTTCTTCGTGCTGCTGGGCATCCTGCTGCTGTTCTCCTGGGTGTCGCTTGTCGGATTGGTGCGCGCCGAATTCCTGCGCGGGCGCAATTTCGAATACATCATGGCGGCGCGGGCGCTCGGTGTCTCCAATGCCAAGATCATGATGCGGCATCTGCTGCCGAACGCCATGGTGGCGACCATGACGTTTCTGCCCTTCATCGTGTCGTCCTCGGTGATGACGCTGACCGCGCTGGACTTCCTCGGCTTCGGCCTGCCGCCGGGCTCGCCGTCGCTCGGCGAATTGCTGGCCCAGGGCAAGGCCAACGTCCAGGCGCCGTGGCTCGGCTTCACCGGCTTCTTCGCGGTGGCGATCATGCTGTCGCTGCTGATCTTCATCGGCGAAGGCGTCCGCGACGCCTTCGACCCCCGCAAGACGTTTCGGTGAGGGTGTGGTAGGGTCGGCGGGGAAGGAGCGCGATCATGAACAAGATAGTCAGAGATTACCCGGTTGATCAGCTTCCTGCCGATCTGCGGGAGGGCTTGCCCGAACATGGCCAGGTCGAGATTGAATTCAGGTTGAAGGATCAGCCCGAGCCGCGTGTGCTGCTCGCGCCGCTGGTCGGGTCGGTTCCAAATATTCACGGCAGCGACGAGGAGGTCATCCGCTACATTCGTGAGCTGCGCGACGATCGCTGATGTGGACACGCTACCAGGATCGGTTGATCTATCTCGATGCGAACTTCTTCATCTATGCGATCGAGCAGGGCAGTCGCTGGACCGAGGTCATGCGAAAGATTTTGAGCGCGATCGACGCCAAAGCGCTGCGGGCCGTCACCTCGGAATTGACGATTGCCGAAGTCATGCCGAAGCCGGTCGCGCTCAGAAATCCGGATTATATCTCCAAGTACGAGGTGTTGTTCTCGCCGCCCAGTCCGATTGTCACGTTGCCGGTCAGCCGCGACATTCTTCTGGCATGTTGTCACGTTCAAGCAGAGCTCGGAATCAAGCCCATGGATGCGATCCACGTCGCGACCGCGAAGTCGGCGGGATGTCATTATTTTCTGACCGAAGACCACCGTCTTGGCCGGACGCTGACAGGCGACCTGACCTGGCTCAAAATGAGTGACCTCGCCTGATGGACGTCGTCAACCAGCCCTTGCTCTCCGTCGACGACCTCTCGGTGGCGTTTCACCAGCCCAGCGGTGCGTCGATCGCGGTCGATCATGTGTCGTTCGAGATCAGGCGCGGCGAATGCGTGGCGCTGGTCGGCGAGTCGGGCTCCGGCAAATCGGTCAGCGCGTTATCGATCCTGAAGCTGCTGCCCTATCCGACCGCGTCGCATCCGTCGGGCAGCATCCACTTCAAGGGACGCGAACTGCTGACCATGTCGGAGCAGGAGATTCGCGGCATTCGCGGCAACGAGATTTCGATCATCTTCCAGGAGCCGATGACCTCGCTCAACCCGCTGCACACCATCGAGGCGCAGATCGCCGAGATTCTGCGGCTGCATGGTGGGGCGCGCGGCGCCAAGGCGCGGGCGCGGACGCTGGAGCTCTTGACCCACGTCGGGATTCCCGAGCCTGAGACCAGGCTTGCGAGCTATCCGCATCAATTGTCCGGCGGGCAGCGCCAGCGGGTGATGATCGCGATGGCGCTCGCCAACGAGCCCGACCTGTTGATCGCCGACGAGCCGACCACCGCGCTCGACGTCACCGTGCAGGCCCAGATCCTCACATTGCTGGCGGAGATCCGGGCGCGGCTCGGCATGAGCCTGCTGTTCATCACCCATGATCTCGGCATCGTGCGACGGATTGCCGACGTGGTCTGCGTGATGAATGGCGGCAAGATCGTCGAGCATGGCCCGGTCGAGCAGGTCTTCACCGCGCCGCAGCATCCCTATACCCGCGCGCTGCTCGCCGCCGAGCCGAAGCCCGATCCGGCGCCGCCGCGGCCCGACGCGCCGGTGGTGATGTCGACCGACGATCTGAAGGTCTGGTTTCCGATCAAGCGCGGTTTTCTGCGCAAGACCGTCGGCCATATCAAGGCGGTCGACGGCGTCACATTGTCGGTGCGCAAGGGCGAGACGCTCGGCGTGGTCGGCGAATCCGGCTCCGGCAAGACCACGCTGGGGCTGGCATTGCTGCGGCTGATCTCGTCCGACGGGCCGATCGTGTTTTTGAGCAATAATATTCAGGGGCTGAAGTTCAAGCAGATGCGGCCGTTCCGCCGCGACATGCAGATCGTGTTTCAGGATCCGTTCGGCGCGCTCAGCCCACGGATGTCGGTCGGCGACATCGTCGCCGAGGGACTCGGGGTGCATCAGCCGGGGCTGTCGGAGGGCGAGCGCGAGGCGCGGGTGATCAAGGCGTTGAACGACGTCGGACTCGATCCGGCGACGCGGTTTCGCTATCCGCATGAATTCTCCGGCGGCCAGCGCCAGCGTATCTCGATCGCGCGGGCCGCCGTGCTGGAGCCGAATTTCGTGGTGCTGGACGAGCCGACCAGCGCCCTCGACATGTTGTTTCAGGCGCAGATGGTCGATCTGCTGCGCGAGCTGCAGCGCAAGCGCGATCTCACCTATATGTTCATCTCCCACGATTTGCGGGTGGTGGCTTCGCTCGCCAGTCATCTGATCGTCATGCGTCAGGGTAAAGTAGTCGAGGAAGGCGAGGCCTCGGAGCTGTTCGCCAACCCCAAGACCGATTATACGCGCGCGCTGTTCGCCGCTGCGTTCCGGCTCGAAGCCGCGCCGGACGGCAGCGTGGCGCCATAGGACCGGCGATGAAAGACGACAGCATCAAGCTTGCGGATGGCAAGGCCGATGTCACGGTGTCGGCGCCCGAACTGATCGGGCAGGGCTTCATGACCTATGAGCGCTACGAGGTATCGTTGCGCCGCGACGGCGAGCCGCCATTGCTGCAGCGACGCGACGTGCTGCGTGCCAGCCGGGTCGCCGCGGTGCTGGCGATCGATCTGGGCCGCGATCAACTGGTGCTGATCCGCCAGTTCCGGCTGCCGGCGCATCTGGCGACCGGGCGCGGCGATATGGTGGAGATCGTGGCCGGACGGGTCGAGCCGGGTGAGAGCCCCGACGCGGCGGCGCGGCGCGAATGCCTCGAGGAAATCGGCGTGGCGCCGCAGCTGGTGGTGGAGCTGTTCAGCGTATTGGCGACGCCCGGCTTTACCGACGAATATGTCACGTTCTTTGCAGGATTCCTCGATTCCGCGGAGATTTTGACGCGCGGAGGTGTTGCTGATGAGGACGAGGACACCCATCCATTTGTGGTGTCGATAGATCAGGCCCTGGCCGCGCTGGAACGCGGCGAGGTGTTGAACGCGCTGCTGGTCAGCGCGCTGCAATGGCTGGCGCTGCATCGCGGCCGGCTGCGGGACTATCTCAGTCGAGCCGCTTGATGGCGGTAACGGCGCTGCCCGCGGCCTTGATCCGGGCGATGGCATCGATCGTGGGCTCGATCGCCGTTGCCATGTGATGGGCGTTGGCATGCACGATGGTGGCGGCGTCGCGGACGATCGCCACATGGCCTTTCCAGAACATCAGGTCACCGCGCTGTAGATCGGATAGCTGCGACAGCGGCAGCGCGCGTCCAAGGCTTTCTTGCTGCATGTCGCTGTCGCGCGGACAGCCGATGCCGGAGGCGTTGAGCGCGACCTGCACCAGCCCCGAGCAATCGATGCCGAGGCTGGTCTTGCCGCCCCACAGATAGGGCGTGCCGACAAAGCGCTCGGCGACGGCGACGAAATCCGGCTCGAGACTTGCCAATTCGGCGACGTGGCAGCGCGGGATGTGGTGGCCATTGGCGGTGATGACAAAGGCGCCGTCGTCGCGCGCCACCGCGATCCTGGCGCCGAGCGGCAACGTATCGACCGGAGGCAGCTTGATCGAGGGGCCGGGGAAGGCGAAGGTCCGCAGCGCCGTGACCTTGTGGGTCGGCTCCGCGCCGGGCCGGTATAGCGCGATGTCCGGCAGCCAGCCGACATAGCCGTCGCTGATCAATTGCCCCCAGGCCCAGCCTTCCTCGGTGCGGTCGTAGACCGTGACGCGTTCGCCGCGCAGCGCCTGGGTGTCCAGCATCGCGCCGGAAAACGGCTCGCGGCGCAGCGGCGCGACGCCGTCGAACACCTCGAATTCCTCGCCGGTGACGAAGCGTTTCGCCGCGACCTTGCCCTCGAGATATGTCGCGGCAAGATCGCCCCGCGCCGGCGTCAGCCGCGGATCATCCATAGCGCTGGCTCAGCAGCGCGAAGATGGCGCGCGCGGCCTGGCATTCGCCGCCTTCGGGACGGCCGGGCTTGGCCTTCGGCGTCCAGCCATAGATGTCGACATGCAGCCAGCTCTTGGCGTGCTCGACAAAGCGCTGCAGGAACAGCGCGCAGGTGATCGAGCCGGCAAAACCGCCGGACGGCGCGTTGTTGATCGTCGCCACCTTGGAATCCAGCCACGCATCATAGGGCGCCCATAGCGGCAGCCGCCATAGCGGATCGTTCTCCGCCTTGGCGCAGCGGGCGAGGTCCAGCGCCAGCGTCTCGTCATTGGTGTAGTAGGGCGGCAGGTCTGGGCCGAGTGCGACCCGCGCCGCGCCGGTCAGGGTGCCGAGATCGATCAGCAGATCCGGCGCCTCTTCGTCCGCATAGGCCAGCGCATCGGCCAGCACCAGGCGACCCTCGGCGTCGGTATTGCCGATTTCCACGGTCGGCCCCTTGCGCGAGGCGAATACATCGAGCGGCCGCATCGCATTGCCGGCCACCGCATTCTCGACCGCGGGGATCAGCACGCGGAGCCGGACTTTCAGCTTGGCGTCCATCACCATCGAGGCCAGCGCCAGCACATTGGCGGCGCCGCCCATATCCTTCTTCATGATCAGCATGCCGCCGGACGGCTTGAGATCGAGTCCGCCGGTGTCGAAACACACGCCCTTGCCGACCAGCGTCACCTTGGGATGGGTCGGGTCGCCCCAGCAAAAATCGATCAGCCGCGGCGCGCGCGCTGACGCCACGCCGACCGCATGGATCAACGGGAAATTTTTCCGGGTGAGGTCGTCGCCGACGATGCAATCGAACGTGGCGCCGAAGCGTTGCGCCAGCAGCTGCGCCGCGCTCGACAGCTCTTCGGGCCCCATGTCGTTGGACGGGGTATTGATCAGGTCGCGCGCCAGCATCGCCGCCGCGGCGATGCGTTCGATCGCCGCGATATCGACACCGGCCGGTGCGACCAGCCTGACATCGGGCGTCTCGGTCTTGCGATAGCGGCCGAATTTGTAGCAGCCCAGCGCGAAGGCCAGCGCCGCCAGACGCATGTCGTGCGGCGCATCGGCGAAGCGATAGAGCCCCGGCGGCAGCAGGCCCGGCAGTTGTCCGGCCCGGAACGGGTCGTGCGATTTCGCGGCGGGGTCGTCGAGGCCGAACAGCACCGCCGCGATGTCGCCGGTCGGCGACGGCAAAGCGAGCAACTGGCCGGGTTTGGCGGTGTAGCCATTGGCCCTGGCGAAGCGCTGAGCGGCCTCCGGAAGCGTGGCGCAGACCGCGTCCCACTCTGCCTTGGTGACCAGGGAAATCGGAACGGCGTTGGGCTCCGATGCGGCGGCGAAGATGGCATGCATAGCGGTGAGGTCTTTCGAACATGGCGCCGCGCTCGGGCGCGGCGGCGATTAACCAGACATTAGGGTTAACGGACTATTGCTAAAGGAGATTTAGCCCGGTCCGTCGGCTCTTGCGAGTTAAAGTGTCATGCGTCAGCCCCCTTGTCTTGCCCGCATTGTTGCCACCGCGGCCGTATCCGCGATCCTGGCCACGGGCCTCGCCGGCTGCCAGACCGCGGGGATGCCGGACATCACAGGTTCGCTTGGCGCCCGGGCCCAAGCAAGGCCCGACACCGATCCGTATCGGACTGTGCAGATCGACGGCGAACGATACCGCGCCAATCCCAAGGATGCGCAAGCGGCGCTACGCTATGGCCAGGCGCTGCGCGTCACCGGCCAGCGCGCCCAGGCGGTCGCCGTGCTCGAACAGGCCACGCTCTCCCATCCCGGCAACAAGACCTTGCTGGCCGCCTATGGGCGCGCTTTGGCCGACAACGGCAATTTCAAGCTGGCTTTCGAGACCCTGTCGCACGCCCATACCCCACAAAATCCGGATTGGCGCATCCTGTCGGTGCAGGGCACCGTGCTCGACCAGATGGGGCGCAGCGCCGAGGCGCGGCAATATTATGCGAGCGCGCTGAAGATCGCGCCGGGCGAACCCTCGGTGCTGTCGAATCTGGGGCTGTCCTATGTGCTGACCAAGGAGTTGCCCCAGGCCGAGCAGGCGCTGCGCCAGGCCTATGGCAGCGCCAAGGCCGATGCGCGGGTGCGCCAGAATCTGGCCCTGGTGATCGGGCTGCAGGGGCGCTTCGCCGAGGCCGAATCCATCGTGCGGGCCGACCTGCCGCCGGATCAGGCGGCGGCCAATGTCGCCTATCTGCAGCAGATGCTGAACGGCAAGGGCGGCGGCCGTGACCGATCGGCTTCCAACCACTCCTGAGTAACACCGTGGCGGCCCGCGCGGCGGGCGTCGCCGGCCGCCTTACTGCATCGCCGCGACCTTGATGCCGGTCGGTCCGAGAATGACCACGAACAGCACCGGCAGGAAGAACAGGATCATCGGCACCGTCAGCTTCGGCGGCAACGCCGCCGCCTTCTTCTCGGCTTCGTTCATCCGCATGTCGCGGTTTTCCTGCGCCATCACCCGCAGGCTGTGGCCGAGCGGGGTGCCGTAGCGCTCCGATTGCTGCAAAGCGAGACAGACCGACTTCACGCCCTCGAGGCCGGTGCGCTTGGCCAGGTTCTCATAGGCGACCTTGCGGTCCTGCAGATAGGACAGTTCGGCGGTGGTCAGGGTGAATTCCTCGGCCAGCGGAATCGACTGCGATCCGATCTCAAGGCTGACCTTGCGGAACGCCGCTTCGATCGACATGCCGGACTCGACGCAGATCAGCAGCAGATCGAGCGCATCCGGAAACGCCCGCTTGATCGAGAGCTGGCGCTTGGTGATGGCGTTGCGCAGGAACAGCATCGGCGCCTGCATGCCGAGATACACCGCCGCGATGCAGATGCCGATCTTGATCGGCGTCGACTGCTGCATGTGCGCGATCACGAACACGTAGAGGGCGGCGCCGACCCCGAACAGGATCGGCGTCACCAAACGGAAGAACAGGAAGGTGACATAGGGGGCCTGGCCGCGATAGCCGGCCATCACCAGCTTGTCGAGCGCGGTTTCCTGGGCGACCCATTTGCTGAGATTGAAGCCATCCACCACCTTGGAGATGAACTGCTTGGGCGCGGTGCGCAGCGAGATCTTTTCGGTCTTGGTGAGGCGGTCGCGCTCGCGTTGGCGAAGCCGCTCGCGCTCGCTAGCGACGGATTTCATGCGCTTGGCCAGCGTTTCTCCCGCGAACAACGGCATCACCAGCGTATAGGCGGTGGCGCTCGCCGCAATGGCGGCCAGCAGCATCGTCATGAACCGCGCGTCGTGAAGCTTGTCGATCAGGAACTCAATCATGCTGCACCATCAGAAGTCGAAGTTGATCATCTTCTTCATTACCAAAATGCCGATCGACATCCACACCACGCAGCCAGCCAGCATCAGCTGCCCGGTCGGATGGGTCCACAGCAGCGAGATGTAATCGGGGGTGGTCAGGTAGACCAGCAGCATCACGATCGGCGGCAGCGACCCGATGATGCCGGCGGACGCCTTGGCTTCCATCGACATCGCCTGGATCTTTTCCGCCATCTTCTTGCGATCTCGCAGCACCTTGGACAGATTGCCGAGCGCTTCCGACAGATTGCCGCCGGATTTTTGCTGAATGGCGATCACGATGCCGAAGAAGTTGGCCTCCGGCAGCGGCATGCGGTCATACAACCGGACGCAGGCGTCGCCGAGCGGAATCCCAATCGCCTGCGTCTCGATGATGGCCATGAACTCGCCCTTGAGCGGCTCGGGCGCGTCGGCGGCGACCACCTTGAGCGAATCGAACAGCGGCAGACCGGCCTTGATGCCGCGGACGATCACATCCACGGCGTCGGGCAGCGCCTTCAGGAACGCCTTTTCCCGCCGCTTCTTGAGAAAGCTCAACGTCCAGCGCGGCAGTCCGAAGCCGGCGGCAAAGGCCAGGCCGGTTGCGGCGATCAGGCCGCCCCCGAACATCAATCCGCCCAGGAAAAATGCCAGGCCGAGTACGCCGGACAGTACGAAGTACTTCTTGGCCGTCCAGTCGAGGCCGGCCTGAGCCAGCCGAACACCAATAGCGACGTTCTTTTGCTTCTTGTGGCGCGCCTCGACTTCCTTCAGCGTGCCTTCGATCTGTTCGCGGCGCGATCGCTGCGACTTGTCGACCTGACGAACCGCCGGTTCCGACCGGGCGAACGAGGCGCGGCGTTGTTCGGATTTCTTTTCGCCGGACAGCGACGGATAGAGAAAGACCCAGGCCACCCCGCCGACGGCAATGGCGGCGAAGAATCCGAGTGAGAGCAATTGCAAATTCGACTGCATCGGCTCGCTCCCTAAATCTCGGTGACGATTTCGGATGCGTCCAGCGCCGCGGCCAACCGCTTCTCCTCGCCGTAATAGCGCGCGCGGTCCCAGAACCGCGGCCTGCCGATTCCGGTGGAGCGATGGCGGCCGATGATGTGACCGTTGGCGTCCTCGCCGATCATGTCGTAGAGGAAAATGTCCTGGGTGATGATGGTGTCGCCTTCCATCCCCATCACCTCGGTGATGTGGGTGATGCGGCGTGAGCCGTCGCGCAGGCGCGCGGCCTGGATCACCACATCGATCGAGGCGCAGATCATCTCGCGGATGGTGCGCGAGGGCAGCGAGAAGCCGCCCATCGTGATCATGGATTCGCAGCGCGACAGTGCCTCGCGCGGATTGTTGGCGTGCAGCGTGCCCATCGAGCCGTCATGGCCGGTGTTCATCGCCTGCAGCAGATCGAAGGCTTCGGGTCCGCGGACTTCGCCGACGATGATCCGCTCCGGCCGCATACGCAGGCAGTTGCGCACCAGCTCGCGCATCGTCACCTGGCCTTCGCCCTCGATGTTGGGCGGCCTTGTTTCCAGCCGCACCACATGCGGCTGCTGCAATTGCAGTTCGGCGGCGTCTTCGCAGGTGATGATACGCTCGTCGTCGTCGATATAATTGGTCAGGCAGTTCAGCAGCGTGGTCTTGCCCGAGCCGGTGCCGCCGGAGATCAGCACGTTGGCGCGGCAGCGGCCGATGATCTGCAGGATCTGCGCGCCTTCCGGCGTGATCGCGCCGAATTTGACCAGCTGATCGAGCGTCAGCTTGTCCTTCTTGAATTTGCGGATGGTCAGCGCGGGCCCGTCGATCGCCAGGGGCGGCACGATGGCGTTGACGCGGCTGCCGTCGGCGAGGCGGGCGTCGCAGATCGGCGAGGATTCATCGACCCGGCGGCCGACCTGGCTGACGATGCGCTGGCAGATGTTCAACAGCTGCTGATTGTCGCGGAACCGGATGCCGGTGCGCTGGATCCGGCCGGCGACTTCGATGAACACCGTGCCGGCGCCGTTGACCATGATGTCGGAGATGTCGTCGCGCGACAGCAACGGCTCCAGCGGGCCGTAGCCCAGAACGTCGTTGCAGATATCGTCGAGCAGTTCTTCCTGTTCGGCGATCGACATCACGATGTTCTTGATGGCGATGATTTCGTTGACGATGTCGCGAATTTCCTCGCGCGCCGACTCGCCATCGAGCTTGGCGAGCTGCGCCAGATCGATCGCTTCGATCAACGCGCCGAAGATCGTGGCCTTGACCTGATAATAAGTATCCGAGCGTCGTCCGTCGATCGGAGGCGCGGGCGGCGCAGAACGGGCCGGCGGCGCCAGCGGCGGAGATGCGACTTTACCGAGCGGCTGGTCGGCGACCGGACGCGACATCACCGCGGCGCTGGACGAGGATTCCGGCGCGCCGGCTCCGGGCTTGAGGCTGCGAACCTCGTTGTCTGCTCCGTTACGCTTGCCAAACACGTCGATACTCCAGGGCGGGCCTCACTTGGTCCACAATTTCTTCAACAACGGCGACAACAGCGAGGTTTTCGGCGCCTTGGTTTCGCCGCGGCCGGTCAAACGCTGCGCGATCTGCAGAAACAGCTCGGTGGTGCGGTGGTTGGCCGCGATCTCGGCGATCATCTGGCCATTGTTGGCGGCGAGGCCGAACATCTGGGCATCGAACGGAATACTAACGATCGGCGGGGCTTCGATCGCCTTGGCGAATTCGCTGGCGTTGATTTCGGGCCGCTTCGGAACGCCGACCTGGTTCAGGCAATACAGCGGTGCACGATCATTCGGCCGCGCCGCCTTCAACAGGTCGAACAGGTTCTTGGTGTTGCGCAGATTGGCGAGGTCGGGGGAGGCCACGATCAGGATGTCGTCGGCGCTGATCAGCGCCCGCTTGGCCCATCCGGACCATTGATGCGGCACGTCGAGCACGATGCAGGGCATCGTCGTGCGCAACGTGTCGAAAATCGAATCGAAGGCGTCGACGCCGAAATCATAGACCCGATCAAGCGTCGCCGGCGCTGCCAGCAGGCTGAGGTGGTCGGTGCATTTCGAGAGCAGGCGGTCGACGAAGGCGGTATCGACGCGGTCCGGCGAGAACACCGCGTCGGCGATCCCTTGCGGCGGATCCTGATTGTAATCGAGTCCCGCGGTGCCGAAGGCGAGATCGAGATCGGCGACGACGGAATCCAATGCCAGATCCCGCGCGATCGCCCACGCCACATTATGGGCGATGGTCGATGCGCCGACCCCGCCTTTGGCCCCGACAATGGCGATGACGCGGCCGACGGCCTTGGCCTCGGGCGCCGAGAACAGGCCGCAGATCGAGCGAACGACGTCGAGCGGGCCGATCGGCGCGATCACATAATCGCTGACGCCGCGGCGAACGAGTTCACGGTACAGCGTGACGTCATTGACCTTGCCGATCACCACGACGCGGGTGCCGGGGTCGCAGACCGTGGCTAGTTGATCCAGCCCGGCCAGGATGTCGCTGCGCGGATCGGTTTCGACGACGATCACGTTCGGCGTCGGCGCCGCGCGATAGGCCTCGATCGCCGCCGCCATGCCGCCCATCTGGATCTTCAGGTGAGCCTTTCCGAGCCGACGGTCTTCGCTGCCGGACTGCACCGCCGCGGCGGTCTCCACGGTTTCGCAGAAGGCCTGGACCGACACCCGCGGCGCCGGCGCGATGTGGTCCTCCTCGACGGTGGCGGTCGGTTCATCCTGATTTTGGCGGGCGTAACTGATCATTTTCCGACTTCGCTGATTGCGGTGGATTTGTTGGCGTCCGGCTTGGCCGTGCGGTAGGTGTCGAAAATGGTCGACCGGCGTGCGGTGTAGGCCGGCGTCTCGGGGCGCGGCTGGACCAGATCAGAGGGGTTGTCGACCATCGCCGCAAGGTTGCGCTGGGTGGCGCAGCCGAAATTCCAGTACTGCTTGTTCTCGAGGTAGCCCTTGTTCTTGATCGAGGGGCCGAGATCTTCGGGCCACAAACCACAAGGGCCGGCGACCGCCGTGATCTTGGGATAGATCAAGCGGATCGGTGCGAACTGCCGCTCGCTGGCGGGGTGATAGTGTCGCACCGTGATCGCACGCGGCGGCACGCCCATGGCGGACAGCTGCGCCTGGATCTCGCGGAAGGAGTCCGCGGCGGCGCGGGCATTGGGAGTCTGCGCCGGCACTTCGGCGACGATCGCGCCGGTGCCTTCGCGCAGCCAGCTCTGCGCCAGCTCGGCGACGTCGGCGCGCTGCGGGCCGGTCAATCCGCCGCGGGCGTTACCGACGAAGATCACCACGGTGCGGTCGGCTTCGCGAATGGCGATTGGATGGCGCTGCCGATAATCGTTGGGAATGCTCGCGGTGACGTCCTGGCTGGTGTGCGTGCAGGCGCCCAGCGTGATCGACAGCCCGATCAGGGCGGCCCCGAGCCGGACGCCGCGCATCGCATTGGCGGGTTTGGTAATCAACATCGTCGTGTCCTCGTCCCGCCTAGTCAGTGATGAAGCCGTATGTGCCGCGATAGGTCTGGGTCGGTTCGCTCCGCCCCGGAACGCCGTAGATCCGGTTGATGTTGCCGAGCAGATCCGACTGCGGATCGGATGCATCGGCGAAGCCGTCATCCGGGCGCGACAGGTCCTTCTGAGCCACGGCCCTGACGACGTAGGGCGTCACCATCACCATCAATTCGGTTTGATTGTTGATGTAGTCGCGGCTGCGGAACAGGGTGCCGAGCACCGGGATCTGCGACATTCCCGGCAGGCCGTTGATGGCCTGCTTGGTCTGTTGCTGGATCAGGCCGGCCATCGCCATCGTGCCGCCCGAGGGAATTTCCAGCGTGCTTTCGACCCGCCGGGTCTTGATCGACGGGATGATGGTTCCGCTCAGCGTCACCGAATTTTCCTGCGACACCTCCGAGACCTCTGTCATCACCTTGAGGCTGATCCGGCCTTCGGTCATGACGACGGGGGTGAAGTTCAGCATGATGCCGAACTTCTTGAAGGTGATCGTTGGCTGCAGCGTCTTGGAGTCGACGCCGCTCGGAACCGGAAATTCGCCGCCGACGAGGAATGCGGCGGTTTCCCCGGAAATCGCCGTCAGGTTCGGCTCCGCGAGGGTCCGCACAACGCCGGCCGTCTCCATCGCCCGCAGCGTCGCGGTGACCGACGGCGTGGAGCCGAAGGAGGTGGTGAGGGAGTTCGCCGGAGTCCCGGAGTAGCCGAACGCGTTCTTGGTGTTGAAATTCACCACGGCGGTGCCGTAGTTCATGCTGGCGCTGAGATCGACGCCGAGCTGCTTGACGATGTTGCGCTGGACCTCGGCGACGGTGACTTTCAGCATCACCTGATCGCGGCCGCGAACCACGATGCTGTTGACCACCTTGGAAGCGTCGCCGGTCAGCCGCGCGGCAAGATCGCCGGCCTGTTGGGCTTCGATCGGGCTCGACACCGAGCCGGACAGCATCACGCCCTCGCCGAGTCCTTCGATGTGGATGTCGGCGCCGGGCAGCGCCTGCTTCAACGCGGCACGGACGCCGTTGAGATCGCGGGTCACGGCGATGTCGTAGGCGGCGATCTGCTGGCCGCTGGAATCGAAGAAGATGATGTTGGTCTGGCCCACCGCCGCGCCGATGATGTAAGCGCGCTGTGCGGAGCGGACCACCGCATTGGCGATCTTCGGGTCGGCGACGAGGACGTCTTTGATGTCGCGGGGCAGGTCGACCACCAGGGATTTGCCGATACCGAGCGCGAGAAAGCGGGCATTCAGGTTCGACCCGCCGCTGGCGATCGGCGCCGCGCGATAGTCGCTCGCCAGCACCGGATTCAGGGCAGGGACCAGCATCAGAACCGCGGCGGCCGAGAATGCCATCGCGCGCGCCAGCAGACGCGGCATCAAACGGTGCTTGTTTGCGCGGTTCATATCGCGTCCTCTGGTCACTTCTGCATCGTCGTGGTGGTGGAAACGCCGTAGCGGACGACGTTGATGCTGTCGCGCTTGGCACGGTGTTCGTTGCTGGTGGATTCGGCGGCACTGGCGTCGGCCAGGCTGCGCAGCGCCAGCGACAGCGTCCCGCTCTGGCGCGCCCGCGCCAGGAATTCGGCTTGCTCCGGCTTCAATTCGAGCGTCGCCGTCTTGCCGACCACGACCTTCTGTCCATTCTTCTCCTCGACGGTCTGGTCGATCGCCAGAACCCGCACATTGCTGAGGATGATTTCCGAGTTGACGGTGTCGGTGGAACCGGGCTGGTCGGGGCTCTTCTCGCGCTTGGATAGGATCACATCGACCCGATCATTCGGCAGGATGAAGCCGCCGGCGCCGGTTTCCGGCGAGATTTCGGTGGAGATCGCGCGCATTCCGGTGGGCAGAATGGCGGCCATGAAGCCGGAGCCGTTGGCCTTCACCAGCTTCTGCTCCCGGATCGGTTCGCCGGCAATGAAAGGCGACCGCGCGATCGATCCGATCAGCTGGGTGGTGGCGTCGGGTCGTTCGCTGCGGCGGATGAAGCTGGAGCTGGTGCTCGAGGCCGGCCAGCTCTGCCACTGCACCTCACCCGGCCCGACCGCCTGGCCGAGCGGAATGTCGGCCTTGGCGACCAGGACGTCGACGGTTGGCATCTGAGCGACCGGCGCACTGGGGGCGGGCGCCGGGCCGGTGCCGCTGGCCAGATAGGCTGCGACGCCGCCGGCCCCGACAGCGATGGTCAGGACGACAATGCGTGCGGTATTCATACGCTTCACTTTCCACATTACGCGGCGACGCACCCGTCGCTGCCATGGGAGTTGACCAGCTATTCGTCAAAGCATGGTTAATGAGGCGTATCTAAATTGTGTGAGCGGAACGCGCCTTTAAGATTCAGGGCAGCGCGAAGCGACCCAGGTCCACGGCCCGGATCCATTCGGTGTGCGGATAGATCATCAGGGCGCCGATCGCCAGCGCGATGCCGTAGGGGATGCCGCTTTCCTTGTTGTGCAGACGCAGCAGCCAGGTTTCGCCAGCGAGTTGATGCGGCAGCGGCCACTCCCTGAATTGCAGCAACGCCAAGGTCAGAGCGCCGCCGAACAGCGAGGCATAGAGCAGATAGTCGAGCAGATGGCCGAAGCCGAACCACAGGCCGGTCGCCGCGGCGATCTTGGCGTCGCCGCCGCCGACCCATCCCATCGCAAAGCAGCCAAAGGCCACGGCGAGAACCGCCAGGCCGGCGCCGGCATGGGACAGCAGATCCTCGCCGCTCATATGGCTCAGGATCGCCAGCACGACGAATCCGGCGACGAGCAGCAACGACACCCGGTTGGAAATCGTCATGGTGAACAGGTCGCTGGCGGCCGCAAATGCCATCAAGGCCGGAAACAACATCAGGCGCAGGATGTCAGCAATCATGATGGGGCTCGGGCGGTTGGGCTTGGACCAAATGGAGGCTGTGCGAATCTATCCCGCAGAAATGAACAATCGGAAAACGACTCGCGGTCGCTCAAATCCTGGTCAATATCCCTGATGCGAGCGCGACGATCGCCAGCAGCAGCGCCGCGCAGACCAGCTTGGTAGCCTCGATTCCGGGGGAGGCGGCCATCCGGGTTTCTACGGGGACAGCGGGAATTTCAGCAACGCCGCGATGAATAATCATGTCGAACCGTCGATAACAACAATCTGGCGCGCCGCGACAATCGCTGCGCTGTGCGTTGAGCGAACAAAAAAGGCCCCGGTTTGCCGAGGCCTTCATTGTCAGTCGATCGAAGGATTTACGGAGCGGTCTTCAGGCTTCCGCTGATGCTCGTGAACGCGGTGTTGAGCTTGGTGCCGATGCCGTTGACCACGGCAATGATCGCCAGCGAGATGCCGGCGGCAATCAGGCCGTATTCGATCGCGGTGGCGCCGGACTCATCCTTGAGGAAGCGCGCAACGATATTGTTCATTGTGATAACTCCATGTGTACACGTGGCTGTCGAACTCATCTGGTCGGTTCGGCGTTCTCAGCACCGCGACCATGACCGCAACCGTATGGTCGGGAAATTGCAGCGCAGTTAATTCGATTGCGGAAACGTGGGTGCATTTCGCTGTTCTTCACTACGGTAAATGCCCTGTTAAATTGATGCAAAAGCGACGCGTCTCGCGCCAACGCAAACGAGGGCAGGCCTGATGGCGCGACTGTCAGCCGGCGCCGAACCGCCGACTCCGGCGCAGGCCCGCTTTGAACATTTGCGGTTCGTTCATCAATTAACGTCACCTTTGCCATGTCGGGCGCCGGAACCGCTGCGTATCGCTTTTGCCGGCTAGTCAATGCCCCGGAGTAAAGTATGTCGATCCAGTCGAAGCGCCGTATGCGCGCTATATCCTCGTTGCGTTCGCTCGTGATCGGGCTGGTGCTGTTGCCGGCCGCCGCAATGGCGGACGCGGTGGATACCATCTCGGTCAATGTTGATCAGGCCAAGCTGGTCAGGCTGCCCGATCACATCTCCACCCTCGTGGTGGGCAATCCGCTGATCGCCGATGTCACTATACAGCCCGGCGGCATGGTTATCGTAACCGGCAAGGGTTATGGCGCGACCAATGTGATCGCGATGGACCGCAGCGGAAAGATCCTCGCCGACCGGCTGATCCAGGTCGAGGGGCCAAGCGATCAGGTCGTGACGGTCTATCGCGGCGTCAACCGCGAATCCTACAGCTGCATGCCGACGTGCCAACGGCGCGTGACGCTCGGGGACTCGGAAGGCTACTTCAAGTCCACGATGGATCAGGCGGGCAGCCTCAATACCCAGGCGACGGGCGGCCCCAGCAGACCGCAGGGCAACTGATCGGTTGGAGGCCAAGATGCATTTGCGCCGATGGTTAAGCGGCGGTTAACGGCGCGAGGTGCTGTGTATCGATCGGGCGAAACACTTCCACAATCAGTTCCGGCTATGCTGGCGGGAAACCAGACCACAGCGTGGGATTGCACGGATGCCGTCGTCGATCGTTCTATCCATGGCAAGGCTGGCGCGCCGGTTCGGCCGTAACCGAGGGGCCTCTGCGGCGGTCGAATTCGCCTTGGTGGCGCCGATCTTTTTCGCCTTGTTGTTTGCCATCATCGAGACCGCGCTGGTGTTCTTCGCGGGGCAGGTGCTCGAGACCGCGGTGCAGGATTCGGCGCGCTTGATCCTGACCGGGCAGGCGCAGGACGCGTCCTACAGCCAAGCACAGTTCAAAAACGATATCTGCAGCCGCCTCAACGCGCTGTTCGACTGCAAGAACGGCATCTATGTCGACGTGCAGAGCTATTCATCGTTCAGCACCGTGGCGGTCACCGATCCGGTCGACGCCAGCAAGAATTTTGTCGACAACATGAAGTACAGCCCCGGCGCCGCCGGCGACATCGTGGTGGTCAGGGCCTTCTATCAATGGCCGCTGTTCGTCACCGGGCTCGGCTACAACATCGCCAATCTGAGCGGAAGCAAGCGGCTGCTGTCGGCCACCGCGGCATTCCGCAACGAGCCGTTCTAGGAATCGCCTGATGCAGCCGATGTCAGCAATATGCTCGCGAATGCTTGGTTGTTTCGTGCGGATGATCGACGACCGCCGCGGCGTCGCGGCGATCGAATTCGTCTTTATCGTGCCGTTGATGCTGGTGATGTTTTTTGGCACCGTCGAATTGTCGACCGGGGTCGCGGTCAACCGCAAGGTCACCCTGGTGGCGCGCACGCTGTCGGATTTGACCTCGCAGGCCACCAACGTATCGGACGCCGACCTGAAGAACGTGTTTGCCGCCAGCTACGGGATCCTGACGCCATATTCAGCGACCCCGGCCGTGGCCACCATTTCGGAGATCTTTGTCAACGGCTCGAAGGTCGCCAAGGTGCAGTGGAGCAAGAAGGCGACGGTGAGCCAGAGCGGCAACACGGTCACCGCAACCTTGACGAATTCGGGCCACACGCAGGGCGACACGGTCACCATTCCGTCGCAGCTCGCGGTCCCGAATACTTATCTGATTTGGAGCGAAGTCAGCTATCTCTACAAACCGGCGATTGGCTATGTGGTGAGCAGTGCCGGGGTGACGCTGGCCGACACCACATTCACCCGCCCGCGTCAGTCGACCTGCGTCCTGTATGGCACTCAGAGCCTCTGCCCAACTTACTGATCGGCGGTTGGCTGCGGTACATCGTCGGGACGCGACGCAATCAGACCGGACGACAAACACCGGCCACAAAAAAGGCCGCGCAGCGAGCGCGGCCTTTCGTTATTTGCTTACCGAATTTCGTCAGCGCTGCTGTCGAAACCTGGTTTAGCCAGCGGCGCGCAGATTGTCGGCCGACGACTTGCCAGAGCGACGATCGGCGACGATTTCGTAGCTGATCTTCTGGCCTTCACGCAGAGTGCCGAGACCGGCACGCTCGACGGCGCTGATGTGCACGAAGACGTCGTTGCCACCATCGTCCGGCTGAATGAAGCCGAAGCCCTTGGTCGCGTTAAACCACTTCACGGTTCCCATGCTCACGGGGGTAGTCCCTTCTCAAGATAGATATAGTCGAAGCCCACTTTTCAGATGGGCTGGTGAGATCGAATTTTTGGAAGGGTCGTCAGCGTCTAAACCGGCTGTACCGGTGGATTGCTAATGTCGTCCGGCCGAAAATCGATTAGTCTATATTATGCGAAGCCGGCGCCCAAAACAATCCTGACGTGCACGATTTTTTGATCGGCGCCAGTCTTGCAAAAGGGTCGGCTTTGCCAGGTTTTACCCGGCGGTCCAGAGGATCCGCCGCGCAAATTATCGGCGGCGGAATTGGCCGCGCGGCGGCGCACCGCGGGGCGGCCCGCCACCCGGACGTTCGTCCTTGTGCCTAAAAATAAGCCGGCCCTTTTCGAGGTCATAGGGTGACATCTCGATTGTCACCCGATCCCCGGCCAGCGTCTTGATCCGGTTCTTCTTCATCTTGCCGGCGGTATAAGCGACAATTTCGTGTCCGGCATCGAGTTGAACCCGATAGCGCGCATCGGGAAGGATTTCAGTCACCAGTCCTTCGAACTGGATCAGCTCTTCTTTAGCCATCATCGTCTCCAGATCGGCGTTGATCAGCGTTGCGGTCGTTGATTGGTCTTGGGCTGGGCCGGGCGGCTCTCGCGATGCAGGAAGGCAACGCCCTGCATCCCTTCGGCCTTGGCGCCATGTTGCGGGCGCGAGCTGGGCTCGTGCCGGCTTGGTTCGCTGTTCTGCCGGGCGACAGGAACAGCGGCACCGCCGCCGGGCGGTCCACGCCGGCGGCGCGGGCCGTTCGATGCCGGTGCTGCGTCATTGCCGCGGCCGGAATGGCCATGCGACGAGCGCTGCCCGCGATGCTGCGTCGGAGCCGGCGCGGGGTGGTGCCCCGGGGTGCGGCGATCTTCCTTCGGCAGGGTGATGCGGATCAGCTTTTCGATGTCGCGCAGAAAAGCTGCTTCCTCGCCGGCACAAAACGAGATCGCGATGCCCTCGGCGCCGGCGCGCGCGGTGCGGCCGATCCGATGCACATAGGTCTCCGGAATGTTCGGCAGGTCGAAATTCACCACATGGCTGATGCCGTCGACGTCAATGCCGCGGGCGGCGATGTCGGTGGCGACCAGGGTGCGGATCTCGCCGGAGCGGAACGACGCCAGCACGCGCTCGCGATGGTTCTGCGACTTGTTGCCATGGATCGCGTCGGCGCGAATGCCGGCGCGCTCGAGGCCCTTCACGACCTTGTCGGCGCCGTGCTTGGTGCGGGTGAAGATCAGCGCGCGGTTGACCGTCTCCTGCTTCAGGATCTGTGCCAGGATCGCCGGCTTGGCGGAATGATCGACCTGGATCACCCGCTGGGTGATGCGGTCGACGGTCGAGGCCACCGGGGTGACGGCGACGCGTGCCGGATCGTGCAGCATGTGCTCGGCGAGGTCGGCGATGTCTTTCGGCATCGTCGCCGAGAAGAACAGCGTCTGGCGCTTGGTCGGCAGCTTGGCGACGATTTTGCGGATATCGTTGATGAAGCCCATGTCGAGCATGCGGTCGGCTTCATCGAGCACGAGAAACTCGACATTGCCGAGCTTGAGGCCGTTGCTCTGCACCAGGTCGATCAGCCGGCCCGGCGTGGCGACCAGCACTTCGACGCCCTGCATGATCGAGCGAACCTGGCGTCCCATCGGGACCCCGCCGATCGCCAGCGCCGAGGTCAGCCGGATGTGACGGCCATAGGCGTTGAAGCTCTCGAGGATCTGACCCGACAATTCGCGGGTCGGGCTCAGCACCAGGACCCGGCAGGCCTTGGGCTGCGGCTTGATGCGGTTCTCGAGGATGCGATGAAGGATCGGGAGGGCAAAGGACGCGGTCTTGCCGGTGCCGGTCTGAGCGATGCCGATGACGTCGCGGCCGGTCATTGCCAGAGGAATGGTTTGCGCCTGAATGGGCGTGGGCACGGTGTAGTTTTCTTCGGTGAGCGCACGCGTAATGGGATCGGCCAGGCCGAAATCCTGAAAGGAGGTCAAAAGAAGGTTTCTTTCCATTATAAAAGCTGGCGCCCGACTTGCTGCGCCGGGAGCCCGCGAGGGGGTGTCTGGGACACCCGCGTGTTTGGGGCGTCGGTTTTGGTTAGCTGAAGGGGCAAGCCAGAAACCGTCGGACGGGCTCAGAACACGCGGCTCGCGATGACCTGATGATTCTCAAGGTCGTGCAAGACATATGGAACACGAACGCGGCGCTTTCAAGGTGAATTGCGATGGTTGGGACAGATAGTCGAGCCAGCCGATGATCCTTCCAGCGGCAATGCTGGAGCAAGATTTAATCATCCACCGTAGTTTGCTTAAAAAATATACAGGAAGCGCGGCCTGACTCGGGCAGAATTGCCCAAGGATTAAGCCGCGAAATCGGGCGATTTCGGAGTTAATTTGAATATCCCTATCAAAACAATACATTAGCTCTGCCTTCCTGGATGGCACAGTTCTTGCGATTGCCTTAACGCAGGCGGCCGTGGGGCCGTATTCAACGCCTGCGCAGGGAGATGACACCTCATGCTTACTGGATTGCATCACTTCATTGCGACTCCGCTCAGCCGGCGACGTTGGCTGGCGGCGACCGCCGGTCTCGTTTTGGGCTTGGCCGGTTTCTCCTCGGCCAAAGCCGAGGACACCATCAAGGTTGGCATCCTTCATTCGCTGTCCGGCACCATGGCCATCAGCGAGACCACGCTGAAGGATGTCATGCTCATGCTGATCGACGAGCAGAACAAGAAGGGCGGTGTGCTTGGCAAGAAGCTCGAAGCCGTGGTGGTGGACCCGGCATCGAACTGGCCGCTATTCGCCGAAAAGGCTCGCGAACTGATCACCAAGGACAAGGTTGCGGTGGTGTTCGGCTGCTGGACCTCGGTGTCGCGCAAATCGGTGCTGCCGGTGTTCAAGGAGCTGGATTCGATCCTGTTCTATCCCGTCCAGTATGAGGGCGAAGAGAGCGAGCGCAACGTGTTCTATACGGGCGCGGCGCCGAACCAGCAGGCGATCCCGGCGGTGGATTACCTGATGAAGGAAGAAAAGGTGAAGCGCTGGGTGCTGGAAGGCACCGACTACGTCTATCCGCGCACCACCAACAAGATTCTCGAAGCCTATCTGAAGTCGAAGGGCGTCGCGCCCGAAGACATCATGGTCAATTACACCCCGTTCGGCTTCTCCGACTGGCAGACCGAAGTCTCAAAGATCAAGACCTTTGGTTCGGCCGGCAAGAAGACCGCGGTGGTCTCGACCATCAATGGCGATGCCAACGTGCCGTTCTACAAGGAACTCGGCAACCAGGGCGTCAAAGCCACCGATATCCCGGTCGTCGCATTCTCGGTCGGTGAGGAAGAGCTCGCCGGTATCGACACCAAGCCGCTGGTCGGCCATCTCGCCGCCTGGAACTACTTCGAGTCGATCAAGACGCCGGCGAACGAGAAGTTCATCAAGGACTGGCACGCCTTCACCAAGAACCCGAAGCGCACCACCAACGACCCGATGGAAGCCCATTACATCGGTTTCAACATGTGGGTGAAAGCCGTCGAGAAGGCCAAGTCGTTCGACCCCGACAAGGTGATCGCGGCGCTGCCCGGCATCAAGCAGGCGAACCTGACCGGCGGTACGGCCGAAATGCTGCCGAACCACCACATCACCAAGCCGGTGTTCATCGGCGAGATCCAGGCCGACGGCCAGTTCAATGTGGTGTCGCCCGACGATCCGACGAAGGCCAAGCTGGTGCCGGGCGATGCCTGGTCCGACTATCTGCCGGGTTCCAAGGATCTGGAAGCCGACTGGGTGACGCTGAAATGCGGCAACTACAACACCGTCACCAAGAAGTGCGGCGGTCAGGGCACCTGAGCCTCTCCTGATCGATCAAGCCTGGAAGGCGGCGCGTCCGCCGCCTTCCGTTCTCCTCGGCCGGGGTCCAAACATTGCACATCAATTTCTTCGCAGGTTTCCGCGCGCTCGCGCTCGCAGGATTGCTGATTGTCGTCTCCACCCTGCCGACGCTGGCCGGGCCGTTCGAGGACGCGGTCGGACAATTCGCCAATGATTCATTCGCCGATACCGGCGCCGCCATCGAGGCCCTGGCCACCGGCGGCGACCCGCGCGCGCTCGAGGTGATCAGCGCGCTGAAGGCCGGCCGCTTATTGGCCGATCCGGTGACCAAGCGGGTCTTCATCAAGCAGGCCGACGGCACGATGGTCGACGCCGCCACCGGCGCCAAGGTCGCCGACGCGCCGGCAGATCTGTCCGCGGTGCGGCTGATCAACCGGCTGCGCCGCGCGGTCAATGCGGCGATAGGCGCGCTGACGCTGCGCTCGCCGGATCTCAACAAGCGGATCCTGGCCGCCCGCTCGGTGTTCAAGACCCATGACGCCGACATGCTGCCGCTGGTCGATGACGCCCTGAGCAAGGAGACCGACCCCGCCGCCAAGCTGGCCTTCGGTGAGGCCCGCGCATCGATCCTGCTGTTCAAGGACGACGCCACCGACCCGGAAAAGCTCGAGGCGATCGCCGCCATCCAGGCTCGTGGCGATCAGGAAGCCCTGGCGCTGCTGACCGGCCTGACCGGGCAACAAAGTGCTGCGGTGGCCAAAGGCGCCGCTGCCGCCAAGGCCGCGATCGAGCGCAATCTGGCGCTATGGTCGATGGTGCAAAACGGCTGGTACGGGATTTCGCTCGGCTCGGTGCTGCTGCTGGCCGCCATCGGCCTCGCCATCACCTTCGGGGTGATGGGCGTCATCAACATGGCGCATGGCGAGATGGTGATGATCGGCGCCTATGTGACCTTCGTGGTGCAGGAAACCATCCGTACCTCCTATCCGGCGCTGTTCGACTATTCGCTGCTGATGGCGGTGCCGCTGGCCTTTATCGTCGCCGGCGCGATTGGCGTGCTGATCGAACGCAGCATCATCCGCTTTCTTTACGGCCGCCCGCTCGAGACCCTGCTGGCGACCTGGGGCCTGTCGCTGGTGCTGCAACAGGCGGTGCGCACGCTGTTCGGCCCGACCAACCGCGAGGTCGGCAATCCGAGCTGGATGTCGGGGGCGTTCGAGATCGGGCAGATCGTCATCACCTACAACCGGCTATGGATATTGTGCTTCACGCTGGCGGTGTTCGTGATCCTGCTGGCGATGCTGCGCTACACCAGCCTCGGCCTGGAAATGCGCGCAGTGACGCAGAACCGGCGGATGGCGGCCTCGATGGGCATCGCCACCTCGCGGGTAGACGCCCTCACTTTCGGTCTCGGCTCCGGCATCGCCGGCATCGCCGGCGTGGCGCTGTCGCAGATCGACAATGTCAGCCCCAATCTCGGACAAAGCTACATCATCGATAGCTTCATGGTGGTGGTGTTTGGCGGCGTCGGCAATCTATGGGGCACACTGGTCGGCGCCTTCACGCTGGGCATCGCCAACAAGTTCCTCGAGCCGGTCGCCGGCGCGGTGCTCGGCAAGATCGCCATCCTGGTGCTGATCATCCTGTTCATCCAAAAACGCCCGCGCGGCCTGTTCGCGCTCAAGGGCAGGGCGATCGAGACATGAGTATGTTGTTTGTGTACCGAATCCGCTCCGTGTCGCAGCCTCACTCCCTCCCCCCTTGCGGGGGAGGGTCGGGGTGGGGGGTAGCCACGCGCTCAGTGCTCGCGGCCCCCCACCCCCGACCCCTCCCCGCAAGGGGGAGGGGGGCGCGCCTCGCTCTGCCGCGGAGCCTGGCATGACCCCGCACATTCTTACCCGCTCGCTGGATCGCAGCGCGACCGTGTTTCTGCTGATCGTCGCTGCCGTGGGCATTCTGCTGCCGCTGTCGAATCTGCTGCTGCCCGAAGGCTCGATGTTTCAGGTGCCGACCTATCTGATGGCGCTGTTCGGCAAATATGTCTGCTACGCCATCTTGGCGCTGTCGATCGACCTGATCTGGGGCTATTGCGGCATTCTCTCGCTCGGCCACGGCGCGTTCTTCGCGCTCGGCGGTTATGCGATGGGCATGTATCTGATGCGCCAGATCGGTTCGCGCGGGGTCTACGGCAATCCCGTTCTGCCCGACTTCATGGTGTTCCTGAACTATAAGGAGCTGCCATGGTATTGGCATGGCTTCGACATGTTCTGGTTCGCAGCCTTGATGGTGCTGATCGTGCCGGGGCTGCTGGCGTTTTGCTTCGGCTGGTTGGCGTTCCGCTCGCGCGTCACCGGCGTCTATCTGTCGATCATCACGCAAGCGATGACCTATGCGCTGCTGCTGGCGTTCTTCCGCAATGATTTCGGCTTCGGCGGCAATAACGGATTGACCGATTTCAAGGACATCCTCGGCTTCAACGTTCAGGCCGACGGCACCCGCGCGGCATTGTTCGCGCTGAGTTGCCTGGCGCTGGCGATCGGCTTTCTGATCTGCCGCGCGGTGGTGACCTCGAAGCTCGGCAAGGTGCTGATCGCGATCCGCGATGCTGAATCGCGCACCCGCTTTCTCGGCTACCGGGTGGAATCCTACAAGCTGTTCGTGTTCACCCTGTCGGCCTGCATGGCCGGCGTCGCCGGCGCGCTCTATGTGCCGCAGGTCGGCATCATCAATCCCGGCGAATTCGCGCCGGCCAATTCGATCGAGGCGGTGATCTGGGTCGCGGTCGGCGGCCGCGGCACGCTGATCGGCGCGGCGCTCGGCGCCGTCGTCGTCAACTACGCCAAGACGGTGTTCACCTCGGGACCATTGGCGCCGTATTGGCTGTTCATGCTCGGCGCGCTGTTCATCCTGGTGACGCTGCTGTTGCCGCGCGGCATCATCGGCACTTTCAACGCCTGGTGGGAGCCGTGGAAGGCCAGGCGCGACAACGCCAATGCCGAAAGCGCCGCGCGCGAAGATGGCGTCATCGAACCCAAACCGGCGGAGTGAGCGGATGAGCATGCTGGAAACCCGCACCACATCCGCGTTGCTATATCTCGACGGCGTCCACGTCTCGTTCGACGGCTTTCATGCCATCAACAATCTGTCGCTGACGCTGGAGCCCGGCGAAATGCGCGCCATCATCGGCCCCAACGGCGCCGGCAAGACCACGATGATGGACATCATCACCGGCAAGACCAAGCCCGACAAGGGCGAGGTGATGTTCGACGGCACCACCGATCTGACCAGGCTCGACGAGACCCAGATCGCCGAACTCGGCATCGGCCGCAAATTCCAGAAGCCGACGGTGTTCGAAAGCCAGACCATCGCCGACAATCTGCTGCTGGCGCTCAATGTCGACCATCGCGTGCGTGGCACGCTGTTCTGGCGCGAGACCCGGGACGAGACCGACCGGATCGAGCGCGTGCTGGAGACCATTCGCCTCGCCGACGCGCGCGATCGTCTCGCCGGTTCGCTGTCGCACGGGCAAAAACAGTGGCTCGAAATCGGCATGCTGCTGGCGCAGGATCCGAAACTGCTGCTGGTCGACGAACCGGTCGCCGGCATGACCGACGTCGAGACCCATCAGACCGCCGAACTGCTGAAAGAGATCAACCGCGACCACAAGACCGTGGTGGTGGTCGAGCACGACATGACCTTCGTGCGCGAACTCGGCGTCAAGGTGACGTGCCTGCACGAAGGCACCGTACTGGCCGAAGGCACCATCGATCAGGTGTCGCAGAACGAGCGGGTGGTCGAAGTGTATCTGGGGCGATGACGTGAAACACAACACGCGCCGTTGTGCGCCGCCGCGCGGCTGGCAAGGGAATGGAAGCGAATGCTGACCGTCGACAATATCAGCCTGTATTATGGCGCGGCCCAGGCGCTGCGCGGGGTCTCGATCGCGGCCGAGCCGGGAAAAGTGACCTGCGTGCTGGGGCGCAACGGCGTCGGCAAGACCAGCCTGTTGCGGGCGATGGTCGGCCAGCAGCCGATCGCATCGGGCTCGATCATCTTTGACGGCGCCGAGATTTCGAAGCTGAAGCCCTACGAGCGGGCGCGTCGCGGGATTTCCTTCGTGCCGCAGGGCCGCGAGATCTTTCCGCTGTTGACCGTCGAGGAAAATCTCAAGACCGGCTATGCGCCGCTGAAGCGCGCCGACCGCAGCATTCCGGACGACGTGTTTTCGCTGTTCCCTGTGCTGAATTCGATGCTCGGTCGCCGCGGCGGCGATCTGTCCGGCGGGCAGCAGCAGCAATTGGCGATCGGCCGCGCCCTGGTGATGCGGCCGAAGCTGTTGCTGCTCGACGAGCCGACCGAGGGCATTCAGCCTTCGATCATCAAGGATATCGGCCGGGCGATCTCCTATCTGCGCAGCCTCGGCAACATCGCCATCGTACTGGTCGAACAATATCTCGACTTCGCCTGCGAGCTCGGCGACAATTTCGCCGTGATGGATCGCGGCGCGGTGAAATTCACCTGCGATCGTGCGACACTTGATCCCGCCGAAATCAGCCGCCAGATGGCGCTGTAGATGTTGGCGACCGATCGGGTCGGAGGGCAGATGCACAGCGACAGCGCCGCAGCGGCGCGGGTTTTCGACGCAAATCGGGCGCAGGGCGCGGTCAGATTCGACGTGCGCGCCGATGAGCGTGGCGTGACGCGCCGGCGCGAGCTGCATGAATCCGGATCGCTGCGGGTGCGCTTTCCGTCGCCGGAGGCGCGCGGCCTGTCGGCGATGTTCGTCAACACCGCGGGCGGCATTGCCGGCGGTGATCGTTTCGACATCGACATCGCGGTCGGCGAGAATGCGGCGCTGACCGTCACCACAGCCGCCGCCGAGAAGGTCTATCGCTCGCATGGGCCGGCGGCCAGCATCGACATCGCGCTCAAAGCCGAGGCGGGCGCGCAGCTGGCCTGGCTGCCGCAGGAGACCATCCTGTTCGACCAGGCGCGGGTCGAGCGGCGGATCGATATCGATCTGGATGACACAGCGTCGCTGCTGCTGTGCGAGATCGTGATTTTCGGCCGCACCGCGATGGGCGAGACGATGCGGCAGGGCCAGTTCGTCGATCGCTGGCGGCTGCGGCGCGGCGGCAAATTGGTGTTCGCCGAAACCGTGCGGCTTGACGGCGACATCGGCGAAAAGCTGGCGCGACCGGCGATCGCCAATGGCGGCGTCGCGATCGGCACCGCGCTGATCGTGCCGGGCGACGAGGCGCTGATCGAGCGGCTGCGCGAGGCGTCGCAGAGCTTCGGCGGCGAGGTCGGAATTTCCGCCTGGAATGGATTTGCAATGGCGCGGTTCTGTGCCCAAGATGCGGCACGGCTGCGCGCCGACATGATGACGGTGCTCGGCCGCGCCAGCGGCTCGGCGCTGCCGAGGATGTGGCTCACTTAACTTCTGGCGCGCGTTTCGGCTCGGCCAGCCCTGCAATCGATCGAGTGCCTGCATGAATCTGTCTCCCCGCGAAAAGGACAAGCTGCTGATCTCGATGGCCGCGATGGTCGCGCGCCGCCGGCTGGAGCGCGGCGTCAAGCTCAACCATCCGGAGGCGATCGCGATCATTTCGGATTTCATCGTCGAGGGCGCGCGCGATGGCCGCAGCGTCGCCGAGCTGATGCAGGCCGGCGCCCAGGTGATCAGCCGCGCCCAATGCATGGACGGCATCGCCGAGATGATCCACGACATCCAGGTCGAGGCCACTTTTCCGGACGGCACCAAGCTGGTGACCGTCCACGAACCGATCCGGTGATGGACGCTATCATGGTCGCTGATCCGCCGAAGCAGCGTTGGCAAGAGCTGGCTGATTTCGACCTGACGCGGCCGGACGAGGCTTTGGCTCTGGTCGAAAGGTTTCTGGGCGAGTGGTTCAATGGCGGCCTTTCGCAATTGTTTTCGAACTGGAATGGCGCCGACATCGTCTTGATCCCGGAGGCGCTTCGGATCATCGGCGCGGCCGAAGCAGCGCCGGTGATTGAGGCCGCGATCGCGGAGTTTCCCGCGGATCAGGATGACTGGCGTGACCTTGGACATGATGCCTTGCTGAACAAAGCGAGCCCACTGCGCCCCAGGCTCTGGGACTTGGACAGCGCGCTCGCCTCCCACGAGGCCGCGATGACGCAGGCTGTGGCGGATTTCGAGCTCAAGCTGAGCGAAGGCGAAGATCTGTGAAAGGGAAGCTGCCATGATCCCCGGCGAATTATTGATCCAGGATGGCGAGATCGAGCTCAATGCGGGCCGCGAGACGGTGACGCTGACGGTGGCCAATTCCGGCGACCGGCCGATCCAGGTCGGCTCACACTATCATTTCTTCGAGACCAATCCGGCGCTGCAATTCGACCGCGCCAAAGCTCGCGGCATGCGGCTCGATATCGCCGCCGGCACCGCGGTCCGGTTCGAGCCCGGCCAGAGCCGCGACGTCCAACTGGTGGCGCTGGCCGGCAAGCGCGAGATCTATGGCTTTCGCGGCGAGGTGATGGGGAAGCTGGACAAGGCTTGATGGGCCACAATGTAAGGCATATCTTGCGATGTAAGGAGGTCCGAAAATGACTTACAAGGCAGATGTGACCCTGAGCAGCAAGGGGCAACTGACATTGCCAGCGGCGCTGAGAAAATTGTGGAAACTGAAGGCTGGAGATCGAATCAATCTCGAGTTTTCCGACAACGGCCGCGCCACGCTGACGAAAAATCTGCGGCGAAGCGTTCTGGAGAGCCGGAAGGAGCTTGAACCGCTGTCGCTGGGTCGGCCCTTGACGCAAAAGGATATCGACAACGCCATCGCTGCCGAGATGGCCGACCAGGAAATTCGGATCAGGAGACGGCGGACGACGTGATCGGACTCGATACCAACATTATACTTCGGCTTTCGACGTGACGGACGCCAAGCAGTCGGCTGCGGTCGAGCAGCTGTTTGCGACTGCTGAAGCCGACGGCAGCTTTCTGTTGAATCCCATCGTGCTGTCGGAATTCGCCTGGACCCTGCAACGAACCTACAAGAAGCCACGCGGCGTGATCGCCGATCACATCGAGAGATTGCTGCAATCTCCGGAATGTATTGTGCCGTTTCTGGATGAAGCCGTGGATGCCGTTCGCCGCTATCGTCAGGGATCGGCGAGCTTCGCCGACTATTTCCTGGCCGCGATCAACCGATCGCTGGGCTGCGGCTCGACACTCACTTTCGATCAGGATGCTGCTGAGGAACGCGAACTTTTCTCGTTATTGAAGGCCTGAATCATGTCCGTGAAAATCTCCCGTTCCGTCTATGCCGACATGTTCGGCCCCACCACCGGCGATCGCGTCCGGCTGGCCGATACCGACCTGATCATCGAGGTGGAGAAGGACTTCACCACCTATGGCGAGGAGGTGAAGTTCGGCGGCGGCAAGGTGATCCGCGACGGCATGGGGCAGAGCCAGGTGACTAACGCCCAGGGCGCCGCCGACACCGTGATCACCAACGCGCTGATCGTCGATCATTGGGGCATCGTCAAGGCCGACGTCGCCATCAAGGACGGCTATATCAGCGCCATCGGCAAGGCCGGCAATCCCGACATCCAACCTGGCGTGACCATCATCATCGGCCCCGGCACCGATATCATCGCCGGCGAAGGCAAGATCCTCACCGCCGGCGGCTTCGACGCCCACATCCATTTCATCTGCCCGCAGCAGATCGAGCACGCGCTGATGAGCGGCGTCACCTCGATGCTGGGCGGCGGCACCGGGCCGTCGCACGGCACCTTCGCCACCACCTGCACGCCCGGCCCCTGGCACATCGCCCGGATGATCCAGTCCTTCGATGCGTTCCCGGTCAATCTCGGCATTTCCGGCAAGGGCAATGCCTCGCAGCCAGGGGCGCTTGTCGAGATGGTCGAGGCCGGCGCCTGCGCGCTGAAGCTGCACGAGGATTGGGGCACTACGCCTGCGGCGATCGACAATTGCCTTTCCGTCGCCGACGATCACGACGTCCAGGTGATGATCCACACCGACACGCTGAACGAGTCCGGCTTTGTCGAGGACACCATCAAGGCGTTCAAGGGCCGCACCATCCACGCCTTCCACACCGAAGGCGCCGGCGGCGGCCACGCGCCCGACATCATCAGGGTCGCGGGCCTGGCCAACGTGCTGCCGTCCTCGACCAATCCGACCCGGCCGTTCACCAAAAACACCATCGACGAACATCTCGACATGCTGATGGTGTGCCACCATCTCGATCCGTCGATCGCCGAGGATCTGGCCTTTGCCGAAAGCCGGATCCGCAAGGAGACCATCGCGGCCGAGGACATTCTCCACGATCTCGGCGCGCTGTCGATGATCTCGTCGGACAGCCAGGCGATGGGCCGGCTCGGCGAAGTCATCATCCGCACCTGGCAGACCGCCGACAAGATGAAGAAGCAGCGCGGGGCCTTGCCGCAGGACAGCGGCCGCAACGACAATTTCCGGGTCAAGCGCTACATCGCCAAATATACGATCAATCCGGCGATCGCCCATGGCGTCTCGAAACTGATCGGCTCGGTGGAGAAGGGCAAGCTCGCCGATCTGGTGTTGTGGTCGCCGGCGTTTTTCGGGGTCAAGCCGGATCTCGTAGTCAAGGGCGGCTCGATCGTCGCGGCTCCGATGGGCGATCCCAATGCCTCGATCCCGACGCCGCAGCCGGTGCATTACCAGCCGATGTTCGGCGCCTTCGGCAAATCGCTGACCGCGTCCTCGGTGGTGTTTGCCTCCGGCGCCGCGGTGGCGTCCGGGCTGGCCAACAAGCTCGGCATCGACAAGACGCTCTATGCGGTGGAGAACACCCGCGGCGGCATTTCGAAAAAGAGCATGATCCACAACGACGCCACGCCGGATATCGCGGTCGATCCCGAAACCTATGAGGTGCGCGCCGACGGCGAACTCCTCACTTGCGCGCCCGCCGAGGTACTGCCGATGGCGCAACGCTATTTCATGTATTGAGTTTATGTATTGAGGTGACTTGCTGGCGAGGCGACGTGCGCGCCGTTCCGCAAAGACGTCATTCCGGGGCGCGAGCAGCTTCGCTGCGAGCGAACCCGGAATCTCGCCACCACATCGCAGCGCCAGCCGTGCCGCGAGATTCCGGGTTCGCTCGGCCTGCGGCCTCGCGCCCCGGAATGACGCGGATTTGGCGCGTGCGGTGGCGAACTCCTCACTTGCGCGGCCGCCGAGGTGCTGCCGATGGCGCAGCGCTATTTCATGTATTGAGTTTATGTATTGAGGCGACTTGCTGGCGAGGCGACGTGCGCGCCGTTCCGCAAAGCGGTCATTCCGGGGCGCGAACAGCGCAGCTGTGAGCGAACCCGGAATCTCGCCACGACATCGCAGCGCCAGCCATGCCGCGAGATTCCGGGTTCGCTCGGCCTGCGGCCTCGTGCCCCGGAATGACAAGTGGTTGGTGCGCGCGGTGGCTGAATGCCGAAGCTCTGGAATGCTGGGTCGCCCGGTCAAGCCGGGCGATGACGGGAGTGGATAGCGCGGCGGCGTGCGGACGGCGCCAATTTGCGATCCAACGAGCCGACCTGCTCGCGTCACCGATGTTGCAATCCAAATTGTCAAACAGCCACGCCAAATCCTGCTCGCGACTCCGCTGAGCCCGAGTCATGCGCCCGTCGCTGTCGCAGCGAGGGGCGGGGGCGCGCCTTGCGGCGCTGGGGTGGTGGTTCTCGCGTTCGGCAAATGAGCCGATCGCGCGTCGCCGCTTCGGCGCGCCCACCGCGGCGTCTTGTCGGCTTCGGGGCGATGCTTCCGGGCCCAGGCGCGATGCGCCGCACCGCTTGATCCCGACGGTTTCCCGCCGTTCGCCTGTGCCGCGTCCAGCCAGCTAACAAGTGGCGGGCTCTCCTAGTGGAGCCGGATCGCGACCCAAAGCCGTCCGGGGCCGTGCTTGCGAGGCACGGCGCGCGGACGCCGCATCCAACCCGGCTTCGCCAGCACGCTGGCTCCGCCGGGCCATTGACCCGGCTGGTTGCCCAGCCGGGTGATCTGTCCCGCTTCTTGACGCCTCGCGAAGCGCCCCTCACGGACAGGACCCTAGGATGATATTCATAATAGGAATATTGTCAAGGCGGATTGCGCATTGATTTGCCAGCCCCTAAGGTCCGGCCGGCGCTCGCGCCGCGTCCAACAACAAAAGCGGAGGAAATCCATATGATTTATGTCGTTGCCACCCTGACCGTGAAGCCCGACAAGCGGGCCGAGATGATTGCCGGCGCCAAGGACTGCATCGCCGAGACCCGCAAGGAAGCTGGCAACATCGCCTATGACATGCATGAGAGCGTCACCGATCCGAGCCGGATGGTGTTTGTCGAGCAGTGGGAAAATGCCGAGGCGCTGGAGCCGCATCGCAAGAGCGACCACATGCGGGCGTTCGGCCGGATCGCCGCGCAATGCCTGGCGGCGCCGCCGAAGATCGAGATCATCACCCCCGAAAAAGTCGACGTGAAGTAAGGGGGCCAACATGATCTATGTCGTCGCCACCACCCAGGTGAAGCCGGAGCAGCGGGCGGCCTTCATCGAAGGCGCCAAATTGTGCATCGCCGCCACCCGCAACGAAAAAGGCTGCATCGCCTATGACAGCCACACCAGCATCAACGACCCGAACCTGTTCGTGGTGGTCGAGCGCTGGGAAAGCCGCGCCGATCTCAACGCCCACGGCAAGGCGCCGCATATGAAAGTCTGGCGCGAATATTCGGCGCCGCTGAAAGTGTCGCCGACGGTGATCGAGATCATCAGCGACGGAAAGGTCGAGATATTGTGAGCATGCTGCGATGATCCGCGCGACGCGGGTGCAGGGCCAGCATCACTGGAACGAGCCGGCGGCCGACACCGTCGTGCTCGGTTTCGACGACCGTCATCGCCGCCGCATGGCGATGACGGGCACGCGCGGGCTGGACTTTTTGCTCGATCTGGAAACCGCGCTGGCGTTGCGCGGCGGCGACGCGCTGGTGCTGGAAGACGGACGGCTGGTCGAGGTGGTGGCGGCGCCGGAGCCGCTGCTGGAAATCCGCGGCAGCGATCCGCAGCACCTGGTGCGGCTGGCCTGGCATCTCGGCAATCGCCATCTGCCGACGCAGGTTATCGGGAAGGGCCTGCGGATTCGCCGCGATCACGTCATCGCCGCGATGCTGACCGGGCTCGGCGCCAGACTGATCGAGATCGAGGCGCCGTTCGATCCCGAAGGCGGCGCCTATGCGCCGGCCGCCGCACAGCACGACCACGCCGCGCATGCGCAGCATGACCATGGTGACCATGATCATGCGCATCATGATCACGGCAAACACGATCATGCCAAGCATGATCACGCCAAGCATGACCATGCCGGGCATGATCACGACAAGCACGGTCACGCTGCGCCGGACGATCACGTCCACGACGCGCATTGCGGCCATGACCATCACGGCCATGACCACAAGTGAGCCGGCGGCCGAGCCGTTATCCGCTGCGCAGGGCGCGGCGCTGTACCGGCTGATGACCTGGCTGTCGCCGGCGTTTCCGGTCGGCGCCTTTTCCTATTCTGGCGGCATCGAATGGGCGGTGGAGGCCGGCGACATCATTGACGCCGCGAGCCTGCGCGGCTGGCTGGCGTCGATGCTGGCGGATGGCGCGGGCTTTTGCGACGGTGTGTTGCTGGCGCAGACCCATCGCGCGGCGACGCGTGGCGATGCCGCAACCTTGGGTGAGATCGCCGAGCTGGCGGCGGCCCTGGTGCCGTCGCGCGAACGCCAATTGGAAACCATGTCGCAGGGCAGGGCGTTCATCGCGATCGCGCGCGCGGCCTGGAATTGCGACGGGCTGGCGCCACTGATCGCCGCTTGCGACGACATCGTCTATCCGGTCGCGGTCGGCCTGGTCAGCGCCGCCCATGGGGTGCCGCTGGCACCGACCATGCACGCATTCTTGCACGCGGTGGTAGCCAACTGGATCTCCGCGGGCGCGCGGCTGGTGCCGCTCGGCCAGACCGACAGCCAGCGCCTCTTGGCCGCATTGGAGCCAGTCGTGATCGCCACCGGCGACCGCGCGCTCGGCGCCAGCCTCGACGATCTCGGCAGCGCCAGCTTCCGCGCTGACCTCGCCTCGATGCGGCACGAGACGCAATATACCCGGCTGTTCCGGTCCTGAGGGCCAAAGCGGCAAGCGAGGACAAATCCAATGCGTGCCCCGGACGCAGTGCAACGCGCCGCGAAGCGGCGTGGTGCATTGCAGAGCCGGGGCCCCGCTTGCGCCGGCGCTTGAAGCTGTTGAGCCGGCGCTTGAAGCGGGGTCCCGGTTCTGCGGAGCAGCGCTGCGCGCTGCACCGCGCCCGGGACACGGGGCAGCGACGATCCATGCGCTGCGTCCCCGGGATACGAGGCCGCCAGGATCAATGCACGTGCCCCGGACGCAGTGCAACGCGCCGCGAAGCGGCGTGGTGCATTGCAGAGCCGGGGCCCCGCTTGCGCCGACGCTTGAAGCTGTTGAGCCGGCGCTGAAGCGGGGTCCCGGTTCTGCGGAGCAGCGCTACGCGCTGCGCCGCGCCCGGGACACGGGCAGCGATGATCCATGCGCTGCGTGCCCCGGGACGGAAGGGCGTCAACCAATGCACGTGCCCCGGACGCAGTGCAACGCGCCGCGAAGCGGCGTGGTGCATTGCAGAGCCGGGGCCCCGCTTGAGCCAACGCTTGAGGCAGTTGAGCCGGCGCTTGGAGGTTGAGTGGGCGCTGAAGCGGTTGGCCGGCGCTTGAAGCCGAGTCCCGGTTCTGCGGAGCAGCGCTGCGCGCTGCACCGCGCCCGGGACACGGATGGGCCATGCGATGCGCGCCCGGGTAGGAGCGCTGCTGCCGGCCGTCGCCTCGGCTGATCGTTTCAGCGACCACCGGCGCGCGCCTCGTCTACCCCACCATGCGGTCGCGGCCGGCCCAGAAGCCGGCGCGCAGCACTTTCTTGTCGATCTTGCCGACGCCGGTCATCGGCAGTTCGCTGACGAATTTGATGTGCTTGGGAGCGTGCGCCGAGCCCTTCTGCTTTTTCACCAGATCGATCAGCTCCTGCTCGCTCGGCGTGGCGCCGGCGCGCGCCACCACGATGGCGGTGACGGCTTCGCCCCATTTGTCGTCCGGCACGCCGACCACCGCCACCATCGCGACGTCGCGATGGGTCGACAGCACGTCCTCGACCTCGCGCGGGAAGATGTTGAAGCCGCCGGACACGATCATGTCCTTCTTGCGGTCGAGGATGAACAGATAGCCGCGCTCGTCGGCGCGGGCGATGTCGCCGGTGTGCAGCCAGCCGTTCTTCAGCGTCTCGGCGGTCTGCTCCGGCCGCTTCCAGTATTGCGCCATCACATGCGGGGCGCGGACGCAGATCTCGCCGGAATCTCCGGTCGCAACCTCGCGATCGTCGGCGTCGAGCACCCGCACATCGCAGGCGGCGATCGGAAAGCCGCAGGACAGAAACAGCTCCGGATGTTTCGGATCGTGGTCGGCCTTGCGCAGCACCGACACCGGATAGCATTCGGTCTGGCCGTAGAGCTGCGAGAACACCGGGCCGATCCGCTCGATGCCCTCGATCAGCCGGCTCGGCGACATCGGCGAGGCGCCGTACAGCACCAGTTCGAGCGAAGACAGATCGGTCGCGTCAAGCGTCGGATGATCGAGCAGCACATAGATCATGGTCGGCACGAACAGCGTGAAGTTGATCTTCTCGCGCGCGATCGTGCTCAGCACCGCGTCGGGATCGAAGCCCTTGAGCATGTGCACGGTGCCGCCGCGCATCAAGACGGGCAGGACCTTGGTGCCGGCGACGTGGCTGATCGGCGCCACGGTGAGATAGCGCGGGCTGTCGGGGATTTCGAAGTCGGCCAGGATCGCATTGGCGAAGCCGGCATTCTGGCGATGGCGGCGCAACGCGCCCTTGGATTTGCCGGTGGTGCCGCCGGTGTAGCTCAGCGCCGCGACGTCGTCGATCTGCGCGAAATCCTTCGCGGTGGCGCTGCCGGCGGCGTCCGCGGCTGCGGCGAGATCGATGCCGTATTCGGCGCGGCCCAGCGTGAAGATGTGGCGCGGGCCCTGCGCCTTGGCGGCGAGCTCGCCGCCGCGCAGCAGGAAGGCGGCGGCGTCGACCACCAGAATGTCGGCTTCGCAATCGGCGATCTGGTCGAGCTGATCGGAAAGCGAGCCCAGCGGATGCAGCCAGGTGATCGAGAACCGCGACAGCTGCGCGGCGATGCCGGCGCACCAGGCGTCGGCGCGATTGGCGCTGAGCAGCGCCACGCGCGCATGCGGGCGAACCGCGAGGCCCATGAAGATCTTTTGCATGCGGCCGATCAGGTCGGCGGCGCCGCGATAGCTGATCGACCCGCCGGGCCAGCTGAAGGCGATGCGTGACGGGTAGCGCGCCAGCGCGCGCAACGTCTGGGTGCCGGCGGTGGGAAAGGCGTTGAGGGCGTCGGTCATGGCTGGCTCCCTTGTTTTGTCATTGGACCTTGGTCGTGCCAATGTTGCGCGCGACACTAGCACGCCGCGACGACGGCGAAACCGCAAACGGGAGGAATGCAGTTGGGTTCAGATCGTCTCGCGCGGTTTCGCGATCGCCTCAATCTGCCGCTGATCGCGGCGCCGATGTTCCTGGTGTCGGGCGTCGAGCTGATGGTGGCGGCGTGCACGAACGGGGTGATCGGCTCGTTCCCGACGGCGAATTGCCGTACGGCGGAACAACTCGACCTCTGGCTCGGCGAAATCGGCGCGCGCTTGCAGCGCCATCAGGACGAGCTGGGCAAGCCGGCGGCGCCGCTGTGCCCGAACCTGATCGTGCATCATTCCAATGCACGGCTGAAGGACGACCTCGCGGTGCTGCTGCGGCATCGCCCCGAACTCGTCATCACCAGCGTCGGCTCGCCGGCATCGGTGCTGCCGCAGCTGCATGACATTGGCGCGATGGTGCTGGCCGATGTCGCCAGCATCCGCCATGCCGAGCGCGCCGCGGCCGCCGGGGCCGACGGGCTGGTGCTGCTGAGCGCCGGCGCCGGCGGGCAGACCGGCTGGCTCAATCCCTTCGCCTTCGTGCGTGCGGTGCGGCAATTCTTCGACGGGCCGCTGGTGCTGGCCGGCGGCATCAGCGACGGCCAGGCGCTGCGCGCGGCGCTGACGCTGGGCTGCGATCTCGCCTATATGGGCACCAAATTCATCGCCACCGCAGAGAGCCTGGCCGATCCGCGCTACAAGGCGATGCTGGTGGAAAGCTCGGCCGACGACGTGCTGCTGACCCGGGCCTTCACCGGGCTGCAGACCAACATGCTGCGGCCCTCGATCGTCGCCGCCGGGCTCGACCCGGAGGCGCTGCCGGAGCGCGGCGCCATCGACATCGCCAAGGACATCGACGTCGGCGCCCGCGACAAGCGGCCGGTGCGCTGGAAGGACATCTGGAGCGCCGGGCATGCGACCTCGGGCGTGAGCGACGTGCCGAGCGTGGCCGAACTGGTGGCGCGGACGCGTGCGCAGTTCGACGCAGCGGCCTAACAGAGTGTCTTGTTCGCCGGCCTCATCACACTCCCGGTCATATGTGGACGGCCCCGATTGGCAAGCGCTTTTTTGACGTGTTGAACGATTTGGTCAGCAGCGGTCATATGTCCGGCCTTTTGGTACGGAGCTATGTCCGCTGGCCCTGATGAGTTCCGATTGCCCTGGTCCCGATCATTCCGGCGAGCTTGATGCTCGTGACTGGGGGCGGGGTGTCCCTGGCTTTCGGTGGTGACCGTGTCGTTCATCACGTCTGTTGCACTTGCCAAACTCGAAACGGGTTGCGGCGGTCGCGCTCTGCCTTGGCTCAGGCCCGGCTATAGGCCTCGGGGCGGAAGCTCTCGCCGCTGGTCATCAGCGCCCAGCAGATCCTGGCGAGCTTGTTGGCCAGCGCCACCGCCACCAGCCGCTCGGGCTTTCTGGTCCGCATCGCGTTGATCCAATCGGCCAGCGCGCCTGTGCGCCGCCCGGCGACGCGCAGCACCGACCTTGCTCCCACCACCAGCATCTTGCGGATGTAGCGGTTGCCCTGCTTGGTGATGGCACCAAGCTTGGCCTTGCCGCCGCTGGAATTTTGTCTGGGCGTTAGTCCCAGCCAGGCGGCGAAGTCGCGACCCGATTTGAACACGGCCGGATCGGGAACGCTGGCGGCGACGGCCGAGGCGATCAGCGGCCCGACGCCTGGAATCTGATCGAGCAGCTGACTGGTCGGATTGTGTCGATGCGCTTCGGCGATCTCGTGCTCCACCGTCGCGATCGCCTGGTCGAGACCTTGCAGATGCGAAGCCAAGCAATCGACGGTGGTTTTGGCGAGCTGCGGCAAATCGGCGTCCGCCTGCGCCAGCGCGATCAGTTCATCGACCCGGCCGATGCCCTTGGCGGCGACAACGCCAAACTCGGCGAGATGGCCGCGCAGCGCATTGACGCTCATGGTGCGCTGCTTGACCAGCAGTTCGCGGGACTTGTGCAGAATCAGCACCGCTTGTTGCTCAGCGCTCTTGATCGGCACGAACCGCATCACCGGCCGTGACATCGCCTCGCAGATCGCCGCCGCGTCGACCTCGTCGTTCTTGCCGCGCTTGACGTAGGGCTTGATGTAAGCCGGCGGGATCAACACCACCTGGTGCCCCATCGCGACCAGCTCGCGCGCCCAGTAATGCGCCGAGCCGCAAGCCTCCATCCCGACCCGGCAGGGCTCGATCCGCGCATAGAACTCACGCAGCTTCGATCGCGTCAGCTTGCGCGAGATCGCCCTGCCATCCTCGCTCTCGAGCCCGTGAAACTGAAAATAGCTCTTGCCCAGATCGAGTGCGGTTCTGATAAACTTGGTCATGGACGGCCTCCCTTTCTGTGGCGCTCCGGCGACCACGTCTTGGCACTTGATGCCGTTTAGGTGGGGCCGTCCACACCATCATTCCGGGGCGCGAGCCCATCAGGGCGAGCGAACCCGGAATCTCGCGGCGACCGCTTGCGCCTTGGCGAGATTCCGGGTTCGCGTGCGGCTTGCGCCGCCCGCGCCCCGGAATGACCAGCCTCGGCAGCGCGCGCCCCGGAATGACGCATCCTCGGGCTTCGGGCCAACCGAGCATTGGACGATGCGCTGGCTGTCGACTCCCGGCCGTCCGCCGTGGCATATCGGGGGATAACAAAAACAATCGGGAGAAACGCCATGAAGTCTTTTCGGGTCACCGCGTTCCACCAGCCGCTCAGCGAAGTCGACCGGCCGACGCCGGAATTGACCGGCACGCAGGTGCTGATCCGGGTCAAGGCCGCCGGGGTCTGCCATAGCGATCTGCATCTGTGGGAAGGCGGCTATGAGCTCGGCCATGGCCGCAAGCCGCTGTCGCTGGCCGATCGCGGCGTATCGCTGCCGCTGACCATGGGCCACGAGACCGTCGGCGAGATCGTCGCCGCCGGCCCCGACGCCAAGGATGCCAAGATCGGCGATATCGCGCTGGTCTATCCGTGGATCGGCTGCGGCACATGCGCGGTGTGCCAAGCCGGCGACGAGAACATGTGCCTCAAACCGCGTTTCCTCGGCGTCTATTGCGACGGCGGCTATTCGGACGAATTGATCGTGCCGCATCCGCGCTATCTGCTCAGCCTCGACGGGCTCGACCCGGTCACCGCCGCGCCCTATGCGTGTTCGGGTGTCACCACCTACAGCGCGCTGAAGAAGCTCGATTTCTGTCTCGACAGCCCGATCGTGATTTTCGGCGCCGGCGGCCTCGGCCTGATGGCGCTGTCGCTGCTCAAGGCGATGGGTGGCAAGGGCGCCATCATGGTCGACATCGACGCCAAGAAGCGCGAGGCGGCGATCGCGGCCGGCGCGCTCGGCGCCGTCGATGGCGCAGCATCCGATGCGCTGGAGCAGCTCGCCGCCAAAGCCGGCGGCCCGATCCGCGGCGCGCTCGATCTGGTCGGCAACGCCCAGACCGCGCAACTCGGCTTCGACTGCCTGACCAAGGGCGGCAAGCTCGTCATGGTCGGCCTGTTCGGCGGCGGCGCGCCCTGGGCATTACCCCTGATCCCCATCAAGGCGATCACCATCCAGGGCTCCTATGTCGGCAATCTGCGCGAGACCCAGGAGCTGCTCGACCTGGTGCGGTCGAAAAAGATCGCCCCGATCCCGGTGACGCCGCTGCCCTTCGCCAAGGCCAACCAGGCGCTGACCGATCTGCAGGCCGGAAAGCTTGTGGGACGCGCGGTGCTGACGCCGTAGGGCGCGCTGCGCCGCATGGCCGGGCGCGCTGCGCCTCATAGTCGGGCGCGCCGCGCCTCATGGTGAGGAGCGCGCCACTTGGCGCGTGTCTCGAACCATGAGGATCACCACCTCATCCTTCGAGACGCCCGGCTGCGCCCTGCGGGCTTCGCCGGGCTCCTCAGAGCCTGACTAAAAATGCGATCAACAACACGCGGGCCTTCAACGCCGTCATTGCGAGGAGCGAAGCGACGAAGCAATCCAGTCTGCGCTTGCCGCTCTGGATTGCTTCGCTATCGGTCGGCGCTACGCGCCGACCTCGGCTCGCAATGACGAAATCGAACTTGATGCGCTCAACCTGCTCCGGGCTTCTGTTGGAAGCTTTTACAGTTTGAGGGTTGCATCGATTCAACCGAGGTCTAATTGTCGTTTCGTGTTTCGCAACCGGATTAACTTATTTAAAGCAATTGACTATTGTGGCGTGGGCGCTTGCCATCTGGAACTTCACATTCTGGTTTAACTTCAACTTGAGTATGGAGGTCAGCATGATTGCACACGTTGATATGTTTGGTGTAGCAGCGGCGCTGTGGAGCCTGGTTGGCAAGCTACAATCCACGCAGGGATAGCGTGTAATAGATAACTCTGTGGCGCGAAGAGATGCCGCAGTGGGGGTTCGAATCCCTCACTCCACTCAGTTCGAAAGGGCGCGTTCGTTGCCGTGCAGCGCGATGCGCCAGCGGCCTAATCCCTCCCCCTTGGGGGGAGGGTGGATCGCCGCAGGCGAGCCGGTTAGGGGCCGCGAGCACAGCGGCTGTGGCAACCCCCACCCGACCCGGCTTCGCTGCGCTCGCTGGGCCACCCTCCCCACAAGGGGGAGGGAGAAGAGGTGCGGCGACTGCGAGCTTTCAGATGCAACCTCGCGCGACAGTCAGCGTCACCCCCCATCCAACTCCGCCAGCCGCTCCGCCTCGGCCACATCCTCCAGCGTATTGGCGTTGAAGAACGGGTCGAGCGGGGTGGTCGGCCAGTCAACCGTTGCGAGCTTATAGCGCGCGGTGAAGCGGCCGACTTTGCGGATGTCGTCGGCGGTGAGCGCGTGGCGCAGCTCGTCGCGTAACGTGACGTCCCACAGCCCGATCACCGGATGGGATTGGCCGGCGGAGGCGGCGACGGCGAGGCGGGCAGCTTCGGCGATGCGGGCGTGGTCGAGCCGCGCCACCAGGTCGCGCGGCAGGAACGGGCAATCGGCCGGCGCGCTCAGCATCCAACGGGCCTGCGGGCGATTGGCGGCGATCCAGTCGAGCCCGGCCAGAATGCCGGCGAGCGGGCCGGCGAAGCCGGCGATGCTGTCGGCCGCGATCGGCAGGCCGAATGGCGCAAAGCGCGCCGGATCGCCATTGGCGTTGAGCACCACGCCATCGCATTGCGGCGCGACGCGCGCGATCACGCGCTCGAGCAGGCTGCGGCCGGCGATGGTCTGCAGCGGCTTGTCGCCGCCGCCCATGCGGCGGGCGAGGCCGCCGGCGAGAATGACGGCGACGGGACGATCGGGCATCTGGATACTCGCTATGGTTACGCCTGCTGGCCTAGCCGCGTCGGCGCGGCTAGGCAATAAGGCCAAGCCTCCAACAAGGGCCGGCCAAGCCGATTGACGCTGGCGGCCGGCTTCGCCATCGTCGCGCCATGGCCACCACCATGCTCGATCTGACCGGCTTGAAATGCCCGCTGCCGGTGCTGCGCACCCGCAAGGCGCTGAAGACGCTGCGCGGCGGCGACCGGCTCGAAGTGCATTGCACCGATCCCTTGTCGGCGATCGATATTCCGACCCTGGTGCGCGAGACCGGCGACCGCGTCGAGGTCACGCGCGGCGAGGGCGTCATCGTGTTTGTCATCGAGAAGGCCACCGATCGCGCGCCGGACTGAGCCTGTGCGATCGTGGTTCGTCATTGCGAGCCGAGGGCGGCGCGCAGCGCAGTCCGACAGCGACGCAATCCAGGGGCGGCAGGTAGAGCCTGGATTGCGTCGTCGCTACGCTCCTCGCAATGACGACTTTGAACGTCGCGATGCGTGCGTCAGGCATCGCTGCGGGAACCATCACCGTTGACGTCAATTGCTCTTTCTCCAGCAGGGAGGACGATATGGCCCGCAAATATTCCAAGAAGGCCGCCGCCAAGGTCGAGCGCGCGATGAAGAAGCGCAACGCCGGCACGCTGAAGAGCGGCGGCTCCGGCAAGACGGTGAAGAGCAAGAAGCAGGCGATCGCCATCGGCCTGTCGGAAGCCCGCGCCGAAGGCAAGAAGGTGCCGCCGCCGAAGAAGAGCACGAAGACCGGCGCCAAAAAGACCACCAAGAAGACCGCCACCAAGACGTCGAAGAAGACCTCAAAGAAGACTGCCAAAAAAACCGCGACGAAATCAGCCAACAAGACATCGAAGACGGCGGCGAAAAAGGCCACCAAGAAGGCGGCGAAGAAGTCTGGCAAGAAGACCGGCAAGAAAAAATAGGCATCGACCGCAAGGCTGGCTGGCGACCCGGGATTGCCGCTCCGGGATTGTCGCTCCGGGCTTGTCATTCCAGGTTGGGTTGCATGATGATGAGACGGACGCGAGATGCGCGTGGTGAGGAGTGGCCGTGGCGCAGAAGAATCTGAATCTGTATCGCAGCAAACGCGATTTCGAGACCACCGCGGAGCCCTCCGGCGAGGGCGCGGTGACGCCGTCGAAGCGGCGACGCTTCGTGATCCAGAAGCACGACGCCACGCGGCTGCATTACGATCTGCGGCTGGAATTCGACGGCGTGTTCAAATCCTGGGCGGTGACGCGCGGGCCGTCGCTCGATCCGCATGACAAGCGGCTCGCGGTCGAGGTCGAGGATCACCCGCTGGATTACGGCGATTTCGAAGGCACGATTCCGAAGGGCCAATATGGCGGCGGCACGGTGCAGCTGTGGGACCGCGGCTATTGGGATTGCGACGATCCGGCGCGCGGTTTCAAGAAGGGTGATCTCAAATTCACCCTGGAGGGCGAGAAGCTGCATGGCGGCTTCGTGCTGGTGCGGATGCGGCACGACCGCAATGGCGGCAAGCGCACCAATTGGCTGCTGATCAAGCATCGCGACGACGACGCAAGCGACGGCGACGGCGAGGCGATCCTCAAACAGGATCGCTCGGTGGCGTCGGGACGGAGCATGGCGGAGATCGCCGCCGGCAAGGGCCGCGCGCCAAAACCGTTCATGACCGGCAAGGCCGCGCGGGTGAAACCCGACGCGGTGTGGGATTCCAACAAGGGGCTGGCGGCCGAGGAGCGCGCCGCGAACGGCAAGACGGCCAAGCCTGCCAAGACGAAGGCGGCGAAGACCAAGACCGCGAAGGCCGCGAAGACCAAGGCCGCCAAGCCGACCTCGGCCAAGGCGAAGACAAAGCCGAAGTCCGCGGGCAAAGCCGCGGCGGCGATGCCGGGATTCATCGCGCCGCAATTATGCACGCTGGTCGCGCGCCCGCCCGGCGCCGATGGCTGGGGCCATGAGATCAAGTTCGACGGCTATCGGATGCAGCTGCGCGTCGCTTCCGGCAAGGCCACGTTGAAGTCCCGCAAGGGGCTGGACTGGACCGACAAGTTTCAGGCGATCGCGGAGGAGGCCGCGGCGCTGCCCGATGTCATTATCGACACCGAGGTGGTGGCGCTCAACAGCGACGGCCATCCGGATTTTTCCGCGCTGCAGGCGGCGCTGTCGGACGAGACGACGGACAATCTGATCTGCTTTGCCTTCGACCTGCTGTACGCCGATGGCGAGGATTTGCGCGCTCTGCCGCTGTGGCAGCGCAAGCAGCGGCTCGATGAGCTGCTCAAAGCCACGCGCGGCCGGCGCAAGCAGAAGCTGATCCGCTATGTCGATCATTTCGAAAGCGGCGGCGACGCCATCCTGCAATCGGCGTGCAAACTATCGCTGGAAGGCATCGTGTCAAAACGGCTCGACGCGCCATATCGCTCCGGCCGCAGCGACAGCTGGACCAAGGCCAAGTGCCGCGCCGGCCATGAGGTGGTGATCGGCGGCTGGAAAACCACCGCGGGCAAATTCCGCTCGCTGCTGGTCGGCGTGCATCGCGACGATCACCTGGCCTATGTGGGCATCGTCGGCACCGGCTTCGGCCAGGATACGGTGAAACGCATCATGCCGGCGCTGAAAGCCGCCGCCAGCAAGCACAGCCCGTTCGGCGGCGACAATGCGCCGGCCAAGAGCGCCGACACGCATTGGGTGCGGCCGGAGCTGGTGGCCGAGATCGAATTCGCCGGCTTCACCGGCGCCGGCATGGTGCGGCAGGCGTCGTTCAAGGGGCTGCGTGCCGACAAGCCGGCCGAGGAGGTCGAAGCCGAGCAGCCGGCGAAGGTCGCCATCGCCAAGCCGACAGGCGGCGCCAAAGACAGTCGCAAGACCGGCAGCAAGGCGGGCGCCAAGGCCGGTGCCAAGGCCAGCGTCAAGGCCGGTCCCCAGGCCGCCAGCAAATCCGGCCGGGCCGAGGTGATGGGCGTGGCGATCTCCAAGCCCGACAAGGCGCTGTGGCCCGGCGACGATGGCGCACCCGTCACCAAATTCGATCTCGCCGACTATTTCGCCGCGGTCGGCGACTGGATGATGCCGCATATCAAGGGCCGGCCGTGTTCGATTGTGCGCGCGCCGGACGGCATCGACGGCCAGCAATTCTTCCAGCGCCACGCCATGCCGGGCACTTCGAACCTGCTCGAACTGGTCAAGGTCTCGGGCGATCGCAAGCCCTATCTGCAGATTGATCGAATCGAGGGCCTGGCGGCGGTGGCGCAGATCGGCGGTCTCGAGCTGCATCCGTGGAATTGCGCGCCGGGCCGGCCGGAAATTCCGGGCCGGCTGATCTTCGATCTCGATCCGGCGCCGAATGTCGACTTCGCCGCGGTGATCGCGGCGGCGAACGAGATGCGCGAACGGCTGACCGCTGTCGGCCTCGAGAGTTTCTGCAAAACCACCGGCGGCAAGGGGCTGCATGTGGTGACGCCGCTTCGGGCCGGGGCGAAGGACAAGGTCGACTGGAAACAGGCCAAGGCTTTCGCGCAGGCGATGTGCCAGCGGATGGCGAGCGACAGCCCGCAGCTTTATCTGCTCAACATGTCGAAGAAGCAGCGCGAGGGTAAGATCTTTCTCGACTATCTGCGCAATGACCGGATGTCGACCGCGGTCGCGCCATTGTCGCCGCGCGCCCGGCCTGGCGCCACCGTCTCGATGCCGATCACCTGGGCTCAGGTGAAGAATGGACTGGATCCCAAGCGCTATCGCATCGGGACCGTGCCGGGCTTGCTGGCGAAGAGCAAGGCTTGGGCGGATTATGATAAAGCAGAAGCCCCGCTGAAGGCGGCGATGAGCAAGCTCGCCTCCAGCGGGAATTGATCATGGATCAGAGCTTGCCGAGCAGCAGCAAGATCAACAGGATGACGATGATCAGGCCGAGGCCGCCGCCGCCATAATAGCCGGTGCCGTAGAACGGGCCGCCGCCGATGCCGCTGAAGCCGCCGAGCAGGGCGATCACCAGAATGATCAGAATGATTGTACCAAGTGACATAGATCTCTCCTCAACCCGACGGTTCGCGCAAATGCCCCGCCATTCTGAGGTTGAAAACGACCAGCCAGTCCGAAGGTTCCACGGATTGAACCGATGCTGATCGCTTCACCTCTGTTTATTTGTGCGATCCGCCCTACATGCCTTGGATGTCAAGTTCTTGGCGCAGCGAAGGAGGCCGAATGTCAGCACCGCTTGTCGTTTCAATTCCGCATCAGCTCGGCCGCGCCGAGGCGGCCCGTCGACTCCAGACCGGTCTGGCGCGCGCCGCAGCGAGCGTGCCGATCCTGAAGGTCGACGAAGAGCGCTGGGACGGCGACCGCATGATGTTCCGGATTCGCGCGCTGGGTCAGGCTGCGGTCGGTCATCTCGACGTAGCCGAAGACCACGTCAAGGTCGAGGTAACACTGCCCTGGCTGCTGCAGAAATTCGCCGAAGCCGCCCAGCACGCCATCAAGAGCCGCGGTCAGCTGTTACTTGAGAAGAAGCGGTGAGGATTTGATTGAATAACAGGCCCCTAAGGTCGCTCGATTTCGTCATTGCGAGCCGAGGACGGCGCGTCGCGCCGTCCGACAGCGACGCAATCCAGGATCGTCAGGCAGGGGGCGTCAGGCAAGAGGCTGGATTGCTTCGTCGCAAGAGCTCCTCGCAATGACGACGCTGACGATCAGCGGATTCGTTGGCGCGATGCCGATATTGCTTATTCCCTTGTTGGTTGAAAGACATTTGAGCATGCCCCGGACGCAGCGCAACGCGCCGCCGTTGCGGCGTGGTGCGCTGCAGAGCCGGGGCCCCGCTATGGGCGCATAAGCGAAGTCGCCGGTTCGGGAGCAGAAAGCGGGGTCCCGGTTCTGCGGAGCAGCACTGCGTGCTGCACCGCGCCCGGGACACGGTGTCGGAGTTCAAAGTGTGTTACTACGCACTCTGCTGCTACCAGATATGTTGCTACGCACCATTGCTCACCCAGTGTTAGCCCCGGGCCGAAAATTAAGATTCAGTTAACCCTTGTATGGAACCCTTGGTCTTGCGGAGGAGGGAACCGATCCCGAGTCGGCACGACACCGCCCAGACCGTCCGGCAAGTGATCCCGGGCGGTCTTGTCGTTTGCGGCCTTGCGATGCTCTCGTTGCGGCGGCCGTGCGCGTCAGCCGACGGGCGTCCGCCGCGGCCGCGTCGCGCGTGACGGTGCGACGATGCGGGCGCGTCTCACCACCACCGGCAGATTCGCGAACAGCTCGGACAGTGGCAATGTCTCGCCGTCGGCGCCGTCCACCGCATAGCCCTTGATGTTGACCGCGCCGTCGAAGGCGTCGCCATGCGGCCATTGCCGGCCCTGCTGGGTCATCGCCGCGAAGCATTTGCCGACCACCACGATCGCGGCGTCGCGGTCGTGGCGCCGCGCGAAGGCGATGATGTGGTCGCGATGCGGCCCGGTCACTTCGAGCGGCCGGTAATCGCCATCGGTGAAGACCTCGCGCATCTCGCTGCGCAGTTTCAGCAGCTGCCGGGTCCAGGCCAGTTTGACATGACCGTCGGTCCAGTCGGTGGCGAGCTGGCTCCAATCCGGATCGTCAAGACGTTCGAGCACCTCGGCGCGTGCGGTGAAATCGACCGGCCGCCTGTTGTCGGGGTCGACCAGCGAGAAATCCCAGAATTCGGTGCCCTGGTAGAAGTCCGGCACCCCCGGCAGCGTCGCTTTCAGCGTGATCTGGCTCAGCGAGCTCAGCGCGCCGAGCAGCGACACGCGCTGCTGCAATCCGCGCAGCGAGTCCAGAAACGGCGCCGAGGCCGCCGGATCGAGGATGCGGGCGATGAAGGTGCGCACGCCGTCTTCATAGGCGGTGTTGGGATTGAGCCAGCTGGTCTCCTGCTTGCCCTCGCGGCCGGCCTTGATCGCGAAGGCCTGGATCCGCTCGACGAAATCGGGATCGGGTTGCAGCGGCCAGGCGCCGAGCAGGGCCTGATACAACATATATTCGCCGGCGGCCGAGGGCGCGCGCATGTCGCCGTCCACCACCAGATGCGGGGCGTTGAGCACCTTCCATTTGGCGACGAGTCCGGCCCATTCGCCGGGTAGTTCGGACAGAGCCAGCAGCCGCGTGCGTGCGTCCTCGCCGCGCTTGGTGTCGTGGGTCGCGGTGGCGGTCATGCCATGCGGCCATTCCGCCGCGCGCTTGATCATCAATTGATGAAACGCCCCGACCGACAGCGCGTTGGCGGAGGGATCGCCGCCGACTTCGTTGAGCGCCAGCAGCCGGTGATAGCGATAGAACGCGGTGTCCTCCAGCGATTTCGCCATGGTCGGCCCGGTGAATTGCTGGACCTTGAGGGCGAAGCGCCGGACCCGCGGCTTGCCATGGGCGGCGCGGCCGGGCTGGTTCAGATCCATCGTCAGCGCATCTTGCAGAAAGTCGAAAATGCCCTCATCGGCGCCGAACCATTCGGCGCGGGCCTTTTTGATGGTCTGGGCGATCAGCGATCGATCGAGCGCGGTCGGGCCGGCGGCGGTGAGATAGGTGCGGTACACCGGAAAATGCAGCACGTAGAGTTCGAACGCCTGGCGCAGCGTGTCGGCGGAGAAATCGCGGGTCGAATAGTGCCCGCCGGCGATCCGCGCCAGCAGCTTGGTCAGCACGGTGAATTCGCTCAGCAGCAAGGTGTCGAGCACCCGGCGCTTGGCTTCCTTGAGCACCGGATCGAATTGCGGCGAGGTATTGCTGACCTGGCGCCAGACCTCATCGAGCGGCCGCAGACCGTCGCCGTCGACCAGCACCTGGGTGATGACGTTCATCCACTCATAGCCGGTGGTGCCCTGGACGCCGCTGAAGCGGTGCAGCGCCTCGTGCTCGCCGAGGATTTTTTCGATCACCGTATAGAATGGTTGGCCGGCGCCGGCTTGCGGGTTGCTTTGGGCGTCGCGCACCAGCCGGCGCAGCCGCTGGAAATATTGCACCGGGTCGCGCAGCCCGTCGATGTGGTCGAGCCGCAGCCCCTGCAGCTTGCCCTCGGCGATCAGCCGCTTCACCAGCAGATGGATCGCCTCGAAAGTGCCGGCATCCTCGACCCGCAGGCCGGCCAGGGTGTTGATGTCGAAGAAGCGACGGTAGTTGATTTCGCTCGAAGCCAGCCGCCAGTGGCCGAGCTTGTAGTGCTGCCGCTCCAGCAGATTGTGCAGCGTCTGGATCTGCGCGGCGCGGCCATCGCCGGCTCGATAGGCGGCGAGCCCGCGTGCGATGATCTCGGCGCCGCCGTCGATCGCTTTCAATGCTGACTTGAAACTAGGTGCTTCACTGCGGTTGGGATGGCGCAGGCCCTTGTAGCGCGAGGCCAGCTCCAGGATCTGCTGGCCGGCGTGCTGCTCGGCGGCGTCGGCCTGCTTGACGATGGTGCGCAGAATCTCGCTATAGCGTTCAGGCGCAATCGGCAGCCGGTGTTCGAAATACCAGGCCGAGAAGCTTCCCTCATTGGCATCGTAGCGCAGGTCGATCTCGCCGCTTTCCAGCGCGCGTCCATAGGAGCTGCCGATGATCGGCAGCAGGACGCCGCCGCGGGCGCGGTAGGGCAGCATGTCCCAGTCGATATCGAAGGACTCCGCATGCGGCGAGGCCGGGCCCCATTCCAGCACGTCGAGCCACCACGGATTGTCGTCGAAATGCACGCCGACATGGTTGGGGACGAAATCGAGGATCAGACCGATGTCGTTTTGCTTCAGCGCCTCACTCAAGCGTTCGAAGCCGGCCTCGCCGCCGAGTTCGGGATTGAACTTGGTGTGATCGACGATGTCATAGCCGTGGGTCGAGCCTTTGCGGGCCTTCATGAACGGCGAGGCGTAGAAATGCGAAATGCCCAGCGCCTTGAGATAGGGCACGATCGCCGCGGCCTGGTCGAAGCCGAAATCGGCGGTAAGCTGGATGCGGTAGGTCGCTATCGGAATGGCAACAGGCATCAGATCCCTTCGCGGCGCCACTGGACGCCCCATGGCGGAAGCATGGTCTGCAAATCCTCACCCCACAGGATGGTTCCGGTGGGCGTATCGATGGTGACGGAGCGATCCGACAGATTGGCGACGAGCTGCAAGATGGCGCCGTTGCCGAGTCGCCAATCGGCGCGCAGCAGTCCGTTGTCCTGCACCATCGCCTGGCCGAAGCGCGCGGCGGCGAGGTGAGGGACGATGTCGCGGCGGCGGATCGCCAGCAAGCTCGTCACCAGATCGAGGCGGCGGCGACCGTCCTCGCCATTGCGCGCGTCCCAATCCAGCACCGCCGAGCCGAACGCGGCCTCGCTGAGTGGGTCGGGGATGTTGTCGCCATATTTCGCATAGGCGCCGGCGAATTCCTTGCGCCGTCCGTTGCGCACCGCATCGGCGAGGTCGCCGGCGAAATCGCAGAAGAACGGAAACGGCTCGCGCGCGCCCCATTCCTCGCCCATGAACAGCATCGGCACCATCGGCGCCAGCAGGGTGATCGCCAGCGCCGCCTCGATCGCCTCCGGCTTGGCGATGCTTTCCAGACGGTCGCCGAGCGGGCGGTTGCCGATCTGGTCGTGGTTCTGCAGGAAATTGACGAAGGCCGAGGGCGGCAACGCGCCGCTGGGCTCGCCGCGCGGCGCGCCGCCGCGATGCGCGGAGGGCTGGCCCTGATAGGCAAAGCCGGAGCCGAGCACCCGCGTCAGATGGTCGAGCGGCGATGGGGCATAGTCGGAATAATAGCCGGCGTTCTCGCCGGTCAGGAATACGTGCCAGGCGTGGTGATAATCGTCGTTCCACTGCGCGCGGTACTGGCCGTCGGCCGGATTGGTGTCTGGATCGAGCAAGGTGGCGCGGTTGTCGTCATTCTCGAGCACCAGATGGATATAGCGGCCGGTCCGGCGGGCGAGCTCGCCGACCTTGTGGCTGAGCTCATGCAGCATCGGAATGTCGCCGAGATCGGGAATCGCGTGCACCGCGTCGAGCCGCAGCCCGTCGAAACGATAGTTGCCCAACCAATGCAGCGCATTCTCGATGGCGAAGCCGCGCACTTCGGGGACGCGATAGTCGATCGCGTTGCCCCATGGTGTCTGTGCGTCGGTGAAGAAGCCGGGGGCATAGAGGCCGAGATAATTGCCCTCGGGACCGAAATGATTATAGACCACGTCGAGAAACACCATCATGCCGCGCAGATGGGCTTCGTCGATCAGCGCCTTGAGCTCCTCGGGCCGGCCATAGACGCTGTCGGGCGCGTACCACAGCACGCCATCATAGCCCCAGTTACGAGCGCCCGGAAAATCCGCCAGCGGCATCAATTCCAGCGCGGTGAAGCCGGTGGCGACCAGATCGTCGAGCCGGTCGATCATGGCACGGTAGCTACCCTGCGGGGTGAAGGTGCCGACATGGGTTTCGATCAGCACGGTGTCGGCCCACGGCCGGCCGCGCCAGTCCGCCGCGCGCCAGGCATAGGCGTCGTGGTCGATCACCTCGCTGGGGCCGGCGACGTCGTGCGGCTGAAAGCCCGACGCCGGATCGGGGACGTCGGTGGCATCGTCGATGCGAAACCGATAGGAGGCACCGGGTTTGACGCCGGCGATCTCGGCGGAAAACCAGCCGGCCTCGTCGCGCTGTAGCGGGTGCGCGTGGTCGAGCACGACATCGACGCGCTTGGCGTTCGGCGCCCAGAGCCGGAATTCGACGCCGGTCGGCGTCAGGCGTGGTCCGAAGGTCGGTGGGTTCACGCGCCGGCTCCCGAGAATGCAAGGACCGAGCGCGGCGGTGCGATGGATTGGCTGCCGGATGGCAGCGGCGTGGACTGCACGCTTTCGGACGAGGTGTCGAACAATTGATGCCAGATTTGGTATTCGGTCATTTTCGGCAGGCTGAAGGCGATTGCCTCGGGCGCCGAATTGAGCACGATGAAGATCGCGGTGGCGGTCGGCTCGGCGGGGCTGAGCACATAGGCCAGAAACCGGCCATCTGGAAACGCCCAATCGTGCTCGGTCATTTCCTCGGCCGCGGGCGTCAGCCACAACACCCCATAGGTGCCGTCGGCGCGGCGGCCGTCGAGCCAGCGCCGCGAGCGGATCTGCGGAAAGCGCCGGCGCAGCTCGGTCATCAAGCCGACGAATTCGGTCATGTCGTCGCCCTCGCGACCAAGCCCGTCCCACTTCACCCAGCCGACGTCATTGTCCTGGCAATAGGCGTTGTTGTTGCCGTCCTGGGTGTTGCCGACCTCGTCGCCGGCCAGCATCAGCGGCACACCCTGGGCCAGGAACAGGCAGGCCAGCTGGTTCTTGCGCAGCTGGCGGCGCAGGCCGAGAATCTTGGGGTCGTCGGTGGGGCCTTCGACGCCGCAATTATTGCTGAGATTGTCGCTGGAGCCGTCGCGGTTGTCCTCGCCATTGGCCTCGTTGTGCTTCTCATTGTAGCTGAACAGATCGGCCAAAGTGAAACCGTCATGCACGGTGACGTGGTTGATGCTGGCGCGCGGCATCCGTCCGTCGTGATTGAAAATGTCGGAGGAAGCGGTCATGCGTTTTGACACTTCGCCGATCAGGCTGCCTTCGCCGCTCCAATAGCGCCGCATCGCGCTGCGATAGCGGTCGTTCCATTCCGACCATTGCGACGGAAAGCCGCCGACCTGATAGCCGCCCATGCCGAGATCCCACGGCTCGGCGATCATCTTGACGCCGGCCAGCACCGGGTCCTGCCGGATCGCGGTGAAGAACCCGGCATTGCGGTCGTAACCCAGCGGCCCGCGCGCCAGGGTGGTGGCGAGATCGAAACGGAAGCCGTCGACGTGGCAGACCTCGACCCAGTAGCGCAAGGAGTCCATCACCATCTGCAGCACCCGCGGATGGGTGAGATTGAGCGAACTGCCGCAGCCGGTGAAGTCGTCGTAATAGCGCGGATTGTCCGGCATCAGCCAATAATACGAGGCGTTGTCGATGCCGCGGAACGACAGCGTCGGGCCAAGATGATTGCCCTCCGCGGTGTGGTTGTAGACGACGTCGAGGATCACCTCGATGCCGGCGTCGTGCAGCCGGGCCACTGTGGTGCGAAACGAATCCAGCGCATTGTCCTGGGCGTAGCGCTGCTCCGGGGCAAAGAACGACAGCGTGTTGTAGCCCCAATAATTCACCAGCTTCTTTTCGACCAAAGTGCGGTCGTCGATGAAGCCCTGGGCCGGCAGCAATTCGATCGCGGTGACGCCCAGCCGCTTGAGATGGGCGATCATCGCCGGCGCCGCGAGGCCGCCGAAAGTGCCGCGCAGCCCCGGCGGCACGTCCTCGCGCAGCTGCGTCAGCCCTTTGACATGGGCTTCGTAGATGATGGTGTCTTCCCAGGGGATGTTGGGGCGGCTCTCGCGCCGGACGCCGTTCATGGTCTCGTCGACCACCACGGCCTTGGGCATGCCGCGCGCGTTGTCGCGGCGGTCGAACGACAGATCCTCGCGGGCGCTGCCGGTGCGATAGGCGAAATGCGCGTCGCTCCACACCAGCCGGCCGGCCAGCCGCTTGGCATAGGGATCGACCAGCAGCTTATGGGCGTTGAAGCGATGGCCGTGCTCGGGGTCGTAAGGTCCATGCACGCGATAGCCGTAGAGCTGGCCCGGCGCGACGTCGTTGAGATAACCGTGCCAGATGTCTTCGGTCCGCTCCGGCAGCTCGATCCGTTCCAACTCGCGGCGACCCTGGGCGTCGAACAGGCACAGTTCGACCTTGTGCGCATTGGCGGAGAACAGCGCAAAGTTAGTGCCACGTCCGTCCCAGCTGGCGCCGAGACGGGTGGGGGTTCCTGCAGTCAGACGCATACTCAGTCTTCCGGGGTGAGAAAAATAGCGCCCAGCGGCGGGATCGTCAGACTAAGCTCCGGCACCAGGCCGTCAAGCGTCCACACCTCGCTGGCATTGCCGACATTGCTGCCGCCATAATGCGCCGAGTCGGAATTGAGCACTTCGCGCCATTTGCCCGGGAACGGGACGCGGACGCGGTAGTCGCGATAGACGTTGGGGGAGAAATTCGCGATCACCAGGCAGCGCGCGCGGGCCTCGTTGCCCTTGCGAATCCAGGCGAACACGTTGCGGTCGGCATCGTCGGTGACCACCCATTCGAAGCCATAGGGGTCGCAATCCAGCTCGTGCAGCGCCGGCAGCTTGCGATACAATTCGTTGAGGTCGCGGACCAGCGACTGGATGCCGGCATAGTGCGGCTGCTCCAGCAGGTGCCAGTCGAGCGAGCGGTCATGATTCCATTCGCGCTCCTGGCCGAATTCGCAGCCCATGAACATCAGCTTCTTGCCGGGATGGCCGAACATGAAAGCGTAATAGGCCCGCAGATTGGCGAAGCGCTGCCACTCGTCGCCCGGCATCCGGCCGAGCAGCGACTTCTTGCCGTGCACGACTTCGTCATGCGACAGCGGCAGGATGAAGTTTTCCGAGAACGCGTATTGCAGCCCGAACAGCAGGCTGCCGTGGTGGTATTTGCGGTAGATCGGATCCTGGCTGATATAGTTCAGCGTGTCGTGCATCCAGCCCATATTCCACTTGTAGCCGAAGCCGAGCCCGCCGAATTCGACCGGGCGCGACACCTGCGGCCAGGCGGTGGATTCCTCGGCGGCGGTGGTGGCGTTGGGGAATTTGGCGAATACTTCGGTATTGAAGCGGCGCAGGAAGTCGATCGCCTCGATATTTTCGCGGCCGCCGAATTTGTTGGGAATCCAGGCGCCGGCGTCGCGGCTGTAGTCGAGATAGAGCATCGAGGCCACCGCATCGACGCGCAAGCCGTCGACGCCGTAGCGCTCCAGCCAGAACAGCGCGTTCGACACCAGGAAGTTGACCACTTCGGTGCGGCCGTAATTATAGATCAGCGTACCCCAATCCATATGCCGGCCCTGCAGCGGATTGGCGTGCTCATACAGCGCGGTGCCGTCGAACAGGCCGAGCCCGTGCGGATCGTCGGGGAAATGGCCGGGCACCCAGTCGAGCAGCACGCCGAGACCCTCGGCGTGGCAGGCATCGACCAGCGCGCAGAAATCCTCCGGCGTGCCGAAGCGGCTGGTCGGCGCATACATGCCGGTGGGCTGATAGCCCCATGAGCCGTCGAACGGATGCTCGTTGACCGGCAGGAATTCGACATGGGTGAAGCCGAGATCGCGGACATAGCGCGGCAACATCTCGGCCAGCTCGCGGTAGTTGAGCCACTGATTGTCGTCCTTGCGACGCCATGAGCCGAGATGCACCTCGTAGATCGACATCGGCTTGGTCAGCGCGTTGACGCCTTGCGGCGCCGGTCGCGGATGGCTGAGTTTGGTGGCGTCGAGCACGATCGATGCCGTTGAGGGACGCAGCTCGGCGGCGAACGCCATCGGGTCGGATTTCAGCGGCAGCTGCTGGCCCTGCGGGCCGATAATGTCGAATTTGTAGTGGTCGCCCGGCGTGGCGCCGGGAACGAACAATTCCCAATAGCCATTGCCGCGCACCCGCATCGGGTGGCGCCGCGAATCCCAGAAATTGAAGTCGCCGACCACGCTGACGCGCCTTGCATTCGGCGCAAGCACCACGAAGCCGACGCCGGCGACGCCCTCGAGCGTCATCGGATGGGCGCCGAGCTTGTCATAGAGCCGCTGATCGGTGCCTTCACCAAGCAGATAGAGATCGAAATCGCTCAGGATCGGCGGAAACCGATAGGGGTCGTCGAGGTCGACCTGGGCGTCGCCATAGCTGGCGCGCAGCTGATAGCGGGTCGAGCCGTTGGGCAGCGACCCGATGAACAGGCCGGCATCGTGGACACGCTCCAGCGACGCGGTTTCGCCATGTTCGGCGACCGCGTCGACGCTGTTGGCGTTCGGCAGGAAGGCACGCACCACGGTATGGTCGTCCTCCTTGTGGGGGCCGAGAAAATGGAACGGGTCGGCGTGGCGGCCCTCGACGATGGCGTAGGCTTCCTCGGACAATTTCGCGGTCATGTGTTCTCCTCGGGATGCCGAGCTAAGATGTTGAGCATGCCAGCCAGAGGGACGCGCAGCCAATCGGGACGGTGGGCGAGTTCGTATTCGATCTCGTAGATTGCTTTTTCAAGCAGGAAGAAGTCCAGAAGGCGCTCGGCTGCATCGGGCGCGGCAGGCCACAGCGATGTGTTGGTCATGGCGTCGCGATAGGCATCGTGGAACGCGTCGGTGGAGCGGTTGCGCCAGTCTTCGAGCGCCGCCGCCAGTTTGCCTTGCTCGTCCGGCGCCACCTTGAGGGCGCGGTCCAGCGCCGCGGTGGTGGAATAGTCGATCGAGCGGATCAGCCCGGCGACGTCGCGCGCGGCCGGCGATTTCCGCCGACGCTCCACCAGCGAGCGGCGCGGCTCGCCCTCGAAATCGATGATGAAGATGTCGTCCTTGACGATCAGCATCTGGCCGAGGTGGAAATCGCCGTGGTGGCGGATGTTCAACCCGCCGCCATTCTCGTCGAACAGCGCTTCCAGGCGCTCGCGCATCATGCCGCGCTGGGCCAGCAACTGGTCGATCAAGGCGCGATCCTGCTCCTTGACCGTGTCGCGCTTGCGCATCAGCTCGTCGCAGACGCGCTCGGCGTCGGCGGCGACGCCATCGACCCAGGACCGCGCCTCGTCGGCGGTGATCGGCTCGGGGGCGAAGTCGGCGATGTCGTCGTGGCTGGCAAGCGCGACATGCATTTCGGCGACGCGCCGGCCGGTCTGCGCCATGTAGCGCAGATAGGGCGGCAGTTCCTCGCTATCGGCGGGCTGTTCAGCGCCGGCCAACAGCCGCTGTTCGTCGACGAAGCGGTCGAGATAGGCCGAGGTCACGGTCCAGCCGTCGCCCTGATTGCCGACAAAGGCATGCACCACCGCCACCGCGCTGATGGCGTCGCCCTCGACCAGTTCGATGCTGCCGAGCAGCGCCGGGGTGTTGGCGAAGCCGGCGATTTCGGTCAGGAAGCGGCCCATTTCGATTTCCGGGCTGATCCCGGTCTCGAGCCGGCGATACAGTTTGACGACGTAGCTCTCGTCCACCAGCGCGGTGCTGTTGGATTGCTCGGTCTCCACCGCGCGGATATTCTGGAACGGATGGTCTTCGCGCGCCAGCAGCGGCGCGGTGGGCCGAAATTCCAGCCGGTTGCCGTCTTCCTCGACGGTGAGCGAGGCGCGCAGGTTCTTCAGCAGCAATTCGATGAATGCGGGATCGGAGGCGACGTCGAGCAGGGTGCCCTCGCGCGAGGCCTGGCGCACGGCGGCGAAGGCGCGCGGGTTGTAACGTTCGCGGTCGAAGCGAATCCAGTCGATCCGCATCGGCAGCACATAGCGCGCGGTGGTGCCGCGCTGGGTCACCTCGAAGAACGCCAGCCACGGGCGGATGTCGCCGTCATTGCAGAACGGAATCGCCGAGGTCACCACCGGGTGGATGGCGCGCGCCGAGCGTTCGGGAAACCATCGGGTCCGCGACAGATAGGCCGGCAGCACGTCGCGTTCGAACACCGTGCGGGTGCGGGCGAGCGTATTCCAGGTGGCGCCGAGCGGCACCACCAGGGTTTCGAACTCCGGCACCGCGCGCACCGTGGCGGCCTTCGACGGCTCCGGCTCGCACAGCCTGAACCAGTAGAAACCATACGGCGCCAAAGTGATCATATAGGGCAGTTCGCCGATCGGCGGAAACTTGGTGCGGCCCAGCATCTCCTGGGGAACGCGGCCGTTGAACGCCGACAGATCGAGCTCGGTCGGTTGCGCCGAGCGCGACAGATTGGCGACGCAGAGGATCACCTCGCCGTCGAACTGCCGGACATAGACCAGCACCGAGCGATTCTGCGGGCGGATGAAGGTCATGGTGCCGCGGCCGAAGGCCAGAGTCGATTTGCGTACCGCCATCAGCCGCTTGGTGACGCTCAGCAAGGACGATAGGCTGCGCGACTGCGCCTCGACATTGACCGATTCATAGCCGTAGACCGGGTCCATGATGGTCGGCGCGTAAAGCCGCGCCGGGTCGGCGCGGGAGAAGCCGCCATTGCGGTCCGGCGTCCACTGCATCGGGGTGCGCACGCCGTTACGGTCGCCGAGATAGATGTTGTCGCCCATGCCGATCTCGTCGCCGTAATAGATGATCGGCGTGCCCGGAAACGACAGCAGCAGCGAATTCATCAGCTCGATCTTGCGCCGGTCGTTTTCCATCAACGGCGCCAGCCGGCGGCGGATGCCGACATTGATGCGCGCGCGCGGATCGTTGGCATAGGTCGACCACAGATAATCGCGCTCGACGTCGGTGACCATCTCCAGCGTCAATTCGTCGTGGTTGCGCAGGAACATGGCCCATTGGCAGTCGGCCGGAATATCCGGCGTCTGGCGCAGGATGTCGGTGATCGGGAAGCGGTCTTCCTGGGCGATCGCCATATAGATCCGCGGCATCAGCGGGAAGTGATACGCCATGTGGCATTCGTCGCTGTCGCCGAAATATTGCTGCACGTCCTCCGGCCACTGATTGGCCTCGGCGAGCAGCAGCTTACCGGGCGCATAGGCGTCGAGCTCGGCGCGCAGATGCTTGATGATGGCGTGGGTCTCGGGCAGGTTTTCGTTGTTGGTGCCGTCGCGCTCCACCAGATAGGGAATGGCGTCGAGACGGAAGCCGTCGACGCCGGCATCGAGCCAGCGCTTCATCACCTGCACCACCGCCGAGACGACGCGCGGATTGTCGAAGTTCAGATCTGGCTGATGCGAGAAGAAGCGGTGCCAGTAATAGGCATTGGCGACCGGATCCCAGGTCCAGTTCGACTTTTCGGTGTCGGTGAAGATGATCCTTGTGCCGTCATATTTTTCGTCGGAATCGCTCCACACATACCAGTCGCGGGCGCTGGAGCCCGGGGGGCTGCGCCGCGCGCGCTTGAACCAGTCGTGCTGATCCGAGGTGTGGTTGATGACCAGCTCGGTGATCACCCGCAGGCCGCGCCGCTTGGCCTCGCTGATGAAGCGGCGGAAATCCTTCATGGTGCCGAAATCGGGATGGATCGCGCCGTAATCGGCGATGTCATAGCCGTCGTCGCGGCCGGGCGACGGATAGAATGGCATCAGCCAGATCGCGGTGACGCCCAGCTCCTGCAGATAGTCCAGCTTGCCGGTCAGGCCGGCGAAATCGCCGATGCCGTCATTGTTGCTGTCGGCGAAGGCCTTGACATGCAACTGATAGATGATGGCGTCCTTGTACCACAGGGCGTCGGTAGCGGTACCGTCCTGGGTTTCGGTCGGTTCGATCGATGGCATGATATTCATGGTGAGGTCTTTCAAGCCAAGCATCGAAATAGCAATGCGGGATCGCGTTGCGGATCGATCCGCAGATGAATGCCGCCCCATTCGAGCGCGACGCGCTCGCCGGTCGACAGATTTTCCAAAGCCGCGACGTTGCGGCGTTCGCCGCCGACCTCGATCTGCACGTCGCCAAGCGGAAACCAGACTTCGTGCACATCGCGCGACAGCGAGATCGCAACGGCGACGGTGTTGCCGCCGTCGACCGAGGTCTTGACGAAGCCGATCACGTTGACGTCGTCGATCGGCAGAAAGCGCAGATTGCTGGTCTGCTGCAGCGCCGGATTGGCGCGGCGCAGACGGTTGATCTCGCGAATATAGGGCTTGATGTTGCCCGGCTGATCCCAGTCGCGCACCTTGATCTCGTATTTCTCGGAATTGAGATATTCCTCCTTGCCGGGAATGGCCTCGTGCTCGAGCAGTTCGAAGCCGTTATAGATGCCATAGGTGGACGACAAGGTCGCGGCCAGCGCCAGCCGGGACTTGAACATCCACGGCTCGCCGCCCTGCAGGTGGAATGGCAGAATATCCGGCGTATTGACAAAGAAATTCGGCCGGTAGAAATCGCGCTCCGGATAGTCGGTGAGCTCGCGCAGATATTGCTCGATCTCCCACTTCTCGGTGCGCCAGGTGAAGTAGGTGTAGGACTGGGTGAAGCCGAGCTTGGCCAGCCCCTTCATCAGCTTCGGGCGGGTGAAGGCTTCCGCCAGGAAGATGATGCCGGGGTGGCGCAGCTGGACGTCGTGGATCAGCCATTCCCAGAACCGGAACGGCTTGGTGTGCGGATTGTCGATGCGGAAGATCGTCACGCCCTGGTCGATCCAGAACAGGATGACGTCGCGCAGCGCATTCCACAGCGATCCGGCGTCCTCCGCGGTGAAGTCCGGATTGACGATATCCTCGTATTTCTTCGGCGGATTCTCGGCATATTTCATCGAGCCGTCCGGCCGCTTCCTGAACCAGTCGGGATGCTGCTTGATCCAGGGATGATCGGGCGCGCATTGCACGGCGATGTCGAGCGCGACCTCGATATCGACCTGCTTGCAGGCCTCCACAAAGGCGTGGAAATCCTCCAGCGTGCCGAGCTCGGGATGAATGGCGTCGTGGCCGCCTTCCGCCGCACCGATGGCGTAGGGGCTGCCGGGATCGTCGGGGGCCGCCGTCAAGGCGTTGTTGCGGCCCTTGCGGTTGACGCGGCCGATCGGATGAATCGGGGTGAAGTAGACGACGTCGAAGCCCATCGCGGCGACGTCGGGCAGCCGCCCGATGCAGTCGCGGAACGTGCCATGCTGGCCGGGGACCTTGCTTTGGCTGCGCGGCACCATCTCGTACCAGGCACCGTTGCGCGCCAGCGGCCGGTCGATCGTCAGCGGCAGCACGTCGGAGCGCGTCAGATCAGGGCGTTGCTGGCTCGTCGCCATCGCGTCGGCAAGCTCGGGAGCGAGCAGCGGTTCGACCTCGCCGGTCTCCAGATAGGCCTCGCATTGGCGCAGGATCACCTGCACGGCGTCCGGCGCGCCGGATTGCGGCTTGGTCAGCATCGCGGCGCCTTCCAGGGCGTCAAGCGAGACGTCCTGTCCGGCGTTGCGTTTCAATTCGACGCCATGTCGCCAGGAGGCAAATTCGTCGGTCCAGGCCTCGATCGCATAGACGTAACGCCCGACAGCATCCGGCACGAAGGAGCCGCTCCAGCGGTCATTGACCTGATGCGTCATGGGCGCGCGCTGCCAGTCGCGGTCCTGCTCTTTGCGCCAAATCAGCGCGGCGGCGACCACGTCATGACCGTCGCGAAAGACGTCGGCCCAGATCTCGATGGGCTCGCCGACAATCCGCTTCACCGGAAAGCGACCGCCGTCAATGATCGGGTAAATCGCCTCGATATGAAAGGAGCCGCCGGATATGACGGTATCGGCCGCTTGAGTTGTTTTGTTCACTGTGCTGCCTAGGGTGATGCTAGGGGTTAGGACTGTCATCCCAATTCTCGAATCCCCGTCACGGTTAGGACTCTGAAAAGCGATGGTCTGTAACGTATACAAAGCCTCAGGAACGGCATAGTTCCCGGAACACACCCTACGCAATTGCGTTGGGGACGACTATCCTGTCACAACTCATGGATTCGCGGCGCTCCCTCCAACGCTGCGTGCAAACAGCGTGCCGAATGAACCTGTACAAAAAAGCTGCCGAACTGGGAATCCAGACCGAATTTTTTGATGGCCAAGGTCAACGCCATGTCACCGCCCCCGCCGCACTGAAATTGATTCTCGACGCGATGCCGATGCTGGCGCCGCGGCGGTTTCTGGATCACGTCGTCGTCGCGCGTATTGGCGATCAATGCCAGTATAAACTATCCGACGCCGTCGCATTTCCGTTACATTGGCAGATCATGTCGGATGCCGAGATCGTCGCGGAAGGCACCACCGAGCAGCGCGATGTGTCACTGCCCACGACGCTGCCGGCGGGGCTGTTTCAGCTCGCGCTCACGGATGCCGACGGAGTGTGCGAACAAGCGCCGCTGATCATTGCGCCGCCCCGGGCCTTTGCGGGCGATTTCGATCGGTCCTGGATTCTGGCGGTGCAGCTTTATGGCGTGCGCTCGTCACACAATTGGGGGATCGGCGATTTTACCGATCTGGAGCGGCTGATCGACCTGGCGGCGGATCTCGGCGCAGACGGCGTCGGGCTCAATCCGTTGCATGCGCTGTTCGACGACCGGCCGTCTGATTGCAGCCCCTATTCGCCGAACAGTCGACTGTTTCTCAATCCGCTCTATATCGACGTCGAGAAACTGCCGGAATATTCCGCAGCGGGGCAGGCCGAACCGCACGGCCTCGGTTTCGGCGACACTATCGATTACACCGCAATCGCCGATGCCAAATGGCCGGCGCTGCGGTTGGCGTTCGACAATTTTCGTACCAAATCGACCACCAAGCGGCGCGCGGCGTTCAACGAATTTCGCCGGCAACGCGCGCCTTTGCTGTCCCGCTTTGCCTGTTTCGAAGCGTTGCGGCACCGATTGGCGCGGCCCTGGTGGGAATGGCCGGAGGAGTTGCGCCAACCCGACGACGCGCAATGCGCCCGATTGCGCGAAGGGCCGGACGCCGAAGACATCGCATTCATCGAATATGTGCAGTGGTGCGCTGACGATCAATTGCGCCTCTGTCATGAACGCGCGGCCGATCGCGGCCTCAAGGTCGGACTCTATCTCGACGTCGCGGTCGGCGTGCAGAGCGACGGCTTCGACGCCTGGAACGAGCAGGTGGCGATTTCCCGGCATTTGTCGGTGGGCGCGCCGCCGGACCAGCTCAATTCCGCTGGCCAGAACTGGGGGCTCGCCGGGTTCAATGCCGCCGGGCTGGAGGTCACCTCGTTCGAGCCGTTTCGCCAGATGCTGCGCGCGGCGATGCGTTACGCCGGCGCGATCCGGCTCGATCACGTGCTTGGCCTGAACCGGCTCTATCTGGTGCCGTCCGGCTTCGCCGCCGACCAGGGCGTCTATGTGCAGATGCCGTTCGAGGCGCTGCTGGCGATCACCGCGCAGGAAAGCGTGGCCAATCGCTGCGTGGTGATCGGCGAAGACCTCGGTACCGTACCGGACGGATTCCGCGAGCAGCTCGGAGCGTGGGGGATCTGGTCGTACCGGGTGATGATGTTCGAACGGCATTATCACGAAGGCTGGTTCTTCGGCATCGATCACTATCCGCCCGAGGCGCTGGTGACCTTCAACACCCACGATCTGGCGACCTATGCGGGCTGGCGCGGCTTTGCCGATCTGCATTTCAAGCGCTCGATCGGGATGGACCCCGGCGAAAGCGACGAGGCGCGGGCGCAGGCGCTGACCATGCTCGGCCACGCGCTGCGCCATCACGGCATCGCGCGTGAGGATTTCTACGGTGTGGTGACGTTCCTGGCGCGGACCCGGTCGCGGCTGCTGGCGATCGCGCTGGAAGATCTCTTGAAAGTGCTCGATCAACCCAATATTCCCGGCACCGTCAACGAGCATCCGAATTGGCGCCGCCGGCTGCCGCTGCCTGTCGACGAGATTGCGGCGGCGATCGACGGCGAGGCCTTGCGCACGGCGATCGCGGGCCGTGCCAAGCCGGCCACCTAATCGCCAACTCCATCACGGTGAGATGATTTGAGCAGCAAGATTGAAGATTACGGCCTGATCGGCGATTGCGAAACCGCGGCCCTGGTGGGGCGCGACGGCTCGATCGACTGGCTGTGCTGGCCGTCATTCGATTCCGAAGCCTGCTTCGCCGCGCTGCTCGGCACGCCGGAGAACGGCCGCTGGAAGATCGCGCCCGAGGGTGAGATCACCTCATGCTCGCGCAGCTACCGCGGCGCCTCGCTGATTCTGGAAACCTGCTTCGAGACCGCCGACGGCGCCGTCACGGTGATCGATTTCATGCCGCCGCGCGGCAGCGTGTCCGACGTGGTCAGACTGGTCCGCGGCGAGCGGGGCCGCGTCAAGATGCGGATGGAGCTGATCATTCGCTTCGGCTTCGGCGCCGACATCCCCTGGGTGAAGCGGACCGAGGACGGCGCGCTGCTGGCGGTTTGCGGTCCCGATATGATCGTGCTGCACACGCCGATCGAGACCACCGGCAAGGACCTGACCACGATCGCCGAGTTCGACGTCGGCGAGGGTGAGACCGTGCCGTTTGTGATCAGCTACTCGGCGTCGCATCTGGCGGTGCCGACGGCGATCGACCCGCAGCAGGCGCTGCGCGACACCGTCGAATTCTGGGCTGACTGGTCCGGGCGCTGCACTTATCAAGGCGAGTACGGCGACGTGGTGACGCGCTCGCTGATCACCCTGAAGGCGCTGACCTTCGCGCCCTCCGGCGGCATCGTCGCGGCGCCGACCACGTCGTTGCCGGAGAAACTCGGCGGCGCGCGCAATTGGGATTACCGCTTCTGCTGGCTGCGCGACGCCACCTTCACGCTGCTGGCGCTGATGAATTCCGGTTATACGGAAGAAGCCACCGCCTGGCATGACTGGCTGCTGCGCGCAGTCGCGGGCGCTCCCGCCAACATGCAGATCATGTACGGCATTCTCGGCCAGCGCCGGCTGATGGAATGGGAAGCGGACTGGCTGCCGGGTTACGAGGGCGCCAAGCCGGTGCGGATCGGCAACGCCGCCCACGCGCAGATGCAGCTTGATGTCTACGGCGAATTGATCGACGCGTTCCACCAGTGGCGCGTGTCCGATCTCAAACTCGACGGCGAGTCGTGGGCGATGGAATGCGCCGTCATGGACCATCTCGCCAAGATCTGGCACGAGCCCGATAGCGGCATCTGGGAGCTGCGCGGCCCCGGCCGGCACTACGTCTCGTCCAAGGTGATGTGCTGGGTGGCGTTCGATCGCGGCATCAAGAGCGCGGAGCGCTTCGGTCTCGAGGCCCCGCTGGAGCGCTGGCGGGCGTTGCGCGATCAGATCCACCACGACGTCTGCGACAACGGCTTCGACGCCGAGCAGAACTGCTTTGTCGAATCCTATGGCAGCACGGTGCTGGATGCGAGCGTCCTGCTGATGCCGTCGGTGGGTTTCCTGCCGGCGTCCGATCCCCGCGTGCAGGGCACGCTGGCGGCGACCGAACGTCATCTGATGCGGGACGGTTTCGTGCTGCGGCACGACCCGCGCAAGCATTGGGACGAGACCCAGCCGATCGAAGGCGCGTTCCTGGCCTGCAGCCTATGGCTCGCTGACGCCTATGTGTTGGCGGGCGAGATCGACAAGGCCAAGGAGTTGTTCTATCGGGTCGCGGGGGTGGCCAATGATATCGGATTGTTGTCGGAAGAATACGACACCGACGCCAAGCGCCAGACCGGCAATTTTCCGCAGGCGTTGACCCATATCGCGATGATCAACACCGCGCACAACCTCACCGCGGCGCGCAAATCCGCCGATAAGCCGGCCACCCAGCGCTCAAAATAGCGCCGCCTGCGCACTGAAGACGTCACGAATTAAGGCGAGACGCGTCCCGGGCGCGGTGCAGCACGCAGTGCTGCTCCGCAGAACCGGGATCCCGCTTTTGCATGTCCCGAAAACCGGGGACTGCAATTCCCCTGATAATCCGGCAACCCAGCGCTCGAAGTAGCGGCGCGCCAGCGCGTGAGGATCCGCTTCGTCATTGCGAGCGGAGGGCGGCGCGCAGCGCCGTCCGAAGCGAAGCAATTCAGGAGCGTCACACCGAGACTTCTCGTGCAGTCCTGGATTGCTTCGTCGCTGCGCTCCTCGCAATGACGACCGCGATGGACGTGGTTGTTCAGCCCTCGCCGTTGCGCGCCAGGATGTAGTCGACCGCGCCGGCGAAGCCGTCGTCTTCGTTGCTGCCGGTGACGTGGCTGGCGCAGCGCTTGACGTCGTCGGTGGCGTTGCCCATCGCGACCGACAGGCCGCTGACCCGAAACATCGCGAGATCATTCTGCATGTCGCCGATGGTGGCGATGGCGTCGGTGGAGATATCGAGACGCTTGGCCATCGCCTGGACGAAGGTGCCCTTGTTACGGCCTGGCGGGGTAACGTCGAGATAATAGCTCTGCGACCGGATCGCGAAGGCCTGATCGCCGAGCTCGGCCTGCAGGGCCTGTTCGCAGCGCTCCAGCAAGGCGGCGTCGGCGCTGGCGCCGACGATCTTGCAGGCGCTGTCCGCCAGCGGGGCGAAATCCTCAACCTGCGTCGGATCGAAGTGGATGGTGTCGCGCTCATGCGGCACATATTTGCCGTCGTCGCGGCGGATGAACCAATTGTCATTGGTGAACAGCCAGATGTCGACGCCGAATTGCTCGAGCAGCGTCAGGGTGATCTGCACCGCCGGGGCGGGGATCAACGACTGGTCCAGCACTTCGAGCGAGGGATCGAGAATCGAACTGCCGTTGAACGGCCCGACCGGCAGCGTGATGCCGAGCGGTTCGATCAGCCATTGCATGCCGATCGCCGGCCTGCTGCTGGTGATGGTGAAGCCAATGCCGGCGGCGCGCAGCCGCGCCACCGCGGCCAGCGCGGCATCGGTCAATTGCTTGTCCGGCGTCACCAACGTGCCGTCGACATCGGAAATCACGAGAGCGATTTGGCTCATGGGAAAAATTATCCTTGGGTTACGCCGAGCGGCGCGAGTCGGCCGACAATGGCGCTGACGATCGCGTCGACGGAATCGTCGATCGCCACCGTAACAGGTTTCTCGTCGGCGCCGGGCGCCTCGAGCGTGGCGAACTGGCTGTCGAGCAGCCCCGGCGGCATGAAATGATTCTTGCGCGCCGCCATCCGCTTCGCGATCAAGTCGCGGCTGCCGTCGAGATAGACGATCCGCACGTCGGCGCGGCCGTGGACCAGGATGTCGCGATAGGCCCGCTTCAGCGCCGAACAGGCGATCACCAGATGGCCGCCCGCCGCGGCGACGCGGTCGATCTCGTCGGCGATCGCGTGCAGCCACGGCCAGCGGTCGTCGTCTGTGAGTGGATGGCCGGCGCTCATCTTGGCGACATTGCTGGCAGGGTGAAAGCGGTCGCCGTCCTCATAGGTCCAGCCCAGTCGGTCGGCCAGCGCGGCGGCGATCGTGCTCTTGCCGGAGCCAGAGACGCCCATCACGATCAACGCGCGGGGCTTGGTCTCATCCGCCATGAAAACTCTCGGGCAAGGCCGCCTGATCGAGCAGCCAGACCGTCTTGCCATTGGATCGTGCGCGGCCGGCTGGAAGGTCTTCGCCGCTCAGGACCCGGCTGGCGATCTCGCGCTTGCTGTCGCCGCTGACCAGAAACAGCATCTCCTCGCAGGAGGCGAGGGCAGGGAGCGTCAGGGTGACGCGCGGCACGAACGGTTCGACATTGGCGCGCGGCACGCCGACCACCCAGCGCGCACGCTCGTCGAGTGCGGGCGCGCCGGGAAACAACGAGGCGGTGTGGCCGTCGGGGCCGACGCCCATCAGCACCAGATCGAACAGTGGCCGCTGCGGGTCGAATTGCCCGGCGCCATAATAGGCCTGCAACGTCGCTTGATAGCTGCGAGCGGCTTCGTCCGGCGAGGCGAGGTCGGTCGGGATCGGATGGATATTGGCCGCGGGCGCCCGGCCATCGAGAAACGTCTTCTGCGCGATGGTCATGTTGTTGCGCGGATCGTCGCTCGGAACGAAGCGCTCGTCGCCGATGAACCAGTGCACCCGCGCCCACGGAATCCGGTGCTCGAATTCGCCGGCCAGCAATTCGTAGAGCCGTTTCGGGCCGGAGCCGCCGGTGAGACAGATCGCCGGATGATCGTGACGCAGCTCGATCCGCGCGATCAGCCGCTGCGCGGCAAGCCGCGCCAAGGCCTCGGAATCGGCGGCCACAACGATGCTGCGCTGGTCATTCGTCAGCATGAGACTATCCCGGCTCGCGCCAATTGCGCCCGTCGCGGCTCAACAATTTGTCCGCATCCTCGGGGCCTTCGCTGCCGGCCCGATAGGTCTGCAACCCCTTGGCGCCGGCGTTCTTCCAGGCATCGAGAAACGGCTGCACCGCGCGCCAGCCGGCCTCGACGCCGTCGGCGCGCTGGAACAGGATGTTGTCGCCGATCATGCAGTCGTGCAGCAGCGTCTCATAGCCGTTGCTCGGTGCGACGTGAAAGTAATCCTTGTATTTGAAGGTCATCTCGACGCCGTCGATGGCGATGGTGGGGCCCGGCACCTTGGAGTTGAATTGCAGCGAAATGCCTTCGACCGGTTCGATGCCGATCACCAGATAGTTCTGCGACAATTGCTGGATCGGGGTGCAGCGGAACATCGCGAACGGCGCCTGCTTGAACTTGATCGCGACCTCGGTGCGCTTGTTGCCGAGCGCCTTGCCGGTGCGCAGATAAAACGGCACGCCGGCCCAGCGCCAATTGTCGATGGTCAGTTTCAGCGCCGCATAGGTCTCGGTGGTGCTGTCGGGATCGACGTCCTCGGTGTCGCGATAATCGTCAATGTCGGTCTCGTTGACGCGACCGGCGGTGTATTGCGCCCGTACCGAATTTTCCAGCGCCTCAGCCTCGCTCTGCACCTGGATCGCAGCCAGCACTTCGGCCTTGGCCGAGCGCACCGCATGGGCATTGAAATGCGCCGGCGGCTCCATCGCCACCAGCGAGAGCAACTGAAACAGATGGTTCGGCACCATGTCGCGCAGCGCGCCGGTCTTGTCGTAGAAGCTGCCGCGATGGCCGACGCCGAGGCGCTCGTCCACGGTGATCTGCACGTGATCGATGTGGTCGCGATTCCAGATCGGCTCGAACATGCCGTTGGCGAAGCGCAGCACCAGGATGTTCTGCACCGTCTCCTTGCCGAGATAATGATCGATCCGGTACAGCTCGTGCTCGCCGACGATCTGCAGCAAATGATCGTTCAGGGCCTTGGCGGAGGCCAGGTCGGTGCCGAAGGGCTTTTCGACCACCAGCCGCCGCCATGCCTCGCCGTCTTCGCGCAACAGCCCGGCGCGGCCGAGCTGGGTGCTGATCGGCGCGAAGGCATCGGGCGGCGTCGCCAGATAGAACAGCCGGTTTCCGCCGGTGTTGCGATCGGCCTCGAGCTTTTCCAGCCGCTCGCGCAGCCGGTCGAACGAGTCCGGCTCTTTGGGGTCGGCGGAGACCGCGGTGACGCAATACAGCAATCGGTTGGCGACCTCGTCGTCGACCGGCCTTGTGGCAAATTTCCGCAGCCCCTGCATCAGGCTGGCGCGCAGATCATCGCTCGCCATGTCCTGGCGGGTGATGCCGACGACGCAGAATTTCTCCGGCAGCAGATTGGCCTCGGCCAGATTGTACAAAGCAGGGATCACCAGGCGATGGGCGAGATCGCCAGTGACGCCGAAGATCACGAAGGCGCAGCCCTCGGCGAGGGTGGGGTCGGTATCCTGACTTGTCACGATCGGTCGGCCTTTGATTTGATGACTTTCGGTGCGGCTTGGCGGGCGGCGTCGGGATGCTGTTGCGGCTCCTTGTGGCCACCGAAGCCGGCGCGCATCGCCGACAGAATCTTCTCGGCGAAGGTGTGGTCGCGGCGCGAGCGGAAGCGCGCATACAGCGCCGCGGTCAGCACCTCGGCGGGCACCGCCTCGTCGATCGCCGCGTTGACGGTCCAGCGGCCCTCGCCGGAATCCTCGACGAAGCCGGAATATTCATCCAGCGTGTGGTTGTCGGCGAGCGCCGAGGCGGTGAGGTCGAGCAGCCAGGACGGGATCACGCTGCCGCGCCGCCACACTTCGGCGATGTCGGCGATATCGAGATCGAAGCGGTGTTCGGCGGGCAGCGCCTCGACATTGGCGTTCTTGAGGATGTCGAAGCCTTCCGCATAGGCCTGCATCAAGCCGTACTCGATGCCGTTATGCACCATCTTGACAAAATGCCCGGCGCCGACCGGTCCGGAATGGATGTAGCCCTGTTCGACTCTTGGGTCGCGGCCGTCGCGGCCCGGGGTGCGATCGATCTCGCCCGCGCCCGGTGCCATGGTGGCGAAGATCGGGTCGAGCCGGTCGACCACTTTCTTGTCGCCGCCGATCATCATGCAATAGCCGCGATCGATGCCCCAGACGCCGCCGCTGGTGCCGACGTCGACGTAATGGATGCCGTTTTCCTTCAGCGCCTTGCCGCGGCGGATATCGTCCTGCCAGAAGGAGTTGCCGCCATCGATGATGACGTCGTCGGGGGCAAGCAGCTTGCCGAGCGCCGCGATCGTGGTCTCGGTGATGGCGCCGGCCGGCAGCATCACCCAGATCGCGCGCGGCGCGGTCAGCTTGGCGACCAGATCCTCCAGCCCGGAAGCGCCGGTGGCGCCCTCGGCGGTGAGGGCGTCGACGGCCTTCTGGTCCCTGTCATAGACCACGGCGGAATGTCCGTCCTTCATGAGACGGCGGACGATATTGCCGCCCATCCGCCCCAAGCCGATCATACCAAGCTGCATCGTATCTCCCGGTGGTTGGTCATTGTAAGCAGCGAAGCGGCGAAGCAATCCAGGTTACGATCGTCGACTCTGGATAGCTTCGCAACACTCGCAATGACGGTCGCGACTAAGTCAAAGCCTTGGTCATCGCGGCGTCGAGCATCTTCAGGCCCGCGGCGAGATCGCCCTTGAGATGGACCCGCAGCGCGCGGCGGCCGCGTTCGGTCAACACGTCGAAATCGCCGCGCGCCTGCGCCGCCTTGATGATGCCGAAGCTGGCGCTTTGTCCCGGCACGGCGAGATCGTCGCGGTCGTCAGCGGTGATCTGCAGAAACACGCCGGAATCCGGCCCGCCTTTATAGGCCTGCCCGGTGGAGTGCAGGAAGCGCGGGCCGAATTCGGCGCAGGTGGCGACATGGCGCTGATCGCGCACCGCCATCCGCATCTGCTGCAGCGTGGCGATGTGATCGTGGTCGCGCGCGATATAGGCTAGCAGCGCGACGTAGTCGCCGGGTTTGGCGCGGGCGAAATGCGCGGTCAGCCAGGAGCCGAGATCGCCATCGGCGCCGGCCTTGCGCAGCGCCGCCGCATTGGCGTCGTCGGTGTAGAGGTCGACCTGCGCGGTGGAGATGGCCGGCGTCTCGGGCGGCAGCTTGCCGGATTTCTCGAACGCGCCGGTCAATTCGCGGGTCTTGATCTTGGCGGCTTCGACGTCGGGCTGGTTGAACGGGTTGATGCCGAGGATCGCGCCCGCGACCGCGGTGGCGATCTCGAAGCGGAAGAATTCCTGGCCGATGTGATCGGGCGATTTCAGCACGATCCGCACCACCGGATGGCCGGCTTTTTCCAACGCGGCGAGCTTGGCGTCATGCGCGTTGTCGGCTTCGCCTTCGGTGCGCAGATCGATGAACAGCCGGTCCTTGCCGTAGACGCTGGGCTCGCCGAGCGGCTCGCCGGCGATCGGGATCAGGCCCTTGCCGTCCTTGCCGGTGGATTCGGCGATCAGCTGTTCGGCCCAGGCGCCGAAATCGGCGATCGCGGGCGACGAGACGATGGTGACCTTGTCGCGGCCCGCAAGCCCGGCACAGCCCATCGCCAGCCCGAGTTGCACGCCGGGATTTTCCGCGGGCGGCACGTCCGCGCCGCAGGAGCGCACCATCGCCAGTGCCAGATCGAGAAACTTCTTAAGGTCGATGCCGGCGGCGGCGGCCGGCACCATGCCGAACGGCGACAGCACCGAATAGCGCCCGCCGATCGTCGGATCGCCGTGGAAGATCCGGGCAAAGCCTTGCTTTTTGGCGACCTTCTCCATTGACGAGCCGGGATCGGTCACGGCGACGAAATGCGCGCCGGCCTTGTCGGCGCCGACCGCCTCGCTGACGCGGGCGTAGAAATAATCCTTCATCGCGTTCGGCTCGGTGGTGCCGCCGGACTTGCTGGAGACGATGAACAGCGCCTTGGCGAGATCGACGGTGTCGGCCATCGCCAGCACCTGCGCCGGATCGGTGGAATCCAGCACGCGTAATTTGGGAAAGCCGGATTGGCGCGCGAAGGTTTCCGCGATCACTTCGGGGCCGAGGCTGGAGCCACCCATGCCGAGCACGACGGCGTCGGTGAAGCCTTGCTGTTTCACCCAGCCGGCGAAATCTTTGTAGTCGGCGAGTTTCGATTTTTCGGCGGCGGCGCTGGTCAGCCAGCCGAGCCATTTGTCCTCGTCGGTGCCGGTCCAGACCGCGCTGTCGCGCGCCCACAGCTTGCGGATGGTGCCGGCGGCGCGCCAGGCCTCGCTGCTATCCTTGACGGCCTTGGCGAGATCGGCGCCGAGCGCGATGCTCTGGCCGTCGATGCCGGAGGACAGCACGACAGCGCGCTTGTGCGCAACGGCGCCCAGCAGCTTGTCGGCGGCGTCGGCGAACAGCTGCACGCCCTCGGTGACCAATTGTTCGGTGATGGCGTCGAGCGAAATGCCGGTGGCGGCGAGGGCGGCCAGCGCGGCGCGGGCGTCGTCGACATTCTCTTCCAGGCTGTCGCGCGGCTTGCCGTGATCACGGAATGCATCCAGCGTCGCCGGCGGCACGGTGTTGACGGTGTCGGGGCCGATCAATTCCTCGACATAGAGCACGTCGGAATAGGCCTTGTTCTTGGTGCCGGTCGAGGCCCACAATAGCCGCTGCGGCTTGGCGCCGCGCGCTTGGAGCTTTTTCCAACGCTCGCCGGAAAACAGCCGCTTGTAGTCCTGATAGGCCAGCTTAGCATTGGCGATCGCGATCTTGCCCTTCAGCGCCTCAAGCCGCTTCTTTTCGCTCGGGTCATTGGCCTTGGCGATCTTGTCGTCGAGCTCCTTGTCGACCGCGACGTCGATGCGGCTGACGAAGAAGCTGGCGACGCTGCCGACATGGGACGGATCGCCGCCGGACGCCACATAGGCTTCGAGCCCTGCCAGATAGGCCTCGGCGACCTCGACATAGACCTTTTGCGAGAACAGCAGCGTGACGTTGATGCTGATGCCCTTGGCAATCAGGTGCTGGATCGCCGGCAGGCCCTGCGGCGTCGCCGGCACCTTCACCATCAGGTTCTTGCGATCGACATCGCGCCACAGCCGCTCGGCCTCGGCGATGGTGGCCTTGGTGTCCAGCGCCAGATAGGGCGAGACTTCGAGGCTGACAAAGCCGTCGGCGCCCTTGAGCCGATCATAGACCGGGCGCAGCACGTCGGCGGCGTGCTGGATATCCTCGACCGCCACTGCCTCATACAATTCGGCGATCGGGCGGTCGCCGGATTTCAACGCCTCGCCGATTGCACCGTCATATTCATCCGAACTGCCGATGGCCTTTTCGAAGATCGACGGGTTCGAGGTCACGCCTTTCACGCCATCGTCATCGATCAGCTTTTTGAGATCGCCCTCGGCGATGAAGCCGCGGGCAAGGAAATCCAGCCAGACGGCCTGGCGATGTTGGTCGAGTGCTTTGACGGGGTTCATGCTGATTCTACTTCTGTACGTTGGTGCGATCCGGCCTCGATGCCATTTCCGTCCGGTAGCCGAGGCTTGTCAACACGCCGTTCGGCCGCGCATGGCGCGCCGCCGGATACCCTTCTGGGTCTACGTATTCGACGCCAATCGGTTCCCGTGGCAGTCCTATCGCAATTGCGTGATGCTGGGATAACGCCCGCCGGCATGGCCCATGGCCGATGTGACCTGGGACCGACCTGGGCGACGATGCGTTTTGCCGCGGCGCTGACGGATGAGATCGCCGCGCTTGGCTCAGATCTCGGCCTTGGCCAGGTCCCACAGCAGCGTGTAGATCCCGGCCGAGATCAATGTCGCGCCGCTGGCGGCGATGACGGCGTCGAACAGGCCGCCGACCGCCGGCTCGACCGCCGTGGGAGACGTGCCGTCGACTAGCACGTACCAGTCACCGGCGCCGGGCGCTTCGGTGTCGCCGGTCAGCGGCTTCGACAGCGTGGGATCGTTTTCCAGCAGATGCATCGAGATGATGCCATCGTGTAATTCCGGCGCAAGCTGCTTGATGATGCCGGCGCGCAAGCTATCCGCGTCGCCGGCGCCGGGGCGAATCCGGATCAGGCCGAGGCAGGCGCCGCGGCCGTGCCCGCGGCTGGCGCTGATCCGCGCCACGCCGCGGATCATGTTGCGGAATTTTCCGATATTTCTGGTCGACCACGCGGTCTGGTTGGCCAGCGCGGTGTTGTAGGCGGCGCTGCTCAGCACCTCGAAACTTTCGGTGGAATACAGGCTGAGATATTTCGGGCTGGCCCTGTGGGCGACGTAGCGCCTGGCTTCGACGAAACCGTCGATCGCGACCCGTTCGATCAGATGTTCGCGGTCGTACCAGCGATTGAAATCGAGTTCGTCGGCCGGATCGATATCCATCGATGTCAGCAGCATTCCGGTTCCGGCCAAGGGCATGTGAAGTCCTATGTGATGATCTTGTCGGCGATGTCGGTGATCGCCTTGGTCACGGCGTCGCGGATGCCGGGATCGTAGAGCGAATGCCCGGCGGCTTCGACGATGCGCATCTCGGCGTCGGGCCATCGGGCCGCCAGCGCGTGCGAGGTCGCGGGCGGACACAGCAGATCGTAGCGGCCCTGCACGATGATGCCGGGAATGCCGGCGAGCGCACCGGCACCATCGAGCAATTGTCGCGGCCGCATGAAACAGTCGTGTGAGAAATAATGCGCTTCCATGAACGGCGTCGCCGGCAGCGGCCGGGTGCCGGCCAGCGTCGTGAGATCCAGCCGGGTGCGGCTCGGCGCGACCTGCGACAGGATGCTTTCGGTATCACCCCAGGCGCGCGCGGCCGGGGCGTGGACGGCTGGATCGGGATCGAGAATCCGCCGCCAATAGGGCGCGAGCGGCGCGGCGCGTTCGTGCTCCGGCAACACGCTGAGAAAATCCTGGTGCAGCGCCGGGTAGAGCTGTGGCAGTGTATGCAGAAAGGCTTGGTCCAGTTCGTCGCGTGTGCCGAGAAAGGTCGCGCGCAGCACGATGCCGCTGACCCGTTCGGGATGAGCCTGCGCATAGGCCAGCGCCAGCGTCGCGCCCCAGGATCCGCCGACTACCAGCCAGCGCTCGAAGCCGAATGTCTCGCGGATCAGCTCCATGTCGGCGATCAGATGCGACAGTGTATTGGCCTCGCGCCCGCCCTTCGGCCGGCTGCGGCCGGCGCCACGTTGATCGAACAACACCGCGTGAAACTGCGCCGGATCGAACAGCCGGCGGTGATCGGGCTGGCAGCCGCTGCCGGGGCCGCCATGCAGATAGACCGCGGCGAGGCCGTCGGCATTGCCCGCGGTTTCGACATAGAGCTCGTGGCCATCGCCGACCGCGAGGGTTTGCGAACTCAAGGCGGCGGGACGGTCGCTATGCTTTGCGGGCTGGGTCGCGGCTTCTGCTTCGGGTGACATCCGCTCTGGTTAGCGCGAAACTGCCTGCATTGCGAGCAGCCTTTGCGGCGCGCGCGGGTTGCGGATCGCGCCGCGGGACATCACCTAAGATTCTGACCTAAAAGGGATCAATAGAATCATGCCGTCACGGTCGTCATTGCGAGGAGCTCTTGCGACGAAGCAATCCAGTCAGTGCTTGGCGCCCCTGGGTTGCTTCGCGTTCGGACGGCGCGACGCGCCGTCCTCGGCTCGCAATGACGATATCCAGTCTTATTGATTTATTGGCTGCTTTTTCAGTCAGACACTGAGATCAAGCCCAACCGGAACCTGGACGATGCCGCGATATTATTTCAACACCAAGATCGGCAATGAGCTGATCCTCGACCCCGAAGGCGAGGAACTGCGCGATCCCGATCACGCCTGGGAAGTGGCGCGGACCACGATTCGGCAGATTCTCAAATCCGAAGGCGAGCAGGCCAGCCTGCTGCGCGCCAGCCTCGAAGTGACCGACGAGGGCGGCGAGGTGGTGCTGGAATTTCCATTCAGCGAGGCGATTGTCGAAATGCCCCAGGTGCCGCGCACCCGGCATTGAAGCGTTGCATGAATTGCCGTTGGCATTGCCGCGATGGCTGCGATATCAAACCGGCAGCACAACGGAGTGATCATGCAGGACATCTGGCGAATCCCGGCCGCCGAACTGGCGGCGTTGATCCGGGCTCGAAAAGTTTCGGCGCGCGAGGCGGCGCAAGCCGCATTGGCGCGGCTCGACGCGGTCAACCCGGCGATCAATGCGGTGATCGATCACAAGCCCGATGAGGTGCTGGCGGATGCCGACGCGATCGATGTCGCCATTGCCAACAAGGAAGACCTCGGCCCGCTTGCCGGCGTCCCGGTCACCGTCAAGGTCAATATCGATCAGAAGGGCTTCGCCACCACCAATGGCGTCACATTGCAGCGCGACCTGATCGCGCGCAGCAACAATCCGGTGGTCGACAATCTGCGCCGTGCCGGCGCGGTGATTCTCGGCCGAACCAATACGCCGGCCTTCTCGTTTCGCTGGTTCACCAATAACCAGATTCATGGCGAGACCAAGAATCCGCGCGATCCCTCGCTCACGCCGGGCGGCTCATCGGGCGGCGCGGCGTCGTCGGTCGCCGCCGGCATCGGCCACATCGCGCATGGCACCGATATCGCCGGCTCGATTCGCTATCCCGCCTATGCCTGCGGCGTGCACGGGCTGCGGCCGACGCTGGGTCGGATCGCGGCCTACAATGCCTCGTCGCCGGAGCGTCCGATCGGCCCGCAGATCACCGCGGTCTCGGGCCCGCTGGCGCGCACCATCGGCGACCTCCGCTTGGGCCTCGCCGCGATGGCGCAGCGCGATCCGCGCGATCCCTGGTGGGTGCCGGCGCCGCTGGAGGGACCGGAGGTGCCCAAGCGCGCCGCGCTGTGCCTGGCGCCCGACGGGCTGCAGGCCGCCCCCGAAGTCAAGGAGGCGGTGGCCGATGCCGGCCGCCGGCTCGAGCGCGCCGGATGGCAGGTCGAGGAGCTCTACGCGCTGCCGGCGCTGCGCGAAGCCGCGGATTTGCAGACCAGGCTGTGGCTCGGCGACGGCTATGAGGCGATGCTGGAGGCGGCCGAGCGCGAGGGCGACCCCGGCGCGCTGGCCTGCCTGCGCGGCAACAGCGACAAGATCATCCCCGACGCCGCCGCGCTGTCCAAGCTGCTGGTCCAGCGCGCCAGCCTGACCCGCGAATGGCAGCTGTTCTTCGAAAAATACGCGGTGCTGGTGATGCCGGTGTCGGGCGAATTGCCGTTCCCGCAGGCGCTCGATCTGCGCGACGACACCTCGTTCAAGCGGGTGTGGGCGGCGCAGATGCCGCAGGTGGCGATCCCGTTCATGGGGCTGCCGGCGCTGACGGTGTCGACCGGGCTGGTCGGTCGGGTGCCGGTCGGGGTCCAGATCGTCGCCGGGCGTTATCGCGAGGACCTGTGCCTGCAGGCCGGCGAGGACGTCGAGGCCGGCGGCACGCCGTCATCGCCGGTCGATCCGGCCGATTGAGCTCGTCCCGAGAGTCTGACTGAAAAGAAGCCAATCAAATCAAACTGGATTTCGTCATTGCGAGCCGAGGACGGCGCATCGCGCCGTCCGACCGCGAAGCAATCCAGGGGCGCCAAGCACAGACTGGCAAGCACAGACTGGATTGCTTCGTCGCAACAGCTCCTCGCCATGACGAACCTGAAGGCTTGATTGATTCGATTGATCCCTCTTTAAGTCAGAATCTAACGTTCGGAGGGCGCGCCATGGCGTCGATCTATGATTTTTCTGCCACGACGCTTACCGGCGACGAGGTGGCGTTGCGGGATTTCGCCGGCCAGGTGCTGCTGATCGTCAACACCGCCAGTGCCTGCGGTTTCACGCCGCAATACAAGGGCCTGGAGGCGTTGCAGCAGGCCTTCGGGCCGCGCGGATTTTCCGTGCTGGGCTTTCCCTGCAACCAGTTCGGCCACCAGGAACCGGGCGATGCCGCCGAGATCGCGCAATTCTGCTCACTCAATTTTGGCGTCAGCTTCCCGATGTTCGCCAAGGTCGATGTGAATGGCGATCACGCCCATCCGCTGTATAAGTATCTGAAGGATCAGAAGACCGGGCTGCTGGGCTCGGCGATCAAGTGGAACTTCACCAAGTTTCTGATCGATCGTTCCGGCAAGGTGGTGGCGCGGCATGCGCCGACCACGACGCCGGACTCACTCACGAAAGAAATCGAGGCGCTGCTATGACTGAGAACACCGGCGACACTGCCATCCCCTTGCCCGACCGGCTCTCCAACGATCCGCGAAGCCCGTACTACAACGAAGAGATCCTCGCGCTGGACGTCGGCATTCGCTTCAAGGGCGCGGAAAAGACCAATGTGGCCGAATATTGTGTCAGCGAGGGATGGATTCGCGTCACCGCCGGCAACGCCAAGGACCGCTTCGGCAGCCCGCTGACCATCAAGGTGGTCGGCCCGGTCGAGCCTTACATCCGGCCCAAGGCGTCGGAGTAAAGGCGTCCGAGTAGTTTTGCGCGCTGCCGTACGGTTGAGCTCGTCATTGCGAGCGGAGCGAAGCAATCCAGCAGCGTCGGGTATGGGCCGCTGGATTGCTTCGTCGCTTCGCTCCTCGCCATGACGGGTGAACGCGGCGCACTTAGTTGATCGCAATCAGGAAGAGCTGGAACCACCATGTCGGTGCGCATCGTCGATGTCCGCGAAATCACCAGGCCGATCGCGTCGCCGATCCGCAACGCCTATATCGACTTCTCCAAGATGACCACCAGCCTGGTCGCGGTGGTGACCGATGTGGTCCGCGACGGCAAGCCCGTGATCGGCTACGGCTTCAATTCCAACGGCCGTTACGGCCAGGGCGGGCTGATCCGCGAGCGCTTCGCGCCGCGGCTGCTGGAGGCCGCGCCCGACACGCTGCGCGATGCGGCTGGCGACAATCTCGATCCGGACAAGGTCTGGGCGACCTTGATGGCGAATGAAAAGCCGGGCGGCCATGGCGAGCGCTCGGTCGCGGTCGGCACTATCGACATGGCGGTGTGGGACGCGGTCGCCAAGATCGCCGGCAAGCCGCTGTTCCGGCTGCTGGCCGAACGCCACGGCAAGACCGCGAACCCGAACGTGTTCGTCTATGCGGCCGGCGGCTATTATTATCCGGGCAAGGACCTGTCGATGCTGCGCGGCGAGATGCGCAGCTATCTCGATCGCGGCTACAATGTCGTCAAGATGAAGATCGGCGGCGCGCCGCTCGACGAGGACCGCCAGCGGATCGAGGCGGTGCTGACTGAAATCGGCGGCCAGGCCCAGCTCGCGGTCGACGCCAATGGCCGGTTCGATCTGGAGACCGCGATCGCCTATGCCAAGATGCTGCGCGACTATCCGCTGTTCTGGTACGAGGAGGCTGGCGATCCGCTGGACTATCAATTGCAGGCGGCGCTCGCCGAATTCTATCCGGGCGCGATGGCGACCGGCGAGAATCTGTTCAGCCATCAGGACGCCCGGAACCTGATCCGCCATGGCGGGATGCGGCCGGACCGCGACTGGCTGCAATTCGATTGCGCGCTGTCCTACGGATTGTGCGAATATCAGCGCACGCTGGCGATGCTGGTCGCCCATGGCTGGTCAGCCAGCCGCTGCATTCCGCATGGCGGCCATCAGATGTCGCTGAATATCGCGGCCGGCCTCGGGCTCGGCGGCAATGAGAGCTATCCGGATCTGTTTCAGCCCTATGGCGGGTTTCCGGATGGCGTCCGCGTCGAGAACGGTACGATTACCATGCCGGAACTACCCGGTATCGGCTTCGAGGGAAAATCCGACCTCTATGCCGAGATGACGGCGCTGGCGTCGTAACGGCTGACTCATCGTGTGCCGAACAGCTCACCCGCAATCATCCGTCATTGCGAGGAGCGAAGCGACGAAGCAATCCAGTGTTTGCTTGCAGCTCCTGGATTGCTTCGCTGTCGGGCCGCGCCTTGCGCCGCCCTCGGCTCGCAATGACGAACTCTGCGATCGTGCCTGCCTCGTGTGAACGATAGGAGACGACGCTCCATTCGTCGGCGCGGCGATTGGTCGGTTACCAGCTGCCATATTCGGCCATGATCCGACACGCTTTGTAATACATCGGGGACCGATTGGGCTTGCGGCTTACTCCCGCATCGGCAACACTGCCGCATAGCGATATTCGCGGCGAGCTGTTGCCCTTGCCGTTTTGCGGAGGAGGACTGGTGCCGATCACCACGCCAAGCGCCCGACGCCGCTTTCAACTGTTACTGATCAAGCCCTCGCATTACCGCGATGATGGCTATGTGATCCGCTGGTGGCGCGCCACCATCCCGTCGAATTCGCTGGCGAGCGTCTATGGCATCGCGGTCGAAAGCGCCGAGCGCGGCGCGCTCGGGCCGGATGCCGAGATCGACATCACGGCGATGGATGAGTTCAACACCCGAATTGACATTCCCAAACTGCTGAAGCGGCTGGCCGATCACGATCATTTCGGGATGGTGGCGCTGGTCGGGGTGCAGACCAATCAATATCCGCGCGCGCTGGATATCGCCCGGCCGTTCCGCGCCGCCGGGATCGCGGTCGCGATCGGCGGCTTTCACGTCTCGGGCTGCCTGTCGATGCTCGACGGCAAGGCCGGTGATCTCGACGCCTGCCGCGACATCGGGGTGTCGATCTTCGCCGGCGAGGCCGAGGGTCGCATGGATATGCTGCTGCGCGACGCCGCCGCCGGCCGATTGCAGCCGGTCTATAACTACCTTGCCGATCTGCCGGGGATCGAGGGGACGCCGGTGCCGTATCTGCCGCTGGCCAATGTCAAGCGCACGCTGGGGCTGTCGACCAGCTTCGACGCCGGGCGCGGCTGTCCATATCAATGCTCGTTCTGCACCATCATCAACGTCCAGGGCCGCAAGTCGCGGTTTCGCTCGCCGGACGATATCGAAGCATTGGTGCGGCAGAACTGGCGGCAGGGCGTCTCGAAATTCTTCATCACCGACGATAATTTCGCCCGCAACAAGGATTGGGAAGCGATCCTCGACCGCTTGATCTGGCTGAAGGAAGAGCAGGGGATTCCGCTCGGGCTGATGATCCAGGTCGATACGCTGTGCCACAAGATTGCGAACTTCGTCGAGAAGGCCAAGCGCGCCGGCGTCACCCGGGTGTTTCTCGGGCTGGAAAGCATCAATCCGGAAAACCTGCTGCAGGCCAAGAAGCGGCAGAACAAGATCACCGAATATCGCGCCATGCTGCTGGCCTGGAAGGCGCAGGGCATCATCACGCTGGCCGGCTATATTCTCGGCTTTCCGTTCGATACGCCGGACAGCATTCGCGCCGACATCGCCATCATCAAGCGCGAATTGCCGGTCGATATTCTGGAGTTCTTCTGCCTGACGCCGCTGCCGGGGTCGGAGGATCACCAAAAGCTGTGGAGGGCCGGGGTGCCGATGGACCCGGACTTCAACAATTACGACATCGAACATATCTGCACCGCGCATCCCAAAATGTCGGCGCGCGAGTGGGAAGGCATCTACCACGAGATCTGGCGCGATTACTACGATCCGGCCCATACCGAGACCCTGCTCAGGCGCGCCGCCGCCACCGGGATCAAGCTGAGCAGCATGGTCAAGCTGCTGCTGATCTTCTCGCTGATGGTGTCGCTGGAGAAAGTGCATCCGCTGCAAAGCGGCATCTTCCGGCTGCGGCATCCGTCCGAACGCCGGCCCGGCCTGCCGCGCGAGAATGCGCTGCTGTTCTGGCCGCGGCTCGGGCTCGAACTGGCGCGCAAGACCGGCGGGGTGGCGGCGACGGCATGGCGGCTCAGTCGACTCGCGTTGCGGATCGCGCGCGATCCGCAACGGCTGGCCTATATGGATCAGGCGATGACCCCGGTGGCCGCCGAGGACGAAAACGAACTGGCAATCTTCACCCAGACCGCCGCCGCCAAGGATGCGGTGGCCCATCGCAACAAGGTGCTGAAGCTGACCCGCGGGGCGGCGTGAGGGGCTGACTGAAAAAGAAGCCAATCGTCATTGCGAGCCGAGGACGGCGCATCGCGCCGTCCGACCGCGACGCAATCCAGGGGCGCCAAGCACAGACTGGGTTGCGTCGTCGCAACAGCTCCTCGCAACGACGACTTTGGACGACCTTGAAGGCTTGATCTATTGATCGCTTTTCAGGTCAGCCTCCAAGGCCGTCGCAAACTCTTGAAATGCTCCACGCTGGCGTCACGCATTGACGTGGACGAAGTCGCGCAGCAGCGGATAGATCTCGTTGTTCCAGCGGCGGCCGCTGAACACGCCGTAATGGCCGACGCCGGCCTGCATGTGATGCACCTTGCGATAGGGGCGGACCCCGGTGCACAGATCCTGCGCCGCCAGGGTCTGGCCGATCGCGCAGATGTCGTCCTTTTCGCCCTCGACGGTCATCAGGCCCATGCGCTTCACGGCACCGAGATTCACCGGGCGATCATAATGCATCAATTGGCCCCGCGGCAGCAGATGCTCGTGGAACACGTCGCGCACGGTCTCGATGTAGAACTCCGCGGGCAGGTCCATCACGGCGAAGTATTCATCATAGAAGGTCTTGATGATGTCGGCCTTGTCGGTCTCGCCCTTGGCCAGATGATCCATCAGGTCGACATGCGACTTGATGTGGCGCTCCAGATTCATCGACACGAAGGCGGTGAGCTGGATGAAGCCCGGATAGACCTTGCGCAACGCGCCCTTGCATTGCACCGGGACGTAATTGATCAGATTGTCCTGAAACCATTTGATCGGCTTGCTCTTGGCGAAGTCGTTGACCTTGGTCGGCAGGATTCTGGTGTCGATCGGCCCGGCCATCAGGGTCAGGCTGGCCGGCCGCGCCGGATGATTGTCCTCCGACATGATCGCGGCGGCGGCCAGCGCCGACACCGAGGGCTGGCAGATCGCCACCATATGGGCGCGCGGCCCCAGCACGTTGAGAAACTGGATCAAATGATCGGTGTAGTCGGACAGGCTGAAGCCGCCGGCACTGAGCGGAATGTCGCGCGGATTGTGCCAGTCCGTGATGTAGACGTCGTGATCCTGCAGCAGGGTCTGCACCGTGCCGCGGAGCAGCGTCGCGAAATGCCCCGACATCGGCGCCACCAGCAGCATTTTCGGCTGCTCCGGCGCGTTCTCCTTCTTGAAATGCAGCAGCGAGCCGAAGGCGGTGGCAAACACCACCGCTTCGGTGACCGCCAATTCGCGGTTGCCGACGATCACCGGCTTGATGTCATAGGCCGGGCGCCGATAGGTCAGCGACGATCGCGAAATCAGCTCCAGCGCGGCGGCGAGCCGGCCGAAATTCTTGCGGGAGACGCCGGCCGGCATGAGGTTCAGGAATTTCAGCGCCTCGGCGGCGCCCGTGCGCCACGGCGCCGTCAGATCCATATGGTTCTGATAGGTCTGATACATCATTGACATCATTCCCGCGCCCCCGGATCCGGGGCATGCAATATGGAAGCCAGTTCGACGTCACATTGCTGTTCGGTTTGGCACACGGATTGCTGGTTTGCCCGGTTGAACGTGTGGCGGACGCCTTGAGAACGAACGAATTGCGGTCCAGCTTGGCCGGCGACGGCGCGACGGTTGGTGCAGGGAGATGGAAATGGCCAAGGCCACGCTCACGATCAGCAGCAAGAACTACTCGTCATGGTCGATGCGGGGCTGGCTGCTCACCAAATTCTCCGGGCTGGAATTCGACGAGATCGTCACCGCACCGGATGACGTCGCGGCGCGGGCCGAGATCCTGCTGCTGTCGTCGTCGATCCTGGTGCCGTGCCTGCGCCACGATGGCGCGGAGGTCTGGGACACCCTGGCGATCGCCGAATATCTCAACGAAATCATGCCCCATGCCGGGCTGTTGCCGACCGAGCGGATCGCGCGGGCGCATTGCCGGTCGATTTGCGGCGAGGTTCACTCCGGCTTCACCACGTTGCGGGCCTCGCTCCCGGTCAATCTGAAGGGTCATTTCCCGGGCTTCAAGATCTGGTCGCGGGCGCAATCCGACATCGATCGGGTCTGCACGATCTGGCGCGCGTGCCTGAGCAAATCCGGCGGCCCGTTCCTGTTTGGCGCGTGCAGCATGGCGGATGCGATGTATGCGCCGGTGGTGACCCGGTTCAAGACCTATGACGTCAAGCTGGATTCCGAGACCACCGGCTATGCCGACATGATCATGGCGCTGCCCGAGATGCAGGAATGGATCGCGGCCGCGCTCAACGAACCGGCCGAGATCGAGGAGCTCGAGGTCGAATTTTAGGCAGCGGCTGCCGTCAATTCATCCTGCGGTTCTGCCGTTAACCTTTGACGCCCGATTCCGGTCGATGCCGACGCGGGCGTCGACGCATCTTGTGGCCGGCCACCGCGTAATGTCGAGATGTCGGGGGTGAACGGCGAGAACAGCGCGGCTCGGGCGATTCGGGCGCGTTTCGTTCCGGTCGCGTTCGAATCGTTAATATGCGCGCGCAACCCAGTCCCATATCGCGACATCGAGTCACGCAGGCAGCGCGCCGGTCAGATAATCATTGACGTCGACCACAACTACGCCGCTGGTGGACGGAAATGCGTCTCGTGAGAGTCGACGCCGACACCTCGGCGGCCTGCCAGGTTGAATGTTGCAGGTCGACCAACGTAAGCGTGTTAATTCCAGGGCGGCTCGACGGGAGCCGAACAAGCCCTCAGCAAATCCAATCCGCCGCGCGTTCACAGATGGTTGAGGTGGAGGGATTCTTCCGCGCCCCTTGATCGAGAACAACCCACGGGCCTGCGAAACGTCTTAGGGGTCGTCCAAGCAGACGACCCGCACATCTCCGATGGAGTAACTCACCATGACTTTGAAGCGAGGATCCCTCCTCAAATTCGGAGGCGGCCTGATCGTGCTGGCCGGTGTCGGCTTTGTCGTTCTGACATCGCCCTGGACCTGGTCGCTGATTCATCCCAGTCGCGATCTTCCCGCGCTTCAGGGCGCCGATCTCGAAAATGGCCGCAAGGTTTTCGTCGCGTCCGATTGCGCTACCTGTCACGCGACGCCGGGGCAGGACAAGCACACGGTCCTTGGTGGCGGCCGGGCGCTGGACACGCAATTCGGCATTTTTCATATGCCCAATATCTCGCCCGACAAGACGCACGGCATCGGCAACTGGACATTGGCCGAGTTCGATCGCGCGCTGCGCCAGGGCGTCGGCCCGGGCGGGTTGTGGCCGGACGGGCGCAATCTCTATCCGGCGTTTCCCTACACATCCTATCAGCGGCTGAAGGGCACCGATGTTCGCGATCTCTATGCCTATCTTATGTCGCTGCCGCCGCAACAGAATGTGGTGGCCGACCACGATTTGAAATTCCCCTTCAACCTGCGCCGCGGCGTCGGCGTCTGGCGGCTGGCCTTTCTTGACGGCAAGCCGTTCGCGCCCGGACCGGTGCCGAAGAATGTCGATGCCACGGCCTATCATCAGGGTGAGTATCTGGTCGAAGCCGCGGGCCATTGCGCCGAATGCCATTCGCCGCGGACCATCGCCGGAAATGTTCCCGCCAAGATGCGCTATGCGGGTGGGCCGAACACCGATGGCACCGGCTGGTTTCCGAACATCACCCCGGACGAGACTGGAATCGGTTACTGGTCGGCGGCGTCGATCGCCAACTATCTGCATACGGGCGTGAGCCCGATCGGCCGCACCGCGGCCGGTGACATGGAAGAAGTGATCAAGAACACCTCGCAGTTGCCGTTGAAAGACGTGCAGGCGATGGCGCTCTATATCAAGCACCTTCCCGCCGCGGATCATCCCGCGCCCGGCGTTCCCGAGCCGAACCGTACCGACCAATTGGTGATGCTGAAAGATTGGGTGCGGGCCGCGCCGAAATTGCCAGCGCTGGCGCCGGCGGCGATCAAGCAGGGCAATCAGGCGACCGTCGTCGAAACCAAGAATGCATGGCTCGCCGCCGCCGATGTCGGTGGATCGACCGAAGCGCAGGGCAAGTTCCTGGGCGGCGCCGAGGTCACGGTGGTCAAGCGTGACGGCGACAAGACGCAGCTGACGCTGAAGGGCTGGCAGACCGAGGGCGCTACCAGCGTCATCTATCAGGCCAAGGGTCAGCGCGTGATGATGGCGGTGCTGTCCAACGATGCCGCCGCCAAGGTGACCCGCGGGACGCCCGAGAAGGACGCCGACACCGGCCAGACCTGGACGCCTGTCGCACTGACCCTGTGGTCGGATGCGAACGGCTTGAACACCGATCGCGCCGCGGTGTGGGCCTATAGCCACAAGACGTTCCAGACCACCTGTTCGGCCTGTCACGTGCTGCCGCAGCAAGAGCACTTCACCGCCAATCAATGGATCGGGACATTGAAGGCGATGCGCCGCTTCACCTCGTTCAACGACGATCAGTACCGTCTGATCCTGGCTTATCTGCAGAACCACTCGAAGGATCTCAACCCGAGCGAGGCGGCGGCGAAATGAACGCGATTGTCGAGAATGCATCCGGCCCGGCGGACCTCGCGCTGGTGGCCGAGTGGCTGGCGGCGCAGATCCTGACGCCGCCGGACACCGCGATGGTCGAGGCCGCGCGCGCGCGGTCTGCTCAGGACGTGCTGGACGGGTTCGGCGCCTTGCTGGCCCGGCAAGAGGAGATCGACAGGCTGCGTCATCTGATGACGGATGGCGCGGCCACGGAGGTCGCCGCGGCGCTGCAACGCCGGCATACGACGCTGTTCGAGGGGATCTTTCACCAGCGCTGCCTGCCGCCTTATGCCAGCGTGTGGGACGGGACGGGACGCCTCTGCGGGCCGGCCGTCGGACGGATGCAGGCGATTCTGCGCCGGCTTGATGTGCATCTTGTCGATGATTGCTCCGAGATGCCCGATCATCTCGGCATTCAACTTGCCGCCCTCGCCGAGGCGATGCGGCAGGAGCGCGCCGACGTCGTTGAAGACGTGCTGGCCGAATTGCACTGGGTGGGGCGCTTTGCCGACGCGCTGATCAAGGCCGATGGCGACGGCTTCTACGGGACCTTGGCCGCACTCCTGTTGGCATTGCTGGTCGTGGAGTTTCCGGGCGTTGGTCGACAACAGGATATTCGACTGCACGGCCAAGAGTGGGCCGGCATTGCGGTCGGGACATGAAAGGACAGGCCATGACATTTAATAGCAGAACGACACCGGGCGGCCCGTCGCTTTCCAGGCGCAACCTTCTCAAGGGCTCCGCTGCGGCGCTGGGATTGGCCGGGCTGCCGCTGTTGGCCCGGGGCGCGCTGGCCGCGGCCCCGACGCAGGGCATCCTGTCGGGGTGCCATTGGGGCGTGTTCCGCGGCATGGTCGAGGATGGCCGCGCCGTTTCGTTCAAGCCCTGGGAAGACGATCCGCATCCCTCGCCGCAGCTGCCCGGCGTGATGGATTCGCTGTATTCGCAATCGCGTATCCGCTACCCGATGGTGCGCCGCGCCTGGCTTGAGAAAGGCCCCGGCGCCGATCCCGACGGGCGTGGCGCCGGCGATTTCGTCCGGGTGAGCTGGGACAAGGCCATCGAACTCGTCGCCGGCGAGATTACGCGCGTGCGCAAGACCTATGGCGGGCAGGCGGTTTTCGCCGGCTCCTATGGCTGGAAGAGCCCCGGCCGGTTGCACAATTGTCAGACGCTGTTGCGGCGGATGCTGAACGTCACCGGCGGCGGCTACACCAACAGCATCGGCGATTATTCCACTGGCGCGGCGCAAGTGATCCTGCCTTACGTCTCCGGCTCGCTCGAAGTCTACGAGCAGTGCACCACCTGGAGCAATCTTGCCAAGAATTGCGAGTTGATGGTGTTCTGGGGCGCCAACCCGCTGAATAATTCGCAGATCAGCTGGCAGGTCGCCGATCATGGCGCCTGGCCCGGCGTCGCGATGCTGAAGGCGGCGGGCACCAAGGTAATCTGCATCGATCCGGTCCGCACCGAAACCTGCCAGGCCCTGAACGGCGAATGGCTGGCCCCGCGACCGCAGACCGATGTGGCGATGATGCTGGGCATCGCCCACACGCTCTACACCGAGGGGCTGCACGACCAGAAATTCCTCGACCGCTACACCGCCGGCTTCGATAAGTTCCTGCCCTATCTGCTGGGCAAGACCGACGGCACGCCGAAGACGGCCGACTGGGCCGCGCAGATTTGCGGCCTGCCGGCCGACACGCTGCGCGACCTGGCGCGCCGCTTCGCCAAGCAGCGCACCATGCTGGCGCTGGGCTATTCGACGCAACGCCAGCACCATGGCGAGCAGGTGCACTGGATGCTGATCACCCTGGCCGCGATGCTGGGGCAGATCGGCCTGCCGGGCGGCGGCTACGGGCTGAGCTATCACTACTCGTCGGGCGGCGCGCCGACTCACACCACGCCAATCCTCAAATCGGTCGACGATGCCTCGGGCCAGAAGAGCGACGGCGCGGCGTGGCTGGCGAAAAGTGGCGCGGTGTCGATCCCGGTCTCCCGGCTGGTGGAAACGCTGCTCAATCCCGGCAAGACGATGCAGTTCAATGGCAGCGAGATCGTGCTGCCGAAGATCAAGATGGCCTATTGGGCCGGCGGCAACCCGTTCTCGCATCAGCAGGACCGCAACGAGATGCTGCGGGCCTGGCGCGAGCTGGATACGTTCATCGTCCACGACGTCCAGTGGACCGCCTCGGCCCGCCATGCCGACATCGTGCTGCCCGCCACCACGTCCTACGAGCGCAACGACATCGAGCAGGTCGGCGACTATGCGTTGAGCCACATCGTGCCGATGAAGAAGATCGTCGAGCCGGTGTTCGAGGCGCGCAACGATTTCGACATCTTCGCGGCCATCGCCAACAGACTGGGAAAAGGCTACGCCTTCACGCAAGGGCTGACCGAGATCGACTGGATCCGCAACCTCTATGAGGCGGCCAAGATCGAGTCGCGGGCCAAGGGCATGGAAATGCCGGTGTTCGACGTGTTCTGGGAAGGCAACAAGCCGTTGGCGTTCCCGCTCAGCGAGGCGCAGAAGGACTTTGTGCGCCACGCCGACTTCCGCGCCGACCCGCTGCTCAACGCGCTCGGCACCGCTTCGGGCAAGTTCGAGCTGTATTCCAGCGCGATCGCCAAATTCGGCTATGACGACTGCCCGCCGCACGCGACCTGGATGGAGCCGATCGAGCGCATCGGCGGCCCGACGGCCAAATACCCGCTGCATGTCGCGGCCAACCATCCGCAGATGCGGCTGCATTCGCAGCTATGCGGCACGGCCATTCGCGAGGGCTACCAGATCGCCGGGCGCGAGCCGTGCTGGATGAACCCGAAGGATGCGGCGGCGCGCAACCTCAAGGATGGCGATGTCGTCCGGGTCTACAACGACCGCGGCAAGCTGCTGGCTGGGCTCAAGATCACCGATGAGATCATGCCCGGCGCGATCCGCATCAGCGAGGGCGGCTGGTTCGACCCGCAAAATCCGCGCGAGATCGGCAGCCTCTGCGTCTATGGCGACGTCAACACCTTGATGACGGGGATCGCGACCTCAAAGCTCGCGCAGGGCAATTGCGGACACACCGGCATCGCCGAAGTCGAACGCTTCGACGGCCCCTTGCCGCCGGTCACGGTGTTCAGCCAGCCAAGCTGAGGGTCGTTAGCGGCCGGCTCTTTGCCGGCCGCATCGGTTGAAGCGCGCGGCGCGCGCGAGGCTGTGCGACCTCCAGCTGCCGGTCGCGCTGATCCGAATAGTAAACGCGACCGATGAGTTGGCGGGTGAAACTCGCTGCAGCGTCGATGCATCTTGTGTTCGCTCTTGAACTGCTTTCCGAGATGTTGGGGGTGAACGGCCGGAACATGGTGTTTCGGCTGATTCGGGCGCGCTTTGTTCCGGCCGCGTTCCAATCCTTAACGGTTGCCCGCAGCCGCGTTCCATTCCGGGACATCGATCGCGGACAGCGCCCAATCCCCCGCCCATTAACGATTGCCGCCGCCAAAGCGTCGCAGCTACGCGGCAGCGCTGCTGCATGTTGCGCGGCCGCGTCTGGTCCTGGCCGGATGTTGGGGGTGAACGGCCGGAACAGGGAGATTCGGCCGATTCGGACGGGTTTCGTTCCGGGCGCGACATCGCGTCGCAATCCGGGACATCGATCATCCCACGCGCCAGATGATGGTCGGCATGCCAAGCGGGCAGGGCCGATCCGCCCGGTTAAGATTTGCGGCGGGCAAAGATCATTGCGGCGCCCATGGCTGCGCTGCATTTGGTGCGCGGCGACGGAGTTCTGGCCAGATCTGGCGGGTGAACGCGAAGAACATGGCGTCGCGGCCGATTCGGGCGTGGTTCGTTCCGCACGCGTTCCAAACCTTAAAATCGGGGAGGGTTGCTGTCGCAATCCGGGACACCGATCGGCAAGACTGATCGTCAAGACGGAATCTTCGCGACCGGAGCGCTTACCAGCGCGGCAGCCGCCAGCCGACGACTTTGGCTTCGACCCGGCTGCCGGATTCGGCATTGCGCCACTCGCCGTCGATCAGCTGGCAGGGGAAGGGCAGCTGATAGGTGCCGCTATGATCCTCGCACAGCACCTGCACCGCCTGATCCGGCGCGGGATCGCCGTCGCCATTGAATTCGGCCAGCCGTCGTTCACGCGTTGCCATCGGTGACGCTCCAATCCACAAGCGCCGGCAGTCGTTGCCGGCCCGGCCTGGCTCCGTCACCTTGGCGTGACGGATGCCGTGAGTTCAACGCCGGATTGAGGTTTTTGGATGTTGCCCTTCGCCTGCGCGGCCAGCCGCTTGCGCAGCGTCCTGTCGCGCTTGAGGTGCCATTCGCGGCTCATCGCCTGCTGCCGGGTGGTGAAGCGTTCGGAGTGGATCAGCACCCAGCTGCGGCCCCGGGTCGAGCGCGCGCCGGTGCCGGCATTGTGCTGGGCCAGGCGGCGGTCGAGGTCGAGCGTCCAGCCCACATAGGTCAGATAGCGCCTGCCGCTGGCGCAGCCGAGTACATAGACGAAACAGTCTTCGACGAAGCTTTCTTCCATCCGCGGAGTCTTTCACGGATGACGGCGGCCGGCAATCGGCGCCAAGGCGGTTGATGTGCGACTCCTGTTGACAGGCCAAGCCCGAAGCCGCTTGGCTGCGATTGGCAGCTAACCAGCAGGAGCGAGCGATGATCGGCCGGAGCATGGTGGTGGCGGTGTTGTCCGCCGGATTCGCGGGAGGCGCCGCGGCGCAGGACGTGCCGGGCATCGAGATCTGCACCGCCGAGAAGACGATGCAGCGCCGCACGTCGTGCCTGCAGAGCAATGTCGATTTCCTGCAGGCGAGCATCGCCAAGCTGGCGCTCGATCATCAGCACAAGCTCGACGCCGCCAACCGGCAGATCGACGCGCTGACGGCGTCGATCACCGCGCTGCAAAGCACCGTCGGACAGCTGCAGGAGGCGCAGAAAAAGCCCGCGCCGGCATCGACCGCCAAGGATGGATCGAAGGACGCATCGAAGGATGCCGGCAAGAGCGACGCGAAGTAATAAGCGATAGCCCGCGTGGCGGAATTGCTGGCTTGCTTGGCAATGCCAGCGGACATGCGTAACATCGACCGGGCAAGACGTGCGGGTCCGCGCCCGCCAACAACAATAAATCTCCGGGAGGATTCATGTCCAACGTCCGCGTTCTCGCCACCGATCTCGCATTTCCCGAAGGCCCGGTGGTGATGCCGGACGGCTCGGTCATTTTGGTCGAGATCAGGGCGCAGCAATTGACGCGGGTGTGGCCGGACGGGCGCAAGGAAGTCGTGGCGAAAATTCCCGGCGGTCCCAATGGCGCCGCGCTCGGACCCGACGGCAAGATGTACATCTGCAACAATGGCGGCTTCGGCTGGTTTCCGTCTCGCGGCACCATCATGCCCGGCGCGCCGGAGCCGCATGAATATATCGGCGGCTCGATCCAGCGCGTCGATCTGGCCAGCGGCGCGGTCGAGACGCTGTTCGACAAATGCGGCGAGCATCCGTTGAAGGGGCCGAACGATCTGGTGTTCGACAGACAAGGCGGGCTGTGGTTCACCGATCTCGGCAAGCGCCGCGCCCGCGACATGGATGTCGGCGCCGCTTACTACATCAAGCCCGGCATGAGTGCGATCTCCGAACAGGTGTTCGGCACGCTGCCGCTCAATGGCATCGGCCTGTCGCCGGACGAGACCACGATGTACGCCGCCGAAACGCCGACGGCACGGCTGTGGGCGTTCGAATTGACCGCGCCCGGCGAGGTCAAGCCGCGCGACGTGATCTATCGCGGCGAGAAGGGCAAGCCGATCGCCGGGCTCGGCGGTTACCAGATGTTCGACTCGCTCGGCGTCGAGGCCGGTGGCAATGTCTGCGTCGCCACGTTGGTCTCCGGCTGCATCTCGGTGATCGCGCCCGATGGCAGCGTGGTCGAGCAGGTGCCGACCGGCGACCGCGTCACCACCAACATCGCCTTCGGCGGGCCCGATCTGAAGACCGCCTACATCACGTTGTCCGGCAAAGGCGAGCTGATCGCGATGGATTGGCCGCGCGGCGGCCTGCCGCTGAATTTTCTCAATAAGTGAGGCGAGGGCGGTCATCGTCAGACACGGCGACGATGACAGCCTCGTCGTCGGATGGGGTGGGGTGGATCGAATATCAGCGCGACGCTCAGCCCACCCGGAATGTCGCGCCGGGCTTGATCTCGGTCAAGTTTGGCAATATCGAGCGCGGATTCGTTGCGAAAAAAACGCCACGCAGCGGTTCCGACTTGATTTACATCATTTTGTGACTGTGCCCGCGCCTGCAGTATAGCCCCATGCCGTTCTATCGTTTCCATGTGCGTGATCCGATCAACCGCGTCGATGGCCCGGGCCATGACGGCGCGGCGCTGGCCGACGATATCGACGCTACGCTGTTTGCGGCCGGCGTGATTCAGCGGCTGGTGCAGCACCAGCCCTCGGTTCCGCGCGACTGGTCGATCGAGATTATCCGGGATTCCCGCCGGGTCGGCGTGCTGCCATTCGAAAAGGGCTGCCAGGTTATGCTGCGGCCGGAATGGACCTGCGATCAGCCGCTGGACGAACACCAAGGCTGGCGCTGAGCGTCGGCCGGGCGCCGCGCGCGCGCAACTCCGGATTGCGCTCGGTCTGTCATCATTCGATGCCGCGCATGCAGGTCGTCGAGGGCGTTCGTGCGCGGCGGCTCAGCCCGCGCCCGGCAGCGAGCGCAGACGCGCGAGCAAAGCGTGGCTGTAGTCGGGGGTGACGTCGCGATCGTCGAACAGAATGTGATAGATGATCGGCGCGATGACGTGATCGATCACGTCATTGATGTCGAACACTTGTTCGCCGCGCGCCGAAGCCCGCGCCGCGATGATGGCCAGATGATTGCCGGTGAAGCCGGCGCATTGCAGCGGAAAGCTCTGCCCCGACGAGAACACGTCCCGCATCAGGGCACGGCCGACCGGCGACGACATTTCCTCGACATATTGGTCGATGTACAGCCGCAGATCTGACGCCACCGTGCCGGTATCCTCCGGATCGGCGATCGGCCGCAATCGCGCGACCGCGACGTCGGCCAGCAGGGCGCCGAGATCCCCCCAGCGCCGATAGATCGTCGAGGGGGTGACGCCCGCTTCCTGGGCGATCCGCGGCACGGTGAGCTGGTCGCGCGGCGTGGTGGCGCTGAGGTCCTTGACCGCCTGATGCACGGCGGACTGGATCCGCGCGCTGCGCCCGCCAACCCTGACCCGCTCCTTCACCGCCATGACCAACCTCTAGCAACCGAGCCATGCGGTAACGGAACCGCTCGTTAACGCAAAGTATTTGCGTTAAGCGCCGCAACGGCCTATTTAGCTAAGGCAACAACTTAGCTTTAAGGGCCCCGCCATGCAAGCTAGCCGAGAGACCTGCACGATCGCGCCGAAATGCCCGCCCCGGCGCCGCAGCTTGCCGCCGGCCGCGATGACCGCGTTCAGCTTCGCCGCCATCGTTCTGTTGATTGCCGGCAGCAGCGCGCCGACCCCGCTGTATCGGCTGTATCAGCGCTCGATGGATCTGACGCCGCTGATGATCACGGTGGTGTTCGCGGTCTATGCCTTCAGCCTGCTGGCGGCCTTGCTCACCGTCGGCGGCCTGTCCGACTATGTCGGCCGCCGGCCGGTCATCTTCGGCGCGCTGTTGCTGAACGCGGCGGCGATGGTGCTGTTCGCGGGCGCTGGCGATGTGACCCAGCTGATCCTGGCGCGCGCGGTGCAGGGGCCTTGCGTCGGCGCCGCGACCACGGCGCTGGGTGCGGCGATGCTCGACACCAATCGCCAGCATGGGCCGCTGCTCAACAGCGTCAGCCCGTTTCTCGGCATGATGATCGGCGCGCTCGGCTCGGCGGCGCTGGTCAGCCTGGCGCCGGACCCGCTGCATCTGGTCTATGAGGTGCTCCTCGGCCTTACCGTGCTGATGATCGCCCTGGTCTGGCTGATGCCGGAAAGCGTCGACCGCAAGCCGGGCGCCCTGGCGTCGCTGCGGCCACGGGTCAGCGTGCCGGTGCAATCGCGCGCGGTTCTGTTGCGGATCACGCCGGCCAACGTGGCGACCTGGTCGCTCGGTGGTTTCTATCTGTCGTTGATGCCGACGGTGGTGGCGAGCGCGACCGGGGTGACCTCGCCCTGGGTCGGCGGCGCCGTGGTGGCGACGCTGATGTTGATCGCGGCGATCGTAGTCGGGCTATTCCGGCATGTTCCGGCCGAACGGCTGATCGCGCTCGGCACCAGCACGCTGGCGCTCGGCGTCGCGGTCTCGCTGGTCGGCATTGCGCGGCACAGCGTCGGCGTCCTGTTCGCCGGCACCGCGATCGCCGGGGTCGGATTCGGCTCGAGTTTTTCCGGTGTCCTGCGGGCGTTGCTGCCGAGCGCCGAACTGCACCAGCGCGGCGGCCTGCTGGCGGCGTTCTATGTGCAGTCCTACCTGGCCATGAGTCTGCCTGCGATCGCCGCCGGCTTGGCGATGCCGCTGCTCGGACTGGCGACGGTCGCCTATCTCTATGGCGCGGTGATCATCGGCCTCGCGCTGATATCGCTGGCCGCCTCGCTATGGGCGGCGCGGGGCTAGACATTATCAGAGGTCATTCCGGGGCGCGCGCAGCATCGCTGCGCGCGAACCCGGAATCTCGCTTCAACGCACGGCCTTGTCGCAAGGTTCCGGGTTCGCTCGCCCATAGCGCGTCGAAGACGCGCATCAACGCTCTGCGGGCTCGCGCCCCGGAATGACCGCGAGCTCGACGAGGCGGATCAAGTCACAAGATAGCCGCGCTACACTTCCCGTCGGCTCAAAAATGCCAGCCGTTCGAACAGATGCACGTCCTGCTCGTTCTTCAAGAGGGCGCCGTGCAGCGGCGGGATCAGCTTGCGCGGGTCGCGTTCGCGCAGCGTCTCCGGGGTCATTTCCTCGTTGAGCAGCAGCTTCAGCCAGTCCAGCAATTCGGAGGTCGATGGCTTCTTCTTCAGGCCGGGGACCTCGCGGACCTCGAAAAAGATCTTCATCGCTTCGGCGACCAGGCGCTGCTTGATGCCGGGGAAATGCACCTCGACGATCTTCTGCATCGTCTCCTGATCGGGAAACTTGATGTAGTGGAAGAAGCAGCGGCGCAGGAACGCGTCCGGCAATTCCTTCTCGTTGTTCGAGGTGATCATCACGATCGGGCGCTTGTCGGCCTTGATGGTCTCGCCGGTCTCGTAGACGTGGAATTCCATGCGGTCGAGTTCGAGCAACAGATCGTTGGGAAATTCGATGTCGGCCTTGTCGATCTCGTCGATCAGCAGCACCGGGCGGCCCTCATGGCTGAAGGCCTCCCACAATTTGCCGCGCTTGATGTAGTTCTTGATGTCGGAGACCCGCGCGTCGCCGAGCTGGCTGTCACGCAGCCGGCTCACCGCGTCATATTCGTACAGGCCCTGTTGCGCCTTGGTGGTGGATTTGATGTGCCAGGTCAGCAGCGGCGAGCCGAGCGCCTTGGCGACTTCCTCGGCCAGCACGGTCTTGCCGGTGCCGGGCTCGCCCTTCACCAGCAGCGGGCGCTCCAGCACGATCGCGGCGTTGACGGCGATCTTGAGGTCATCGGTCGCGACGTAGTCCTTGGTGCCGGTGAATTTCATCCGAAGTCTGTCCTGTTTCTTTGGGAGCGGTTGCTGCGCGCTTTTGGATTTTTGGATTAGAATTTTGGATCGGCGCGGCCGCCGGGCGGCAGCCGCGCCGGAGCATGTCTAGGCCCGGCGGATCACCGACAGGATGACCAGCACCACGACGGCGCCGATCGCCGAATTGATGATGGCGCGGCCGATGCCGGAGCCGAGATTGACGCCGAGAAACGGCAGCAGCCAGCCCGCCACCACGGCGCCGATAATGCCGATCACGATATTGCCGAGCAGGCCGAAGCCGCCGCCGCGCACGATCAACCCCGCGAGCCAGCCCGCGATCGCGCCGACCAGCAGCCAGACCAGAATCGAATTGATACCCATGAGGTTCCCCAAATTAAGCGCAGTCCGCGCATATCGACGGCAACTCTAGTTGAAAAACCACCCAGGTCTAGGCGGTCGGGGCGGAATTCGCCGCGGCGCGAGATGATCAACTCCGCACTGCGGAATATCTCTGACACTTGACGAATGCGCGCGTCCGGGCAACGTTGAAGCCATGTTCCTGCAATTTTTCACATCGCTGCGCGACGCCCAGGTGCCGGTCACCTTGCGTGAATATCTGACGCTGATGGAGGCGCTCGACGCCGACCTCGCCGGACAGTCGGTCGAGAATTTCTACTATTTGTCGCGCGCCGCCCTGGTCAAGGACGAGCGCAATCTCGACAAGTTCGACCGCGTGTTCGGCACCGTGTTCAAGGGGCTGGAAAGCCTGCTCGAGGGCATGGAGAAGGCGGAGATTCCGGCCGAATGGCTGAAAAAGCTGGCGGAGAAATATCTCACCGAGGAAGAAAAGAAGCAGATCGAGGCGATGGGCTGGGACAAGCTCATGGAGACGCTGCGCGAACGCCTGAAGGAACAGAAGGAACGCCACCAGGGCGGCAATAAATGGATCGGCACCGCCGGCACCTCGCCATTCGGCGCCGAGGGCTACAACCCGGAAGGCGTCCGGATCGGCCAGGACAAGAGCCGGCACCAGCGCGCCGTCAAGGTCTGGGACAAGCGCGAATTCAAGGATCTCGACGGCAATGTCGAGCTCGGCATCCGCAACATCAAGGTGGCGCTGCGGCGCCTGCGCAAATTCGCCCGCACCGGCGCGCCGGACGAACTCGATCTCGACACCACGATCAAGGAGACCGCCAATCACGGCTATCTCGACGTCCACATGCGCCCGGAGCGGCGCAACGCCGTCAAGGTGCTGGTGTTCTTCGATATCGGCGGCTCGATGGATTCCCACGTCGCCCAGGTCGAGGAATTGTTCTCGGCGGCGAAGACCGAATTCAAGCACATGGAATATTTCTACTTCCACAATTGCCTCTATGAGGGCGTGTGGAAGCAGAACCGCCGCCGCTTCACCGATCGGACCCCGACCTGGGACGTGCTGCATAAATTTCCGCACGACTACAAAGTCGTGTTTGTCGGCGACGCCTCGATGAGCCCCTACGAAATCATGGTGCCGGGCGGCTCGGTCGAACACGTCAATGAGGAGGCCGGATCGGTCTGGCTGGAACGGGTGACGCAGACCTATCCGCACGCGGTGTGGCTCAATCCGGTGGCGCAGCGGCACTGGGACTATTCGGAGAGCACCACCTTGATCCGCCGACTGTTCTCCGAGCGCATGTTCCCGCTGACGCTGGAAGGTCTCGAAGGCGCGATGAAGGAATTGGTGCGGTAACTTGCGTGAGAAATGAAAACAGGAAGCGACACGAGTGAAGCCTTCACCTCTCCCTTTGGGAGAGGTCGGCGCGAAGCGCCGGGTGAGGGGTTGCGACCTAACGATAGACCGTAACCCCTCACCCCAACCCTCTCCCAACGGGAGAGGGGGCGCGCTGCCGGTGTGGCCAATTCATCGGGACAAACAAACCAAGGTTCAAACAATGCCCCAGCAAATCACCCGCGGCATCAAGGCGCTGCTCGACGAGGCCAATGCGCAAATCGAGACGCTCAGCGTCAAGGACGCGATCGCGATCCATCAGGCCGGTGCTGACGCAGACGTGGTGATCGTCGACATCCGGGATCCGCGCGAGGTCGAGCGCGACGGGCGGATTCCCGGGGCGTTTTCCTGCACCCGCGGCATGCTGGAATTCTGGATCGATCCGGAAAGTCCCTATGCCAAGCCGGTGTTTCAGGCCGACAAGAAATTCGTGTTCTTCTGCGCCGGCGGCCTGCGCTCGGCGCTGGCGGCGAAGACCGCGCAGGACATGGGGTTGAAGCCGGTGGCGCATATCGAGGGCGGTTTCGCCGCCTGGCGCGACGCCGGCGGCCCGGTCGAGGCCTTTGTGCCGAAACATCCGAAGGGCTAACACACGGCGTCGCCGGCGGGCTTGACCCGCCTGCCGATCATCTTTGAAACAGGATGCGTCGCCGGACTCCTTCCGGCACGACGCCTTTGACCGCGGCAATGCCTAAGGACCTCACCATGACATCGCAAGACGATCCGCTGGTTTCCACCGACTGGCTCGCCGCCCATCTGGATGATCCCAAGGTCAAGATCATCGACGCCTCGTTCAAGATGCCGGGCGTCCTGCCGCTGCCGATCGACGATTATCTGGCCGCGCATATTCCGGGGGCGGCGTTGTTCGACGTCGACGCGGTGTCGGATCATGGCTCGCCATTGCCGCATATGTATCCCGATGCCCGCCAGTTCGCCCGCGATGTCGAAGCGCTGGGCATCTCCTCCGGCGATATTGTGGTGGCCTATGATTCCGGCAGCTGGGTCGCCGCGCCGCGCGCCTGGTGGATGTTCCTGTCGTTCGGCTACGCCAATATCCGGGTGCTGGACGGCGGCTTGAAGAAATGGCGGGCCGAGGGCCGCGCCACCGAATCCGGCAAGGTGTCGCCGACGCCGGGGCGGTTCAGCGCGACACTCGATCCCGGCTTTGTCCGCAGCCAGGCGCAGCTGGTGGCCAATCTGCAGTCGGGGATCGAACAGGTGATCGACGCCCGCGCCGCCAATCGCTTCGAGGGCAGCGTCGCCGAGCCGCGACCGGGGCTGCGCGCCGGCCACATTCCGGGCAGCCGCAACCTGCCTTACAATGAGTTGATCGATCCGGTCAGCGGCGCCATGAAGCCGCTGGACGCATTGCGTCAGGCGTTCGAGGCCGCGGGCCTGGATCTGGCGCGGCCGATCGTCACCAGCTGCGGTTCCGGCGTCTCGGCGGCGGTGCTGACGCTGGCGCTGGTCCGGCTCGGGGTGCGCGGCTCGGCGCTCTATGATGGGTCGTGGTCGGAATGGGGCCTGCTCGACGGCCCGCCGGTGGCAACCGGCCCGGCCTGAGCGCGGATCAGCCTGGCGGTAGGCCGAACGGATTTGAAATTGGCGCCTGCGCGGCGGCGGGACGCACGCTGCGCGTCCGGGTGACGCGACGTCGGGGTTTTGTGGCGCGCCGCGCCCGCTTTGATTTTTTAACGACGGGCTTGATGACCGGCTTGGCCGCGACTGCGGTGCTCGCGGTTTCGCTGCTGGACGCCACCTGGGCTGATGCCGATGGCCGCGCGGAGGGCGCGGCAACCGGCGTCGGAATCGCCGCGGGCGGTTCGATCGGACTGGGCTGCGCGGTCTCGGGGGCGGCAGCGACGGCGGTTGCTGCAGGCGGGGCCGGGGGAACCGATGCCGCCGCATGGTCGGTCTGAATTTGCGGATCGGGCTGCGTCGGCAGCGCGGATTGCGCCGGTTCCGGCGCGGCCGTTTCGGGTTTTGTCGGCCCTGAAGGAGCTGCCGCTTCGATTGCCGGTCCCGGCGATTCGCTGGGCGCGGCTTCGGATTGCACCGGGGCCGGCGGTCCCATCGCGGCCAATTCCGGCGTGTTCGGCGCGGTCGTCACCAGCGCCGAATTGGCTTGTTGCGACGCCTCCGGCTCGGGCGTGACCGCCGCGATGGCGGGTTCGGAGATGGCCGGGCTTGGGGCGTCGGGCGTGACGTCGGCCGGCTGTGCAGCCTGGGAGTCGTGGAGCGCAGCGGAATGCTCTGCGGGTGACGGTTGCGCGGGAGCGGGGAGGCTGGTCGTCTCGGCTGGCGCGACCGGCTCTGGCTGGGCCGCGGCTGGCGGCGTCGGCGCGGTTGATTCCACGGCCGGCGGAGTGTCGACCCGCAGCATGCTCAGCGTCGGCGCAAGGGTCTGGTTCTGCCGGGCGAACAGGGCGGTCGGCGCCGCGCGCATCGCGGGAAGGTTAACGAATTGCTCATGCGCCGCGCGCAGCAGGGCCGCGGCGCCAAGGCCAAACACAAGCATCGAGACCGACAGGACGATGGCAGCGAACAAAAACCGGAATCCGGGAAGCATCGGCAGTATTCCAACTTCGCTGGACATCACGAAGCGTCTTGAGCAACGAAAACGCGGTGACAATACTGAAGCGCACCCAACGGCAGCCGAGACGCAGCAAGGTGCCGCGAATCAGTCAATTCGAGGATAGCGCAACGACTCACGCTCGCTTGCGAAAAATTGCCGCGGGTTTTCGATGAATAACGCGGCAAAGCCTTGCGATCGGCGCGTGGTGTGACGCGAAGCGGTGCGAAAACCTTAGCAACGTGCCAGAATGCCGGATCGCGCCGGCTGACCTGGATGTTTGTAACAGGCGGGCAGGCGGATCGAATCGGGACGGCGGGGTGTGGCCTATTTGGCGCAACCGAAGCGAAACGGGCTCCGCCCGCCGATTTGATCCGATTTTGACGCGATTGCGCCGCGAGCGTCTTGAATGTGCCGCGATCGTCCGGCATCTCGTTAATGATCCGGTGTCGACTTGGGCTTATGATCGAATAATGATGAATTCACGCATTTTAACGCTATTGGCGACCGTCGCGGCTGTGGCCGCAGGGATTTCTGCAGCTGCTGCGCAGGGTTATCCTGCGACGCCTGGCTCATACGCGACCGCGCCCGCGGCCTATCCGCCGGAATATGGTCGCGGCCCCGGCTCGATTCCCGACTTCGATGCGCTGGACGATGCTGACGCCACGCCAGGACGCCCGCAAGGCACGGTGTCACTGTCGCCGCCGGGTCCGGTAATGTCGCCTGACGACCCGCGTTATGGCCGCCCGATGGCGTCGCCGCCGGTTTATTCCGACCGCGCCCCGCAGGGCCCGGTTATGTCGCCCGATGATCCGCGCTATGGCCGCCCGATGGCCGCGCCGTCGGTGATCTATTCGGATCGCGCGCCGGGTGACGATGGTCGTGGTCCGCAACAAGCCCCGGGCTCCCAGCAAAGCACGACCGGGTCGCTGCAGCAGCCAATCGGCAGCGACGGCAGGCCCATGGTGATGTCGGCACTGCCGGCCGACGATCAGCCGGAGGCGGAAAGCAACGCCGATAAATTGGCGCCGAATCTGCGCCGGCAGGAAGTTTCGTTCGTCACCAAGGAGCCGGCCGGCACCATCGTTGTCGATACGGCGAACACCTATCTCTATTACATACTCGGCAATGGCCGGGCGATGCGTTACGGCGTCCGCGTCGGCCGCGACGGCTTTACCTGGAAGGGCGTCGAGAAGATCACCCGCAAGGCCGAATGGCCCGATTGGCACCCGCCGACCGAGATGATCGAGCGTCAGCCCTATCTGCCGCGCTTCATGGCCGGTGGCCCCGGCAATCCGCTCGGCGCCCGCGCGATGTATCTCGGCTCAACGGTGTACCGGATTCACGGCACCAACCAGCCCTCCACGATCGGAAAATTCGTATCCTCGGGCTGCATCGGAATGCTGAACGAGGACGTTTCCGACCTGTTCGAACGGGTCAAGGTCGGAACCCGCGTCGTGGTGTTGCCGGGCACTCCGCCGGCCCAGACCACCACCGCCTCGGTTCAGCAGGTTCAGGGGCAGGGATCGGTTCCCGGCACCCAGCCGACCTCGGTTGCGCCGCTGCCGGCCCCGGTGACGATCCGCTGATCCACCCACAACTTTGATCCACGCGCAAAGACGCCGCCATCCCCAGGATGGCGGCGTCTTTGCGTTAGGCTTTGCCGGAATTGAGGCTAAAGCAATTCCGGTCCTGATCGATCAGAATCGGGGCTCTGGATTGTTGTTTTGACGCGTTTTCTTCACGCGACCCGGTACCCACTTGGCTCGAAAACGCTTTAAGGCTGGCGCTTGCGCTTGCCGACGCCGTCGTGCTTGGCGTGCCACGCCGGACCGGGACCGCGCATGTAATGCTGCTCTGGGCGATAGGGATTGAACGCCGCGACGAAGAAGAGCCGCCAGAACTCGCGAATCTCCTGCGACACGCGCGGCCGCGCCTGCTGCTGCTCGTTGTTGGCGGGGGGATGGGCGGTCGAGGTCGCGGTAGCCATGGCTTCTGCCGATTCCGATAGATGGTTTGGGCCGCGAAGGCTTTGCGGCACTTAATCAGTCTTCAATGAAGTGCTTAAGAACCGGTTTGAATTGCGGCGATCGGGCGCTCTGATGCCGATAGGCTGAACGATTGCTTAACGGTCGTTTGCTCGGGTTGCCCTTTGCCGGCCGCGTCGCTACATCAGCAGCAACCCAATTTCCACACATCCGATGTTTCCAAGGATCACGATGGCTCGCCAGTTCGTCTATTTCATGCAGGATCTGTCCAAGACCTATCCGACCCGTAAAGTGCTGGATAACGTCCATCTGTCGTTCTACCCGGACGCCAAGATCGGCGTGCTCGGCGTCAACGGCTCCGGCAAATCGACGCTGCTCAAGATCATGGCCGGGCTCGACAAGGAATATACTGGCGAGGCCTGGGTCGCTGATGGCGCACGGGTGGGCTATCTGGAGCAGGAGCCGCAGCTCGATCCCGCGCTCACGGTGCGCGAGAACGTGATGCTCGGCGTCGCCAAGCAGAAGGCGATCATGGATCGCTACAACGAACTGGCGATGAATTATTCGGAAGAAACCGCCGACGAGATGACCAAGCTGCAGGACGAGATCGAGGCCCAGGGCCTGTGGGATCTCGACAGCAAGGTCGACCAGGCGATGGACGCGCTGCGCTGCCCGCCCGACGACGCCGATGTAACGAAACTCTCGGGCGGCGAGCGCCGCCGCGTCGCGCTGTGCAAGCTGCTGCTCGACCAGCCCGATCTGTTGCTGCTCGATGAGCCGACCAACCATCTCGACGCCGAAAGCGTGTCGTGGCTGGAAGGCCATCTGCGCAACTATCCGGGCGCGATCCTGATCGTCACCCATGACCGTTACTTCCTCGACAACGTCACCAGCTGGATTCTCGAGCTCGACCGCGGCAAGGGGATTCCCTATGAGGGCAATTACTCGTCCTGGCTGAAGCAGAAGCAGAAGCGGCTGGTGCAGGAGGGCCGCGAGGACGCCGCCCACCAGAAGACGCTGGAGCGCGAGCAGGAATGGATCGCCTCGTCGCCGAAGGCCCGGCAGGCCAAGTCCAAGGCGCGCTACACCCGCTATGAGGAGCTGCTGCAGAAGGCCAGCGACAAGCAGACCCAGACCGCCCAGATCACCATCCCGGTGGCCGAGCGGCTCGGCCAGAACGTGGTCGATTTCGAGGGCCTGACCAAGGGCTTCGGCGATCGCATCCTGATCGACAATCTCACCTTCAAATTGCCGCCCGGCGGCATCGTCGGCGTGATCGGCCCGAACGGCGCCGGCAAGACCACGCTGTTCCGGATGATCACCGGGCAGGAAAAGCCGGACCAGGGCACGATCACCGTCGGTGAGACCGTGCATCTGGGCTATGTCGACCAGTCACGCGACAGCCTCGATGGCAAGAAGAACGTCTGGGAGGAAATCTCCGGCGGCAACGAGCTGATCCTGCTCGGCAAGAAGGAAGTCAATTCGCGCGGCTATTGCTCGTCGTTCAACTTCAAGGGCGGCGACCAGCAGAAGAAGGTCGGCTCACTGTCAGGCGGCGAACGCAACCGCGTGCATCTGGCCAAGATGCTGAAATCCGGCTCCAACGTTCTGCTGCTCGATGAGCCGACCAACGACCTCGACGTCGACACGCTGCGCGCGCTGGAAGAAGCGCTGGAAGACTTCGCCGGCTGCGCCGTGATCATCAGCCATGACCGCTGGTTCCTCGACCGCATCGCCACCCATATCCTGGCCTTCGAAGACGACAGCCATGTCGAATGGTTCGAAGGCAATTTCCAGGACTACGAGAAGGACAAGATGCGCAGGCTCGGCCAGGATTCGGTGATCCCGCACCGGGCGAAGTACAAGAAGCTGACGAGGTAGGCCGAGCGCGCTACCCCGGCGCAATCAGTTCGACGTCGGGAAAGTAGCGCCGGTAGCGACCGGTGTCGCGGGTCAGGATCGGAACTTTCCCCGCGGCTGCGTGTGCTCCGATGAAGAAATCGGCGAGGATGCTGGTCCGAATGCCGCCGGATCGGCGATAGTCGTTGAATGTCTGGCCGGCGATGTAGAGGGCTGACTTGGGAAGCCATTCGAAGTGAAGGTCGAGCAAGTCGATCGCCGCATCGAGTTTCTGCTGGCTCGTATAGCGCGCGGATAGTTCGGCATAGACGATTTCGTTGATCAACAGCAGTCCATGCAGCGACTGCTGTCGCAATGCTGCGGCCGACCACAACTGCCAATTTCGATCTGCCGACAAGATGTCGATCAGAATATTGGTGTCGACCAGCGTCATTTTTCGTAGTCGTCGGCGGGGTCGCCTCGCAATTCGCGCATGATCTCATCCGTCGTTCCACCGCCGATCGGATAGCGTTTTGCGATCGCCTGTAGCCTCTTGAGATACGCTGCCTCGGAGCCGGATTTTCCGATGTAGATTCCGCCCGACGCGGTGTTGCGGACTTCGACCTTGTCGCCCGGCTGGATGCCGGCGGCGTCGCGCACCTTCTTGGGCAGCGTCACCTGACCCTTGGTGGTCACGGTCGTTGTCATCGAATGTCTCCGTATGACGATTTCAAAAAATAATACCGGGGCGTTACACCGTCAATCGGCGTCTTTGGTGGCGTGCCTACCCAACCTTCTCCGCCAGCCAGATCTTGATCAGCGACAGATACGGCACGTCGCGCTTGTTGGCGGCGATCTTGATCTGCTCCAACAGACCGACCGGCAGCCGCAGCGAGATCGCGGTGGTGGACGGCTTGAGGTTGGGGAAGCGGACAGTAACGGCCTTGCTGAGATCGAAATAGTCAGCGGTGTCGTGTGACTCCCAGAAGGCGCGTTCTTCGGCCTCGGTGGCGAATGCTGGGATTGGCTTAAACTTCTTCTTTGCCACAGCGCGCGCGCTCCGTGGCGCTCATCGGTCGCGCGGAAATGATCCGCACCAGGGTATCGTCGTTACGCAAAGTGAAACTGACCTGGAAGAGCCGCCCGCCATGGGTTTTCCCGTAGCCATGATGTCGCGGCTCAATGCGGCTGTGGATCGGGTCGTGCAATAGCAGCAGCGGCTTGTTCATGAAGACCTGCTCCGCTGCCGCTTGGCTGATGCCATGCTTGTCGACGCTCTTGCGGGCACTGCCGGCATCCCAATCGAACCCAACAATTCGATCCAGATCAATCATAGGATGTATAGTGCCAACATATACAATTTGCGTCAACGCGGGCCGTGTCTGGTGCTGGGTGCCGGGGCGCAGCCGCGAGCGCGAGCGGTTTGCCGTTCACCCAACAGTCAGGCGACCTCAGCCACGGTGATTGCGATCTTGCCGCCTTGCGATCCCCAAGGGCTTGGCATAATTGCTTGACCGAGTTGAGGATGGGACGAATTGATGGCCGATTGGAGTGCCGAACAATATCTGATGTTCGAGGACGAGCGCACCCGCCCGGCGCGGGATCTGCTTGCGCAGATTCCGATTCAGGACGCGCGCAAGGTTGCCGATATCGGCTGCGGGCCGGGCAATTCGACGGCGCTGTTGGTGGCGCGCTGGCCGCAGGCCTCGGTGATCGGCGTCGACACCTCCGCCGACATGCTGAAGCAGGCGCGGGAGCGGCTGCCGGAGCATAAATTCATCGAGGCCAATGTGGCGCATTGGGCGCTGCCGGCGGGGACCGACGTGGTCTTCGCCAACGCGGTATTCCAATGGGTTCCGGATCATCTCAAACAGCTCAAGCGGCTGATCGGCGGGCTTGCCGACGGCGGCGTGCTGGCGGTGCAGATGCCCGACAATCTCGACGAGCCGTCGCACATCATGATGCGCGAAGTGGCGTTCCAGGAACCCTGGCGGTCGCAATTGGCCACGGCCGCCGAGCTGCGCGACGCGCTGCCGAAGCCGGGCGTCTATTACGATGCGCTGCGGCCGCTGTGCTCGCGGCTCGAGATCTGGCACACCGTCTATAATCACGCGCTCGACGACGCCAACGCGATCGTCGAATGGGTCAAGGGCACCGGGCTGCGGCCGTTCGTCGAGCCGCTCGATCTGCCCGAGCGCAAGGCCTATCTGGCGGCCTATACGGCGCGGATCGCCGCCGCCTATCCGCCGCAGGCCGACGGCAAGGTGCTGCTGCGGTTTCCGCGGATCTTCATCGTGGCGATCAAGTGAGCGCCGCCGTTTGTTCACAGCGCCGTCCCGCCGTGTTATGTCTTGGCCGAATGCGGTTGGGCCATGCCGGACATCGACAGCATCGTTCTTGAGCAATTGCGCCATATCGGCGGCGCCCTTGATGGCCTGCGTGACGATATGCGTGAGGTCAAGCAGCGGCTCGGCATTCTTGAGAGCCAATATGCCAGCATTTCAAATCGGCTGGACCGCATGGACCTGCGCATCGAACGGATCGAACGCCGCCTGGATCTGACGGACGCATGAGCGCTTTGCGGCAAGCTGCGGTGACAAGCTGCGGTGAAACGCCGCTAGGGCGCAGCTCGACAGAATCGGTCAAACCTCCCAATTGAGGTTCGTCGCGAATCCCCCAACCGGAGCTACCGCGTATGTCGATGACGCCCGAAACACCGCTGCTGCCGAAGGGCTTGCCGTTGCGCCCGATCCCGATGCTGATCTTCGGCTCGCGCTGGCTGCAGCTGCCGCTTTATGTCGGGCTGATCGTCGCCCAGGGCATCTATGTGGTGCTGTTCCTCAAAGAGCTGTGGCACCTGCTGCTGCATTCGTTCGATTTCAGCGAGCAGCAGATCATGCTGGCGGTGCTGGGGCTGATCGACGTGGTGATGATCTCCAACCTGCTGGTGATGGTGATCGTCGGCGGTTATGAGACCTTCGTGTCGCGGCTCAATCTGCAGGGCCATCCGGACGAGCCGGAATGGCTCAGCCACGTCAATGCCAGCGTGCTCAAGATCAAGCTGGCGATGGCGATCATCGGCATTTCCTCGATCCATCTGCTGCGCACCTTCATCGAGGCCGGCGCGCTGGGCTCCGCCACCAGCAACTACAATCAGGCCGGGGTGATGTGGCAGACCATCATCCACACCGTGTTCATCCTGTCGGCGATCGGCATCGCCTATGTGGACCGGCTGTCGACGCTCGCCGTCGAGGAGGCCAAGGCGCAGGCGGGGCACCATTGAGCCGGGCGCGGGCCGCGGCATTGCGGATCGGCGCGGTCGTCGTGCTGGCGCTGCTGTGCGCGCCGGCCGCGCGCGCCGCCGATGCCGGCTTCACCGCCTTCATCGCCTCGCTGTGGCCGCAGGCGCGCGAGGCCGGGGTGCCGCGCGCCACTTTCGACGCGGTGACCAAGGGGCTGACGCCGGACTACAAATTGCCGGATTTGTTATTGCCGGGCCGGCCCGCCACCGGCGCGCCGTCGCAGGCCGAATTCGTCCAGGTGCCGGCGGATTATGTGAAGGAATCCCGCATCACGCGACTCGCCGCCGATGGCCAGCGGCTGCTGCAGAAGCATCGCCGGACGCTGGCGGCGATCGAGCAGCGCTTCGGCGTGCCGGCGACCGTGGTGCTGGCGATCTGGGGCCGCGAGAGCGATTTCGGCCGCTACCGGATGCCCTATGACGCGGTCCGGGTGCTGGCGACCCAGGCCTATGTGGGCCGCCGCAAGGAGCAGTACCGCGGCGAATTCATTCTGGCGCTGAAGATCATCGGCGAGGGCGATGTGGCGCGCAAGGACATGCGCGCGTCCTGGGCCGGCGCCACCGGGCTGACCCAGTTCCTGCCGTCGGAATTCTACAAGCACGGCGTCGATTTCGATGGCGACGGCCACGTCAATATCTGGACCTCGGTGCCGGACGCGCTGGCCTCGGCGGCGCAGCAACTCGCCAACAAGGGCTGGCAGCCGGGCCTGCGCTGGGCCTATGAGGTCCGCGCCCCGGCCAATGCGGATTGCACCCAAGGGGTCCCCGAAATCACCAAGCCGATCGGGCAGTGGCTGCGCGAGGGCTTCGTGCCGGTGCGCGGCGAGCGGCTGAGCGCGGCCGAGCAGGCGCAGCCGGCGTCGCTGCTGCAGCCGGAAGGCAGCTACGGCCCGGCGTTCCTGACCACCAAGAATTACTTCGTGATCAAGCAGTATAATTTTTCCGATCTCTACGTGCTGTTCGTCGGCCATCTCAGCGACCGCATCGCCGATTCGAAGCCGTTCGCGACGCCGTGGTCGGCGTCGAAGCAGATGCGCACCCGCGATGTCGAGACCATGCAGCGCCACCTGACGCGGCTCGGGCTGTACGCCGACAAGGTCGACGGCAAGGCCGGCATGCAGACCCGCGCGGCGCTCGGTGCCTTCCAGAAATCGGCGAAGCTCAAGCTGGATTGCTGGCCGAGCGCAACCGTGCTGCGCGCGATCGAGGCGGCACGCTAAGCCGGCCGGGCCAAAACAAAACCCGGCCGAAGCATCGGCCGGGTTCGTGACAATTCAGTGGGGTCTGTGAGGACCGGCCGAGAGCCTGATCAATCGCAGACTTCGACCGGGCGGCTGCGCCAGACGCCGCGATAATCGTCCCAGAACCGCTGGCGCACGACGCGGCATTCCGGCTCTTCGACATAGACAGGGGCGGGGGCGCCATAGACCGGCGCGCCATAGGCCGGGCGGCTGTTGGCGAGGGCGCCGCCAAGCAGGGCGCCGCCGATCAATCCGCCAGCAACGCCGGCAGCGATACGGCCGCCATCAGCCTTCGCGGCCGGGACGGCAGTCGCCAGCGAAGCGGCGATGGTCGCGATCGCAAGCAGGGCGGAAATTGTCTTCTTCATTAAAGGCACTCCTGAGATGGCGCCACGACCGGCGCGGGTGAAGGCTAGGCGCGAAACAGACTCAATTGCACCAAATGGCTCGCAACCGTCAATTGGTGGTAAATCGCTGCGATTGTGTTGACCGAAAAGATGTTTTTTTCAGGCCGCAACCACCTGAAATCGCCAGATCGGTCGGTTTCAGCCGCAAACCCGGACCCGGCGGATGCGCCAGCCGTAGCCGTCCCAGAACCGCTGCCGCTGCCAGTAACAGCTACCGTAATACCCGTATCCGGGTTCAACCACATAGGCCGGCCGGCGGTAATAGCCGTAGCCGGGGCCGTAATAGCCCGGGCCGGCCAGCGCGCCGCCCAGGATCGCGCCGCCGAGCAAGCCGGCGGCAATGCCGGCGCCGAGGCCGCGCTGGGCGTGGGCCGGCGCTGCCATCGCGGTCACCGCCAGGGTCGCTGCGGCAGCGATTGCCATCAATGACTTTTTCATGGCCTCAACCTTTCGATTTCCGACCGGGATAGATCGCCCGATCAATCATCGTGAATTTCCATAATAGAGTTGAACGATCAATGAACGCGGCCGCCGCGGCGCGGTCACTTTTGCGTCCGCCGGCGGCGTTGCGGCGGATTCGGCGGCCACAGAATCCCCTACAGCGTTCCACCGTGGTCCGGCCGGCAACCCGGCCGACCTTGAGAAAAATCAAACCGGCTTCCGCAGTTTGGAATAGCTTCAATTCGCACCATTTCCTTTTGCAATGCGAATGACTCTCAAATATTGCTGGTGTCAGGGCATCACCTCAAGGGCAGCTTGCTTCCATGATCGTTTGTTCCTGCAATGTGTTGACTGACCATGACGTGCGTAGCGCTGTCTGTTCCGAGGGCGGCAATGCACGGACCGCCGGCGAGGTCTATGGCTGCCTCGGCTGCAGCAAGCGATGCGGGCGCTGCGTTCGTTCGATCAAGCAGATCATGACCGAGGCGCTGCGTGACGCCGGCAGCGCCGAGCCGGCGGACCATGCGCCGGCTCACCTGCATGCGGTGCCCCATGAGCATCCGCACGACCACGGGCATGCCCATGCCCACGACCATTCGCATGGTCACCCCCACGACCATTCGCATGCACCCGAGCATGCCCATCGTGGCGCCGAGCAAGCTGCCTGAGAAGTCCTGAAGCGATTGCTGTTGTCGACGCGCTGTTTGGTCTTCACCGCGGTGGTCGCCGCCGGTTTGACCAGGGCCGGGATTGCGGTTGCGATGGGTTCTGATCTAGAAATGATCTCATCGACATATCAACCGACAGCAGCAAGGCCGCAGCCGGCCGGGCGACAGGAGCTTTTATGAAGGGCGACGCGAAGGTCATCGAATACCTCAACCGGGGACTGCGCAGCGAGTTGACCGCGATCAGCCAGTATTGGCTGCATTATCGTCTGCTCGACAATTGGGGGCTGAAGGAGCTCGCCAAGCAGTGGCGCAAGGAATCGATCGAGGAGATGGAGCACGCTGACAAGTTCACCGATCGCATCATCTTCCTTGACGGCTTCCCCAATATGCAGGTGCTGGACCCGTTGCATATCGGCCAGAACGTCAAGGAAGTCCTGGAGGCCGATCTGCAGGCCGAGATCGGCGCGCGCACGCTGTATCAGGAAGCCGCTACCTACTGCCACGGCGTCAAGGACTATGTGTCGCGGGATCTGTTCGAGCAGTTGATGAAGGACGAGGAGCACCACATCGACTTCCTCGAAACCCAGCTCGACCTGGTCAGCAAGATCGGCATCGAACTGTATCAGGCGTCGCATATCGGCGAACTCGACCACGACTGAGCCGCAAGATTGGCGTCTCGCGGTCCTGTAGTAAGGACCGATCGCGGCGTCGCTTTGGCGCAATGGCTTCCGGCGCTCGATGTGGCGTCGGAAGCCATGATCACCGACCTGGTGTCAGGCGGCGCGCACCGAATCCAGGAATTTGACGACCTCGGTTTTCAGTTTGCTGCTGTCAGTGGACAGCGATTTCGCCGAATTCAACAGCTGCGACGAGGCCGATCCGGTCTCGCTGGCGCCGCGCTCGACGTCGGCGATGTTGGCGCTGACTTGCATGGTTCCTTGCGCGGCCTGCTGCACATTGCGGGAAATTTCCTGGGTCGCGGCACCTTGCTGTTCGACCGCCGAGGCGATCGCCGAGGAAATCTCCGACATCTGTGAAATCGTCGTCCCGATCTCCTTGATGGCGGCAACCGATTCATCGGTGGCCGCTTGCATGCCGGTGATCTGCTGACTGATTTCGTCGGTTGCCTTGGCGGTCTGCTCGGCCAGCGCCTTGACCTCGGAGGCGACCACGGCGAAGCCACGGCCGGCATCGCCGGCGCGGGCGGCCTCGATAGTGGCATTCAGCGCCAGCAGATTGGTCTGGCCGGCGATGGTGTTGATCAATTCCACCACGTCGCCGATCCGGCTGGCCGCGGCGGCGAGCTGGTTGATCCGCCCATTGGTCTTGTCGGCCTGCTGCACGGCGGCGCCGGCGATCCGCGCCGAATCCTGCACCTGACGGCCGATCTCGTGGATCGACGACGCCATCTCCTCGGTGGCGGAGGCCACCGACTGGACGTTGCTGGTGGCTTCCTCGGACGCCCCGGCCACCACCACCGTCAGTTTTTGCGACTGTTCCGCCGTGGCCGCCAGCGTCGCGGCCGAGGCCTCGAGTTCGGCCGACGCCGCCGACACCGCCTCGACGATCTTGCCGACCGCGCCCTCGAAATCATCGGCCAGCCGGTTCATGTCCTCGCGGCGTTGCAGCGCCCGGGCCTGTTCGCGCTCGGCTTTGCTCGCGGCCTCCTCGCGCGCTTTGCGATCGGCATTCTCCCGGATCACGGTCACGGTCTTGGCGATGTCGCCGATCTCGTCGCCGCGTCCGGCGCCCGGAACGTCGACGCTCAGCTCACCCGCCGCCATCTTGCCGAGCGCGCCGTTGAGCTTCATCAGCGGCCGCGAGGTGCCGACGAAATTGAAGATCATCGAGGCGAACAGCGACAGCATCACCGCCATGCCGAGCGCGAAATTCAGCCGGTTGGCCTGGCTCAGTTGCGTCGCGGCCTGGTCCTTGGCGCTGTCGGCGGCCCGCTTGGCGGCGTCCACGGTGGTACGCATCAGCGACAAGGCATTGGACATCAGCGCCAACGCGCGGGCGTCGATCTGATCACGCTTTTTGTGTTCGGCCTGGAGCTGCTCGCCGGTCGCGGTCGATCCCTGCAGCGCCGCCAGCTCGGTCACCTGGCCGATATAGTCGGCGGCCAGCGAGCTGATCGTCGCAAATTGTTGCTTGTCCTGCGAATTCGCCACGTTTGAGACCGCGGTTGCAATGTCCTGCTTCACCAGCGCGTGGGCCTGTTGCAGGTCGCCGATGGCTTTCTCGATGTCCGGTGCCGTGCTGGCCAGCCGGATGTCGCGTCCCGCAAGCTGCATCCGGCGCAGACCGATATTGGCTTCGAGCCCGTGGTCGGCGACTTCCTGCTGGGCGTTGGCGTGCTGATTGGCGACGTTGATCGCCCGCTCCGTGAGCATCTGATTTCCGGCCATGGCGAGCGACAGAACGATGCTGACCAGGCTTGCGAGTCCGAGCTTGATGCCAATGCTATTTAATCTCATGGCGGCTGCTTTCCGGTTTTCCGCTGCTACGAGAATGGACGCGAGCTAATTCGTCGTGGTGAAACGGCGCGTCATGGCCAATCGTATGCAGTGAAGTTGCGTGTCAGAAAGCCGTTACGCCGCGGTCATGAAACGCTTGTTAATTTTCCCCTTGCGTCATACTAAGTAATGAGATTGCTCGCTGTTACTATGCAGCTGAGTACCGATGCACCCGACTATCCGCGCGACATACGCGCGCGGGTTTCGATCAATTCGCTTGGTCAGGAGATGAGGACCGGGCAGGCCGCGCCGGCGCCGTGCGCGGCTAGAGTTGGCTGCGGAAGCGCGCCTCGACGTCAGTCTGGCTCTCGGGTTCGCCGAGACTGGTCTGGTCGTGGATAATCTGGCTGATGCTGGGCAGCACCGCGCGCTCGACCTGAGCGTCGGCGGACCATAGGCGCGAGCGCATCAGCGCCTTGCCGCAATGGAAATACGCCTCGGTGACGGCGATCCGCAGCACCGCGCGCGGCGGCTTGCCGAACTCCTCCATCGCCGCCAGCAGCTCCGGCTCCGCCGAGACGCTGCCTTGGCCCGAGACCCGCAGCGTGTCGTCGATGCCGGGCACGAAGAAGATCAGTTGCAGCAACCCGCTGCCGGAAACCAGATTCTTGAAGCTGTCGATCCGGTTGTTGCCGGGGCGATCGGGCATCAGCAGCTCGTGAGGGCCCTTGACGGTGACGAAGCCCGGATGGCCGCCGCGCGGCGAGGCGTCGACGCTGCCGTCGGCGCCGGATGTCGCCAGCACGCAGAATGGCGACAGGCCGATAAAGCTGGCTGCGTGTCGGTCGATCGAGGGACGGGCTTTGGCGATCACCCGTTCCGTCGGCTCCGGGTAGATCGCGCCAAGGTCGTCAGCGGCAAGCTCTGTCACGTCGATCCCCCGTCATTGTCCACCATCGACTCGAAAGGTACCATGCTGCGGCGCGCTCGCAAGCCGTCTCAGCGGGATTTGTGGCGCCATGGCCAGTCGATCACCCCGGCGGCATAAAGCGTCGCCCAGATGATCAGCGGCTGCGCCGCCAGCCGCGGGCCATGGTACCACCAGCTGTCGGGGATGCCGGCGATCCGGATGCCGTCGAGCGCGTGTTTGAAATTGGCTGGCCAGACGCACAGCGCATAGGCGGCGAGGGCGATGCCGGCCCACCAGCGCAGCGGCCGGGTCACCAGCGCCACCGCGCCGGCGAGTTCGCACAGCCCGGTGATGAAGATCACCGGCGCGGCGAAGGGCACCCATGACGGCGTCATCGCCAGCAATTTGTCCGGCGCAAGCAGATGTGCGATTCCGGCAGCGGCAAAGAAAGCCGCCAGCACCCAGCGCATCACCGCCCGCGCGCGGCCTGACGCCGCTGCGGGCGATGTCGGTTTGGCTGCCGCGGTCATTGTGCCGGCGGCGGCTCAGGTCTTGTCGACGATGTCGGTGGTCGGACGATCATTGCCGCGCACGGTCTCCTCGTGCCACTTGCCGTGCTCGTCCTCATATTGGATCACCTCGGTCCGGCCGGGGACGCGCTGCTCGTCCGCCGCACGCCGCGCCGCTGCGGCCGCCTTGTCGTGGCTGGGATAGGGCTCGGAAAACACCTCGCCGACCTTGTAGGCCCAGCCGCCGTCATGTTCGACGATCTTGTAAACAACATTGGTCATGGCCGACTCGCTTTCGAGATGGGTGACGATCCGCAGTCTGACGCCGCGTACCAGGCCGCGCAACAACGCGCCCGGCCCAGCGATGTTCCGCGCCGGGAACCTGAGGCGCGGCGCCACAGCGGCCGCTATCGCGGCGCCACCGCCACGGCGGCTTCGTTGCGGCGCAGGAACGGGATGGTGAAAGGCGCGTCATAGAACAGGCCGTAGGGCGTTCCGACCGGCTTCCAATGCGAATCCGCCAGCGCCGCGATCAATTGCTGCTGCCGCGGCGCCAGATCGCGGCCGGTGCCGGAAAAGCGCAGCGTGGCCACGGTCTGGGCCGGCACGGTGACGATCTTGACGCGGTCGTCGGTCGGCGTCGGCGCATCGGCGCTGCTGTAGCGCGCCGGCAGGAAGAACCGCATCCGCACGCCGCCGTCCGTGGCGGTTTCGACCGGGGCGGTCATGGCAATTTTGGCCGGCCGCGCGACATCGACCGGCGCGGTCATCGCCACCCGCTCGGGCGCGCCGGCGGCGCCACGATTGGCGCCGGAAATATAGGAAAACAGCAGGCCAAAAGCCTGACCGCGGCCGGCCTGGTCACCCTGGTCGAGATCGACCTCGGCGGCGAGCCGCGGTCCGTAGCTGCGGATCTCGATATTGGCGGCGGGCTGGTCGAGCACCGTATAGGCCGGCTCCTCATAGAGCCGCAGCCCGAACGTGCCGAGGATCGCCTCGGTAACGAGTACCACATAATACCAGAGGTCCGACAGCATCGGCATTTTCCAATTCTCGCCCGGCCAGATGGCGCTGATCGAGAGCTAATGACGAAGCCGGATCAGGCAAGGTTTTCGGCATCGACCAGCGATGCGGGCGCGGCAATGTGTCGGGGCAATGTGTCGGGGCAATGCGGCCGTCAGACCCCGCCAATGTTGGTTTCCGGATCTGCCGGACTACGCTTAAATATGGCTGCCGCCCGTTCCGCGAACCTCACCGGAGCCAATCATGTGCCGCAACATCAAGACGTTGTTCAATTTCGAACCACCGGCGACCGAGGCGGAAATTCACGCTTCGGCGTTGCAGTTCGTCCGCAAATTGTCCGGCTTCAATGCGCCGTCGCAGGCCAATGCGGCCGCGTTCGATCGTGCCGTCGCCGAAGTATCGCAGGTCGCGCGAGACCTTTTGGCGTCGCTGCAGACTCAGGCGCCGCCGCGCGATCGCCAGATCGAGGCGGAGAAGGCGCGCGACCGCTCGCGCGCGCGGTTCGGATAGCGCGCGGCGCGCGGTCTCGCGTCTATTCCTTGTGCTTGTGCTTTTTCTTTTTCTTTTTGCCGTCGTCGTCTGGCTCGGCGTCGATGTCGACACTGGCCTCGGCGTCACGCGCGGCGGCTTCGAGCGCCTCGAGGGCGAGCCGTTGCTCGAGCTCGCGGGCTTCGCGTTCGAGCGCTTCGCGCGCGCGGGTCGCCTTGTAGTCCTCATAGGCGTCGAACAGAAGATGCAGCCACGGCATCACCTGATCGAGCGACGGCAATTGTCCGGCCGGGCCGGCTTCGCCACGTGGGCCGGCTTCGCCACGCGGACCTTGCTCGCCCGGCTTGCCCTGCGGTCCCTGCGGACCGACAGCGCCCTGCGGACCCGGTTTGCCGTCCGGACCAGCTTTGCCATCCGCACCCGGCTTGCCGTCGGGGCCAGGCTTGCCTTGCGGCCCGGGCGCGCCGGGCTTGCCGTTGACGCCGGGCTTGCCTTGGGGGCCTGGATCGCCGCGCTTGCCCTGCGGACCGGCTTTGCCGGGAAGCCCCGGCTTGCCCTGCGGACCTTCGGGGCCGGGCCGGCCGGGATGACCCTGCGGGCCGGGGAGGCCGGCGAGACCGGCGGGTCCGCGCGGGCCGATCGGACCCTGCCTCGGTGTTGTTTGCTTCGCCACGTCTGCCTCCGAACTGATTCTGCACAAGCGTTGTAGCAGCAGGACGGTGACGGCTTCAAATCCGCGGCAGTGACCGGTTCGCCGTGCGCGTCACTCGGTCGGCGCCTGCGACGTGGATTGATCCCGCGTCGCGCGGGCGTTGTCGTCGGGCTGCGCCATCGGACGCTTGCTTCGTCCGGTGACGCGAAACAGCGTATGGACCGTGGTGCCGACCGTGGCGCAGCCGCCGCGCATATTGGGCAGGATCAGAACAGCTTCATTCATCGTCATTCTCCGTTGTTGTCTTGGATGTTGTTCTGGAGAAATCTGCGAAGAATTGTTTGGTTCGCGGTGACGTGCGGTTATGGTTACCGCGGCTTTAATGCGGTCGGACTGCGCGTAGGACCGCGGCCGAGTGGTCCGGCGATGCCGCGCGGTTTTCGTGCGGGCGCGGCTACGCCGCGTCGGTCTTGGGGCTGCCCTGCGCCGCCGCGGCCGGCAGCACCACCAGCGCGTCGTCCTTGCGGCAGATGCCGAAGGTGCCGTTGATGTTGGAGGTCAGCACGCTGGCCGGCTCGCCGCATTTTTCGCAGTGGAACACGCCGGCGGCGTCGAACCGGCCGGCGAGCTTGTCCTGCTTGCTGATCAGCGTGCAGGCGTGGCTGACCGGATCGATCGAGACCTTGGCGCCGCAGGAGAAGCAGAACCGCGCCTCGGAATGCTGCTTGGCCTGATCGATATTGGCCGGGATCTTGCTGGCGCAGACCGGGCACGACACCGACACCGCGCGGGTGAATTGCGAGGCGCCGGGCAGCCGCAGGAAGATGCTGCCGGAGGTCGAGCGATGGGCGTGGAAGCGCTGGCCGCAATGCTCGCAGGTCGGCTTGGCGCTGTCGCCGGGCTGATTGCCGATCTGGAATTCGACGGTCTGCTTGCAGCTCGGGCAGCTGTCGGTCTCGGTGACCAGTCTGCGTTCGGGCGCCGGCTTGCCTTCGGCCAGATGCGCCTCGATCTGCAGCGTATGGCGCGTCGTCATCATCTCGATCACGTCATAGGGCATCGGCCGGCCGGTGATTTCGCCAAGCTCGTGGCTGACGCCGATCAGATTGTCGATGCATTGTTCGAGCTGCGCCAGATAGACCGACGGAGGCAATTGCTCGTCGCGCCCGCTCTTGACCGATTTGTGGATCTGGCTGATCGAGGTTTCGAGCTGGCGCGCCAGCACGTCGATATTCGCCGCCACTCTGGTTTCGGTGGTGCGCATCCGAACCGTCCAGACCACCGCCAGCGTCGCCAGGCTGGCGCCGAACACGGCCGAGACCTGGCCCCAAAACCATACCCATCCGTGTTGGGTGCCGAGCGCCACGCCGAGCACGATCATGAACAGCCCGGTGCAGGCCGCGATGGTCTCGATCGGATGCGCTGAGAACACTCTCATGAAGGCTTTGCGCAGCACCATGCACCTGTCGACGAGGGTTGATTGGGCTAACTTACCGCCGAATCTGTGCGGCTCAAAGCCGAACCTGCGCGGCCGACACAGTTTTACCGGCGAACCTTTCGCAGCTTGGCGCGGCGCGGTGATTCGATATCAGTCTGTGACCAGCGACGCCACGGCCTCGATCTCGATCAGCATCTTCGGGTCGGGCAGCGCCTGCACCACGCAGGTGGTGCGCGCCGGATAGGGCGCCGGGCCAAACGCTTCGGCATAAAGCTTGTTCATCGGCGCGACGTCGGAGGCACGGGTCAGCAGCACATTGACCTTGACCAGATGCCGCATCGTGGCGCCGGCCTGATCGAGCACGAGCTGCAGCCCCTTCACCACAAACGCAAATTGCGCGGCGAAATCATCCGGCAGCTGGCGATTGTCGTCGAAGCCGGGCGTGCCGGAGATGAATAACAGGTCGCCGATTCGCGCGGCCGAGGAGAGCGGCGGCGCACCATGCTTGGCGGGAATGTGCTGGATCGGCATCGGGGCTCCTTGGCGCGGGAATGTGGTGTGAGAATAGCTCGCATCTGCTCAAGCGCAATATGCGGCGGCGTCGCCCAACGCCATCCCGACAGCGACGCCGTCGCGACGGCGTCGCTGCTGCCGGACCATTTTGCCGCCGGCGCTCAGCTCTTCGCCATCGCCTCGCGCTGCGCGAGCAAGCGATCCAGTTCGTCCTGCTGCTCGGCGATGCGATCGGCGGTGCGGGTTTCGTCGGCGGCCCCCGAGGAGCCGGCCGCCTGTTCGGTCAGCTGGCGCAGATTATCACGCAAGATCGCGATGCGGTCGTCGAGCGCGGACAGCGAGAGCGGCGTGTCGTTGGTCATGGTGAGTGTCCTGTTAGGGCGACGCCCCACGATGCGGGTGCGCAATGTCGGCCAGGATAGCCGGGTTCGGCCGCGATATCCATGGCGACAGGCAAGCGCGATCCGCCATCGTGGTGCGTCGCGGATCGCGCCCGTCGGTGATCGACGCTGTTGGCTGCGGGAGTGGCGGGCTTCGCGCGCCTTTGACCGTTGGTCTTAACTTGCCATCAATGGTGAAGGCCTACACCGGCGGAATATTCGTAGGATTGAAGCATCAGATGGTCCCGTTTGAATGGAACGCGCTGTTCGAGACCGGCAATGCCCGGATCGACAGCCAGCATCGCAAGCTTTTCGAACTCACCAACGAACTCGCCGGCGCGGTCCAGAACGGCGAGAAGCTACCGGAAATATCCGCTCTGGTCCTCAAGCTTCGTGACTACGCGGCCACGCATTTCTGCGACGAAGAGCAATTGATGCGGTGCTCGTCGCTGGCGGAGCAGGACAAGACCCGCCATGCCTGCGCCCACCGCTCCTTCATCAAGAAGGTCGAGGAGCTCGCCGCCCGCGACGATCTTTCGAATGTCGAGGCGGTCAGCGGATTTCTCCAGTTTCTCGTCACCTGGCTGGTGACCCACATTCTGAAACTCGATCATCGCATGACCAAGGCCTTGCTCGAGAAGCGGGCCGTCGATAACGACAGGCCAATCCCGATCGAACAGATTCTGATCTCGGCGCTGATGGAGTCCGAGCGCCGGTTTCGGGTGATCTCGGACGAAGCGCCGGCGCTGATCTGGATTTGCGGCCATGACGGCGCGCGCAACTTCGCCAACAAGGCGTGGTTCGATCTCGTCGGCGAGCCGGCAAGCGCGGCCGCCACGATCGATTGGACCAGCTATCTGCATCCGGAGGACAAGGAGCGCTATCTGGCGCTGATCGCCGAGCTGCTGCGCTCCGGGCTGCCGGCCAAGACCGAGTTTCGGATCCGCAGCGCGTCCGGCTGGCGCTGGGTGCTGGAGAAGATCACGCCGCGGATGGACGGTGACCAGCCGATCGGGCTGATCGCCTCGGGCACCGATGTCAGCGATATCAAACTGTCCGAGGGGCTGTTGACCGCGGCCAACCGCCGGGTCGAGCAGGAAGTGGCGGAGCGCACCCGCGAATTCAAGCGCCTCGCCCACGCCGACCCGTTGACGGGAATTGCCAATCGCCGACTGCTGCTCGAACAGCTCGACAGCGAAGTGGCGAGCGCGGCCAGCGGCGGCGGCGCGCTGGCGGTGCTGTTCATCGACATCGATCACTTCAAGAGCATCAACGACAGCTTTGGACACGCCGCCGGGGATTCGGTTCTGGTCCAGATCGCCGCAACCATGAAGGGCCTGGTCCGCCAAAGCGATCTGGTCGGCAGGTTGGGCGGCGAGGAATTCGTGGTGCTGCTGCTGAACACCGAGATCGACGCCGCGCTGCGCGTTGCCGATCATGTACGCAAGGCGATCGCGCGCTGCGCGTTCAAGGACATCACCAGGCCGGTGACGATCAGCGTCGGCGTCGCCGGCTATGAGGCGGCCGATGACGCCGCGAGCCTGCTCGCCCGTGCCGATCACGCGCTGCTGCAGGCCAAGCGTAGCGGGCGGAACCAATGCAAGCTGGGGCGCACCCAGGTCGAGTCCCGCGCGGCTGAACCGGCCTAGCACGGCCCGCGATCCCGGCGGCCGGCTTGCCTCGCCAGCCATTGCTGGTTAGAGCATCCCGCAACCGGAGGTACCGGATGCGGGAGGACGTCTCATGAGCGGCAAAGTGATCATCGCCGGCGGTGGCATCGGCGGGCTTGCCACCGCGCTGACGCTGCATCAGATCGGCGTGCCCTGCGTGGTCTATGAGTCGAGCCGCGAGATGCGCCCGCTCGGCGTCGGCATCAATCTACAGCCCAATGCGGTGCGCGAACTCGGCGATCTCGGCATCACCGAGGCCGCGCTCGACCGCGTCGGCCTGCCGGCCCGCGAATGGGCGCTAGTCGGCCTCAATGGCAACGACATCTATTGCGAGCCGCGCGGCAAGGACGCCGGCTATCGCTGGCCGCAATACGCCGCGCATCGCGGTCGCTTCCACATGCTGCTGCACGACGAAGTGGTGAAGCGGCTCGGCGCCGACGCGATGCGGCTCGGCTGCCGCGTCACCGGCTACGCCAAGACCGCCGACGGCGTCACCGCGACCATCGCCCATGCCGACGGCACGATGTCGGAGGATCACGGGGCGCTGCTGGTCGGCGCCGACGGCATCCATTCGGCCATCCGCGCCCAGATGCATCCCGGGCAGCCGCCGATCCATTGGGGCGGCGCGGTGATGTGGCGCGGCACCACGCAGGGCAAGCCGACCCGCACCGGCGCGTCGTTCATCGGACTCGGCACCCATCGCCAGCGCGTGGTGATCTATCCGATCTCGCAGCCGGATCCTTCGACCGGGCTGTCGATGCTGAACTGGATCGCCGAGGTGACGCTCGACAATGCCGAGGGCTGGAAGCAGCAGGGCTGGTTCCGCCAAGTGCCTACCGCGGACTTTGCGCATCATTTCGACGGCTGGGTGTGGGACTGGCTCGACGTGCCGGCGATGATCCGCGGCTCCGACTGCGCCTTCGAAAATCCGATGATCGACCGCGATCCGGTGTCGACCTGGCGCGACGGCCCGGTGGCGCTGCTCGGCGACGCCGCGCATGCGATGTATCCGACCGGCTCCAACGGCGCCAGCCAGGCCATCATCGACGCCCGCGAGCTCGGCGCCGCGCTGGTCACGCATGGCGCCACCGAGGCCGCGCTCGCCGCCTACGACCACAAACTCTGCGGCCCGGTCTCGCAACTGATCCTGCGCAACCGCGGCGCCGGCCCGTTCGGATTGCTGAACCTGGTCGACGAGCGCTGCGGCGGCACCTTCGATAATATCGACGCGGTGATCCCGCCGGCCGAACGCGCGGCGTTCATGGCCGGCTACAAATCCGCGGCGGGATTTGCGATCGAGACGCTGAACGCGGCCGCGCCGACGATCGCGCCGGGTGCGCGGGTGAAGGAGACGGTGGGGGCGTAGTGGCATCGTAGCCTGCATGGCGCGTCGCTGAATGAGGGATCACGGACGGTGATCGAAGCCCTGATTGCGCTGCGCCGTATCCGGGCTACGCTCACGACGTTTGCCAAGCAAAGACCTTTCCACCATATCCCCATCGTCATTGCTTGCAATCGATCCCATATTTGGCGCGGAACGCGGCGCGTTGCTCCGGCGGCTCTCGTGCGATCAGAACGCAGGTAGTATAATTTCCGACCACCCGTCCATCCTCGGTATAGGACCAATCGGCGATGTCCTTTCGCTTGAAGGCGAGGCGGTCGCCGTATTTCAGATTGGAGACGTTGCGTGGCTCGTTGACGACGCGGCCGATGAAGCCGTCGCCGTCGCGGACGAACGGACGCAGCCATAGTAACTCGCTGTTGGCGCCGAGCGGCACTTTCACCTTGACCGAGAAGTCGCGCTGATTGCCGGCGGGATGGTCGGCGCGGGCGAGAAACGCATCCAGCCCGGCGCGAGCTTTGGCGACCGCCGCAGCCATCTGCGGATCGTCATTCGGTACACGGGCGGTCTCGTCGCCCGCGGCCTTGTCTGCGCGGGCCTTGTCGACGATGATCGCCGCGAACGAGGAGGGACCGATGCAACTCGACACCGACAAGATCGACGATGCCACGCTGGCGCTGCTGTATCTGACGCTGCACGGCGGTTTTCGCGCCTGGAAAGGCCATGACTGGAACGTGCTCGACCGCCTCCACGAACGGGACCTGATCGAGAATCCGGCCAGCAAGGCGAAGTCCGTGATGTTCACCGAGGAGGGGCTGCAGCGCGCCAAGGAATTGTTCGAGGCGATGTTCGTGAAACCGGCGTAGCGCTTCGTTGCTAATTGACCGGCGTGACGTCCTTGAGGCCGGTCGCCCCCATATATACCCCGAGCACGCGCGCCGGCGTGGGGCCGGTATTGATGCCGACATGCGCCACACCCATCGCCTCGATCACGGAATCGCCCTGGCGATAGACCCGTGTGCCGTAGGCGCCGTAATCGACCGTCAATTCGCCTTCCAGAATATAGGCGAACAGCGGCACCTCGTGCTTGTGCAGGATGGTGCGCTCGCCGACCCCCAGCGTGACGATGGCGGCGGTGACATGCGCCTCGCCCGCCGGATAGTGGATCGTCTCGCCCAGGATCGTGGTGCCGGTCGACAGCAGCGGCACCGCCGGGTAGCCGTGCGGCGCGGCCCGCGTGGCGACGGGGGCGTCGGTCGCGCAGGCAAGGACGGCGAGCGCCATCGCGGGATTATTGTGGCGCATCGGCGGTCCTTCCGGTGGAAGCGGGGATCGCTTCATAGCCACTATGCGGGCGGCGTGCTGTCGGGACAATTGCCGGGCGACGAAGCGTCCGTCATGCGACGAAGCATGGTTGAGACGGTGTTAACGGCGATGGCGCATGGCGCTGCGCCGAGCGGCGGCTAGGCCGGCTGCTTTGCACCGCATGGCATTGCGCGCGCCAGCGTGCCGCCTGCTACGTCTCTGGCAACACATCCCTGATCGCGTCGTCGAGCGGCTCGTCGGTGTCGTCTGGCTGGTTGGTCTTGTCGGCCGGCACAGCGATCTGGCAGGCCGCCAGCACGGCCTTGAGCACGGCGTCCTGCGGGTCCCAGCGGAAATAGGCATCGTGCATCTCAAGGACCGAGCGCGACACCCGCACTTTCAGCTTGGTCGCTGTGCCGAGCTCGGTGAGGAACGCCGCCGCCGTGGGCTGATAATCGATCACCACGATGTTGCGGCGCTGGCCGCGGACCAGCACGCGTCCGGTCTGGTCGATGGCGTCGTTGAACCGATACGCCACCGCGATCGGGCCGCTGCGCAGCCCGACGTCGTAGGCGATGCGGATGCGCGGCTTGCCGCGCGCGCAGCCGGCCTCGAGCGCGGCGCGGCGGGGGGCGAGGATGGCGGTCGTCTCGGCGCGGCCGAGCAGGATCGCGACCGGGCGCGACTCGTGCGCCTTGCGCCATTTGCCGTCGAGCGGCGTGTCGAAGGCGGATTGCCGTTGCGAGAGAATAACGCTCTGCTGCTGCGCCGTGACGCAGCCCGCGAGCAGGCTCAGACTCAACCCTGCAACTACCCGATACGCGCGACACATCGGAAGCTCTCCGGCTCGCAAAGCTAATAGATCGCACTGCGGGAGGCAACAAATAGCGTTGCGGTATCGGGGCGCCGTGCCGCGTAGCAGCGCTTGCGGGCGGCGGGCCGGCGGATTAGGCTCGGCCCTAGACGGTCCGGTCAGGGCCGCTTCCCAGGGAGGCGATCATGCGACGACGCCAGGCGATGGCGCTGCTGTGCGGCGCAGTGCTGGCCGCGGCGCGCCCAGGCCATGCGGCCGTCGGCGCGGTCGGCATAGCGGTCGCCGATTTCGACTACACGGATAGTTCAGGCGAAGCCATCGACCAGAGCGCGGCGCATCGCGCACGGATTGCGACCTTCGCAACGCTGTTGCGCCAGAATCTGAGGCAGCGGGACTATCGGGTGATCCGGCCGGATTGCGCGGCGGCCTCCTGCACCGCCAGCGAGATGGCGCCCGCGCAGCTGATCGCCGCAGCGCGGCAGGCCGGGGCGCGCTATTTGCTCTATGGCGGCATCCGCAAGATGAGCACGCTGGTGCAATGGGGCGAGGTGCAATTGCTCGATCTCGACCGCGAGCAGCTGGTGCTGCGCCGCACCGTCACCTTCCGCGGCGACACCGACGAAGCCTTCCGCCGCGCCGCCGATTTCGTCGGCGACACCGTCAACGGCGCCATCGCCAGATAGCACGTGGCACGTAGGTGGGCAAAGCGAAGCGTGCCCACCGATCCTCGGCGTGACGTTGATGTGGGCACGGCGCAACCGCGCCTTTGCGCCCTACGCTTTGCCAGCCTTGGGCGCGGCACTCGCCGCCGCATGGCTTGACCGCGCGCGGTACCGCACTGGATCAGATCAATGCCGCGGCGCGCGGCCCTGCTAGGCTGCGGGCCGCTGTGTCGAATTGGAGGTTGTCATGATCGCGCGTTGTCGTCTTGCGGGTTTGGCTGTCGCACTGCCCGCGCTTCTCGCGGCGGCGCTGGCGCCGCCCTCGCCGGCTCGGGCCGGGGACGGGTTGGAGCCGTACGCGCCGCTGCTGGTCGAGTTGCCGGGCTGGAAAGCCGGCAAGCTCGGCGGCCTGGCGATGCAGGACGGCGGCAGCCGCATCGTGGTGGTGCAGCGCGGCTATGAGCGCGGCGAGGTGCATGTCAGCGTGCAGCTGCTCGCCGGTCAGCCGGCGCAGAGCCGGCTCGCCTCCGCCGGCACCGGCCTCAACACCGAAGCCAGCCACGGCCCGATCCGCAGCGCGACCATCGACGGTTTCAAGGTGACGCAAACGTTCAAGCCGAGCGACAAGTCCGGCACCATCCTCGTCGCGCTCGGCCCCACCGCGGCGCTCTCGCTGGCGTTCAAGGGCCTCGGTGACGACGAGGCGCTGGCGACGGCGAAAACCTTCGACTGGAAGGCGATGCAGGCGGCGGTGAAGTAGCGGGGGCAGCCCGCGTGAGCCAAAAGATATGCGGCTTTTGACGTCACCAGCTACGCTTGTTTCGAGCCATCGTGTAGGATGGGTTGAGCTCTTGCGAAACCCATCGCCGCACAACGAGCCTTTCGATGACGAATTATCGGCGCAACGCCATCGCCGGTGGCCGCTTCTTCTTCACCGTCAATCTCGCGGAGCGCCGGCTGCGGTTGCTGACCGATCACATCGGCCTGTTGCGCGGTGCCTTCCACGAGACGCGGCAGCGCCATCCGTTCGTGATCGACGCGATCGTGGTGTTGCCCGACCACCTTCATGCGGTCTGGACGCTCCCCGATGGCGATCGCGATTTCGCCACGCGCTGGCGGCTAATCAAGGCTGCGTTTTCACGCGGCCTGCCGACGGGCGAACGGATTTCCGAAAGCCGCGCGCGCAAAGCCGAACGCGGCATCTGGCAGCGGCGCTATTGGGAGCATACGCTTCGCGACGACGACGATCTCGCGCGGCATATCGACTACATTCATTTCAACCCGGTGAAACATGGGCTGGTCAGCCGCGTGCAGGATTGGCCGCATTCCTCGTTCCATCGCATGGTCGCGCGCGGGGTCAATCCGATCGATTGGGCCGGCGACATGGACGTCCCAAGCGATGCGTTCGGCGAACGATCGCCGTAGGATGGGTTGAGCCCTTCGCGAAACCCATCATGATGTGCAGCGGTCGGGACGATGGGTTTCGCAAGAGCTCAACCCATCCTACGGGCTGGCGACGGCGAAGGAGTTTGATTGGACCGCGATACGGGCCGCGCTGAAGTAGCAAGTAGCCCGCAAGAGTGCAGCGCGTAGCAGGTAGGGTGGGCAGAGCGAAGCGTGCCCACCACCTTGGCGTTGAAACGCAACGCGTGGGCACGGCGCAAGCGCGCCTTTTCCCACCCTATCGCTTGCTGCTTCGGCGTGACGTAGCACAGCATCGCGCAGCCGAACCAGCCGAACCAGCCGAACCAGCCGAACCAGCCGAACCAGCCGAACCAGCCGATCATCGCCGCACCCATGCCGGAGGTGATGTGGTCGTAGCCCGGCGCAATGTCGGAGGTCAAAGGACCGAGCGTGTAGAACGGCGCCTCGTGCGGTAGCTCAGCTCCTCGTCGGAGCTCCCCTCGGAACAAGCTGTAATGTGGGCCGATCGGCTTGGGCGTCAACGCGCCTTGAGAGAAGGCCGGTCAAGAGAAACGCAGATCAGGGCTTCGGCGAGCCAGGGCTTGAACCGGCGGCCGCCGGCGGCGCGGCGGTCGATGCCGAGGCGATCGCCTCGGTGGCCGGGGGGGCAGCGGCAATGCTGCGGCGCGATTTGGCGACAGCGGCGTGGCGTGTCGCGCGCTGCCGCTTGGCGACATAGTAGTAGCCACCGGCATAATAGGCGACCGCGCGGTCGTGGTCGCCGCGGGCGGCCAGAAAGGCGCCGGCCAGATATTTGACCGCGTAGGTCAGGTTGGTGACCGGGTCGCGCAGCCCTTCGGCGGTGCCGGTATAGCCAAGCGAGCGCGCGGTGCCGAGCTTGATTTGCATCAGGCCGATGGTTCCGCCGCGGCCGATCAGCCCGGCGCGATAGCCGCTTTCGCGCCTGATCACCCGATGGATCAGGGACTCCGGCAGACCGTTGGCCTGGGCATGGGCCGCCACCAGGGCGTCATATTGGCTGTTGTGGGTTTTCTCGGCGAGGGCGGGCTTCTGGGCGAGCGCCGGCTGCGACAGCATCAGCCCGATGGCGGCGCAGAGGGCGACGGCGCAATTCATGACAGCCGTTGGCAGTTTCATATGGTGTCCCCGGTTGACCATGTCTGGCTTAGGTCGGCGGGCGATCCGCCGGAATCAAATTTGCCGCCTTGTCCGACAACATTTTGGCTTTACCAAGAATTATCAGAAACGATCGTCCGCGCGGGAACTTTGCTCCGGCCCATGTTCGCTGTGCGGATCGGGTTCCGTCGATCAGTCGGTTCTGTCGGATGCGGTGGTCCTCGAAGCAATCTCAAGAAAACGACATAGCGGTGGAACGCGTCGCGGTGCAAGCGGTTGGAGAAGCACCATTCACGAACGAGAAGGAATTTCCATGTTCGCAAAAACTTTCACCATTGGCGTTCTTGGTGCCAGCTTGATGGCCACCGCCGCTTTTGCCGAAACCCCCGCCAACAAGATGACCAACACCACCAATGTTGTATCGCCGTCCGCCATGCAGCAGCAGGGCGACTGGCGCGCGTCGAAGCTGATGGGCCTTGATGTCTACAATCAGGCCAATGAGAAGCTCGGCGACATCAACGAATTGCTGATCGACAACAGCGGCAAGATTCAGGGCGTCGTGATCGGCGTCGGCGGATTCCTCGGCGTCGGCGAGCGTGACGTCGCGGTGGCGTTCGACAAGCTGCAGTTTGTCAACCAGCCGGTTTCGTCCAACACGGCGATGAATAAGTCGACCGACAGCAAGATGGCGAACAGCACCACCACGACGACCACGACCACCACTGCGCCGGTTGCCGGCACCACCACCGGTTCCGCGGTGAATACCACCAATGCGAAGTCCGGCGAGCATCGCTGGTATCCGGATCACGCGGTGTATAATGCCACCAAGGACCAGCTGAAGTCGGTTCCCGAGTTCAAATATCAGAACCAGTAAGCGATCAACGCTGATCGACGATAAGTCTGAGACAATCAGATCTGAGACAATCAGAATTGACCGGGTGGCACGCGCCACCCGGTCTTCTTGTCTTGCTGCTATGGTTTCAGCTCAGCCGGCAATTTGGTGATGGTGACCCGGACGATGCCCTCGGCCTGGGTGGTCACCCGGATCTTGTTGGCGTCGAATGCCAGGTCAGCCAGCTTGAGGTTGGAGATCTCCGCGGCGATGCGCAGGCCGTCCTCATTGCGGTTCAAATCGGCGATCATCGTGCCGACGCGGCGCTCGGCATTGATCGCGGCGGGCTTCAGATCGAACACGGCCTTTTCGGCCAGCACTTTTTCCAGATAGGGCACCGCGGCGCGGGCGGCGTTGCCGACCAGGCCGAATGCGGCTTCGGACTCCACCGCCAGTTCGAGATCGGTGAGGCGGAGCTTCTGTTGGGCCTGATCGAGCACCGGTTTTCCCCAGATATGCAGCGTGGCATCGCCGGTAAAACCGAAGAAGCTGCGGCTGTTCTTGGCCTTGACCTTCAGCGAGATCAGCAGCCGATCGCCGCTGGCGGCAACGCTCGCGTCACCGACCGTGACGCTGTCGCTGCCGTCCTCCGGAAAGGTCTTGCCGGCAAACTGGGCTTCCACGATCCGGCCGAGTTCGCTGAACGGAATGTCGACCGGGATCGCAATCTTGACGCCCGCGGCCTCCGGCCCGACGAGGTCGAGCGATGCCGGAAACGGGCATTGCGGCTTGGTCTCTACGTTGGTGATCCGGGTGTCGGCCTCGATGCCGAGCGTCAGCGTCAGCGCTTCGCTGTCGATCCGCGGTTGCGCGGCGATGGCGCGGGTCGGGCGCAATTCGAGCCAGAAGCCCTGCGGCACCGAGGCGCCCTGCAATGGAATCGAGCGGCATAGCTGATCCCATTCGCGGCGGGCATTGCGCTCCAGCGCGGTGTCGTCGCGGAAGCGCTGCTGCAATTTCGCCAGCTGGTCGTTGACCGCCTTGTCGATCGCGGGCTTGACCTGCGCCGGCACGTTGAAGCGGGCCCCCGCGATGGCGACATTGCTGTCGCCGAGCACGACTTGCGCCGACAGATTCGGCTCGACCCGCCAGTTCGGCAGCAGCGTCGGCCGCGCCGTGATCGCGATGCTGCCCTTGATGTCGGCATTGGCGTTGAAGGACTTGATCTTGACGCCGATCTGCTTGGCCAATTTGCCGCCGAGCAATTTGCCGAGCGCATTGTCGACCGCGCCCTGGGTATTGCTGTCGAGCGAGCCCTTGGCGGTGAGCGAGCCATTGATCGGCGCGGCCAGCGCCATTTGCCCTCCGGCGCTGCTGACCTTGATCGGACCGCGGGTCGCGGTCCAGGCGATGTCGGCGTTCTTGATGATCTTGGACAGCGGATTATTGGCCTTGCCGGCGAAGTCGCGTGGCGCGGCGTGTTCGACAACATCGCGGATCGCGGTCAGCGGAATCGACACCGGCACCACGATGGTCGAACTGCGCACCGCGGGCAGCGGTGGCAAGGCGGCCAGGACCGGCGGGTTGACCACGGCGCGCGGCGCCAGCCAGTCCATTACCTTAAGGCTGGCGACAAACGAGACGACGAGAACCGCGCCCCCGAGCAGGATATATCTAAGCCGCATCAATGTTCCGGATGAAATGAGCCGGGACAATACAGAAAGGCCGCGCGCGACGCCAGCGCCTCGGCGCTGGCGGTATCGGCCTCAAATTCGCGGCAATGTCAGTGTTCGGCGACCCAGCGCCGCGTGCAGCGTCAAAAAAGACAATGGCGCAAGTGAGCGCGCCATTGCAACTGGACGATGGTTGGCCGAGCCTTCAGCCGCGCTGACCTTTCGCACTGTCGGCGCGGCGGTTCTGCTGCGGCAGCACGATCACCTTGGCGCCAACATTGACCCGCCGATAGAGGTCGGCGACGTCACTATTGACCAAGCGGATGCAGCCGGACGAGACCCGGGTGCCGATAGTGCCCGGCGCGTTGGTGCCGTGAATGCGGTAGATCGTATTGCCCAGATACATCGCCCGGGCGCCGAGCGGATTGCCGGGGCCGCCGGCCATATGGCGCGGAAGATAGGGCTGGCGCGCGATCATTTCGGCGGGCGGGGTCCAGTCCGGCCACTCGGCTTTCCTGGTGATCGACTGCGTGCCCGACCAGGTGAAGCCGTCGCGGCCGACGCCTATGCCATAGCGCACCGCGCGGCCATGGCCGAGCACATAGTAAAGATAAGTGTTTGGCGTATCGATAATGATCGTGCCGGGGGCTTCGCGGCTGTCATAATTCACCACCTGGCGCCGCAGCCGAGCCGGCAGGTCCGCGCTGGAATCATCGTCGTCGCGTGCGACGGCTTGGCGCTGCGGCATCGGCTGCGCCTCGGGCTGCAATTGCAACGCCGGCTGCATCGCCGTTTGCTGCGGCAGCAGCAGGAACGGCAGGAATGGAAACGGCAGTGGTTGGGCGGCATGGGCCGCGCCGGACAATGCAATGGAGCCGATCATCAGCGCGCCGAAAGCGGCGCCATTTCTGGCGAGCCTGAAATATGACATGGCCTATCCCCTGTTTGAACGCCCTGTTGGAGCGCCGGATTGCCGGCGCCAGCGCCATTCGGCGCGTTGTTGGGACGAGCTTTAACCCGGCAACCGTTTCAGGACATTTGCGTCGGACGGGCAATTTGGTTTCATTCGGGTAGGGAATTGTTTCACCAACCGCCCCGGCCCCGGTTTGATCGGGCGCAATTGAGATTTCCCATCGCATCGATAAGCCATACCACCCGCGGTCGCGCGGGCAGGCGTGGAGAACCGGGATGGCAAGCGTAAAGTTTTACGGCAACGAGGCGGTGCCGCTGGAAATGCACAAGGTGCGGATCGTCCAGAAGCTGAACCTGCCGCCGATCGAACGCCGGCTGGAAAAAATCTCGGCGGCGGGCAACAACACCTTTCTGCTGCAAAACGCCGACGTCTTTCTCGACATGTTGACCGATTCCGGCGTCAATGCCATGAGCGACCAGCAGCAGGCCGCGATGATGGTCGCCGACGATTCCTACGCCGGCAGCGCCACCTATACGAGGCTGGAAGCCAAGCTGCGCGACATCTTCGGGATGCGCTATTTCCTGCCGACCCATCAGGGCCGCGCCTGCGAGCACATCTTGGCCAAGGTGCTGGTGACGCCGGGTTCGGTGGTGCCGATGAATTATCACTTCACCACCACCAAGGCGCATATCACCCTGCAGGGCGGCAGCGTCGAGGAACTGGTGACCGACGCCGGGCTGGAAGTGGTCAGCGCCGAGCCGTTCAAAGGCAATATGGACATCGCCAAATTGCGGGCGCTGATCCGCGCCCGCGGCGCCGACAACATCGCCTTCGTGCGGATGGAATCCGGCACCAATCTGATCGGTGGCCAGCCGATCTCGCTGCAGAACCTCGCCGATGTCAGCGCGGTGTGCCGCGATTCCGGCATCCTGCTGGTGCTCGACGCCAGCCTGCTGGCCGACAATCTGTATTTCAACAAGGTCCGCGAGGACGTCTGCAAGGATCTCAGCATCCGCGAGATCGCCCGCGCCACCGCCGACCTCTGCGACATCGTCTATTTCTCGGCGCGCAAGCTCGGCTGCGCCCGCGGCGGCGGCATCTGCATTCGCGACGAGGCGATCTACCAAAAAATGCGGCCGATGGTGCCGCTCTATGAGGGCTTCCTCACCTATGGGGGGATGTCGGTGCGCGAGATGGAAGCGCTCACGGTCGGCCTCGAAGAGACCATGGACGAGGACATGATCAACCAGGGGCCGCAATTCATCGCCTATATGGTGGATCAGCTGCTGGAGCGCGGCGTGCCGGTGATCACCCCGCCGGGCGGGCTCGGCTGCCACGTCAACGCCAAGGACTTCGTCGACCACATCCCGCAGGACCAGTACCCGGCCGGCGCACTGGCGGCGGCGCTGTACATCGCCAGCGGGATTCGCGGCATGGAGCGCGGCACGCTGTCGGAACAGCGCGAGCCGGATGGGCGCGAAGTGTTCGCCAATATGGAGCTGGTGCGGCTCGCGCTGCCGCGCCGCGTGTTCACGCTGTCGCAGGTCAAATACGCGGTCGACCGCATCGCCTGGCTGTACGACAACCGCGCGCTGATCGGCGGCTTGAAATTCGTCGAGGAGCCCGAGGTGCTGCGCTTCTTCTACGGGCTGCTGACGCCGGTGTCGGACTGGCAGGAGCGGCTGGTGGCGAAATTCCGCGCCGATTTCGGCGACAGCCTGTAACGCCCGTTGAAGGCGGGCGCCGGCACGACCGGCGCCCGACCGAGGCCCGAGCGGCGATCAGCCGGCCGCCGGCTTGGTGCCGCGCACGAAGGCACCCATGAACTTGCCGTCGATCTGCGGGGCGATCGCGTCGACGTCGATGCCCTTGGCGGTGAGGAATTCGCGCGCGTCCTCGACCTGGTAGATCCGGGTCGGCACGATCTCGATGGCGTCGAAGCCGGCCGCGGCGAGCTTGGCGCGATAATCGTCCTCGTCGAGCGCGCCGGCGATGCAGCCGATCCACAACAGCGCGCTGCCGCGGACGTCGGCGGGAATCTCGCCGCGCGTCACCACGTCGGAGACGGCGAAACGGCCGCCGGGCTTCAGCACCCGGAACGCCTCGCGCAGCGTCTTGTCCTTGTCGGCCGACAGGTTGATGACGCAATTCGAGATGATGACGTCGACCGAATTGTCCGGCAGCGGGATCGCCTCGATCTGCCCCTTGAGGAATTCGACATTGTCGGCGCCGGCCTTGCGCTGATTGTCGCGCGCCAGCGCCAGCATCTCGTCGGTCATGTCGAGCCCATAGGCCTTGCCGGTCGGGCCGACCCGGCGCGCCGACAATAGTACATCGATGCCGCCGCCGGAGCCGAGGTCGAGCACGGTCTCGCCGGGCTTCAGTTCAGCCAGCGCGGTCGGGTTGCCGCAGCCCAGCGAGGCCAGCACCGCGGTGTCGGGCAGGGCGTCGGTCTGGACCTGGTCATAAAGGTTCGAGGTGATCGGGCTGACGTTCTCCACGCCGCCGCCGCAACACGAGCCGCCGGCGCGCAGCGCCGCCTCGGCATATTTCTCGCGAACCACTTCGGTCATGTCGGTCTGGGTCATCGGATGCTCCTGTCGGCTGCTTCGTTGGGATGGGTCGAAAACGTCGGCGTGATATTCTGTAAAACCGGAATAATCGAATTAGTGGCCGCGTCTTTGCGCGACTTTGCGGCGGTCATGCCGCGTCGCTGATCTCCTTGTCGTCGGCTTCGTCGGCGCAGCATTCCGCCACCATGAAGTCGACCAGCCCGCGCATCACGTCGTAATTGGCATGGCAATGCAGCGTCGTCGCCGCGCGCTGCTGCCGGATCAACCCGGCCGAAACCAGCGTCTTGAGATGATGCGACAGCGTCGACGGCGCGATCTTCAACTTCTCCTGCAGCCGGCCGACCGGCGTGCCAGCCTCGCCGGCGCGCACCAGCACCCGGTAGATCTTCAGCCTTGTCGGGTTGCCCAGCGCTTCGAGCTTTCTGGCGGCGTCGTCGATTTTCATGATGCCAGCGTGCCACGCGAAGCGTCGGCCGTCAAACCATATTTCGAGTAATACCGAAATAGCGTGATGTCGGCTTGACGGCTGTGGAAATATCTGTAAATCTCGATATATGGAATCAGAGCAGGCCATATTGGCATTAGCGGCGCTAGCGCAATCAACCCGGCTCGAGGTGTTTCGGCTGCTGGCGAAGCACGAGCCGGACGGGCTCGCCGCCGGCGAGATCGCCCGCGTTCTGGCGGTGCCGCAGAACACCATGTCGTCGCATCTGTCGATCCTGACCCGCGCCGGGCTGGTGTCGTCGCGGCGCGCCAGCCGCTCGATCGTCTACCGCGCCGATCTGGCGCGATTTCAGGAGGTGGCGCTGTTCCTGATCAAGGATTGCTGCGGCGGCCGGCCGGAGGTCTGCGCGCCGCTGATCGCCGATTTGACGCCATGTTGTCCGCCGCAGAAAGGAAAATCCAATGCCCACACCCGTGTATAACGTATTATTCCTGTGCACCGGCAATTCGGCGCGCTCGATCATCGCCGAGTCGATCCTGCGCAAGGAAGGCCGCGGCCGGTTCGAAGCGTTCTCGGCCGGAAGCCAGCCCAAGGGGCAGGTCAATCCGATCGCGCTGAAGGTGCTGCGGAGCTTCGACTATCCGACCGAGGGGTTGCGCTCGAAGAGCTGGCAGGAATTCGCGGCGGCCGACGCGCCGGTGATGGATTTCGTGTTCACGGTGTGTGACAGCGCCGCCGGAGAGGCTTGCCCGGTGTGGCCGGGGCAGCCGATGACCGCGCATTGGGGCATCGAGGATCCCGCCGAGGTGACGGGCACGGACTTCGACAAGGAAGCCGCCTTCGTCACCGCGCTGCGCTACCTGAAGAACCGGATTTCGATTTTCACCGCCTTGCCGTTGCGGCAGCTCGACCCGCTGACGCTGGGCACCAAATTGCGCGATATCGGCCGCGGCGAGGGCGCCTCGATGCCACGCCCCAACGTGGCATGAGGCCGGTCATGGACGTCGTCATCTACCACAACCCGCAATGCGGCACCTCGCGCAATACGCTGGCGTTGATCCGCCATGCCGGGATCGAGCCGCATGTGATCGAATATCTCAAGACGCCGCCGTCGCGCGACATGCTGCAGCAACTGGTGGCGCGGATGGGCATTCCGGTGCGTGCGCTGCTGCGCGAGAAGGGCACGCCCTATGCGGAGCTCGGCCTCGGCGCGCCCGGTCTTTCCGACACGCAGCTGCTCGACGCCATGATGGCGCATCCGATCCTGATCAATCGCCCGATCGTGGTCAGCCCGCTAGGCGTGCGGCTGTGCCGGCCGTCCGAGGCGGTGCTGGAGATTCTGCCCGCGGTACCGCTCGGCGAATTCCGCAAGGAAGACGGCGAGCTGGTGCTCGACGCCGACGGCCGCCGCGCCGCGACGGCGTGACGATTGCCCCCACTGTCATTGCGAGGAGCGCAGCGACGAAGCAATCCAGAGCTCAGCATCCAGCCCTCCTGGATTGCTTCGCTGCGCTCGCAATGACGTAATTGGTGTGGTCCTGGGAGGATATGATGTCGACCTTCGAACGCTATCTGACGCTGTGGGTGGGGCTGTGCATCGTCGCCGGGATCGCGCTCGGCCATCTGATGCCCGGGGTGTTTCAGGCGATCGGCGCCGCCGAGATCGCCCGGGTCAACCTGCCGGTGGCGGCGCTGATCTGGCTGATGATCGTGCCGATGCTGATCAAGATCGATTTCGCAGCACTCGGCCGCGTCAAGGAACATTGGCGCGGCATCGGCGTCACGCTGTTCATCAACTGGGCGGTGAAGCCGTTCTCGATGGCAGCGCTGGCCTGGCTGTTCATCGGCTATGTGTTCCGGCCTTATCTGCCCGCGGCGCAGGTCGACAGCTACATCGCCGGGCTGATCATCCTGGCGGCGGCGCCCTGCACCGCGATGGTGTTCGTGTGGTCGAATCTGACCAAGGGCGAGCCGCATTTCACTTTGAGCCAGGTCGCGCTCAACGACGCCATCATGGTGTTCGCCTTTGCGCCGATCGTCGGCCTGCTGCTCGGCCTGTCGTCGATCATCGTGCCGTGGGATACGCTGGTGCTGTCGGTGGCGCTCTATATCGTGGTGCCGGTGATCGTCGCCCAGCTGCTGCGGCGCTGGTTGCTGGCGAGCGGCGGCGAGACGGCGCTGGCGCGTTTGCTCGGCCGGTTGCAGCCATTGTCGCTGCTGGCGCTGCTGGCGACCCTGGTCCTGCTGTTCGGCTTCCAGGGCGAGCAGATCCTGAGCCAGCCTTTGATCATCGCGCTGCTGGCAGTGCCGATCCTGATCCAGGTCTATTTCAACGCCGGCCTTGCCTATCTGCTGAACCGGCTGTTCGGCGAGCAGCATTGCGTCGCCGGCCCGTCGGCGCTGATCGGCGCCTCGAATTTCTTCGAGCTCGCGGTGGCGGCGGCGATCAGCCTGTTCGGCTTCCAGTCCGGCGCGGCACTCGCCACCGTCGTCGGCGTGCTGATCGAGGTGCCGGTGATGCTGACCGTGGTGTGGATCGTCAACCGCTCCAAGGGCTGGTACGAGCGCGACGCGAAAGGGCCGGTCGTCGAACAGGTGCGCTGACGCGGCGCGAATGGCGATTCGGCCTGCGCGTGCGGGAGCTGTCATTCCGGGGCGCACGCAGCGTCAGCTGCGCGCGAACCCGGAATCTCGCTGAGCGCTCTGCGGTGCCGCGAGATTCCGGGTTCGCTCGGCCCATAGCACGTCGAAGACGTGCGTAACGCACTGACGGGCCTCGCGCCCCGGAATGACTCCCAGCACCAAGAGGCGAGATATTTTGCCTGATAGCTGCGCTAGGCCTTGCGCAGGGTCAGTCCCGTCGCGGCTTCGAGTTCGGCGAGCGCCTGCTCGGCGCTCAGTACCTTGATCGTGGTCATGCCCATATCGCGGGCCGGCTTCAAATTGACGCCGAGATCGTCGAGATAGACGCAGTTTTTGGGATCGACGCCCAGCGCTTCGACCATCATCCGGTAGATCTGCGGGTCGGGCTTGCGCAAGCCGATCTTGGCCGACTCGATGACGTGGTCGAACAGCGCCATCACCTCGGCGATGTAGAGCGAACGGCCGGCGGCGCTGCCGATCGCGTTGGCGGGCAGGTTGTTGGTGATGCAGCCGGTCTTGCAGTTGGATTTGACGATCCGCAGCGCCTCGACCATCTCCGGGCGCAATTCGCCCGACAACAGCGGCAACACGTCGCGGCCGCGGACTTCGGCGCCGAGCGCCAGCGATTCGGCGGCGAACAGCTGGTCGAAAGTGTCGAGATCGACCTCGGCGCGCTCGAACCTCGCCCAGGCATTCTCGAAATGGTTCGCCGCATTGGTGCGGCGGATGATGTCGGCGGGCAGGCCGCGTGCGGTCTCGTAGCGGCTAAAAGCCTCGAAGGGCGAAGTCGTCAACACGCCGCCGAAATCCCAGATCACTGCCTCAAGCATGGTTTACCGCCCTGTCATTGTTGTTGCCGGGACGGCTAGCACGGCGATGGGGCGGGCTCAATGCCGGGTTTTGCTGCTGCGCAGGAACGGCCGCCGCGCCGATTCATGTTTCTCGTAGAGTTCGAGCCAGCGGCGGTCCTCGGGACGGCACCATTCGTCGGGAGAGATCTGCGGCAACAGCCCGGTCTTGCCGATCTCATCCTCCAGCCGGAAGAACTCCGCGGTCTCTTCCGCGGACAAGCCGATCAGGACCCGGTTTCCGAGCGGGTCGAGTGCGTAGTTGTCGTCATCATTGATCATGACAGCAGTTGACCGGCTCCAATCGCGGCGTCAACGCCGAGGTGTAGTTAACCTCTGCCCTCAAGCTTACTCTTCGAGGCTTTTTGCGTCATCGGCCTATCGAACTGGTATTACTACGAGGTGATCGGTCGGTCGTGCCGCGCGACCGTCGGCGATCCTGATCGACGGTAATATTGTCCGGCGAGGTCTTGCGATCGTTGCGGCGCGACGGTGCGCGGCGAGCCGCCGACGCCGATGGCGATCCAAAAGCGCGCTTGCAGCAGCCGCGAGCGCGGGCGGTCCTCGATCCGTTTGCTGGATGCGCGCAGCCGCGTCGCCGGTTGACGCGCCGCGTACCGGAAGCGGTGCACACCGTCTGGAGAGCCAGTGGGGTGAGCATGGTTAAGGGAAGATGAATCGCTTCGATTCAATAGTCCTTAATCAACTTGGCGGATTGTGCGCGGATGACGCGTGGAGTTCGTTTGTATCTTGTCGGCTCCCTGGTCCTCGTATCGTTAGCGGGTTGTGGTCGCGGTATGTTTCAAACCGCCGAGCGCGAACCGTGGCGGGCAGAGGCAGAGGTCGCATGTCTGAAATCCGGCGCGGTCAAGGAGACTGCCGAGCTGGTTCGGATCGATCCGATTTCGGGTCCCGGCGTCTGCGGCGCCGAGTTTCCGCTCAAGGTCGCGGCGCTCGGCGAGAGCAATGCCAGTTACGGCTTTGCCGATGAATTGCGGCCGCCGGCCGCGATCGGTCGCAACCAGCCGCGTTGGCCCGGCGCGCAGCCGCCGCTGGCGCGGCCGGTGTCATCCTATCCCCAGACCCAGTACCCTGAGCCTGTCGCCGGCGCCGGCTCTGGTCCGGTGTCGCTGAATGCGCCGGGCGTCGTCGACAATCGCGAAGAGATCGCCTTGCCGGCAGAGGGCCCGGGATCGCTGCCGCGCTCACCTTATGAGTCGGCTTCGCCCTATCCGGCGGACCGCAATGATCAGCCGGCGCGGCAGGCGAGCCCGATGCAATACCCGATGCCGAATGACGGGCGTGCCATGGCCGATCCGGTGCCGCGATTGGGCCCCGCGCAGGGCAATGTCACCAGCGCGGTCGGGCCGGTGGCGCTCAAGCCGGTGGCGACGCTGGCCTGTCCGATCGTCTCGGCGCTGGATCGCTGGCTGGCCGAGGGCGTGCAGCCGGCGGCGATGCGCTGGTTCGGTGTGCGCGTGGTCGAGATCAAGCAGATTTCGGCCTATTCGTGTCGCGGCATGAACGGCAATTCGCGCGCGCATATTTCCGAACACGCCTTCGGCAACGCGCTCGATGTCGCCGGCTTCACGCTGGCCGATGGCCGGCACATCAGCGTCAAGAAAGGCTGGAAGGGGCTGCCGGAAGAGCAGGGCTTCCTGCGCGATGTCCAGGGAACGGCGTGCCAAGTGTTCAACACCGTGCTGGCGCCGGGCTCGAATGTCTATCACTACGATCACATTCACGTCGACCTGATGCGCCGCAAGCGTCGCCGGGTGATCTGCCAGCCGGCGGCGGTCTCCGGCGAGGAGGTCGCGGCGCGAGCCCAGCACAATAATCCCTATGCGGGTGGGTTTTCCGGCGTCACCGGGGCGCTTGGCGCGCGAAAAGCGTTGTCGTATCAAGCGGTCCCGGGCGAGGACGGTTCCGACGACGAATAGGCCGGCTTGCCCGACGCCCGATAGGTCGCCATGAACATCCGCGTGGCGCTGTCGACGACCTCGGCGATGCGGTCGGGGGAGGGGACGTCCGCCACCTGAAATATGTAGGGCAGAAACAGCGTGGCCTGGCATAATTTGGTAAATTGCGACGCGGCGAGGTAGCAATTGTCGATGGCGAGCGTGCCGGCCTGCACTTGCTGCTCGAGATAGCGCGTGAATCGGCCGAGCGAATTGGCGATCACCCGTTCGTAATAGCGCTGGCCAACCTCTGGCATCCGCTCGGCGATTGCCATCACCGTGCGGATCGCCGATGCGTGACGAGGGTCGCACAACAGCTTGGTATAGGCGGCGCCAAACACCTTGAGCGAGGTCTCGACGTCTCGGTCAGGCGGGAAGTCGAAGGTCAGCATGCCTTGCTCGGCGCTCTCCTGCTCGATGATCTCGCAGAACAGCGAATTCTTGTCCGTGAAATAGACGTACAGCGTGCCCTTCGACACGCCGGCCGCACGGGCGATCTCGCCCATGCTGGCGCCGTCGAAGCCGAGATCCATGAACACCGCGCGGGCGCCGCGCAGAATCTGACGGCGCTTGGCGTTGTCGTCGTCGTGATCGGGCAAAGCCGTCGTGGGCGAAATCGAAACCATCGGTTCAGCCTGTCCTCAATAAAGACTCGCGTGAATACGCCCCGAAAGGGGCGGTTCGGTATGATCGTCGCAGGACAGAACTATCTTGACCGAACCGTTCGGTCAATGGTACTTATAGGCCTTGGGGGCGGTCGCATGCGTAGGGCGGCGATGGCTTGCCATGGATCAATCAGGAGGCCCTATGGCCGGACGCGATCAAACCGCCCGCATCCGTCGTCCCGAGCCGGATGTGGACGGGAACGTGGTGGCCGAGGCCGATTCCCTGGCGCATGCCGAATTGCTGCGTGAGCAGCCGCACGACGAACCTGCCGCGCCGCGCGGGCCGGTTGCTCCGGCCGCCGAGCCGGCCGCGCCTGCGGCAGATGAGATTACGGCGCCGACCGCGGCCGCGCCAAAATCCGGCAGGCGCAAATGGATCCTGATCGGGCTCGGCATCGTGGCCGCGCTCGCGGTCGTCGCCTACGGCGTCGACTACATGCTGGTCGGCCGTTTCCTGATCGGCACCGATGACGCCTATGTCCGCGCCAACAACACCACGCTCGGCGCAAGGGTGTCCGGCCATATCGAGGCGATCGGCGTCGGCGACAATGTCGAGGTCCATGCCGGAGACGTCGTGTTCCGGATCGACGATGGCGATTACCGCATTGCGGTCAATTCCGCCCGCGCCAGGATCGCCACCCAGCAGGCGACGATCGAGCGGATCGGTCGCCAGGTCACTGCGCAGCAAAGCGCGGTGGAGCAGGCCAAGGCGCAACTGACCTCGGCCGATGCCGCGGCCAAACGCGCCGGGCTCGATTTCGATCGTCAGCAATCGCTGAGCACCAAGGGCTTCGCCTCGCGCGCCACCTTCGAATTGTCGCAGGCGACCCGGGATCAGAGCGCCGCTGCCGTGGTGGCAGCGCAGGCGGCGTTCGCCGCGGCGCGCGACAATGTCGAGGTCACCAAGGCGCAGCAGGGCGAAGCCCGCGCGCAATTGCTCGAGCTGCAAAGCGCGCTGGCCAAGGCCGAGCGCGACCTGGATTTCACCACTGTCCGCGCGCCGGTCGACGGCGTGTTCTCCAATCGGCTGGTCAATATCGGCGACTTTATCCAGGCCGGCCAAAGGCTCGGCAATGTGGTACCGCTCGATGACGTCTATATCGACGCCAATTTCAAGGAGACCCAGCTGCGCCGCCTGAAGCCCGGCCAGAAAGTTGACATCTCGGTCGACGCCTTCTCCAGCCGCGCCATCGAGGGCACCGTGGAAAGCCTGTCGCCGGCATCCGGCTCGGTGTTCACGCTGCTGCCGCCCGACAACGCCACCGGCAATTTCACCAAGATCGTGCAGCGGGTGCCGGTTCGGATCAGCGTCCCGGCCGCGGTCGCCCGGGAAAACATGCTGCGGGCGGGCATGTCGGTCTACGTCCGCGTCCACACCAAGCCCTGATGGCGACCGCGACCCCCACGACGCCAGGGCGGCACGCGCCGATTCCCGGTGCGCCGGTGATGGCGGTGCCGTCCGAGCACGTCGCGCCGCGGCGGCTGGTCGCGTTCCTGATCATGGTGTTCGGGATGTTCATGTCGATCCTGGACATCCAGATCGTCTCGGCATCGCTGGCGGAAATCCAGGCCGGGCTGTCGGCCAGCGCCAGCGAAGTGTCCTGGGTGCAGACCGCCTATCTGATCGCCGAAGTGATCGCGATCCCGCTGTCCGGATTCCTGTCGCGCGCGCTCGGCACCAGGATGCTGTTCGCGATCTCGGCCTCGGGCTTCACCTTCGCCAGCCTGATGTGCGGCTTCACCTCGTCGATCGAGCAGATGATCCTGTGGCGGGCGATCCAGGGATTTTTGGGCGCCGGCATGATCCCGACGGTGTTCGCCTCGGCCTATACGGTGTTTCCGCGCAGCAAATTCCACATCGTCGGCCCGATCATCGGCCTCGTCGCCACGCTGGCGCCGACCGTCGGCCCCACCGTCGGCGGCTACATCACCGATTTGATGTCGTGGCACTGGCTGTTCTTCATCAATGTGATCCCCGGCATCGCCATCACCGTCGGCGTGCTGGCGCTGGTCGATTTCGACGAACCGCATCTCGAACTGCTGAATCATTTCGATTGGTGGGGGCTGGGCTTCATGGGCGGCTTCCTCGGCTCGCTGGAATATGTGCTCGAGGAAGGCCCGCGTAACGACTGGTTCCACGACGAATATATCGCCGTGTTCGCTGTGGTCTGCGTGGTCTCGGCGGTGCTGTTCTTCTGGCGGGTGCTGACCGCGCGCGAGCCGATCGTCGATATCCGCGCCTTCACCAACCGCAATTTCGCGCTCGGCTGCATGTTTTCATTCTGCGTCGGCATCGGCCTGTACGGCCTGACCTATCTGTATCCGCGCTACCTCGCCGAAGTGCGCGGCTATAGCGCGTTGATGATCGGCGAGACCATGTTCATCTCCGGCATCGCGATGTTCTGCTCGGCGCCGGTCGTCGGCAGGCTGATGGCGAAGTTCGACATGCGCATCTTGATCGCCGTCGGCCTGGTGCTGTTCGCGATCGGCACCTGGCAGATGACCTGGATGACCAAGGACTACGACTTCTACGAATTGCTGTGGCCGCAGATCTTCCGCGGCGTCGGCATGATGATGGCGATGGTCCCGGTCAACAACATCGCGCTCGGCACGCTGCCGCCGCAGCGGGTCAAGAACGCCTCCGGCCTGTTCAATCTGACCCGCAATCTGGGTGGCGCGGTCGGCCTCGCCCTGATCAACACCGCGCTCGACGACCGCACCGATTTTCACATCTCGCGGCTGCACGACAAGGTGACCTGGGGCAACGCCAAGGCGGTGGAGCTGCTGAACCTGTTCACCCAGAAATTCCAGGGCATGGGCGATGCCTCGCGAATGGCGATGAAGCAGCTCAACCAGATCGTGCACCGCCAGGCGGTGGTGATGAGCTTCGCCGATTCATTCTTCCTGCTGACCTTCTTCTATCTCGGCCTCGCCACCCTGGTGCTGCTGCTGGCCAAGCCGGCCAACCCGATGGCGGCGGCCGAGGGGCATTGACGCGCGCGCGATCTTGCTAACGCGCCGCAAGCCGGATAAGATGGCGTCTTGTCACTCGAACCGGGGGAGATTTGCATGATCAAAATGCGTTCGCAGATCGCGCCTCCGCGTCCGATGTCGCGCCCGGATGCCCGCGCCGCCTGCTGAGGGCGATGTCCGCCAGCATTGATCGGGCTTAGGTCCCGGTCGCTCCGACCACAAAAGCCGTTTTCGTGTTTTCAAAGACGTTTGCGTGCGCCCTGACGCCGCTCGTCAACCTTGGAGCTGCCCTGCGTGAGCGCGGGCGGGATAATGTCATGACCACGCAATCCAAGCCGCGACCGACCGCGATGCGCTCGGTGCTGCCCTTCGTGTTTCGGCACTGGCTGAAGCAGCCGGCCCGAGCCCTCGCGGTCGCCTTCGGGCTGCTCGGCGCCACCGTCGCCGACCTGTTCATGCCGCTGTTCTCGGGCCATCTGGTCGACGCCGTCACGGCCGGCGCGACCGATCCGACGGCGCGCCGCGCCGCCTTCATCGCCTTCGGAGCGATCGTCGCGCTCGGGGTGATCTCGGTGGTGATGCGGTTTGCCGGAATGCAGGCGATCGTGCCGTTCACCTTGCGGATCATGTCCGACGTGGCGCGCGAGGCGTTCGCGCGGGTGCAGCGCTTCTCCACCGAGTGGCACGCCAACAGCTTCGCCGGCTCCACCGTGCGCAAGGTGACACGGGGAATGTGGGCGCTCGATCTGCTCAACGACACGCTGCTGATGGCGCTGCTGCCGTCGATCGTCGTGCTGGTCGGATCGATGATCCTGCTAGGCCTGCATTGGCCGTCACTGGGCCTGGTGATCGGGATCGGCTCGCTGGTCTATATCGGGATGACGGTGATGCTGTCGATCCGCGTCATCGCGCCCGCCGCCCGGCTCTCCAATGCGTGGGACACCAGGGTCGGCGGAACGCTGGCGGATGCGCTGACCTGCAATGCGGTGGTGAAGTCGTTCGGGGCGGAGAGCCGCGAGGACGGACGGCTGGCGCGCGTCATCACGCGCTGGCGGTCGCGGGTGCTGCGTACCTGGATGCGCTACAACTACACTTCGACCGCGCAACTGGCGGTGCTGCTCTGCGTCCGCGCCGCGGTGATCGGCGGCGCCTTGCTGTTGTGGATGGCCGGCCGCGCCACGGCGGGCGACGTCACTTTTGTCCTGACCAGCTACTACATCATCCACGCCTATCTGAGCGATGTCGGCATGCACATCAACAATCTGCAGCGCTCGGTCAACGACATGGATGAGCTGGTCGCGATCCACGACGAGGCGACGGGCATCGAGGACGCGCCCGGCGCCGCGCCGATTTCGATCCGGGGTGGCCGCATCGTGTTCGACGACGTCACGTTCCATTATGGCGGCCATCCGACGCCGCTCTATGACGGGTTGTCGGTGGAGATCCGCGCCGGCGAACGGGTCGGGCTGGTTGGCCGCTCGGGGTCCGGCAAGACCACCTTCGTGAAGCTGATTCAGCGGCTCCACGACGTCAGCGGCGGCCGCATCCTGATCGACGGTCAGGATATCGCCAAGGTGACGCAGCAATCGCTGCGCAGCCAGATCGCCATCGTGCAGCAGGATCCGATCCTGTTTCACCGCTCGCTGGCCGAGAACATCGCCTATGGCAGGCCCGGCGCCGGAATGGCGGCGATCCAGCAGGCGGCGGAGCTCGCCAATGCGCATGACTTCATCATGCGGCTGCCGAAGGGCTATGGCACGCTGGTCGGCGAGCGCGGCGTCAAGCTGTCGGGTGGCGAACGGCAGCGCGTCGCGCTGGCGCGGGCGTTTCTGGCGGACGCGCCGGTGCTGATCCTGGACGAGGCGACCTCGAGCCTGGATTCGGAATCCGAGGCGCTGATCCAGCAGGCGATGGAGCGGCTGATGAAGGGCCGCACCGCGATCGTGATCGCGCATCGGCTCTCCACCGTGCGCAGCCTCGATCGGATCCTGGTGTTCGACCACGGCCGGATCGCCGAGCAGGGCACCCACGCCACGCTCGCCGCGCGCGCCGGCGGCATCTATCGCGGGTTGTTCGAGCGCCAGGCTATGCAAGTCGAGCAAGCCTTGCAGGGCGAACAGGCTTTGCTGGGCGAAGGCATTGCGGCTGCGGAATGAGGTCGAAACGGGCGAGGGGTTCGGCGTGGTGGCGCCGAACCCCTCGTTGTCTCGCTTGCGCGAATAAGTATCAGCCGGCCTGTAAGCCGGGTTCTGGAGGGCACCGTACGCTTGCGCGCACGATACGCGACGGCCATTCCTCTGGGACCATGTTTGCACATGGCCTCAAGCAACCTACCCGGACGGTCGAGCTTGACATAGCCCTGCGGAGTTATCGCCCGAAAGCGAACTGTCCGCGGTGCCGTCCCTATTCGGTCTTGCTCCCGGTGGGGTTTACCATGCCGTCTCCGTTGCCGGACACGCGGTGCGCTCTTACCGCACCTTTTCACCCTTACTCGCCCCCACCCTGACCCTCCCCCGCAAGCGGGGGAGGGAAGGGTGGGGGAAGCGGTTCGTTCTCTGTGGCACTTTCCCTGGGGTCGCCCCCGCCGGACGTTATCCGGCACCGTATGTCGATGGAGCCCGGACTTTCCTCCCCCGCAGCCTTTCGACCATAGCGGGAGCGGCCGTCCGGCCGACTGATGCGCAAGCCATGCGGGCTGCGCGCCGCCGCGTCAAGTCGCGCCGCGGCGGACGCCGGATCAGGAGGCCGCGGACAGGGGCCGGCTGGAGGTCGGAAACGTCGTCAGCAGGGTCCGCAGCGTCGCCAGGGTCGAGACATCGGCAATGCCGTCGACCTTGGCCGGGCGGAAATGCCGCTGAAACGCGGTCACGACCTCTACGGTCTGCGCGTCGAACTTGCCGTTCGGCGTAAGGCCGTAGCCATAATCTGCCAGCGCCTGCTGCAGGGCGCGGACGTCATCGCCCGTGGCTCCCAGCCGCAATGTATCGCCGCTGACGATCGGGGCGGGATAGACCCATTGGCCGACGCCGGAATTGGCCAGCGCCTCCCAGGGAAATTTCTCGCCGGGATCCTTCTTGCGCGCCGGCGCCACGTCGGAATGGCCCAGCACGCGGTGGCTCGGCACGCCACGGCGCAGCATGATGCCGCGACACAGCGCGATCACCGCGGCGATCTGCCGAAGCGGATAATCCGGATAGCCCCAATCATGGCCGCGGTTGATGATCTCGATTCCGATCGAACATGAGTTGATGTCGTGCTCACCGGCCCACAATGCCGAGCCGGCATGCCAGGCTCGGCGGGATTCCGGCACGCATTGCAGGATCCGGCCCTCTTCCAGCACGACGTAATGGGCCGAGACCTCAGTTCCGGATTTGCACAGCCGCGCCAACGCGCCCTCGACATCGGGCATCCCGGTATAGTGCAGCACGATCATGTCGGGCAGCCGACCCTTGTTGCGCTCGCCATGGTTCGGCGACGGAATCACGTCGGAGACCACCGAGGAATCAGGGGTGAAGGTCTTCATATCGGTTATGCCCTTCGGCAAAGGGAGGGCACGTCGACGCTTCGACTCAAAACCAGCAGACGCGAACGGACCTAACAGCATCGGACATCTCAAACCGGGCAAGAGCGCGGCGACGGCGCTGATGCGCCGAGCCTCTGCAACGCTGCACTATCCGGGGCTGCTCCGGCCCGTGCAACAATCCCATGACACGGTTTCGCCATTTTCTGTGGACTGTGGGAATGACGCATCACCCCGTTACCATGCCGAAGCCCAGCGGTCGGGACATTGCGGAGAATCCTCCGCTCATCGTCAACGTTTTCTTAAGGCTAAGCGCCGTTACTGAGTGGTGAACGGCCGCACCGAAAGGGGCGGTCAAGGTTCCATTTGACGCTCAAAACCAATGGCGAACCATCCCAATCCACGCCGAAGGCCGGATGTACCAGCTGGTCGCGTGGGTGGGCCGAAGGTTGCTTTGAACGGAACCATCCATCCCGCCTTGCGGCGGCTGCTCGCCGCGAAGGTCCGGGCGATGCGCGGAGATCTGAAGCTAAATGGGCCTGTTCGAATCCACGCCGATCCTGCACCGCGCTGCCCCGGCCGGCGGCTGGCGCAGGGCTGCGGCCGGCGCGCAAGGAGCGCGTGGCTGATGTCGAGCGCGCCCCGCCACATCCCCGTGCTTGGCCGCGAAGCGGTGGACCTGCTCGCGCCGCGCGATGGCGGCGTCTATGTCGACGCCACCTTCGGCGCCGGCGGCTATTCCCGCATGATCCTCGATACAGCCGAGACCCGGGTGATCGGGATTGACCGGGATCGCAGCGCGATCGCCGGCGGGTTCGATCTGGTCGATCGGGCCGACGGGCGCCTGACGCTGGTCGAAGACCGCTTCTCCAATCTGGCCGAAGTCTGCGCCGCCCAGGGCGTCGCTGCGGTCGACGGCGTGGTGATGGATGTGGGGATCTCGTCGATGCAGGTCGACGAGGCCGAACGTGGCTTTTCATTTCGTCTCGACGGCCCGCTCGATATGCGGATGAGCCAGCATGGCCCGAGCGCCGCCGATGTCGTGGCCAGGGCCTCGGAGGCCGATCTCGCCAACATCATCTATATTTTCGGCGAGGAACGCTATTCGCGCCAGATCGCCAAGGCGATCGTCGCGGCGCGCGCCGAAGCGCCGATCACCACCACGCTGGCGCTGGCCGAGATCGTCGGCAAGGTGGTGTGGGCCAAGCCTGGCGAAATCCATCCAGCGACGCGGACGTTTCAGGCGCTGCGGATCTTCGTCAATGAAGAACTCGACGAATTGCATCTGGCGCTGGCGGCGGCGGAGCATGTGCTGAAACCGGGCGGCCGGCTCGCCGTGGTGTCGTTCCACTCGCTGGAAGACCGCATCGTCAAGAATTTCCTGGTCGCGCGCGGCAAGACCGGCGGCGGCTCGCGCCATCTGCCGGAACTGGCGCAGACGGCGCCCAGCTTCGCCATTCTGACCAAACGCCCGGTGATCGCCGGGGCGCAGGAGATCGGCGCCAATCCGCGCGCGCGCTCGGCCAAGCTGCGCGCCGCCGAACGCACCCAGGCGCCGGCGCACGATTTCGACACGCTGCCGGCCTGGCCGAAACTGGCCGACGTGATGAGGGGAGGCTGATCATGCGCATCATCCATTTCCTCGTCATCGGCATGCTGGTGTTCGCGGCCGCCTATGTCTACCGGATCAAGATGGAATCGACGTTCCGCACCGAGCGGGTGCAGCGGCTGCGCGCCGACGTGCGCGTGCAGCGCGAGGCGATCGCCACGCTGCGCGCCGAATGGGCCAAGCTCGATGCGCCGATGCGGCTGCAAGGCCTGGCCGAACGGCATCTGAAGCTCAGGCCGATCGACGCCCGGCAGTTCGATTCGTTGAAGAACCTGCCGGAACGGCCGCCCAGCATCGTCAATCCCGGCGATCCCGATCCGATCGGTGCGATGATCGAGACCATCGACCCCGACATCATCACCGGCTCGCTGCCGGCGCCGGAGGTTGCGCATTGACCGATCAAGTCATCCCGCTTGCGGGTCATCACGTGCCATGGCGGCAGCGGCTGATCCGCAGCCTGCTGTACGGCAAGGACGTCGATCGTCACGTCAAGGCGCGCGTCCGCGTCGGCTTTGCGATAGTCGCATTCGCGGCGATCTACGGCGTAATCGCGTTCCGGCTGGTGACGCTGGCGGTGATCGGCGACGCGCATGGCGCGCGGCGGACCTCCTCGCAGGACGCCATCGCCACGGCGCGACCGGATATCGTCGACCGCAACGGTGAAATTCTCGCCACCGACGTCAAGGTGCCCTCGCTGTTCAGCGAGCCGCGCCGCATCATCGACAAGGACGAGGCGATCGAATTGTTGACCGCGACGCTGCCGGATCTCGACACGCCTGAGGTCCGCGAGCGGCTGTCGTCGAAAAAGGGCTTCGCCTGGCTCAAGCGCGAAATCACGCCCAAGCAGCAGCACGACATTCACAAGCTCGGGATTCCGGGAATCGGCTTTCTGCGCGAGAACAAGCGGGTCTATCCCGCCGGCCGCGCGGCGTCGCATATTGTCGGCCTCGTCAATATCGACAACCAGGGCATCGCCGGCCTGGAACGCTGGCTCGATACCAACGGCCTCGCCGATCTGCACCGCGCCGGCTTTGCCAGCGACCGGCTGCAGAAGCCGGTCGAGCTCGCGGTCGATTTGCGCGTCGAGCACGCGCTGCGCGACGAATTGCTCAAGGCCAAGGAGAAGTACAGCGCCAAGGCGGCGTCCGGTCTGGTCTCCAACGTCAACACCGGCGAGATCGTCGCGATGGTGTCGCTGCCGGATTTCGACCCCAACGATCCGCAACAAGCCAACGACCCCGACCGCATCAACCGGCTGACCACCGGCGTCTACGAGATGGGATCGACCTTCAAGACGCTGACGCTGGCGATGGCGCTGGATTCCGGCAAGGCCACGCTGAACTCGTTATACGACGTCCGCAGCGCCCTGCGGTACGGCCGGTTCACGATTCACGACGATCATCATCTCGGCCGTTCGATCACCTTGTCGGAAGTCTTCACATACTCGTCCAATATCGGCGCGGCGAAGATCGCGCTGGCGCAGGGCGTCGAGGCGCACAAGGCGTTCCTGAAGAAGGTCGGTCAGATGGATCGGCTGCGCACCGAACTGCCGGAGAGCGCCTCGCCGATCGTGCCGAAACACTGGGGCGAACTCAACACCATCACCATCGCTTTCGGTCACGGCATCGCGGTGGCGCCGCTGCAGGCGGTGATGGGCATCAACGCGATGATCAATGGCGGTTATCTGATCCCGCCGACCTTCCTCAAGCGGACCGAGGAGGAAGCGCGGAAGGATGGCAAGATCGTCATCAAGAAGGAGACCAGCGACAAGATCCGCTATCTGATGCGGCTGAATGCCGAGGTCGGCACCGCCCGGCAGGCCGATGCGTTGTGCAAGGGCTATTATATCGGCGGCAAGACCGGCACCGCCGAAAAGGTCATCAACGGCCGCTATTCGAAGAAGAGGGTTTTGAATTCCTTCACCGCGATCCTGCCGGCGGATAATCCCCAGTTCCAGGTGCTGGTGATGCTCGACGAGCCGCAGGCGCTGCCCGAGACCCATGGTTTCATCACCTCGGGCTGGAACGCGGTGCCGACCGGCGGCAAGGTGATCGCGCGCATCGCGCCGCTGTTGGGGATCGAGCCGCGGTTCGATCTGCCGCCGCCCGACCGCCTTATTCTTGCGGCATCGAAGGAATCCCGCTAGGCGACGCCGCGCCGCGCAAGCTGTTGCGTCGACATCGGATTGGGTTAAAAGCCCCGGAATTGTTGTCATTCGTATTGTCCGACAGGTTGGACCACCGACGATGAAGCTCCGCGATCTTTTCAGCGACGAAGTCGGATTCGACGCGCAGGCTGCCGAACTCGGCATTGCCGGATCTGGCCTTGCCGATCTGGCCGTGACCGGGCTTGCCGTCGACAGCCGCGCGGTGCGCCCCGGCGATGTGTTCTTCGCGCTGTCCGGCGCCAAGACCGACGGCGCGCATTTCATCGGTCAGGCGATCGCTTCCGGCGCCGTTGCGGTGGTCGGCGAGCAGCGGCCCGGCGGCGAGCTCGGCGCGCCCTTCGTCACCGTGCCCAATCCGCGCCGCGCGCTGGCGCTGGCGGCGGCGCAAGTCTTCTCCAGACAGCCCGCCACCATCGCGGCGGTCACCGGCACCAGCGGCAAGACCTCGGTCGCCGCTTTCACCCGGCAGATCTGGCAGCGTCTCGGCTACGCTTCGGCCAGCATCGGCACCATCGGCCTGGTGACGCCGACCCGCGACGTCTATGGCTCGCTGACCACGCCCGATCCGATTGCGCTGCATCGCGCGCTCGACGAGATCGCCGGCGAGGGCGTCACCCATCTGGCGCTGGAGGCGTCGTCGCACGGCCTCGATCAGTTCCGCCTCGACGGCGTCCGCGTCGCCGCCGGCGGCTTCACCAATCTGTCGCGCGATCACATGGACTATCATCGCGACGTCGCGCACTACCTCGCCGCCAAGCTGCGGCTGTTCAAGGATCTGGTGGTGGAGGGCGGCGGCGCGGTGATCTCGGCGGATCATGATTGCGCCAAGGCGGTGATCGACGCCGCCACCGCGCGCAAGCTGCGCATCATGATGGTCGGCCGCAACGGCGACGGCGGTGCCGACGGCATCCGCCTGGTCGAGGCGGTGATCGACGGCTTCGCCCAGAAGCTGACGCTCGAACATCGCGGGGAAATGCGCGCGGTGCATCTGCCGCTGGTCGGCGAGTTTCAGATCGAGAATGCGCTGGTCGCCGCCGGCCTGGCGATCGTCACCGGCGGCGATCCCGACCAGGTGTTCGCGGCGCTCGACCATCTCGAGGGCGCCAAGGGGCGGCTCGAACGGGTCGGCGATTGCCGCGGCGCGCCGGTGTTCGTCGACTACGCGCACAAGCCCGACGCGCTGGCCAAGGCGTTGCAGGCGCTGCGGCCTTACGCACAGCGCCGGCTGGTGGTGGTGTTCGGCGCCGGCGGTGACCGCGATTCCGGCAAGCGGCCGCTGATGGGCGCGATCGCCGCCGACAACGCCGATACGGTGATCGTCACCGACGACAATCCGCGCTCTGAAAACCCCGCCGACATCCGCGCCGCGATCCTGGCGGCCGCCCCCGGCGCCCGCGAGATCGGAGACCGCGCCGAGGCGATCCGGGTGGCGATCGCGGGGCTAGTGCCCGGTGACGCGCTGCTGATCGCCGGCAAGGGTCACGAGACCGGCCAGATCGTGGCCGACCGCGTGCTGCCGTTCAGCGATCACGAGGCCGCCGCGGCGGCGCTGTCGGCGTGCGCCGCATGAGCACGCAACCGCTCTGGACCCTGGACGCCATGGCGCAGGCGATGAACGCCACGCGCAACGGCGCGTTGCCGGCCGACATCTTCGGCATTTCGATCGACAGCCGCACCCTGGCGCCGGGCGATGCTTACTTCGCGATCAAGGGCGACATCCACGACGGCCATGATTTCGTCGCCGCAGCATTACAGGCCGGCGCCGCGCTCGCCGTCGTCGCAAAAGCCCAGCGCGACAAATTCGCCGCCGATGCGCGGCTGCTGATCGTCGACGACGTGCTCGCCGCGCTGGTCGATCTGGCGCGCGCCTCGCGGGCGCGGCTCGAGGCGCGCGTGATCGCGGTCACCGGCTCGGTCGGCAAGACCTCGACGAAGGAAGCGCTGCGCGGCGTGCTCGGCAGTCAGGGCGAAACCCACGCCTCGGTGGCGTCGTTCAACAATCATTGGGGCGTGCCGCTGTCGCTGGCGCGCTGCCCGGCCAGCGTCAAATTCGCGGTGTTCGAGATCGGCATGAACCATGCCGGCGAGATCGAACCGCTGGTCAAGCTGGTGCGGCCTCATGTCGCGGTGATCACCACGGTCGAGCCGGTGCATCTGGAATTCTTCGCCGGGATCGAAGCGATCGCCGATGCCAAGGCGGAGATTTTCCAAGGCCTCGAGCCCGGCGGCGTCGCGGTGCTCAACCGCGACAATTCGCAATTCGCCCGGCTGCGCAAAAGCGCCAAAAAGGCCAAGGTCGGCCGCATCGTCTCGTTCGGCGCCAACGCCAAGGCCGATGCCCGGCTGATCGAATTGTCGCTGCATTCGGACCGCTCCGCGATCCATGCCGATATTCTGGGCCACGACGTCACCTACAAGCTCGCCATCCCGGGCCGCCACATCGCCATCAATTCGTTGGCGGCGCTGGCGGCGGCGCAATTGGTGGGTGCCGATCTGGCGCTGGCGGCGCTGGCGCTGTCGCAGGTGCGGCCCGCCGCCGGCCGTGGCGTCCGCCGCGCGCTGGAGTTCGACGATGGCGAGGCCACGCTGATCGACGAGAGCTACAACGCCAATCCGGCCTCGATGGCGGCGGCGCTGGAGGTCCTCGGCCATACGGCGATCGGGCCGCAGGGGCGGCGGATCGCGGTGCTCGGCGACATGCTGGAACTCGGCCCGACCTCGGCCGAATTGCATCGCAGCCTTGCCGAAACGGTGCAGGCCCACGCGGTCGATACGGTATTTTGCTGCGGGCCGATGATGCGCAATTTGTGGGACGCCCTTTCCTCCGGAAAGCGGGGCGGCTATGCAGGGAGTTCAGCCGAACTCGAATCGCAGGTTGTCGCGGCGATCCGCGCCGGCGACGTCATCATGGTCAAGGGCTCGCTCGGCTCGCGGATGAAAACCATTGTTACCGCGCTGGAGAAGCGCTTTCCCGGCAAGTCCGCGCTCGACAACGTCGCGGTGTAAGGCAGATCGAATGCTCTATTGGCTGGTCGACTTTGCCGGCACGGTTCCGGCTCTCAACGTGTTCCGCTACATCACGTTCCGCACCGGCGGCGCGATGGTGACCGGCGCGCTGTTCGTGTTCCTGTTCGGCCCCTGGATCATCGACAATCTGCGGCTGCGCCAGGGCAAGGGCCAGCCGATCCGCTCCGACGGCCCGCAATCGCATCTGATCACCAAGATCGGCACCCCCACCATGGGCGGGCTGATGATCCTGTCGGGGTTGGTGGTCGGCACCGTGCTGTGGGCCAATCCGCTCAACCCCTATGTCTGGATCGTGCTGGCGGTGACGCTGGGCTTCGGCTTTGTCGGCTTCTACGACGACTATTTGAAGGTCACCAAGCAGAGCGATAAAGGTTTCTCCGGGCGCACCCGATTGGCGATCGAGGCGTTGATCGCGGGTGCCGCCTGCTACGCGCTGATCCGGCTCGGCCGCGATCCGCTGTCGAGTTCGCTGGTGATCCCCTTCGTCAAGGACGTGGCGTTCAGTCTCGGCTGGTACTTCATCATCTTCGGCAGCTTCATCGTGGTCGGCGCCGGCAATGCCGTCAATCTCACCGACGGGCTCGACGGGCTGGCGATCGTGCCGGTGATGATCGCCGCGGCCAGCTTCGGGCTGATCTCCTATCTCGCCGGCAACGCGGTGTTCGCCGAATATCTGCAGATCAACTACGTCGCCGGAACCGGCGAATTATCGGTGCTGTGCGGCGCGCTGCTCGGCGCCGGGCTGGGCTTTTTGTGGTTCAACGCGCCGCCGGCGACGATCTTCATGGGCGATACCGGCTCCCTGGCGCTCGGCGGCATGCTCGGTTCGATCGCGGTGGCGGTGAAGCACGAAGTGGTGCTGGCGGTGATCGGCGGCTTGTTCGTGCTGGAGGCGGTCTCGGTGATCGTCCAGGTGGCGTCATTCAAGCTGACCGGCAAGCGCGTGTTCCGGATGGCGCCGATCCATCATCATTTCGAACAGAAGGGCTGGACCGAACCGCAGATCGTGATCCGGTTCTGGATCATCGCCGTGATGCTGGCGCTGGCCGGCCTGTCGACCCTGAAGCTGCGGTGAGGCGTTTCCATGCGGCGAGTCACTGGGCCCAATCGGCCTCATCCTGAGGAACCTGACTCAGAAATCGATCAGCATAATCGGGCCTTCAACGTCGTCATTGCGAGGAGCGGAGCGACGAAGCAATCCAGGGGCCCGGTGCACGGGGCTCTGGATTGCTTCGCTTCGCTCGCAATGACGGAAGTGGTGCTGTCATGATCCCCGTCACCTCCTTTGCCGGCAAGACCGTGGCGGTGTTCGGGCTCGGCGGTTCGGGGCTGGCCAGTTGCCATGCGTTGCGGGCCGGTGGCGCCGAAGTGATCGCCTGCGACGACAATATCGACCGCATGGTCGAGGCCGCGCAGGCCAATTTCATCACCGCGGATCTGCGCGATCTGTCGTGGGCGAATTTCGCTGCCCTGGTGCTGACGCCCGGCGTGCCGCTGACCAATCCGGCGCCGCATTGGACCGTGCTGAAGGCGCGCGAGGCCGGGATCGAGGTGATCGGCGACGTCGAATTGTTCTGCCGCGAACGCAGGCGCCACGCGCCCGACGCGCCGTTCGTCGCCATCACCGGCACCAATGGCAAATCGACCACCACGGCGCTGATCGCGCATCTGATGCAAAGCGCCGGCTACGACACCCAGATGGGCGGCAATATCGGCACCGCGATCCTGTCGCTGGAGCCGCCGCGCACCGGCCGCGTCCACGTCATCGAGATGTCGTCGTACCAGATCGACCTGACGCCGTCGCTCGATCCCAGCGTCGGCATTCTGCTCAACGTCACCGAGGATCACATCGATCGCCACGGCACGATCGCGCATTACGCCGCCGTGAAGGAACGCCTGGTCGCCGGCGTGCAGCCGGAGGGCACCGCGATCGTCGGCGTCGATGACGGCTACGGCCGCGCGGCCGCAGACCGCATCGAGCAGGCCGGCAAGCGCGTGGTGCGGATTTCGGTGAAGCAGCCGCTGGCCGATGGCATCACCGTCGAACACGAGACCATCCTGCGCGCCGATGGCGGAATGCGCAGCGAGATCGCCCGGATCGGCGGCATCGGCTCGTTGCGCGGACTGCACAATGCCCAGAACGCCGCCGCCGCCGCCGCCGCCGTGCTGGCGCTCGGCGTCGACGCCGAGGCGCTGCAAACCGGCCTGCGCAGCTTTCCCGGTCTGGCGCATCGCATGGAGCAGGTCGGGCGTCAGCACGCCACGCTGTTCGTCAACGATTCCAAGGGTACCAATGCGGACGCCACCGCCAAGGCGTTGGCGTCGTTCAACGACATTTTCTGGATTGCCGGCGGCAAGCCGAAGACCGGCGGCATCGCCAGCCTCGAAGAATTCTTTCCACGGATCCGCAAGGCCTATCTGATCGGCGAGGCGGCAAAGGACTTCGCGGCGACGCTCGAGGGCCGGGTGCCCTACGAGATTAGCGAGACGCTCGACGTTGCCGTTTCGGCCGCCGCGCGCGATGCCGCTGTGGCCGGGCCGGGCGAGCCGGTGGTGCTGCTGTCGCCGGCCTGCGCCTCGTTCGACCAGTACCGCAATTTCGAAATCCGCGGCACCAGGTTCCGCGACCTGGTCACCGCGCTGCCGGATGTCGTGCCGGTGGTCTGAGGTCGTGCGGCTGGCGTGGCGCGTGGCTATGGGCGTCATTCGGGACAGATAACTATCGCGGGGCAGAAAATAGCTTGGCGTCGCCACCCCTCATCTAGATAGCGTGGCTTCGCCACTCCCACAGACGTCATCGCCCGCGCAAGCGGGCGACCCAGTATTGCAGAGCGGTCGCGGTCCAATCGCAGCGCTGCGGCGTACTGGATCCCCGCTTTCGCGGGGATGACAGTTGGGGGAAGGACCGCGCTTAGCGTTCGAGGCGCCTGTTGCGAAGTCGTGAAGGACATTCCCCCAACTCGTTCAGAACATTTCTTTTTCGTTAACTGTCTGGCAACCACGATGGCGCACCAATTGGGGGAGCTTTGCGCAAGGACCGCCGATGATCTCCCGTGAACAACGCACGCCATTCAGCGAATGGTGGTGGACCGTGGACCGCGTGCAACTGGGCGCGGTGATCGCCCTGATGCTCAGCGGCGTGATCCTGTCGCTGGCCGCCAGCCCGCCGGTGGCGACCCGGATCGGGCTCGACCCGTTTCACTTCTTCAACCGCCACATTCTGTTCCTGCTGCCGTCCTTCATCGTGCTGATCGGGGTGTCGTTCCTGTCGCCGCGGCAGATCCGGCGTTCGGCGCTGATCGTGTTCGGCGTCTCGGTCGCGCTGATCGTGGCGACGCTGCTGATCGGACCGGAGGTCAAGGGCGCGCGGCGCTGGATCACGCTGCTCGGCGTCAATATCCAGGCCTCGGAATCCGCCAAGCCGGCCTTTGTGGTGCTGGCGGCGTGGCTGTTTTCGGAATCGGCGCGGCGGCCGGAAATGCCCGCCACCACGATGGCGCTGACGCTGCTGATGACGATGGTGTCGCTGTTGGTGCTGGAGCCGGATTTCGGCCAGACCATGCTGATCCTGATGGTGTGGGGCGCGCTGTTCTTCATCGCCGGGATGCGGATCGTATGGGCGATCGGGCTCGCCGGCGCCTCCGCTGGCGGATTGTTCTGCGCCTATCTGATGGTTCCGCACGTCGCCGAGCGGATCAAGCGATTCATGAACCCGGCCTCGGGCGACACCTATCAGGTCGACACCGCGATGGAGGCCTTCGCCAATGGCGGCTGGTTTGGTCTGGGACCGGGCGAGGGCATCGCCAAGCGCGGCCTGCCGGACAGCCATACTGATTTCGTGTTCGCGGTGGCGGCCGAGGAATTCGGCATCATCCTGTGCCTGGCGCTGCTGGCGCTGTTCGCCTTCATCGTGATCCGCACGCTGTCGCGCGCCTACGCCTCCGAGGACATGTTCTCGCGCTTTGCGGCATCGGGCCTGGCGATCCTGTTCGGGGTCCAGGCCGCGATCAACATGTCGGTCAATCTGCAGCTGATTCCCGCCAAGGGCATGACCTTGCCGTTCATCTCCTATGGCGGCTCGTCAATGGTGTCGCTGGCCTATGGGGTCGGCATGATGCTGGCGCTGACGCGGCAGCGGCCGCGCGCCGAGATGGATTCGATCGCCGACGCCGATGCCGACGCGGCCCGAAGCTTCGCCTGATCCGATGAGCAACGCGCCCCTCATTCTGCTCGCGGCCGGCGGCACCGGCGGCCATCTGTTTCCCGCCGAGGCGCTCGGCGTGGTGCTGATGGCGCGCGGCATGCGGGTGCGCCTGGTGACGGATTCGCGGGCGCTGCGCTACAGCGGCCTGTTCTCGCGCGAGATGATCGACGTGGTGCCGAGCGACACCGTGCGCGGCCGCTCGCCCTGGTCGCTGACCCGCACCGGCCTGATGCTAGGCTCCGGGACCGCCGTGGCGCTCAATCTGATGCGCCGCCTGAAGCCGGCCGCGGTGGTCGGCTTCGGCGGCTATCCGACGCTGCCGCCGCTGGTCGCCGCCAGGCTGTTCGGCGTGCCGACCATTATCCACGATTCCAACGCGGTGATGGGCCGGGCCAATCGCCTGCTGTCGCGCCACGTCAGCGCGATCGCCACCTCGCTGCCCGGCGTGCTCGACCGCGATCCGGCGCTGGCGGCGAAGACCACCACCACCGGCACGCCGATGCGGCCGGCGATCCTCGCCGCCGCGGCGGTGCCGTTCGCGCCGCCGGCCCCGGCCGGGCCGCTGCGGCTGCTGGTGATCGGCGGCAGTCAGGGCGCGCGCATCATGTCCGACATCGTGCCCGGCGCGATCGAATTGCTGGAGCCTGCGCTGTGGGGCCGGCTCAATCTGGTGCAGCAGGTGCGCGACGAGGACATGGCGCGGGTCCGCGCCATCTATGACCGGCTTGGCCTTCTGGTCGAATTGGCGCCGTTCTTCTCCGACCTGCCGGCGCGGCTGGCCGCCAGCCATCTGGTGATTTCGCGCTCCGGCGCCGGCACCGTGGCCGAACTGGGCGCAATCGGCCGGCCCTCGATCCTGGTGCCGCTGCCCGGCGCGCTCGATCAGGATCAGTTCGCCAATGCGGGGGTGCTGGCCGATGCCGGCGGCGCCATCCGCATTGCGCAAGCCGAGTTCACGCCCGAGCGTCTGGCCGCCGAGATTGCCGCGCTCGCCGCCGAACCCGCGCGCCTGACCGCCATGGCGACGGGCGCCCGCACCGTCGGCAAGCTCGACGCCGCCCAACGGCTCGCCGATCTGGTGACGAAGGTGGCGGGGATTTAGAGCGGTTCCCCGGTCGGAAACACAATGTTTCGATCCTGTGCTAAGGGCGCACGGTCTCCACCAGATAGTCCAGCAGCGCCCGCACCCGCGCGGGCAACTGCCCGCCATGACCGACAAACACCGCATGGGTCGCTTCGAGGTCGCCGGGATTATAGCTCTCGAGCACGGGGACCAGCCGTCCCGCCTGAATGTCCGGATCGATATGGAGCCGTGACATGCGCGCCAATCCGGCGCCGGCGATCGTCAATTGTCGCAGTGCTTCGCCGTCGCCGACCAGCGCATTGCCGGATGTTGGCACGTTCGTGACGCCGCCACGGCCATCGATAAACGGCCAGTCGGCGACCTGTCTGGAAAATCCAAAGCCGAGCAGATTGTGCTGCGCCAGGTCGGCAGGAGTCTGTGGTGGTTCGTGGGTTGCGAGATAGGCTGGCGCGGCCGCCACCACCATCCGGCTTTCGGCGAGCTTGCGCGCCAGCAGTCGCGATTCCCGCATCGGCCCGACGCGGATCGCCACATCGGCGCGCTCTTCCAACAGGTCGACGACGATGTCTGTGAGCGTCACATCGACCGATATGCCGGGAAAGCGCTGCAAGAAGTCCGGCAATAGCGGCAGCAATCGGTGAAGCCCGAATGGGACGCTGCTGTTAATGCGTAAGACGCCGCTGGGCGTCGCGCCCAATGCCGCCTCGCGCTCGGCGGCGGTGATCTCATCGAGGATGCGCACGGCGCGCTCGTAAAACGCAGTGCCTTCCGGCGTCAGTTGCAGCTTGCGCGTCGAGCGGTTGATCAAGCGGACGCCAAGGCGGGCCTCCAGCCGCGCCACCAGCTTGCTCACTGCGGAGGGGGTCATGCGGAAGGCGCGGGCGGCGATCGAGAAGCCGCCGAGTTGGACCACCCGGATGAAGACCTCCATTTCACCAGAGCGGTTGAGATCGAGTCGCGCCATGTGAATTCAATTCACAAATATTGTTCCTGATGGCGGTCTATCTCACCAATCTAGGACAGTCCAGATTTGAATGCAGGAGCATGCTGCTTCGCAACAAAAATGGAACCCGCTATGCCTCTCGCCCTTTACGCGCTCACCGCCGGCGCCTTCGGAATTGGCGTCACCGAATTCGTCATCATGGGTCTGCTGATCGAGGTTGGCGGCGACCTTGGCGTCTCGATCCCGGCCGCCGGACTGCTGATCTCCGGCTATGCGCTGGGCGTCGTGGTCGGCGCGCCAATCATGACCATCGCCACCGCGAAATGGCCGCGCAAAACGGTGCTGCTGGTACTGATGGGGATCTTCACGCTCGGCAATCTGGCTTGCGCCCTGGCGCCGGATTATTGGAGCCTGATGGCAGCGCGGGTGCTCACGGCCCTGGCGCATGGGACGTTCTTCGGCGTCGGCTCCGTGGTGGCGACAGGCCTGGTGCCAGAAAACAAGAAAGCCTCGGCGATTTCCATCATGTTCGCCGGTCTGACGGTCGCGACGATCCTGGGCGTTCCGTTCGGCACCTGGCTCGGGCAGGCCTTTGGCTGGCGCGCGACCTTCCTTGCGGTGACCCTGGTCGGATTGGGCGCATTGGCGGCCGTTGCGCTTCTCGTGCCGCCGGTCAAGGCGCCGAAAGATCACAGCAGATTGTCGGATGATCTTGCGGTGCTGCGGCGGCCGCAGGTGCTGCTGGCGCTGCTGACGACGATTCTGGGGTGGATCGGGATCTTCGCGCTGTTCACCTATGTCGCGCCGATCCTGACCAAGATCTCCGGCTTTTCAGATGCGGCCGTGTCGCCGATCTTGCTGGTGTTCGGCGGCGGTGCCATCGTCGGCAATCTGCTCGGCGGGCGCTTCGCCGATAGCTGGCCGGCAGGCAGCGTATTCGGCAGTTTGCTGGTTCTGGCGATCGTCCTGGCCCTCTTGAGCTTCGCCGCGCACAGCCAGACTGCGATCGTGGTCGGGATCGCGTTGTTCGGTGCGGCTGCCTTTGCGACGGCGGCACCGCTGCAGATGGCGGTGCTGCGTCGCGCCGAGGGCGCCGGCCAGAGTCTGGCGTCCAGCTTCAACATCGCGGCCTTCAATCTCGGCAACGCCATCGGCGCCTGGCTCGGCGGGGCGGTGATCGCGCATGGCGGCCTGAACGCCGTAGCCTGGGTCGCCGCCCTCGCGCCGCTGGCCGGCGTCGGTGTGGCGAGTTTGGCGATGCGCGCCGGCCGGACGCAGGCGCGCGTTGCGGCCGCGGCGGAGTAGGCGGCCGTCCACAACACGGCGGAAGTCCGGTCGTTGTGCCCGGATTTCTGATTTGTGTCGCGACGACGTCGATGGTCGCATCCATATAGCGGCGGACAGGCGTCGTGCTGTCTGCTACTTGCGGACCATGATCGCAGACATTCTTGATCAATTCCCAAAGCAGCAATGCGAGGCCGCACGCTCTGCGCTCGCCGCCGCCTTGGGCTCGGCGTCGCCTACAGTGATGACGCCATTGTCGGGCGGGGTGTCGGGCGCATCGCTGTTTCTCTGTGAAGTTGCTGGCCGGCGGATCGTGTTGCGGATCGAGGGCGCGGCGTCGCCGCTGCGCAATCCGCACCAATATGTCGCGATGCGGATCGCGGCGGATGCCGGGCTGGCGCCGCGCATTCATGCCATCGATGAGACGGCCGGCGTCGCGGTGATCGATTTCATTGCCGAACAGCCGTTGACGGCGTTTCCAGGCGGGCCCGCGGCGTTGGCGCGGGCGCTGGGCGAGATGGTGCGTCGGCTGCAGGCAACGCCCATATTCCCGCATTTTATCGACTATCCCGACATCGTCTCCCGGATCTGGGCTCATATCTGCCGCAGCGGCCTGTTCGCGCCGGGCGTGCTCGATGCCCATAGCCGACGCCTCGCCGAGATCCGCAGCGTCTATGCCTGGGATCCCGCGAATGCGGTGTCGAGCCACAATGATTTGCTGCCGCGCAACCTGCTGTTCGATGGGCAACGGCTGTGGTTGATCGACTGGGAATCGGCCTGTCGCAGCGATCCTCTGGTCGATATCGCCACCACCCTGGACAATTTCGCGCCGACGCCGGAGTTGGAGGCCGTGGTGCTGCGGGCCTGGCTCGGCCGCGAGCCGGATCGGCAGCTTCGCGAGCGGCTTTCGCTGATCCGCGCGCTGACCCGGCTGTTCTATGCCGGCGTCCAGTTCAGCGCCGTTGCGGCGGGGCCGCGATCGGCGCCCGAGACCGATCTGGCGGCGCCGACGCTGTCCGAATTGCAGCAGGCGTTGCGGGACGGACGGCTCCAGCCCGATGCGCTGGAAACCAGGCATGTGCTGGGAAAGATGTTCCTCGCCGCATTCCTGTTCGGCACGGCGGCGCCCGGATTGCCGCCGCCATTCAGTCAGTTTAAATTGAAGCATGGGCCGATCGCGCCGAAATAAAGCGTTGTGGCGGCCATCCATGCCTAAAACCGGCCCAATCACCCCGACATTCGACGTTTAGCCCTCATGGGCGGGCTTGTCCCGGCCAGCCGTGTCTTGCATGAAGGGGCCACGAATCGGGGGCGTTCGGGCAACGCCCCGGCACCCCAACACAACCCAGACGAGACATCCCATGAGACTGCCGCGCGAGATCGGACCCATTCACTTCGTCGGGATCGGCGGCATCGGCATGAGCGGCATCGCCGAGGTGCTGTGCAATCTCGGTTACACGGTGCAGGGCTCCGACGCCTCCGAGGGCGCCAATGTCAATCGGCTGCGCGACAAGGGCATCGCGATCAGCGTCGGCCACAAGGCCGAGAACATCGCCGGCGCCGACGTGCTGGTGGTCTCCACCGCGATCAGGCGCGACAATCCGGAATTGCTGGCGGCCCGCGCCCAGCGCATTCCGGTGGTGCGCCGCGCCGAAATGCTGGCCGAATTGATGCGGCTGAAAAGCTGCGTCGCGATCGCCGGCACCCACGGCAAAACCACGACGACCTCGATGGTCGCCGCCATGCTCGATGCCGGCGATCTCGATCCCACCGTGATCAATGGCGGCATCATCAACGCCTATGGCACCAACGCCCGCTTGGGTGCCGGCGACTGGATGGTGGTGGAGGCCGACGAGAGCGACGGCACCTTCCTGAAACTGCCCGCCGACGTCGCCATCGTCACCAATGTCGACCCCGAGCATCTCGATCACTTCAAGACCTTCGAGGCGGTGCAGGACGCCTTCCGGCATTTCGTCGAGAACGTGCCGTTTTACGGCTTCGCCGTGATGTGCATCGACCATCCGGTGGTGCAGTCGCTGGTCGGCAAGATCGAGGATCGCCGCATTATTACTTACGGCGAAAATCCGCAGGCCGACGTCCGCCTGATCGAGCTCAATCCGAAGGGCAGCGGCTCCACCTTCAAGGTCGCGTTCCGTGATCGCAAGGCCGGTACCGCCCATGAGATCGCCGACCTGACGCTGCCGATGCCGGGCCGCCACAATGCGCTGAACGCCACCGCGGCGATCGCCGTGGCGCATGAGCTTGGTCTCACCGACGCGATGATCCGCAAGGCGCTGGCCGGGTTCGGCGGGGTGCGGCGGCGCTTCACCAAGACCGGCGAATGGAACGGCGTCAATATCATCGACGATTACGGCCATCACCCGGTGGAAATCGCCGCGGTGCTGAAGGCGGCGCGGGAATCCACCCAGGCCAAGGTGATCGCCGTGGTGCAGCCGCATCGCTTCACCCGGCTGCAATCGCTGTTCGAGGAATTCTGCACCTGCTTCAACGACGCCGACGCGGTGATCGTGGCGGACGTCTATCCGGCCGGCGAGGCGCCGATCGCCGGCATCGACCGCGACCATTTCGTGCTCGGCCTGCGCGCCCACGGCCATCGCGAGGTCGTCGCATTGCCGGGCCCGGCGGCGCTGGCCGGGATCGTCGCGGGCCTGGCGCACAGCGGCGACTACGTGGTCTGCCTCGGCGCCGGCAACATCACCCAATGGGCCTATGCGCTACCCGGCGAGTTGAAGGCACTGGGCTGATGCCGTGAGCTTTCCCGATCTCACGCCCGACTTGCAGGCCGCGATGCCGCAGTTGCGCGGGCGGCTGCTGGCGAATGAATCGCTGGCGCCGTTGACCTGGTTTCGCGTCGGCGGGCCGGCGCAGGCGCTGTTCACGCCGGCCGACGAAGACGACCTGGCTTACTTCCTGTCGCGGCTGGCCGGCGATATCCCGGTGACCTGCATCGGCGTCGGCTCCAATCTGATCGTGCGCGACGGCGGTCTGCCGGGCGTGGTGATCCGGTTGTCGCCGCGCGGCTTCGGCGACACCCGCGCCGACGGCGAGGTGATCCATGCCGGCGCCGCCGCGCGCGACAAGCGCGTCGCCGAGACGGCGGCCGCGTCCGGCCTTGGCGGGCTGGAGTTCTATTACGGCATTCCCGGCACGATCGGCGGCGCGCTGCGGATGAACGCCGGCGCCAATGGCGCCGAGACCAAGGACGTGCTGATCGACGCCAGCGCCATCGGCCGCGATGGCAGCAAACACGTCCTCGACAACGCCGCGATGAAATTCGGCTATCGCCACAACGGCGCCGACCCGTCGCTGATCTTCACCTCGGCGCGGTTGCGCGGCGCGCCGGCGTCGTCCGACGCCATCCGCGCCAAGATGAACGAGGTGCAGGCGCATCGCGAGATGGCTCAGCCGATCCGCGAGAAGACCGGCGGCTCGACCTTCCGCAATCCGCCCGGTCACAGCGCCTGGAAACTGATCGACGCCGCCGGCTGCCGCGGCTTGCGCGTCGGTGGCGCCCAGGTGTCGCAGATGCACTGCAATTTCCTGATCAACACCGGCGAGGCAACGGCGAGCGACATCGAGACGCTCGGCGAGACCGTGCGGGCGCGGGTTAAGGACAGCAGTGGAATTGAGCTACATTGGGAAATCAAGCGGATCGGACTCGATTCGGTCGAAGCCGGGCGCCATGGCTCGGCGTGAAAACGGCGATCGTTGGGATAAAAGATGCTGATCACCATCCTCTTCGGAGGGCTGAACAAGGAGCGCCTGGTGTCGGTCGCCACCGCCCAGGCGCTGCATACCGCGTTGCCCGATGCCGAGCTGTGGTTCTGGGATGCCGACGATACTGTGCATGCCGTCCAGCCGGCGGCGCTGCTGGCGCATTCGCGCCCGTTCGAGGAGCCATTCCGGCCCGGCGATCGCGGCATCGGCAGCATCGAACAGGCGCTCGACCGGGCTGCCGCCGAGCAACGCGTGCTGGTGCTCGGCCTGCATGGCGGCATGGCGGAGAACGGCGAATTGCAGGCGCTGTGCGAAATCCGCGGAATTCCGTTCACCGGCTCCGGCTCGGCATCGTCGCATCTGGCCTTCGACAAGGTGTCGGCCAAGCGCTTCGCCGCGCTGGCGGGGGTGACCTCTCCCCGCGGTGTGGCGCTCCACGAAGCCGAGGCGGCGCTGGCGGAATATGGCCGCCTGATCGCCAAGCCCGCCTGCGACGGCTCGAGTTTCGGGCTGATCTTCGTCAATGCGACCCAGGATATCGTCGCGGTCCGTAACGCCGCCAAGACCGAGGACTATGTGATCGAGCCCTTCGTCGCCGGGATCGAGGCCACTTGCGGCGTGCTCGAGGGCCTCGACGGCTCGTTGCGCGCGCTGCCGCCGATCGAGATCGTCCCAGCGGAGGGCGAGTTCAACTACAGCGCCAAATATCTTGCCAAGACCACCCAGGAGATCTGCCCCGGCCGGTTCGCGCCCGAGATCAGCGCCGAGATCATGGACCGGGCGGTGAGGGCGCACCGGGCGCTGTCATGCAGCGGCTATTCCCGCACCGACTTTATCGTGGCGGGGCAGGACCCGATCTATCTCGAGACCAATACGCTGCCGGGCCTCACCAAGGCCTCGCTCTATCCCAAGGCGCTGGCGGCCGAGGGCATCGGCTTTGTCGATTTCCTGCGCGACCAGATCGAGTTGGCGGTGCGCCGCGCGGCGCGGTAACGCACTGTCGCGGCGGCGCTTTCGCTGGCCCGCGCGGCGCAAGGCATTCTCGGGACGCAGGAAATCGCGCTCTGAGCACGTCTCATTTACGATTTGTTTACCAGGAGGCCCGAAGGTTAACGCTGGCGGCGCATGTGGCGCTCGGCTGCCGGGGCGTAAGCCGTGCGGATTTCCGTCACGACGATCGCATCGAGGGAATTGGTGGCCTCGTCTGTCGCGAGGCCGGCACCCAACCCGGCACAATCGAGACGTCTGTGTGCCAGAGCTCGCAGCATTTGCGGGCGTAACCTTTGACGAGCTCGTGCAATGGATGGTGGAGGACGCCTCGCTAGGTCGCTAAGACTGCTGGGGCTTCGGGCTGAGCTGGTGAAAGCGGCCGCGGTCGGCGCGCTGATTTTGTTGCGCGCGCGTCTGGCGGCCCCGCGTCGCGCCGCCATCGCGGCCCCGGTCAATCGCCCGCAACCGACCGACGGCCTGACTGCTTTCGTCGAAAAATATCTCCCGCGCCGGGTCGGCATCGCGGCGACCGTGCTGATCCTGCTCGGCAGCGCCAGCCTTGGCGTGGTCAAGGGCGGTCACCTCGATGAAGTGACCGAGGCGCTCAGCGACGCCCGCAACGCGGTAGCCAATGTCGCCGGCTTCCGCATCGTCAGCGTCGCGATCACCGGGCGCAAGCAATTGACCCAGGATGAGATCCTGGCGATCGGCGGCGTCAACGGCCGCTCGTCCTTGCTGTTTCTTGATCCCGCCGTGGTGCGCGACAAGCTGCGCGCCAATCCCTGGATCGCCGACGCGACCGTCTTGAAACTCTATCCCGGCCAATTGCAGATCGACATTACCGAGCGCACGGCATTCGCGCGCTGGCAGCTCGACGGCCGCTTGTCGGTGATCGCCGATGACGGCGCGGTGCTGGAACCCTATGTGGCGCGACGCTTCGCGACGCTGCCGCTGGTGGTCGGCAAGGGCGCCGGCAAGCGCGCGAAGGATTTCCTGGCGCTGCTGACGCAATATCCGCAACTGGCCTCGGACACCCGCGCGGTGATTCTGGTCGGCGAGCGACGCTGGAATGTGCGGCTCAAGAACGGCCTCGACATCAAGCTGCCCGAACACGACGCCGGCAATGCGCTGGCGACGCTGATGAAGTTCGACGAGGAAGACCGGTTGCTGTCGCGTGACATTGTGGCGATCGATCTGCGGCTGCCGGACCGGCTGTCGGTGCGGCTGTCGGATGACGCCGCCAAGGCGCGCGAAGAGCAGTTCAAGGACAAGAAATCCAAAAAGAAGGCTGGTGAAGCGTGACCGGTCTCGACCGCAACCAGACCCCGAAGACGCGACCGATGGCGCCGCACCGCACCGCGCTGGTGGCGTCGCTCGACATCGGTACCAGCAAGGTCGCCTGCATGATCGCGCGGCTGAAGCCGTGCCCGCCGAACGACGCGTTGCGCGGACGCAGCCATGCCATCGAACTGGTCGGCTACAGCCAGATCCAGTCACGCGGCGTCAAGGCCGGCGCGGTGGTGGATTTGGCCGAATGCGAGCAGGCGGTTCGTCATGCGGTGGCGCTGGCCGAAAAGATGGCGCGGGTCCGGGTTGAATCGGTGCTGCTGTCGATCTCGGCCGGGCGGCTGCAGGGCCAGCTGATCGAAGCCACGTCCGACATCAAGGGCGGCGGGGTGACCGCCGAGGACGTCGCCCGTGTCACCAGCACCGGGATGAACCACGCCACCGGTCCGGGGCGGACCGTGCTGCACGCGCTGCCGGTCAGCTACACGCTGGACGGCGTCAAGGGCATCCGCGATCCCCGCGGCATGGTGGCGCGCCAGTTCGGCGTCGACATGAATGTCGTCACCGCCGACGCCACGGCGGCCAAGAATCTGATGCTGGTGGTCGAGCGCTGCCACCTCAACGTCGAAGCGATGGCGGCGAGTCCATATGTCGCAGGCCTGTCGGTCCTGACCGACGACGAGGCCGATCTCGGCGCCGCGGTGGTCGAAATGGGCGCTGGTACCACGACAATCGCCACCTATTCGGCCGGCCGTTTCGTCCATGCCAGCGGCTTTGCGGTCGGCGGCCAGCATATCACCATGGATCTGGCGCGCGGTTTGGGTACTTGCATCGCGGATGCCGAGCGAATCAAGACGTTATATGGCACGGTGCTGACCGGTGGTTCCGATGCGCGGGAATTGATGGCGATCCCCACCGCCGGAGACAATGAGCGGGATGAGCCGCAGATTATCTCTCGGGCTACGATCGCCAACATCATCCGGCACCGAGCCGAGGAGATTTTTGAAATGGTCAGGGACCGGCTGGCTGAATCGCCGTTTGCGGCAGAGCCCCGGGCGAGGGTGGTGCTGAGCGGTGGTGCGTCGCAACTCACCGGCATCCCCGAAATGGCCTCCCGGATTCTCGGCCGCCCGGTTCGGATCGGCCGTCCACTCGGTTTCGGCCGGCTGCCCAATGAGGCCAAGAGCGCATCCTTCGCGGTGCCGTCCGGGCTGCTGGTCTATCCGCAATACGCCCATCTGGAACACGTCGAACCGCGGCACGCCCGCCACGCCATGACCGGGCGGCCAGGCTATTTCGGAAAGGTCGGACAATGGCTTCGCGAGGGCTTTTGATGACTCTTTTCCGACCCATTCCACTTCCATCAGCTTCTCCGGCAGCGAGCCGGGGACACCACGAACCAACGCGCGCGTAATCGAGAGGCAACCATGACCATCAATCTGAACGTCCCTGACATTCGCGAGCTGCGGCCCCGGATCACCGTGTTCGGCGTCGGCGGAGCTGGCGGCAACGCCGTCAACAACATGATCACCGCCGGATTGCAGGGGGTGGATTTCGTCGTTGCCAATACCGACGCGCAGGCGTTGACGATGTCGAAAGCCCAGCGCCTGATTCAGATGGGAACCCAGGCCACGCAGGGGCTCGGCGCCGGCTCGCAGCCGGATGTCGGCGCCACCGCGGCGCAGGAAGTGATCGATGAAATCCGCGATCATCTGTCCGGGGCCAATATGGTGTTCGTCACCGCCGGCATGGGCGGCGGCACCGGCACCGGGGCTGCTCCGGTGATCGCCAAGACCGCGCGCGAACTCGGCATCCTCACCGTCGGCGTGGTGACCAAGCCGTTCCACTTCGAAGGCCAGCGCCGGATGCGCACCGCGGAGTCCGGCATCGCCGAGCTGCACAAGGTCGTCGATACGTTGCTGATCATCCCGAACCAGAATCTGTTCCGGGTCGCCAACGAGAAGACCACCTTCGCCGACGCCTTCGCGATGGCCGACCAGGTGCTGTATTCGGGCGTCGCCTGCATCACCGATCTGATGGTCAAGGAAGGCCTGATCAATCTCGACTTCGCCGACGTCCGCGCCGTGATGCGCGAAATGGGCAAGGCGATGATGGGCACCGGCGAAGCCTCCGGCGAGAAGCGCGCGCTGACCGCTGCCGAAGCCGCGATCGCCAATCCGCTGATCGACGATTCGTCGATGAAGGGCGCCCGCGGCCTGTTGATCTCGATCACCGGCGGCCGCGACCTCACTTTGTTCGAGGTCGACGAAGCCGCCACCCGTATCCGCGAGGAAGTCGACCAGGACGCCAACATCATCGTCGGCGCCACTTTCGACGAATCGCTCGAAGGCGTGATCCGGGTCTCGGTTGTCGCCACCGGGATCGAACAGGCGCAGCTCGCGCGCGCCGCGTCGCCGGCCGCTCCGGCCGCGCCGGCGTCGGGGCCGGACAGCCGTCTGGCCGAACTCACCGCCAAGCTGCGCGCCGACAACCAGCGCGCCGCCGAAGCCGCAGCGCGCCCCGCGCAGCAGCCCGCCCAGGGAGCCCGCACGCCCTCCAACAATGTCGAGCGCGCCGCGCTGGCGGCGATCGCCGCCGCGGTCGGATCCGAAGCGCCGATGCCGTCCCACGAAGCCGCGCAACAGCCGGTTCAGCAGGCGTCCTATGGCAATGTGACGGTGCGTCCGATCGCCCAGAAGCCGTCATTATTCCCTGAAGTCGAGCCCGCGCGTTACGCGCCGGAAGAGCCGACGCCTGACACCTTCATTCCGCAGGCCGCCGAACGCGCGCCGCTGCGGGCCCCGCGGATGCCGCGATTCGACGAATTACCGGTGCCGGCGCAAAATGAGATCCGTCAGGCCCGCGGCGATGCCGAAGACGATCATCCGCAGAAGACCCGGATGTCGCTGCTGCAGCGTCTGGCCAATGTCGGCCTCGGCCGTCGTGACGAGGAGGCCGAAGCGCCGATCGCCGCCCGCGCCGCCGGTCCGTCGATGGCGCCCTTGCCCGAGCGCAAGCCGCAGCGCAGCGTCGCCGAGCAGATGACCGCCCATGAGCCGGTCTCCGAATATGCCAGGCGGCCCGCGCCGCAGGGCCTCGATGCCCATGGTCGGCCGGCACCTGTTGCCAATGCGCCACAGGGTGACGACCATCTCGACATCCCGGCGTTCCTGCGCCGGCAAGCCAACTGAGCTGGTGACATAAACCAGCTGCCAAACCGGCCCCGGTGAGTCACACCGGGGCCATTTTTTTGTCATCTAGGGAATTGTTAATCTTTGGTTAAGCTGTTGATTCAACTATAGTATCTGCGAACGGCGAGATCTTGCGGGGCTCCCTGTCGGGGCCCGGCACCGGATCGGCGGCGGAATTCGTTGATGCCGCGGCGGTAATGCGGCGGAGTTAGGGTAACAATCGGTAAAAAACCGTGAGTTGGTGCTCTTTGCGGCAGTGCTATGGTTTTCGTGACTAGGGGACACATCAAAGCCGAGTCGGCAGGAAACCGGATCGGTTCGGACTTTGATCGGGTCAATTTGGGCAGTTACTCATGAAATCAAGCCGTCAAACAACGCTGCGTTCGCAAGCCACCGTGACGGGTGTCGGTGTCCATTCCGGACTCGCCGCCAGTCTGACCATCGGACCCGCAGACATCAATGCGGGTTTTGTTTTTGTGCGAACCGGTGGCGATCGTGCGGACCGCGAAGTGGTCGCGACGGCAAAGTCGGTGATTTCGACCGAATTGGCGACGGTATTGGGCGACAGCAATGGCCCGCTGGTCTCCACCGCCGAGCACGTGCTCGCCGCCCTGCGTGGCATGGGCATCGATAACGCCATCATCGAGGTCGACGGCCCGGAAGTGCCGATCATGGACGGCAGCGCCGCCGCCTTCGTTTCCGCGATCGACCAGGCCGGGATCAAGGAGCAGGCCGCGCCGCGCCGCTTCATCCAGGTCTTGAAGCCGGTGCAGGTTGTGCAGGGCAATTCGGTCGGCGAGTTCCGGCCCCATGCCGCGGGTTTCCGCGTCGAGGTCGAGATCGATTTCGCCAATCCGGACATTGGCCGCCAAGCCTATAATCTCAACGTCGGGGCCGAGAGCTTCCGCCGTGACGTCAGCCGCGCCCGGACATTCGGTTACATGAACGATGTGTCGCGGTTGTGGAGCATGGGTTTCGCGCTCGGCGCCTCGTTCGACAATTCGCTGGTGTTCGACGATTCCGGCCTGCTCAACAAAGAAGGCCTGCGCTACGCCGACGAATGCGCGCGCCACAAGGCGCTCGACGCCGTGGGCGATCTGGCGCTCGCCGGCCTGCCGCTGCTTGGCGCCTATCGCTCGGTGCGCGGCGGTCACAAGCTCAACCATACGGCGCTGACCGCCTTGCTGGCCGATCGCAGCGCCTGGCGGGTGATCGAGGCCGAGCCGGTACGCCGTCCGCGCGGACGCGCCGAACTGGTCGGCGGCATGGTTGGCGGCATGGTCGCGCCGGCCTACGGCCCGGACGTTTCCTGAATTTGGTCCTGAAACGGGCCGGTTCGTCCCGCTTTGCCAAGTTAACCACAGCCGTCTCGATCCCGTTCCGACCGCCTTATTCCGGGCGAAATGCCTGCGTATCCGGTTGGTTAAGAGACCATGTTGGGCTACACAGCCTGCGGTCGCGGTTTCAGCTTCCGGGGGGCGTGCGAATGTTTGATGCCATGACGACGTTCGCGGAATGCCGCGCCGGCACCGTCTCACACTTCGTCAGGTTTAACTCATGTCGGCACAGCCTATGACGTCCGGACTGCGGAGATTGCGGGTCCCCTGCGGCACCGAGAATGTCCGGCGCGGGCTGCGCTTCGGCTTTGCCGCGATCGTGCTGGCGCTACCGCTCAGTGGCTGCGGCACCGGCGCGCTGTGGGACAAATTCGCCGCCAAGGACGAGACCTACACCGACGAGCCGGCGGACAAGCTCTACAATGAGGGCCTCTACCTGATGAATCAGGAAAAGGACCCCAAGGCCGCCTCGAAGAAGTTCGAGGAAGTCGACCGCCAGCATCCTTATTCCGACTGGGCGCGCAAATCGCTGCTGATGTCGGCCTATGCCTTTTATCAGGCCGGCGACTATGACAGCTGCATCGGCTCCGCCACCCGCTATGTGACGCTGCATCCCGGCAGCGAAGATGCCGCCTATGCGCAATATCTGATCGCGGCGTCGCATTACGACCAGATCCCGGATATCTCCCGCGACCAGGGCCGTACCGAAAAGGCGATCGCCGCCCTCGAGGAAGTGATCCGCAAATATCCGACCTCCGAATATGCCAACAACGCCAAGCAGAAACTGCAGGGCGCGCGCGACCAACTGGCCGGCAAGGAAATGAATGTCGGCCGCTATTATATGGAGCGGCGCGACTACAGCGCCGCGATCAATCGCTTCAAGACCGTCGTGACCCGCTATCAGACCACGCGGCATGTCGAGGAGGCGCTGGCGCGCCTGACCGAGGCCTATATGGCGATCGGCATTGTCGGCGAGGCGCAGACCGCCGCCGCCGTGCTCGGCCACAACTTCCCCGACAGTAAGTGGTACAAGGACGCCTATAATCTCGTGAAGTCCGGCGGCGTCGAGCCCAGCGAGAACAAGGGCTCCTATATCAGCCGCGCCTTCAAGAATTTCGGCCTCGGCTAGGTTCCGGCTTGGCACCGCCCGCGCGGTGCCTCGCCACGAGCGTCAAATCCCGCACGACAGCCTCATTGCGGCGATCTAATGTGGGCACCTCTGCACAGGCCTTGACAGATTCGCGCCGGGGCGAAGACAACATCCGGACCATTCCACCAGCAGGACCCCTCACGCATGCTCGCGCGCCTTTCGATCCGTGACATCGTCCTGATCGAGCGGCTCGATATCGAGTTCGCGCGCGGCCTGGCGGTGCTGACCGGCGAGACCGGGGCCGGCAAATCGATCCTGCTCGATGCCTTTGCGCTGGCGCTTGGCGGCCGCGGCGATGCCGCGCTGGTTCGCCACGGCGCCGAGCAGGGCCAGGTCACCGCATCCTTCGACATCCCCAAGAAGCATCCGGCGCGGTCGATTCTCGCCGCCAACGGGCTCGACGACGACGGCGCCGGGGAGGCCAGCGAGATGATCCTGCGCCGGGTGCAATTCGCCGACGGCCGCACCCGCGCCTTCATCAACGATCAGGCGGTCAGCGTGCAGACGCTGAAGGCGGTCGGCGCCGCGCTGGTCGAGATCCACGGCCAGCACGACGAGCGGGCGCTGGTCGATACCGCGACGCATCGCCGGCTGCTCGATGCCTTTGCCGGGCTGGAAAAGGATGTCGCGGCGCTGGAGACGCTGTGGGAGGCGCGCCGCGCCGCCCGCGCCGTGCTCGAGTCGCATCGCGACGAGATGGAGCGCGCCGCCCGCGAGGCCGACTATCTGCGCCACGCCGCCGACGAATTGAAGAAGCTGGCGCCGACCGACGGCGAGGAGACCGCTTTGGCCGAGCGCCGCAGCGCGATGATGCAGGGCGAGAAAATCGCCGGCGATCTGCGCGACGCCCAGGACGCGGTCAGCGGCCATCATTCGCCGGTGGCGGCGCTGGCGGCGGCGGTGCGCCGGCTGGAACGCCGCGCCGGCACCGCTCCGGCGCTGGTGGAGCCCGCCGTCAAGGCGATCGACGCCGCGATCAACGCGTTGGAGGAGGCCGACCAGCATCTGAGCGCGGCGCTGATCGCCGCCGATTTCGATCCGCTGGAACTGGAGCGCATCGAGGAGCGGCTGTTCGCGCTGCGCGCCGCGGCGCGGAAATATTCCACCCCGGTCGATGCGCTCGCCGCCCTGGCTGCCAGATACGCCGCCGACGTCGCCTCGATCGAGGCCGGCGCCGAGCGTCTGCATGGGCTGGAGACCGCCGCGGCCGAAGCCGACGGCCGCTATGGCGCCGCCGCGGCGAAACTGTCGCTGGCGCGCGGCAAATCGGCGGAGAAGCTCAACAAGGCGGTGCAGGGCGAATTGGCGCCGCTGAAGCTCGACCGCGCCAAATTCATCACCCAGGTCGAGAGCGATCCGAGCTCGCCCGGGCCGCAGGGGTTTGATCGCGTCGAATTCTGGGTGCAGACCAATCCGGGCACAAGGCCGGGGCCGCTGATGAAGGTGGCGTCGGGCGGCGAGCTGTCCCGGTTCCTGCTGGCGCTGAAAGTGGTGCTGTCGGATCGCGGCTCGGCGCCGACCTTGGTGTTCGACGAGATCGACACCGGCGTCGGCGGCGCGGTGGCGGACGCAATCGGGGCGCGCCTGGCGCGGCTCGCCAGCCGGGTCCAGGTGATGGCGGTGACCCACGCCCCGCAGGTCGCCGCGCGCGCCGACCAGCATCTGCTGATCTCCAAGGACGCGCTCGACAAGGGCCGTCGCGTTGCCACCCGCGTCAACGCCCTGATCGACGAGCACCGCCGCGAGGAAATCGCCCGCATGCTCGCCGGCGCCGAAATCACCGCCGAAGCCAGGGCCGCCGCCGACCGGCTGATCAAGGCGGCAGGGTAGGGCAGGCTGGTGTCCCTGGCGCGAAGCAGCACGAAGTGCTGCTCCGCTGAACCGGGACCGCGACGAGGGCAGTAGAGGCCGCAACACACGCCGCGAGATTCCGGGTTCGCTCGCCCAAGGGCTCGCGCCCCGGAATGACAAAACAAAACTCTCAGCGCCCGTCATTCCGGGGCGCGAGCAGCGTCAGCTGCGAGCGAACCCGGAATCTTGCTCCGGGTGACGGCGACCTCGCCGCGAACTACCGCGTGATGTCGTCATAGAGATCGCTCCAATCCGGGTTGTCCTTGACGATCAACGCGACTTTCCAGTCCCGCCGCCATTTCTTGATCTCCTTCTCGCGCGCGATCGCCGAGAGCGGATCGTCATAGATTTCGAACCACACCAACTTGGTGATGTGGTATCGCGACGTGAAACCGGGGACGGCCTTGGACCGGTGCTCGTACACACGGCGGACCAGGTCGTTGGTCACGCCAAGATAAAGCGGTCCATCTTTCCTGCCGGCCAGAAGATAGACATAATATGCCATTGCAAACGCCCGCCGCGCAGCGAGATTCCGGGTTCGCTCGCAAGTGCTCGCGCCCCGGAATGACCCGCGTATGATTCATTAGATGACAGCAAAATCCAAGCGCGCCCCCGCCGACATCGCCACCCTCACCAAGGCCAAAGCCAAGGTCGAGCTGAGGCGGCTGGCGCTCGAGCTCGAGGGCCACGACAAGGCTTACTATCAGGACGACGCGCCGAAGATTTCCGACGCCGATTACGACGCGCTGCGCCGTCGCGTGGAAGCGATCGAGGAAAAGTTTCCCGAGCTGGTGAGCGGGGATTCGCCGACCCAGAAGGTTGGCGCTGCGCCGTCGCGGGCCTTTGCCAAGGTGCAGCATGAGGTGCCGATGCTGTCGCTCGGCAATGCGTTCAGCGACGACGAGGTCGCCGAATTCGTCGAGCGCGTGCAGCGCTTCCTCAGGCTCGATCAGGTTCCGGAGCTGGTCGCTGAGCCGAAGATCGACGGGCTGTCGCTGTCGCTGCGTTATGAGCGTGGCGATTTGGTGCGCGCCGCCACCCGCGGCGACGGCTTTGTCGGCGAGGACGTCACCGCCAATGTCCGCACCATCGACGACATTCCGAACAAGCTGGAGGGCAACGCCATCCCCGCCGCCTGCGAATTGCGCGGCGAGGTCTATATGCTCAAGAGCGATTTCCTGGCGCTCAACCAGCGGCAGGAGCAGGCCGGCGATCCGCCCTTCGCCAATCCGCGCAATTCCGCCGCCGGCTCGCTGCGGCAGAAGGATGTCTCGGTCACCGCGTCACGGCCGTTGAAATTCTTCGCCTATGCGTGGGGCGAGATGAGCGACTATCCGATGAAGGAGCCGACCCAGCACGGCATGCTCGACTGGCTCAAGCAAGTGGGCTTCACCGTCAACCCGCTGATCACCTTGTGCCACAGCGTCGACGACGCGCTGGCGTTCTATCGCCGGATCGGCGAGCAGCGCGCGGGGCTCGGCTACGACATCGACGGCGTGGTCTACAAGGTCGACCGCATCGACTGGCAGGCGCGGCTCGGCTTCGTCTCGCGCAGCCCGCGCTGGGCGATCGCGCATAAATTCGCCGCCGAACAGGCGATGACGGTGCTGGAAAAGATCGACATCCAGGTCGGCCGCACCGGCGCGCTGACGCCGGTGGCGCGGCTAGCGCCAGTCACGGTCGGCGGCGTGGTGGTGCAGAACGCCACGCTGCACAATGAGGACTACATCAAGGGCGTCGGCAATGACGGCGTGGCGATCCGCGACGGCGTCGATATCCGCGAAGGCGATACCGTGGTGATCCAGCGCGCCGGCGACGTGATCCCGCAGATCGTCAGCGTTGTGCTCGACAAGCGGCCTAAAGACGCGAAGCCTTACGCGTTTCCGCAGCGATGCCCGGTGTGCGGCAGCCACGCGGTGCGCGAGGACGGCGAGGTGGTGCGGCGCTGCACCGGCGCGCTGATCTGTCCGGCGCAGGCGGTGGAGCGGCTCAAGCATTTCGTGTCGCGGCTGGCCTTCGACATCGACGGGCTCGGCGACAAGCAGATCCAGGAATTCTACGACGACGGGCTGATCATGCATCCGGTCGACATCTTCACGCTGCAGAAACGCGACGCCCGCGCGAGCAAGCAGCTGCGCGATCGCGAGGGCTTCGGCGAGACCTCGGTGCGCAATCTGTTCGCCGCGATCGATGCGCGCCGCCGCATCGAACTGCACCGGCTGATCTTCGCGCTCGGGATTCGCCATGTCGGCGAGGGCAACGCCAAGCTGCTGGCGCGGCATTACGGCACATTCGATGCCTTCCGCGACGCGATGCTGGCGGCGGCCTCCGGCCAAAGCGAAGAGGGCAATTCGTCCGAGGCCTATACCGACCTGAACAATATCGGCGGCGTTGGCGAGATCGTCGCCGACGCGGTGGTCGAGTTCTTCGCCGAGCAACGCAACGTCAAGGCGCTCGGCGAATTGCTCGACGAGATCGAGGTGCTGCCGGCCGAGCAGGTCAAGCGCGATACCGCGATCGCCGGCAAGACCGTGGTGTTCACCGGCTCGCTGACCAAATTCACCCGCGACGAGGCCAAGGCCGCGGCCGAGCGGTTAGGGGCCAAGGTGGCGGGCTCGGTGTCGAAGAAGACCGACTACGTGGTCGCCGGCGAGGATGCCGGCTCGAAGTTGACCAAGGCGAAAGACCTCGGCGTCGCGGTGCTGACCGAGGATGAGTGGCTCAAGCTGATCGAGGGTTAGGGCAAGCGTCGCGCCACCCCACAGCCGTCATTGCCCGGCTTGACCGTGCGACCCAGTATTGCAGAGCGTTTGATAGTTGAACTTTGCCGCTCTGGAATACTGGGTCCCCGCTTTCGCGGGGACGACAGGCTTTGGTGCCGCGCGCCCCACGCCCCACGCCCTACAGCAGCCCAGTCTCTTCCTGATCGGCTTTTTCCAGCAGGTCCTCGGTCGCCACCACGCCGCCACGCGGCACCAGGAAGATCATCGCCGAGGCGCAGGCGACCGTCAGGGCGACGATTGCGATGTTGAGCGGCAGCGGCGTGGTGAAATTGCCGCCCAGCCAGGCGCCGAATTGCGAGCACAGCGAGCCGAAGCCCATCTGCAGAAATCCCATCACCCCGGACGCGGTGCCGGCGGCCTGCGGCCGGATGCTGATGGCGCCGGCGGCCGAATTCGCCATCACGAAGGCATTGCCGACCATGATCACCATATGGGTGCCGAACAGCCAGGATGGCTGCTGATTATAGCCGAGCACGCCCCACAGCAGATTCAGCAGCGAGCCGGTGATCTGCAGCGCCAGGCCGAACCAGATCAGCCGCTCCAGCGTATGGCGCGGCGCGAAGCGCACGCACAGCAGATTGCCGACCAGATAGGCGAAGCCCGAGGTGGCGAACCAGGCGCCATATTCGGCGCTGGAGCGCCCCATCTGCGTCACCACCACATAGGGGCCGCCGCCCGCGAAGGTGAAGATGATCGACGACGCCAGTACCTGGCACAGCACATAGCCGATGAAGGGACGGCTGTTGATCAGGCCCTTGAGGTCGCCGCGAAAGCCGGTGGCGCCGGGTTCGCCGCGGCGGCGGGTTTCCGGCAGCGCGACCGCGATCAGCAGCGCCACCAGGATCGACGCGGCGGTCATGACGTAGAACACGGCGCGCCAGCCGAATGTGGTTTCGATCACGCCGCCGGCCAGCGGGCTCAGCATCTGGGCGATCATCATCACGGCGATCACCAGGCTGATCATGCCGCCGACGCGGTCGCGGCTGTAGAGGTCGCGGATGATGGCGCGGCTGATCACCATGCCGGAGGCGCCGCCCAGCGCCTGCAGGAACCGCGCGACGATCAGTTGCGGCAGGGTCTCGGCGAAGATGCAGCCGACGCTGGCCAGCGCCATCAGCGTCAGCCCGCCGAGCAGCACAGGGCGGCGGCCGAACCGGTCCGACAGCGGCCCCATGATGAGTTGCGAGCAGCCGAGCCCCACCATATAGAGCGACACCGTCATCTGCGCTATCGAGATGTCGCGGCCGAAATCGGTGGCGAGCATCGGCAAAGCCGGCACCAGCATATAAAGCGAGATCGGCGCCACGCCGGTCATCACCACCAGCAGCAGCAGCAGCAGGCGCGCATTCGGCGGCGCTGAGCCGATCAATTTCGCCGCTTTGCCGGTCACGCCGTGCATCGATCCGCCAGTTCTGAATGGATTGCGTCGAACCGACTGTAGCGGCGTTCTGCCCCGCGAGCAGGGGCATTTCGGCATGCGGCTATGCCGTTTTCGGGACTCGCGCGGAATGGCTTGCGGGACCGCACATGACTTCACGTCTGTCATTCCGGGATGCGCGCCGGTCGGCGCAGCCGGCGGGCGCGCAGGCCCGGAATCCATACGCCGCAGCGTCGCGTGTGGGTGCCGACGTCGATTTCATTCAGGCCAGGGGATATGGATTCCGGGCTCGCTCGCAGCTGTCGCTGCTCGCGCCCCGGAATGACAGCCATTGACGTGTTGAGCGTCAGGCCATTGCAGTATGCATCATCGCGTCAGCGGCGCGGTGGCGGCGTCGAGCCAGATTTTTGTGGCCTCGTCGAGATGCGGCCGCACCTCGGCCCGTACCCGGGCATGATACTCATTGAGCCAGGCCAGTTCCTTGATGCTGATCATGGAAAGATCGATCAGCCGGCGGTCGATCGGCGCCAGCGTCAGCGTCTCGAAACCGTTGACCGGCTTTTCAGCGCCGGCGATATCGGCCGCCACCACCAGCTCGAGATTCTCGATCCGGATGCCGAAGGCGTCGGCCTTGTAGTAGCCGGGCTCGTTGGACAGGATCATGCCACGCTGCAGCGGCGTGGTGCCGAGCTTGGAGATCCGCGCCGGGCCTTCATGCACCGACAGATAGGAGCCGACGCCATGGCCGGTGCCGTGCTCGAAATCGAGCCCGGCCTGCCACAGAAATTGCCGCGCCAGCGAATCCAGCTGCGCGCCGGTGGTGCCGTCGGGAAACACCGCCCGCGCAATCGCGATATGGCCGCGCAACACCCGGGTGAAGCGGTCGCGCATCTCGGCCGAAGGCTCGCCGATCGCGATGGTGCGGGTGACGTCGGTGGTGCCGTCTTCATATTGCGCGCCGGAATCGATCAGCAGCAGGTCGCCCGGCGCGATCCGGCGATTGCTTTTGCGGGTGACGCGGTAATGCACGATGGCGCCGTTCGGCCCGGTGCCGGAGATGGTCGGGAACGAAACGTCCTTCAGCGCGCCGGTGTCGCGGCGGAAGGTCTCCAGCGCCTCGACGGCGTCGATCTCGGTCAGCGCGCCTTTCGGCGCCTCGCGATCGATGAAGGCCAGAAACCGCGCCAGCGCCACAGCGTCGCGGCGATGCGCGGTCTTTGTCCCTTCGATCTCGGTGTTGTTCTTCACCGCCTTGAGCAGCGCCACCGGATCATTGCCGCGCACCACCTTGCCGCCGGCGCCGCTGATCAGCCGCGCCAGCGCATCGGCCGCGGTGGCATTGTCGAGCGCGATCGCGGCGCCGCCCTTGGCCAGTGCGCTCAGCGCCGGCGTCAGCGCCTCGGGCTCGGCGACGTCGGCGGTCTGTTCGAGATGATCGCGCGCGCTGTTGGAGAGCTTGCGTCCGTCGATGAAGATGGTCGGCCGGCCGGTCTTCGGCACCAGCGCGTAAGACAGCGGCAGCGGCGTATGGCCGACATCGGCGCCGCGAATGTTGAAGCTCCAGGCCACCGCATGGGAATCCGACAGCACCAGCGCATCGGCCTTGAGCCGGCCGATCTCGTGGCGAATCCGCTCCAGCTTGGCGGCCTCAGATTCGCCGGAAAATTGCAGGCCATGGACGCTGACCGGGCCGAGCGGCGGCGCCGGCCGCCCGACCCACACCGCGTCGATCGGGTTGCTGTCGAGCGGCACCAGCTCGGCACCGACCCTGGCGCAAAGCGCGGCCATTTTCTCGACTGCCGCAGAAGTGTGCAGCCACGGGTCAAAGCCTAGGCAATCTCCGGCCGTCAAATGCTGTTCCAGCCAGGATTCCGGCGGCGGATCGACCAGCGGGGCGACGCGCCAGGCGCTGGCGTCGATTTGTTGGGCCGCCTGGAGGGTGTAGCGGCCATCGACGAACAGCGCCGCCTCGCGGGCCAGCACGATCGCCATTCCGGCCGAACCGGTGAAGCCGGTGAGCCACGCCAGTCGCTCGTCAGACGGCGGCACATATTCGTTTTGTTGCTGATCCGCGCGCGGAACTATGAATCCGCTGAGCTTGCGTCGCAGCAATTCCTCGCGCAAGGCGGCCAGCCGCGCGCTCAGGGCGACGCCGCTTTCGGGTTCGTCGAAGGTCTGGAAGAGGGCTTCGAACATCTGTCCACCATCCTGGAAGCGCCGGTCGGCGCCGGCAATCGGGGGAGATTCTCTACGTAGTGGCACGGGTTATGCTTGAATTATAATGCCTGCAACCCGCAGGGACGAACGATAGACGACCAAGCACGTTAACCTGATGCATCTGGGACAATCCCGGGAGTGTTTCAACTCAGCGACGAGGGGACAACACACCATGCCAGCCTTTACGTTCGAAAAGATTTCACCGCCGCCCCGCCGCGGCTCCCCTCCCACCGATGGCCCTGCGCCGAATCGCGAACCGAAAAAGCCCCGTGGCGTGATTGTCCAGATGCTGGACCGCTTCGTCGAGGCCCGCGTCAAACGCGCGATGCCAGACGGCATGTCGGCCCGGCGCGGCGCCAAGCCGAAATAGCCGCCCGCCGGCTCAGCGCCGTTGCAGCAGCAGGCTGCTCCAGCCCTCGACGATCTGATGCCGGACCAGCACCAGGCCGCGGGCGCGATAGGCGGCGATCACGCCTTGCGCCTGCGGCGGCAACAGGCCGGACAGCACCACCATCGCTGATGGCGCCAGATGTTGCGCCATCGGGCCCGCCAGCTGCCGCAGCGGATTGGCCAGGATATTCGCCAGCACCAGATCGAACGGCGCGCGCGCCGCAAAGGCCGGCGCGCCGAAGCCGATGGCGCAGACGCTCTCGACCAGATTGCCGACTCCATTGAGTCGGGCGTTCTCCCGGCACACCGCGACCGCCTGCGGATCGATGTCGCTGGCCAGCACCCGGCAGCGCAGCGCCTTGGCCGCCGCGATCGCCAGCACGCCGGTCCCGGCGCCGAGATCGAGGATGCGGCGCGGCAGATAGGCGTGCAGCACCTCGTCGAGCAGCAGCAGGCAGCCCCTTGTGGTGCCGTGATGGCCGGTGCCGAACGCCAGCGCGGCTTCGATTTCGATGCCGAGCTGGTTTGGCTGCACCCTGTCGCGGTCATGCTGGCCATGCACCACGAAGCGGCCGGCCCGCACCGGCGCCAGCGCGTCGAGGCTCGACTTGACCCAATCCTGCGGCGCCACGGTCTCGAATGCCACGGCCGCCGCCGCATCGTCGCCCGCCGCCAGCGCCACCAGCTCGCGCACCATCGCCTGGTCCGGCGGGTCGGCGAAATGCAGCGAAATCGCCCAGCGCCCATAGGCGCCCTCGAACGCCGTCACCGCGGCGGCGCCGTCGTCAAAACTCTCATTGAGCCGATCGACCGCGATCCGCGCTGTGGCCTCGTCGCCGATCGCGAATTGCGCGACGCTGGTGGTGGGGGTGAGGGTCATGGGGAATCCAGTTTTGTGATGAGGCGAGGGGCCGAAAGCTCGGCTTGAATGTCAGCCCCGAATGGAAAGCCGCGCGATCGTGTCGGCTGTGATCGAGCGGCTCGATCCGCAGCCGCGCCAGAAATGGCGGTCGATCATTTTTGCGCCGCAACCTCTCTTTGCAGATGCATCAGATCGACCAGCCGATCGGTCGGCGTCGTGGCATCGAGGGCACGAAGAAGGGCGTCGTGGGCGGGCGCCGTCAGCCGGGTTTGCTCATAGTCGCGTAACGTCTCACGACTTCGGCGCATTAGTTCGGTCCTGTCGGGAAATCTGGCAGATTCTCCATGCTCAAAATGGCGCTCTTGGCCATTTCGGCTGTCTGGTCGAGTTCTCGCTTTAACTCCGCGACGCAACTGTCGATTTCGGACGGAAGCTTACAGCGAACCGTAAGCCGCTCAGAGTTCGCAACTAGAGCGACGCCATTTGTAGGATCGGCGTCAATGTCGAACTTTGTCACCATGTAGCTCCTGCTATGCGTGTAGCATAGCATATGAGGGATGGCGGCAAAACCGGCCCAAATTTGTCAATTTTCCAAAACTGAGACACTGCCGGCTTTCCACCATTCACCCACCGCGTCTGCAGCCACTTTTCCGTGGCTTATCCGCAACTTACCCACAAGTTTATCCACAGCTTCTCCACCGCACCATTCAGCGCCCATCCCCAGCCTTATCCACGCCCCGTGAACAGGCTGCGGTGGTCGCTGAGGATCGCCCGGGCCGCGTTGTGGCCCGGGGCGCCGGTGACGCCGCCGCCGGGGTGGGCGCCAGAGCCGCAATGGTACAGGCCCTTCAGCGGGCCGCGGTAATCGGCATAGCCGAGCATCGGGCGGGCCGAGAACAGCTGGTTCAGGCTCAGCGCGCCGTGGAAAATGTCGCCGCCGAGCAGGCCGAAATCGCGTTCGAGGTCGAGCGGCGACAGCGCCTTGCGGCCGATCACGCTGGCTTTGAACCCCGGGGCGTAATTATCCACCGTGGCGATCATCAGATCGGCGACCTCGTCGCGGTGATCGTCCCACGACATCCCATGGGGCAGTTCGGGCGCGACGTGCTGGCAGAACAGGCTGGCGACGTGCTGGCCGGGCGGCGCCAGCGTATCGTCCAGCGTCGAGGGGATCAGCATCTCGACCACCGGGGCGCGGCTCCAGCCGTGCTGCTTGGCGTCGAGCCAGGCGCGGTCCATGTAGTCGAGGCTGGGGGCGATGATGATGCCGGCGGTGAGATGATCGCCGCTGCCGGGCAGCGCGGTGAAGGAGGGCAGGGCGGAGAGCGCCACATTGATCCGGAACGTGCCGGAGCCGTTGCGCCAGCGCCCGATCCGCTCGCGGAATTCGGCCGGCAGCGCGCCCTTCGGCATCAGCCTTGTGTAGAGCAGTTTCGGGTTGAGATTGGAGGCGACATATTTCGCCCTGATGGTTCGGCCGTCATCGAGCGTGACGCCGATGGCGCGGCCGCGCTCGACCAGCACCTCGCGCACGCCGGTCCCGAGCTCGATCTCGGCGCCATGGCCGCGCGCTGCCGCCGCCATCGCCTGGGTGATCGCCCCCATGCCGCCGATAGCGTGACCCCAGACGCCCTTCTTGCCGTTCACCTCGCCGAAGGCGTGGTGCAGCATCACATAGGCGGAGCCGGCGGCGTAGGGGCTGGCATAATTGCCGACGATGGCGTCGAAGCCGAACAGCGCCTTGACCAGATCATGGTCGAAGCGGTCGTCCAGCATCTCGCCGGCCGAGCAGGTGAACAGATCCAGCAGCATGCGCTGCTGCTGCAGCGACAGCGCGCGCAACATGTTGGCGGTGCCGAGCGCATTGATCGCCTCGCGGATGCCGCCGGCGCCAAAGCCCTCGACCAGGTTCGGCGGCGCCCGCAGCACGAATTGCCGCAGCACGTCGGCGATCGCTTCCAGCTCCTGGAAGAAGCCGTCGATCCGGCCGGCATCGCGTTTGCTCAGCTTGGCTACCGAGCGCGCGGTATGTTTGTCGCCGGTGATCAGATATTTGCCGCTTGGCGCCGGCAGGAAATTCTGCACCCGGCGCTCGACGATTTTGAGCCCATGGTCGTGCAGCTTGAGGTCGGCAATGATCTTCGGATTGAGCAGGCTGACCGTATAGGCCGCCACCGAATTGCGAAAGCCGGGGTGGAACTCCTCGGTCACCGCGGCGCCGCCGACCACGGCGCGGCGCTCGACGACTTTGACCCGCAATCCGGCCATCGCCAGATAGGCCGCGCAGGTGAGGCCGTTATGGCCGGCGCCGATGATCAATATGTCGGGATCGGACATCTCGCTCTCGGGTGATGCGGGCGCGGCGACGGCGGTAACGCAAGCCGGCCGGATCGGCGTTTATCGAAGACTTGGAGGGTCCGCGCAAGGCGCTCGTTTGCCGGAACGCGGCGCGCCGCACCAACGACGCATTGCGAGTTGAAAGGCGCGCGCGCTATCGTTGCAACCTTCATTGTGTTGTCGCGTCGTTCCGGTGTTGTTGGTCTGGCCGCGCCGGATTGGCCGGATCGAACTGGAGCTGTCATGACCGAGACCTCGCTGAGGGATCAAAACTCCAAATCCCGCAACCGGCTGATCCTCGTGGTCTACACCGCGGCGATCTTTACCAGCGCGCTGCTGCTGTTCTCGGTGCAGCCGCTGTTCACCAAGATGGTGCTGCCGCGGCTCGGCGGCTCGCCGGCGGTGTGGTCGGTGGCGATGGTGTTCTTCCAGTCGCTGCTGCTCGGCGGCTATGCCTATGCGCATTATCTGACCCAGATCCGCAACCGCATGGTGCCGGTGGCGATCCATCTGGCGCTGCTGGTGGTGGCGCTGCTGGGCCTGCCGCTGTCGATCGCCGGTGGCTGGGGCACGCCGCCCGCCTCTGGCTATGCGTTCTGGCTGCTCGGACTGTTCGCGGTCTCGATCGGGCTGCCGTTCTTTGCGCTCGCCGCCAATAATCCGCTGCTGCAGGCCTGGTTCGTGCGCACCGGCCATCCGCAGGGGCCGGACCCGTATTTCCTCTATGCCTCATCCAATATCGGCAGCTTCCTGGCGCTGTTGTCCTATCCGGTGCTGCTGGAGCCGATGTTTTCGCTGCGCACCCAGAACCTGATCTGGACCGGCGGCTACGGATTGTTGATCCTGCTGATCGCTGGCTGCGGCTGGCTGCTGCTGCGCTCGCCGGTGATGGCGATTCCGCCGCCGCGCGCCGACGATACCGAGGCGCTGCCGCCGTCCTGGGCGACCATGGCGCGCTGGGTGTTTCTCGCCGCGGTGCCCTCCGGCCTGCTGATCGCGGTGACGGCGCATATCTCCACCGACGTCGCCGCCGCGCCGCTGCTGTGGGTGCTGCCGCTGTCGCTGTATCTGCTGACCTGGGTGCTGGTGTTCCAGTCGCGGCCATTGCTGCCGCATAGATGGATGCTGGCGGCGCAGCCGGTGGCGATCGCGGTGGTGGCGGTGCTGCTCGCCCATGCCGGCCCGACCAATCTGCTGGTGATGCTGGGCGGCCATCTGCTGGCGTTCTTCGTGATCGCGATGGCCTGCCATGGCGAATTGGCGCGGACCCGTCCGGCGGCGCGCTATCTCACCGGCTTCTATGTGGCGCTGTCGTTCGGCGGCATGGTCGGCGGTCTGTTCGCCGGGCTGATCGCGCCCTATACGTTCTCCTGGATCGCCGAATATCCGATCCTGCTGGCGCTGGCGGTGCTGTGCCGGCCGACCGGCCGCGACAAGGTCCCGCAATGGAGCCGCTGGTACTGGGCCTTTCTGGCGGCGCTGGCGCTGGCGCTGATTGCGCCGTCATGGGCCGGCGGCAAATTATTCGGCTGGATCGTCGACAACCGGGTGCTGCTGACCGGCGACGTCGCCGTGCTGGCCGCTCTGGCGGCGCTGGTGCTTGGCGCCAATCGCTGGAAGGTGTTTGCGACGGTGGTGCTGGCTCTGGCGCTGGCCCGGATCTATCCGGCGGATGACGGCCGGGTCGATACCGTGCGCAGCTTCTTCGGCGTCCACAAGATCGTGGTGACGCCGAACGGCCAGTATCACGTGCTGATGCACGGCACCACGATCCACGGCGCCGAGAAGATGCGCAACGCCGACGGCTCGCCCGTGACCGGCCGGCCCGAGCTGTTGACCTATTACAACCAGGATGGCGGCATCGGACGCGGCATCGCGGCGATCCGCGAAAGAAAAGGCGGCCCGATCCGCGTCGCCGTGATCGGGCTCGGCTCCGGCACGCTGGCCTGCGCGGCGCAGCCCGGCGAGGACTGGAGATTCTTCGAAATCGACCAGTCGATGGTCGATACCGCGCGCGATCCGAAATATTTCAGCTATATCGCCAAATGCGCGCCGGATCTGCAGCCGGTGATGGGCGACGCGCGGCTGACCTTCGCCAAAGAGCCCGACGGCGTCTACGACCTGATCATCGTCGACGCCTATTCGTCGGATGCCATTCCGATTCATCTGGCGACCAAGGAGGCGATGGCGATCTACACGTCGAAGCTGGCGCCGCACGGCGCGGTGCTGATGCACGTCTCCAACCGGCATCTCGAACTGGCCAGCGTGGTGGTCGGCATCGCCGACGCCAATGATCTGCACAGCTGGGTCTATTCGGAGGATTCCGGCCGCGACGCCGAATATATTTTCCCGACTTCGGCGGTGATCTCGGCGCGCGATCCCGCCGATGTCGGCGCCATCAACTCGGATGAGCTATGGACGCCGACCGAGGCCGAGTCGGAGGCCGATCAGCGGGTCTGGACCGACGATTATTCCAACGTGTTGGGCGCGGTGTGGCGCCGCTTACGCGACGGCGAGGATTGAGGGACGTGGGCTCCCAGCGAGAGCCTTCGTGTCCCGGGCGCGGTGCAGCGCACCCGGGTCCGCGCTTCGCGCGGCCCGAGTGCGCTGCTCCGCAGAACCGGGACCCCGGTCGAAACCGCGCCCGCAGCGGGGCCCCGGTCTAGCAGCGCACCACACCGCAAGCCCGGCGCGTTGCGCGGCATCCGGGGCACGCGGCGTCTCTGGATATACTCTCAGTAATCCGGATAGCTGCCGAACAAGCCACGCTGGCGATAGACCGGGCGCGGCGCGTAGACTTGCGGCGCATAGACTTGCGGTGCGTAGCCGCTGTCGTCGTCGTCGTCATATTGCGGCTGGGCCTGCGCCTCATATTGGCGCCGATAGCCGCGCGGCGCCGGATAGCGCGCCGCCGACGAACTGCCGTCGGCCGGATAGATGTAGCCGTCGTCGGCGACCTGGGGCGGGCGGCGTGTGACGGGCGGCGCGAGTTCGACCGGCGCGCCGACGGCGTCATCGGTCGCCTCGCTGGCCGGGTCGCGGCTCGTCGCGGCGAGCTTCGTGCCCGATCGCGAGATGCGCGCCAGCGCCACCCGCGACGAGCCGGTCAGATTGACGGTGGTGTTGAGCACGCCTTCGCGCTGGACCAGCGCATAGAGCGTCGAGGCATTGGCGCGCGACAGCCGCACGCAGCCATGTGACACCGGCACGCCGAGCTTGCCGGTGGAATCGGTGCCGTGAATGGCGTGGCCGCGCTTGGTGAAGAAAATCGAGTGCGGCATCGGCGCATCGTCGAATTCCTTGGAAAAGTGATCGGCCTCCATCCGGAAGGTCTGGAAGCTGCCGTTCGGTGTCTCGTGGGACGGATTGCCGGTCGAGACCGGCCAGTGATAGCGCGGCACGCCATCGACCGCGACGGTCATCTGCTGGTTGTCCTTGTCGACGGTGATGGCGACCTTGGCCTGCGCCACGCCGGCTGCGCCGAGCATCATCAGGGCGGCGACGGGAACGAGATAGAAACGCATGTAACGCTGGCCTCCTGGCCTCATCGCAAACTGCCCGTCCCCATCGATATAAGCACGGCCACGCGCCTCGGTTCCAGAACGATTGCGTTGCATCGTTAACCACCGACATGGCGCAACCAAGGCTGCAGGCGGGTTGACGGAGACAGTTCGCCCACGGCGATGGAACCCGAACCCTTCGAACGCGTTGACGCACGTAACAATCACGCGGCCGACACCCGGCCATCAGCCGATTAGGACATTCAGATGAAAATCAAGGCCATCACCGCCCCCGCTCGCACCTCGCTGAAGCTCTATCTCGCCATGGCCGCAACCGCGCTGGCGCTGCTGGCAATGCCGGGAATTGGCCATGCCCAGGGCATCGTTCGCGGCGCCCATGAAGGCGCCCGTGAGGGCAACCGCGCGGCGGGTCCGGTCGGTGGCGTGGTGGGCGGCGCGATCGGCGCGGGGGTCGGCGGCGCAGTCGGCGCGGTCAACGGCGTGCTCGGGCTTCCGAATCACGGCATTCGTCGCGGTCGCTATCATCGCGGCTATAAGTGCCGTGGCTATTACGATCGCCGCCATCACTTCCACTGCTATCGCTGAGGCGCGATCGCAGGCGACGAGATCTGAAAGCGCGGCCCGATCGGGCCGCGCTTTTTGCGTCGACGGTCAATGGTGTCGATCGACCATTGCAGCCCGGTTCGCGGCCGTCAGTTCTTGAGCTTGTAGCCGGTCTTGAAGATCCACCACACCATCGTCATGCAGAGCACCAGAAATCCCAGCGTGACGCCGATGCTGGTGCCGATGCTGACGTCGGAAATCTCGTAGAAGCTCCAGCGAAAGCCGCTGATCAGATAGACCACCGGATTGAACAGCGCGACGGTCTGCCAGCCGGGCGGCAACATGCTGATCGAATAGAAGCTGCCGCCGAGGAATGTCAGTGGCGTGATCACCAGCAGCGGGATCACCTGCAGCTTTTCGAAGCCGTCGGCCCAGATCCCGATGATGAAGCCGAACAGGCTGAAGGTGACGGCGGTCAGCACCAGGAACGACAGCATCCAGATCGGATGCAGCACATGCAGCGGCACGAACAGCCCGGCGGTGGCCAGGATGATCAGGCCGAGCACGATCGACTTGGTCGCCGCGGCGCCGACATAGCCCAGCACCACTTCGAAAAACGACACCGGCGCCGACAATAATTCATAGATGGTGCCGGAAAATTTCGGGAAGTAGATCCCGAACGAGGCGTTGGAGACGCTCTGGGTCAGGATCGACAGCATGATCAGCCCGGGCACGATGAAGGTGCCGTAGCTGACGCCGTCGATCTGGGTGATGCGCGAGCCGATCGCGGCGCCGAACACCACGAAATACAGCGAGGTCGACAGCACCGGCGACACCACGCTTTGCAGCAGCGTGCGCATGGTGCGCGCCATTTCGAACAGATAGATCGCGCGGACGGCCCGGTAATTCATGCTGCTGTCCTCACCAGGCTGACGAAAATTTCTTCCAGCGAGCTCTGGCTGGTGTCGAGATCGTGAAACCGGATCCCGGTGGCGCGGACGTCGCTGAGCAGGCTGGTGATGCCGGTGCGCTCGCTCTTGGTGTCATAAGTGTAGACCAGCTGATGGCCGTCTTCGGCGAGCGACAGATCATAGGCGCCAAGCGCTTCCGGAATCGCATCGAGCCGGCCCGACAGATGCAGCTTCAGCCGCTTCTTGCCGAGCTTCTGCATCAGCGCGGTTTTCTCCTCGACCAGCAGGATCTCGCCATGGGTGATGACGCCGATCCGGTCGGCCATTTCCTCGGCCTCTTCGATATAATGCGTGGTCAGGATGATGGTGACGCCGGAGGTCTGCAGCGCCCGCACCACTTCCCACATCCCCTTGCGCAATTCGACGTCGACGCCGGCGGTCGGCTCGTCGAGAAACAGGATCTGCGGCTCGTGGCTGAGCGCCTTGGCGATCATCACCCGGCGCTTCATGCCGCCCGACAACGTGATGATCTTGCTGTCCTTGCGGTCCCACAGCGACAGATCGCGCAGCACCTTTTCGATATGCGCCGGATTCTTCGGCTTGCCGAACAGGCCGCGGCTGAAGGTCACCGTATCCCACACCGATTCGAAGGCGTCGGTGTGCAATTCCTGCGGCACCAGCCCGATCAGCGAGCGCGCCGCGCGATAATCGGTGATGATATCGTGGCCGTCGACCGTGACGGTGCCGCCGCTGGCATTGGCGATGCCGCAGATCACGCTGATCAGCGTGGTCTTGCCGGCGCCGTTCGGCCCCAGCAGCGCGAAGATCTCGCCGCGCTGGATTTCGAGATTGATGCCGTTGAGCGCCTTGCGGCCGGAGCCGTAGGTCTTGGACAGATTAGCGATGGAAATGATGGGAGCCATGCGGAGCCGTTCGAAAGGGGGCAGCTGACGGGATTGCCGAACCACGGGGGCGGGCAGGGCCAAGCCGCGGACGCGGAATGGCTACATAGGAATGCTGCGAGCGATCCGCAACCGCAGCAGGCGCGCGATCGGGGTTAATGGCGAGGCTAATGGCGAGGCTGGAGGTGAAGACCTCATCAGGCGCTCGGTCATTCCGGGGCGCGAGCCCCGCAGCGCGTTCACGTGCGTATTCGACGCGCTATGGGGCGAGCGAACCCGGAATCTTGCGGCAAGGCAGACCTCCGAGCGAGATTCCGGGTTCGCTCGCAGCGAAGCTGCGCGCGCCCCGGAATGACCACTACTGGCCTAATGAATGGCGTCGGCGGCCAGCTCGATCACCACGACGATGGCGTCTTTCGCCGTTTCGACGAATTGCGGGTCGTCATTGAGCTGCTCAAGGCTGCGCGGCGCCGCGAGCGGCTCCGCGCCATCGGGGCCACCCTCGGCCGCGAAGCCGAGCGCATCCTCGGCCTCCTCGATCGCGTCCTCGATGCTGTCGCCGGCGGTGACCAGGCCGGGAATGTCGGGAAACGACACGGTGAAGCACCCCTCGTCGTCCTTGTGGATCAGGGCGATGTAATCAGGCATCGTGCTCTTTCTCTTCGTCGCCGGCTGCGTAGCACACCGTCATGCCACGGACATGACCGAAACAGCAGCCCTTAAATATGAGGCGCGACCTCGTCATTGCGAGCCGAGGCCGGCGCGCAGCGCCGTCCGCAGGCGAAGCAATCCAGGTGTGCCAAGCACAGACTGGATTGCTTCGTCGCAACAGCTCCTCGCAATGACAGCCCCGAAGGCCCCTGATCAGATTGATCGCTCCTGAAGGGGAAAGCTAAACCCGCTCGACGAAACTATCGACCACCTTCTTCTCGCCGGCCTTTTCAAACGCGATGGTGAGTTTGTTGCCGTCGACTTTCACCACATGGCCGTAGCCGAATTTCTGGTGGAAGACCCGGTCCTTCAGGGAAAACTCCGAGGCCGCGCCGGTGGATTTCGCTACCAGCTCGCCTTCGATCGTCGTCGGGTTGCGGCGGGCGAAGCCGGCGTCGCTGCGTGAGCCGCCGAACGGCGATTGGCTTTCGTTGAAGCCGGAGCCGGCCTGGCCGCCATTGTTGCCGCCGCGGCGTTGCGCCTGGGCGCGCTGCCAGCCGGGCGTCGAGTAGCTCGAGCCGAAGGATTCGACATTGTCGAAGCGCGACGGGCCGTAGCCGCTCATGCCTCCCCAGCCGGAGCCGCCCTTGGATTCGGTGATCTCGACATTGTCGGCCGGCAATTCGTCGAGAAAGCGCGACGGCAGCGTCGTATTCCAGGTGCCGTGAATCCGCCGGTTGGTGGCGAAGTACAATTTCGCGCGTTTCCTTGCGCGGGTGATGCCGACATGGGCGAGGCGGCGTTCTTCCTCGAGCCCGGCGCGGCCCTGATCGTCGAGCGCGCGCTGATGCGGAAACAGACCTTCCTCCCAGCCCGGCAGGAACACGCTGTCGAACTCCAGCCCCTTGGCGGAATGCAGCGTCATCACGCTCACCGCGTCCTCGTCGACGCCGCCCTCGCGGTCCATCACCAGCGAGATGTGCTCGAGAAAGCCTTGCAGGTTTTCGAACTCTTCCATCGAGCGGACTAATTCCTTGAGGTTCTCAAGGCGGCCGGCGGCGTCGGCGGAGCGATCCTTCTGCCACATCTCCGTATAGCCGCTCTCGTCGAGCACGATTTCGGCGAGCTCGGTATGCGACTTGACCTCGCGCTGCCCGCGCCAGCGCTCGAAGCTCAGCATCAGATCGCGCAGGCTGCCGCGCGCCTTCGGCTTCAACTCGTCGGTGTCGACGACGGCGCGGGCGGCGTCGGACAGCGGGATCTTGCGCTTGCGGGCGTGGTCGTGCAGCAGCTGCACGGTGGCGTCGCCGAGGCCGCGCTTGGGCACATTGACGATGCGCTCGAAGGCCAGATCGTCGGCCGGCGAATTGATCACGCGTAAGTAAGCCAGCGCGTCGCGGATCTCGGCGCGCTCATAGAAGCGCGGCCCGCCGATCACCCGGTAGGGCAGGCCGAGCGTGACAAAGCGATCCTCGAATTCGCGCATCTGGAACGAGGCGCGGACCAGAATCGCGATGTCGTTGAGCTTGTGGCCGTCGCGCTGCAGCTGCTCGATCTCCTCGCCGATCGCGCGGGCTTCCTCTTCCGAATCCCACGAGCCGGTGACGGTGACCTTCTCGCCGTCGACATCCTCGGTGCGCAGCGTCTTGCCGAGCCGGCTTTCATTATGCGCGATCAGATGCGAGGCGGCGGCGAGGATGTGGCCGGTGGAGCGATAATTGCGCTCCAGCCGGATCACCTTGGCGCCGGGAAAATCATGGTCGAAGCGCAGGATGTTATCGACCTCGGCGCCGCGCCAGCCATAGATCGACTGATCGTCGTCGCCGACGCAGCAGATGTTTTTCGGCGGCGCGGCGGAGGTCGCAGGCGGCGCGGCTTGCGTCACCTCTCCCCGCCGGGGAGAGGTCGCCATGTCGCGCAGCGACGGGGCGGGTGAGGGGCTCTCGGAGTCGGATGTGGAAGGCGCCCCCTCACCCGGATTGCTGCGCAATCCGACCTCTCCCCGGTGGGGAGAGGTGAAGGAGGCGTCTGGCTTGGCGATTGTCGGCGCCTGCGCCAGCAGCCGCAGCCACAGATATTGCGCGACGTTGGTGTCCTGATATTCGTCGACCAGGATGTATTTGAAGCGGTTCTGATATTGCCGCAGCACGTCGGGGTGCTCGCGGAACAGGCGGATGCCTTCGAGCAGCAGATCGCCGAAATCGGCGGCGTTGAGGATCTTCAGCCGCTCCTGATAGGCGGCGTAGAGCTTGCCGCCGCGGCCATTGCCGAACACCGCGGCCTCGCCGGCCGGCACCTGCGCCGGCGTCAGCCCGCGATTCTTCCAGCCGTCGATCAGCCCGGCCAGCATCCGCGCCGGCCAGCGCTTGTCGTCGATGTTGTCGGCGGCGAGCAATTGCTTGAGCAGCCGGATCTGGTCGTCGACATCGAGCACGGTGAAGTTGGATTTCAGCTGCACCAATTCGGCGTGATAGCGCAGGATGCGGCCGCCGATCGAATGAAAGGTGCCGAGCCAGGGCATGCCCTCGACCGCCTGGCCGAGCATCTGGCCGAGCCGCAGCTTCATCTCACGCGCCGCCTTGTTGGTGAAGGTGACGGAGAGGATTTCGCCGGGGCGGGCGCGGCCGGTGGAGAGGATATGGGCGATCCGCGAGGTCAGCACCCGGGTCTTGCCGGTGCCGGCGCCGGCCAGAACCAGCACCGGGCCTTCGAGCGTCTCGACCGCCTCGCGCTGCTCCGGATTGAGCCCCGACAGATATTGCGGCATCGCCTGGGCGCGCGCACGCGCGGCGATCCCGCCGGCGGCGGGCTGATAGAAGGGCAGATCGTTGTCGGTGCGCTTGATCGGGTCAGTCATGCGAATCGTCTTCCGTCCACGATGGCACCGTGGGCCAGCAAAGAGGAGCCTTCTGGCAGGATTATCCAGCCATATAGGGGCTCGGGGGGCAAACTGACAGGTTTATCGGCCCGCCGCGAGCCGAGCTGCGCCGCCAGAACGCGATTTGGTTCCGCGATCCGCACTGCGCTTTGGCGGCAAGGCCGAGCCCGGAACCGGCCGGAACTTTCGTTGCAATGCTGGATTGATTTCACAGACGGCGCGGCATTGCGGTCGCGCCGACGCGAAAATCAAGCTGACGCGAAAACGGAGGTCGGATCATGTTGGGTTGGGTTATCACATTTCTGGTTGTTGCACTGATCGCCGGCATTCTCGGCTTTACCGGCATCGCGGGCGCCTCGATCGAAATCGCCAAGATCATCTTCTTCATCGCGGTGGTGCTGTTCCTGGTTTCCGCCGTGGTCGGATTGGTTCGCGGCAGAAGCCGAGTCTAGGCCAGTTGCGGCGCCCGCTTCGGAGGCATCGCGACGCTTCGTCCGATGCTCTCCGAACGCGGCACCGCGGCGTGCGCCCGCGCCAGCGTTTGAACCCGCTCGGCGATATCCGGCGGAAACGGCGCGGTCTTGCGGGCCGACATATCCATATGGATCGTCATGTTCTCCGATGTGGCCGACAGCCAGCCCTCGGTGGCGTGGCGCAGTTCCTTGAAGGTGTGCAGTCGCTTGTCGTCGGCCGCCACCAGCAGGATCGAGACCTGGGCCGGATCGCCGAGATGGATCTCGCGCAGATAGCGGACGTGGCATTCGGCGGTGAAGGTCGAGCCGCCGCGGGTGTTGAGATATTGCGGACCGATTCCCAGCTGCAGCCACAGCTCGTCGATCGCGCGGTCGAACATCACATTGTAATAGGCCATGTTGAGATGGCCGTTGTAATCGATCCATGCCGGCTCGATCTGCATCACCGACGACAGGAACGGGGCGGGCAGCAGCGTCAGATCGGCGGCGGCCGTGGTCGCAATCATTTGGTCTCCTTCGAAAGTCAAAACATGCCTCCCTTGACCCCTGTGGGTTCCTTTGTCACGGTCGTTTCATACCGGAGGAATTCTCGTGGGTCTGACCATCACCAACATCCCGAAACATGCGGAACCGGAAGCGGTGGCCACCGCCATTGAAGCGCTTGCGGCACGGTTCGGCAACCGCCTGGTCACCTCGCAGGCGGTGCGCGAGCAGCATGGCCACACCACCACCTGGCTGCCGACCCAGCCGCCGGATGCCGTGGTGATGGCGCAGGAGACCGCCGACATCCAGGATGTGGTGCGGATCTGCGCCAAGAATAATGTGCCGGTGATCGCCTTCGGCACCGGGACCTCGCTGGAAGGCCAGGTCAATGCGCCGGCCGGCGGCATCTGCATCGATCTGCGCGACATGAACAAGATTCTCGAAGTTCATGCCGAGGATCTGGATTGCGTGATCCAGCCCGGCGTCACCCGCAAGGCGCTGAACGAAAATCTGCGCGACCAGGGCGTGTTCTTCCCGATCGATCCCGGCGCCGACGCCTCGATCGGCGGCATGGCCTCGACCCGGGCATCGGGCACCAATGCGGTGCGCTACGGCACAATGCGCGACAATGTGCTGGCGCTGAAAGTGGTCCGCGGCGACGGCGAGATCATCACCACCGGCACCAGGGCGAAGAAATCCTCGGCCGGCTACGACCTGACCCATCTGTTCGTCGGTGCCGAAGGCACGCTCGGCATTATCTCCGAACTCACCATCAAGCTGCGCGGCATCCCGGAAACCATCGCGGCGGCGGCGTGCTCGTTCGAGAGCGTGCAGGGCGCCTGCCAGGCCACCATTCTGGCGATCCAGACCGGGATTCCGGTGGCGCGGATCGAGCTGTTGAGCGAAGGCCAGGTTCGCGCGGTCAATGCCTATTCGAAGCTGACGCTGCCGGAGACGCCGCTGCTGCTGCTCGAGTTCCACGGCAGCGAGATCGAGGTCGCCGAGCAGTCGAAGAATTTCCGCGACATCGCTGCCGATTGCGGCGGCGGCGACTTCACCTGGACCACTAGGCCGGAGGATCGCAGCAAGCTTTGGCAGGCGCGGCACGACGCCTATTGGTCGGTGAAAGCGCTGCGCCCCGGCGCCGGCGTGGTCGCCACCGACGTCTGCGTGCCGATCTCGCGGCTGGCCGATTGCGTGGTCGAGACCGAGCAGGATCTGAAGCGGCTCAATCTGTTGGCGCCGATCGTCGGCCATGTCGGTGACGGCAATTTCCATTGCTCGCTGCTGTGCGACGTCAACGACGCCGACGAGATGGCGCGCGGCGAGGAATTCATGCATCGGCTGGTCGAGCGCGCCCAGGCGATGGACGGCACCTGCACCGGCGAGCACGGCATCGGCCAGGGCAAGCAGAAATATCTGGCGGCCGAACTCGGCCTCGAGGCGCTCGCCGCAATGCGCGCGATCAAGCAGGCGCTTGATCCGCAGAACATCTTCAATCCCGGCAAGATCCTGCCGCAAGCCTAGGCGCCGTCATGGTTTATTGACGGCGCGGCGACAGGCCGCAGTTACTGTGACGTCATCATAGTTCCGCTTTATGCATTGAAGCGTCTGCGTTATCTTCGAAACCGAGGGGCGGTTGTGCTGCCCGGGAGGAGACCGCTTGCAGACGACGCTACTCGGCCTGGCGATGGCGCTGATCCTGGCGCTGATCGCCGCCTTGGTGGGTCCGTATTTCATCGACTGGAACCAGTTCCGCACGCAATTCGAGGCGGAGGCGACGCGGCTGGTCGGCGCGCCGGTTCGCGTCAGCGGCGCGCTTGATGCGCGGCTATTGCCAACGCCGAGCCTGCAGCTGCGCTCGGTCACGGTTGGCGGCGCCAATGATCCCGGCCGGCTGCGCGCCGACAAGCTCGACGTCGAATTCAGCCTTGGCGATCTGATGCGCGGGCAGTGGCGCGCCGACCGACTCACCCTCAACGGCTTTGCGCTGGATCTCGGGCTCGATGCCAAGGGCCGGCTCGATTGGCCGGCGTCGGGCCTGTCCAATCTGGCCGGGCTGACGGTGGACCGTCTCGACCTCACCGGGCGGATTGCGCTGCATGACGCCGCCAGCCGCGCGACGCTGGAACTCAACGACATTGCCTTCAGCGGCGAGTTGCGGGCGCTGCTCGGCTCGTTGCGCGGCGACGGCAATTTCCTGATGGCGGGGACGCGGTATCCGTTCCGGCTGTCGCTTGGCCGGGTCGCCGACGGCAATGGCACGCGGCTGCATCTGACGGTCGATCCCGGCGCGCGGGCGCTGTCGGCCGATCTCGACGGGGTGCTGAGCTTCGCGGCGCGCTCGCCGCGTTTCGATGGCGCGGTGACGCTGGCGGCGCCGGCTCCAGCGGCGGGCAAGGATGCACCAAAGGCCGCGGACGCGCCGACGCCGTGGCGGGTCTCGGCGCGGGTCAAGGCCGATGCCGATGCCGCCCGGCTGGCGCAGCTCGAGGCCTCTTACGGCCCTGAGGACAGGGCGCTGAAACTGTCCGGCGCCGGCGAATTGCAATTTGGCGCCCAGCCGCATCTGCAGGCGACGCTGGCGGCGCGCCAGCTCGATGCCGACCGGTTGCTGGCCGATGGCGGCGTCGTCGCGCCGGCGCACTGGCTGCGGCAGCTACGCGGCTTGGCGCAAGCCCTGCCGTCGCCGCCGCTGCCGAGCCGGATCGAGATCAGCGCCGATCAGATCATGCTGGGCGGCCGGCCGGTGCAGAACATCGCCGCGGATCTGCGCTCCGACAGCCAGGCCTGGATGCTGGAGCGACTCAGCCTGCGCGCGCCCGGCGGATCGGAGCTGGCGCTGCGCGGGGCTGCGTCCGACGCCAATGACAGTTTCAAGGGACAATTGAGCGTGGATTCGGCCGATCCGGATCTGCTGGCGGCCTGGCTGCAGGCGCGCGACGACACCCCCGGCCGGGTGCCGAGGCCGTTGCGCGCGCGGGCCGCGGTCAGCGTCGCCCCGGATGGCGTGGTGATCGATGCGCTCAAGGCCGAACTCGATGGCGGCACGCTGCAGGGCCGGATCGCGCTGTCCGGCGCGGCGGGCGCGTCGCGGATCGAGGCCGCGCTGCAGGCGGATCGGATCGATCTCGACGGCGCCGCCAGCCTGCTGCGCTCGCTGGCGGGACCGCAGCCGGATTGGCCCGACGAGGCCAAGCTCTCGTTCGATTTCGCCCGGGCGACGGCGCGCGGGCAGGTCATGCAGCCGCTGGTGGCACGGTTGAATTACGGGCAGCGCATGCTGGCGCTGGAGCAATTGAAGATCGGCACCGCCGGCGGCGCGATGCTCGACGGCGATGGATCATTCGATCGCAGCGACGCCACCGGCCATCTGCAGGTGAGCGCGAGGGCGCCGGCGCTGGGCCAGATCGCCGGCGCGATCGCGCCGCTGGCGCCGGCTGTCGCCGCGCGGCTGCAGGCGATGGGCGACGCAAGGGGAGCGGCACATGCGACGCTGTCGCTCACGGTGGCGCCGAGCAACAACCCGGCGAGCGCCAAGGGCAAAAACAACAAGGCCAAAGCCGGACAGGCCGAGGCCCGCGCCGCGCTCACGATCGACGCGCCGCAGCTCAAGGGCCGTGTCAGCCTCACGGCGCGGCCGTCACTCGCCGAGCTGCGCGGCGCGGATGTCGAGGCGCTGTTGCGCAGCGAGGTGACGGCCGAAACCGATCTGTCCGCCACGCGCGGCGAGGCGCTGCTGGCCTTGCTCCGGCTTGATCGGGCGATCGCCGCGGGCGAGGGCGGCGCGCGGCTGCAGGCCTCGGCGACCGGAGCTTGGCAAGCGCCGCTGCGGCTGAAGGCGCATCTCACCGGCGAAGCGCTTGACGTCGAGGCCGAGGGCAGCGCCAAGCCTTGGGCGAGCGAGCCGACGGCGACGCTGAATCTGAAGGCGCCACGCCTCAATTTGACGCCGCTGCTGCGGCTGGACGCCGCCGATCCGAAATTGGCGACGATCAGTCTGACCTCGCGGCTCGGCGTCGCCGGCAGCAAATGGAGCTTCAACGATATCGACGCCGGAATCGCCGGCGCCAAGCTGCGTGGCCGGATTGCGGTGACGCTCGGCGACGACAAAGACGGCAAAGACAATGCCAATGTGATCGAAGGCGAGGCCGGGATCGATACGCTGCAGCTGGCGCCGCTGTTCCGGCTGGCGGTCGGCGCCGGCGTCGATCAGACCGCCCCGCTGGGAAACGGATGGATGCAGGGCTGGCGCGGCCGGGTGACATTCCAGGCGCTGCGCGGGGTGTTGCCGGGCGGTGCCGAACTGCAACCGGTCAGCGGCGTGATCCGCGGCGACGGCCGCTCGCTGAGCGTCGACTCCAAGGGCAAGATCGGCGGCGGCGAGGCCGAGGTCGATGTTCATGCGCAGCCGTCGGACGCCGGCGTGGCGCTGAATCTGCGGCTGCAACTCGCCGGGGTCGATGGGGCCGCGCTGCATTATCGCGCGCTGGCGATGCCGGCGGCGCGGGTGGCGCTGCAGATGACGCTGGATAGCTCCGGCCGCAGCGCGTCAGCGCTGGCCGGCGCCTTGTCGGGCGGCGGGTCGGTGACGCTGCAATCCGCGCAGATCCCCGGGCTCGATCCGAAGGCCTTCGCGGTCGCGATTCATGCCGGCGAGGCCGGCGGGCCGATCGACGCCGACAATCTGGAACGCCTGATCGCGCCGGTGCTGGCGGCCGGCACCCTGCCGGTGGCCGAGACCCAATTTCCGCTCAGCCTGGCCAATGGCCAGCTCCGTGTCACCGCGACCACGCTGGACTCGCCGGCGGCACGGGCGGTGGTGTCCGGCGGCTACGATATCCCCGCCGACCAGGTCGACATCCGCGCCAGCCTGACGCCGAAATCGACCGCCGCGGCGTTGCGGCCGGACATCACGATCTTCGTGACCGGTCCGCCCGATGCGCTGACCCGCAGCGTCGACGTTGCGGCGCTGTCGTCCTGGCTCGCGGTTCAGCGGATCGACCGCGAAACCAAGAAGCTCGAATTGCTCGAGCGCGATGCCGCGCGGTCGGCGCCGCTGCCGGGCGCGATTGCGCCAAAGGCGGTCGCGCCGTCAAAGCCGAGCCCCGCAAAGCAGAATCCTCCCGCAGCGCCGAGTGCCGCGACGCCGGCTCCTGCACAGCCGTCGGCGGTCGAACGCCCCGCAGAGAGTTCGATCCCGACACCCGCTCAGCCATCATCGCCGACGCCCGACGCGGCGGGCGCCGGCGCGCCGAATCTGCCGTTGAATGTTCCGGTTCCGGGTCGCGATCCGCGCGATGCGACGTCGAGGCAGGGCACGTCGACGGACGGCGCATCGACGGACGGCGCGGCGCAGGAGCCTTCGCCGAAGCCGGAGGTCGAAAGGCCGCGCCGCACGGCGACGCCGCAGCCGTCACGGCCTGCCGCGCGCGAAAAGGCGGCGCCATTGCCGCCGCCGATCGAAATTCGGCCCGCACCCGGCGATGGGCATCAGCCCAGGCGACGCGCGCCTTTGGTAATCACGCCGAATCCGCCACGCGCGCCATTCTGAGCAATCCGGTTCTGATAGGATCAGAACCGGAGCTCTGGATTCTTGTTTTGACGCGTTGTCTTCACGCGAACCGGTATCCACTTCGCTCGAAAACGCTCTAACAGCTCCATCGCTTGCGCTTGCCGCGGTGGTCGATCAGCGCGATGCGCAACGGGCCTCGGCCGGTAGCTCCGCTTGTGCAAAACAGCCGCCAGGGCGGCGCGCCGACCACCGGCATGAGTGGCGAAGCCGTCGATGGTTGCACCGTCAAGCGCGGGCGGCGCTGATTGTTCGGCGACAGGTTGGCGCATCAACCGGTCACGTGGTCGCGAACCAGCTCGTTGACGCGGCTGGCCTTCTCCATCTGGACCATGTGACCGGCGTCGGCGATCACTTCGGTCTTGGCGGTGTCGCCCAGTGCGGTCGCATGGGCCGCGGGAATCACCTGGTCGCTCTCGCCCCAGATCACCAGCACCGGCGTTGCGTTGTCCCGCAGCGCCTCGGCCAGCACCTGGCTCTGCCGCCCGGCCGCGAACAATGCGCCGCCGAGCGCGCGCAACGCCGCGTCGACGCCGTCGATTCGCTTGTACTTCAAAAGGTCGTCCACCAGCTGGCGGGTGACATTGGCCGGATCGTGGAACAGCTGCTCGAGCACCGGCTTCAGCTCGCGGCGTGAGTTCGCCGCGACGAAGCCGTCGGTGTAGCTGGCGTTGATCTCTTCGCCGAGCCCGGCCGAACCGATCAGCGTGATCGAGGCGACGCGGTCGGGCTGGTCGAGCGCGATGCGGGCCGCGACTGCCCCGCCCAGCGAATGGCCGACCAGATGGGCCTGTTCGATGCCGAGCGCCTGCATGAAGCCGAGCAAGGCGGCGGACAGCCCCGCAAGGCTGGGCTCCTGCACGGTCTTGGCCGATTGCCCGTGTCCCGGTAGATCCAGGGCATAGACGGTGCCCGTTTCGGCGAGCGCGTCGATGTTAAACAGCCAATTGTCGAGATCGCCGCCGAAACCGTGGATCAGGATGATGGTGCGATCGTGGTCGCCGCGCTTGGCATAGCGCAGCCGCCCGGCGGGGGTATCGACGAATTGATAGAGCGGGACTGTGGTCTCGCCATCCTCCGTCTCCGCCGCTTCGGCGGCATATCCGGCCACGAAGGCGTCGATCTCGGCATCCGGCACGTCGTCCTCCGCGATCACGCCGATCAGCGACTTCACCGGATAGATGGTGTCCGGAACGCCGAGGAGGCGGCGCAGCGTGCCGGCGTCGCCGGCCTCCACCACGCCGGCGATCTTGTCGGTCTCCACCTCGACGATCTCGTCGCCCACCGCAATTTTGGTGCCGGCCGGCTTCAGCCAGCCGGTCAGCTTGCCCTCCGACATCGACAGTCCCCATTTGGGCATGACGATCGGTTTGATACGCGCGTTCATCGGGGGCTCCTTCACGCAGCCAAGGCTTGGGCGGTGGTCTTGCTCACCGCGGCCGCGATGGCGTCGGCGGACGGGATGTAGAGGTCCTCCAGCGTCGGCGAGAACGGCACCGGCGTGTGAGGCGCGGTCACCATCTGGGGCGCCGCCTTCAGCGCCGTGAAGGCGTTTTGCGCCACATAGGCGGCGACGTCGGAGGCGATCGAGCAGCGCGGATTGGCCTCGTCCACCACCACCAGATGGCCGGTGCTCTCAACGCTCTCGATCACCGTGTCCCAATCAATCGGCGACAGCGTGCGCAGATCGATCACTTCGGCCTGCACGCCGGTCTTGGCGAGTTTCTCCGCCGCCTCCAAAGCGCGGTGCACGGTCAGCCCGTAACTGACGATGGTGACGTCCTTGCCCTCGCGCAGGATATTGGCTTCGCCGAACGGGATGGCGTAGCTCTCCTCGGGAACCGGGCATTCCAGACCGTACAGCGCCTTGTGCTCGCAGAAGATCACCGGGTCGTCGTCGCGGATCGACTGGATCAGCAGCCCCTTGGCGTCATAGGCGTTGGAGGGGCAGACCACCTTCAACCCGGGCACGTGAGCGAACATCGGGGTCAGCATCTGCGAGTGTTGGGCGGCGGCGCGAAATCCGGCGCCCACCATGGCGCGGATCACCACCGGGGTCTTGGCCTTGCCGCCGAACATGTATTTGAACTTGGCGGCCTGGTTCAGGATCTGGTCGAAGCATACGCCCATGAAGTCGAGGAACATCAGTTCCGCCACCGGCCGCATGCCGCAGGCGGCGGCCCCGATGGCGGCGCCGATATAGGCGCTCTCCGACAGCGGGGTGTCCAACAGTCGGCCGGGATATTTGCCGTGCAGCCCCTTGGTGACGCCGAGTACGCCGCCCCAGGCGTCGATCTCGCCCGGCGCACCGGAGCCGCCGACGATGTCCTCGCCCAAAAGGATGACGCTGGGGTCGCGGCGCATCTCCAACTCGAGCGCCTCGTTGATTGCCTGCTTATAGCTGATGTTGCGGGTCATTGGGGTCCCTCCGATGTTGTTCTGACGGATCAGTATGCGACGTAGACGTCGGTCAGTAGTTCGCGCGCGGTCGGCAGCGGCGCGTCCTTGGCACTTTCCACCGCCTGGTCGATGAGGGCGGCGACCTCGCGGTCGATCAATGCGATCTCGGCCTCGCTGATCACGCCGGCCGAGGTCACGCGGCTGGCGAACAGCGTCAGACAATCGCGGTACTCGCGGTTGTAGTCGTTCTCGCCCTTGGCCTTGTAGGTCTGGGCGTCGCCCTCGAAATGGCCGAAGAAGCGGATGGTCTTGCATTCCAGCAGGGCCGGGCCGCCGCCCGTTCGCGCCCGGCGGATGATCTCGCCCGCCGCCTCGTACACGGCGAAAAAGTCGGTGCCGTCCACGGTGACGCCGGGCAGCCCAAAGCCCGAGGCCCGGTCGACATAGGATTCCACCGCGGTGGCATATTCCACCGAAGTCGCTTCCGCGTAGCCGTTGTTCTCCACCACGAAGATCACCGGCAGATTCCAGGCCGCCGCCAGATTCATGCTTTCCAACACGGTGCCCTGGTTGGAGGCGCCATCGCCGAAAAAGGTGATACCAACTCCGCCGTCGCCGCGGAATTTTGCGGCCAGCCCTGCACCGCAGATCAGCGGTGCGCCGGCGCCCAAAATGCCGTTGGCGCCCATCATGCCCTTGGACAGGTCGGCGATATGCATCGAGCCGCCCTTGCCACGGCACGAGCCGGTGGATCGGCCGTAGATCTCCGCCATCATCTCGTTCACGTCCACGCCCTTGGCGATGCAATGGCCGTGACCGCGATGGGTGGAGGCGATGCGGTCAATGTCGGTGAGGTGCATCATGATGCCGGCCGCGCAGGCCTCCTCGCCGGCATAGAGATGCACGAATCCCGGAATGTCGCCCTTGGCGAACTCGACATGCAGCCGCTCTTCGAAATCCCGGATGGTGCGCATGGTGCGATAGGCCGCCAGCAGCTGGTCCTTGGGCAGCGGGAACGGATTGTTGGATGCGGCGTGGGACATGGCGTCGGTTCCTCCGTGCTTGTTAGGGATGTACGTGGGCCAATGGCCGCTCCACGAGCAGGCCGTTGCGGGCGGCAAACTGCATCACCGCCGAGACGTCGACGGTGCGGAAGGCGCGGTCGATCAACACGATCGCGACCTCCTGATGCGGGTCGAAGTACAGCTCGCGCTCGCCATCGAGCGCGATGGATCCGGCGGCCAGGGCCGGGGAGAACACGCGGCCCGCCGGCATTCGCCGCCAGCTGTCGATGCCGATCATCTCCACCAGGCCGGGGGCGATCGGCGCACGCACCCGCAGGTCTGCGGGTGCGGCCGGGGCGAGAGTGAGCGCGAGGCCGCCCGGCTCCTTGCGCGTCACCGGCTCGACGAGGCCGGCGATCGCCGCCATGCCGATCACTTCCGGATCGGCGAAGGTGACAAACAGCTCGCGAAACGTCTCGGTGCGCCACAGCGCGCGGGCGCCGACGCAGCGGTCGGTGACGATCGCCACATCGACCAGCGCAATCTCCGGCGTACCACCATCGAGGCTGACCTCGATCTTCTTGTTGGCCGCAAAGGCGATGTCCGGCGGTACCCGGCCAATCGCGGCGAGGCCGGCGGCGAGCCCGGTGATGGTGGGCTCGCGATGCTCCGGAAAGGCATTGTTGGTGCCGGTGGAAATCCCGGCGATCGGCACCGCACCACATTCGCTGACCACCGCCCGATGGGTGCCGTCGCCGCCCAGCACGATGATGGCGGCTACGTCGCCCGCGGCCGCCATCATCCGGGCGGCGCATCGCGTATCCTCCACCGTGCCGGCCACCTTCATGTCGAGAAAGTCGAGGCGCGGAAACCGGCTTTCGCCCTGGTTCACCGCGCGCGCCATGCCGCGCAGCACATGTCCGGCGATGCCGCCGCGCTCCGGCATCATCACCACGTCCTCGATCCCGGCGGCGGCGAGCGCTGCCAGCGTCCGCAGCACGATATTGGCGCGGTCGGCGATCTGCACACTGTTGGCGCTGGCGACGACGCGGCGGATATCCCGCGCCGAAATCGGATTGGCTATAATGCCGACCTTCGGCGTCATACGATTCCTTCCCCACGGCATCTTGGTGGTGCCTCCGCAAGACACGGGCCAATCTGCGTACTTCGCCAAGTTCTTGATTCTATTGAAATGGTACTTATGCGGCGGGTGCCGACCTGTGGCACGACTGCCGCATCTGTGGCGCGGGCTGCAACAGCTGTGGCGGTCGGGCTGGAGCGAGTGCGGCGGCTACGCTACGCACCGTCGTTGTGCTTGCGGGGGGCGTCGATCGGGGAGATACTCGCGCCAAAATAACAATCAGTTCAGCTCCCGGGAGGGTGCCCATGCGACCTGATCAGGCTGCGCACATCGATGAGCTTGTGCGGGCGGCGAACGGCTATGCGACGCGACGCGACGTCATCATCAAGGACTCCTGGCGGCGCTGTGTCAGCGAACACAATCTTGATCCCGAAGTGCTGCGCGCGCCGTGCATCGTCACGCAGGCCCGGCTGCGCGAGCACCAGGAGGCGATCGAGGAATTTCTCGACACCGCTCGGTTCGGAGCGGAGACGCTGTACCGCCAGATGGCCGGCCTTGGCTACGTGATGCTGCTGACCGATTCAAAGGGCATCACCGTCGATTTCATCGGCGATCCGACCTTCGACAACAATCTGATGCGGGCCGGGTTGTACCTTGGCGCCAATTGGAACGAGCAGTACGCCGGCACCTGTGCGGTCGGTACCTGCATCGCCACTGGCGAGGCGCTGGTGGTTCATCAGACCGATCATTTCGACGCCACCCACATTCCGCTCACCTGCACGGCGGCGCCGGTGTTCGATCCGTTCGGACATCTCGCGGCGGTGCTGGATATCTCAGCGCTGCGCTCGCCGGAGCCGAAGGAGAGTCAATTCCTGGCGCTACATTGCGTGAGATCCTTCGCGCACAAGATCGAGACCGCCCATCTCATCAACCGCTTCCGGCACGAATGGATCATCAAGCTGGCGGCCGCGCCGGAATTCGCCGATGTCGAGCCGGCTCATGTGCTGGCGCTGGACGGGGCCGGCCGCATCCTCGGCTTCAACAGCATGGCGCGGTCTCTGCTGATGCGCGGAGTCGGCGGCGGAGATCTCGACGGCCGTCCGTTGCTCGGGCGGCCGGTGTCGGAGTTTTTCGATCTCACGGTCGACGATTTGCCGCGCTTTAGCCACTGCTACCCGGCGGCGCGGCGCATGGTGCGGTTGACGGTGAGCGGGACGCCGTTTTTCGCCCAGTCGATCGCGCCGCCGGACCGGCGCGGGACGCCGGTCGGCGACGTGGCGAGCGCGGCGTTGCCTGGTCCGCTGCAAGGATTGTTCTGCGACGAGCCGACCATGCATCGGGTGGCTTCCCGCGCAGCCAAGCTGGTCAACGCCCAGATCGGCCTGCTGATCTGTGGCGAGACCGGCAGCGGCAAGGAACATCTCGCCAAGGCGATCCATGCCTCCGGCGGTCGGGCCTCCAAGCCGTTCGTCGCGGTGAATTGCGCCGCGCTGCCCGAGCAACTGATCGAGGGCGAATTGTTCGGCTACGAGCCCGGTGCCTTCACGGGCGCCGCCGCCAAGGGCAAGAAAGGCCTCGTCATCGAGGCCGAGGGTGGCACGCTGTTCCTCGACGAGATCGGCGACATGCCGCTGACCTTGCAGACCCGGCTGCTGCGGATCCTGGCCGAGCGGGAGGTGACGCCGCTGGGGCGGTCGCGGCCGATCCCGGTGAACATCCGCGTCATTGCCGCGACCCATCGCGACCTTGTGGCCGAGGTCAGGGCCGGACATTTCCGCGAGGATCTGTATTTCCGCCTCAGCGGCGCAGTGCTGACCTTGCCACCATTGCGCCAGCGCACCGATCTGCGCTGGCTGGTGGATCGGCTGCTCACCGAGCGGATAGCACCTGGCGAAGCGCGCTTTGAAATCGCTGACGGAGCGATGCAGATGATATGCGCCTATAGCTGGCCCGGAAATGTCCGCGAACTCGCCAATGCGCTGGACTATGCTTGCGCGGTGGCTTGCGATGGCATCATCCGTCCGGAGGACCTGCCCGATATCGTGCGCAGATTGCCGGACAATGGCGCGCCACTTGCGGCCATCCTCCGCCTGCCGCCGGCGGCAGCGTCACCGACAAGCATCCGACCGCCGGCCGGCGGGTGGTGCGAGCGCGACGCCCTCATTGCCGCGCTCGCAACTCGGCAGTGGAATGTCTCCGCCGCGGCGCGGGATCTCGGCGTCGATCGGACCACCATCCACCGCCGCATGCGACGCTTCAGCATCACGCCACCCTGGCGAAGCGCCACGGTCCAGTGGGGCCCATTCGACTCGGCAAGGAGCGACCAGCCGCCCGAGCATTGGACCCGCGGGAGTTCTCGACGGCGGTTCGCGGCCGACGATGTGGCCGGGACCGGACACACCCCAGTGAGGCGCCCTTAAGTCGGAACACAGCGCAGTGTGGCTTGGCCGTGTGGCTTAGGTTTGTGGCTTGGCCGTGTGAACCAGAGCGTCGCCGGCGCCGGTGGGCGTCGTATAGAGCGTTCGCGCGCGGCGCTTGGAATAGCGATCCGGCGGTGGTTGCGGTTCCCCACGTTGAATGCTCAAGCGCGGAGGCGCCCCCGCTGCCGCGCTCGCGCGGTCCCGCGCCCGATGCGGGTCGTCTCACGCCAATCGCCGCGGCTGCGCGGGGCGAGCTTGCGGGCGCGTCCTGCCGGCAGGTTAGTGTCCAGCGGTTCCGTGTGCGGGCTGGGCTTCGGACTTGGTCTCGGTGACCGGCTTCACCGCGCGGGTCCGGAAGTAGTCCAGCACGAACAGGCGAATCGCGGAGGACAGATTGCCCTGCTGCCGATTGCCGTCGATCTCGCCGACCAGCTCGGACAGTGTCATGTCCCGCAGGCTGGAGATTTCCTTCATGCCATTCCAGAACGCCTCTTCGAGGCTGACACTGGTCTTGTGGCCCGCGACCACGATGGAGCGTTTGACGACCGGCGATTTCATGATGCGTCCTCGCCCCCGAGCTTGTGTTGATTGAGTAAATCGTTTGCGCGGCTGTTGCGCTGTTCATCCAGCGCACGCTCGGATTTGGTGCGGCCGAAACGCGCACGGTTCGCATCGGCAAGCAGCGCGGCCTGATCGCGCGCCGCTCGTTTCTTGAATCGCTTCAGATTGACCACGTCCGTCACGCTCGCCCCCATCATCCAATCGATCGGTAACGCGCGACGTTTCCGGTTCGGGCTGAATTGCACGAAACCAACGGCGGCTCGATCATCATCAGAAGCAGTTCATCGTCTTTGCCGAGTTGCCGTCTGGAACCGGGTCCGTCATCGGAGGCCCGAAGACCATGTTGCAACGCCGTGATGTAGTTGAGCAATCTGAACGAGCAAGGGATATGATTTACATCAAATTCCGCGACGGCATTTTGGCGATAGAGGGCAGCAAAGCCCGATTTATCCGGGATGCGTCATTTTGTCCGGGCGGACCAGGCGGTCGAATTCCACCTCGGTGACCAGGCCGAGCCGGACCGCTTCCTGTTTCAGGGTGGTGCCGCGCTGATGGGCGGCCTTGGCGAGTTTGGCGGCGTTGTCATAGCCGATCGTCGGCGCCAGCGCCGTCACCAGCATCAAGGAGCGCTGCATCAGATCGTCGATGCGCGTTTCGTCGGCGCGGATGCCCTCGACGCAATGCGTGGTGAAGGAGCGCGCGACATCGGCGAGCAGCCCGATCGACTGCATCATCGCGTGGGCCATCACCGGCTTGTAGACATTGAGCTCGAAATGGCCCTGGCTGCCGGCCACCGTGATGGCGGTCTGGTTGCCGAACACCTGGCAGCAGACCATCGTCATCGCCTCGCACTGGGTCGGATTGACCTTGCCGGGCATGATCGAGGAACCGGGCTCGTTCTCCGGCAGGATCAATTCGCCCAGGCCGGAGCGCGGCCCGGAGCCGAGCAGCCTGATATCATTGGCGATCTTGAACAGGCCGGTGGCGACCGCATTGATCGCGCCATGGACGAAGACATAGGCGTCGTTGCTGGCGAGCGCCTCGAATTTGTTCGGCGCGGTGGTGAATGGCAGGCCGGTGATTGCCGCCGCGCGCTTGGCGAACAGCTTGGCGAATTTCGGTTTGGTGTTGAGGCCGGTGCCGACCGCGGTGCCGCCCTGGGCCAGCGGATAGAGGTCCTTCAGGGCGGTTTTCAGCCGGGCGATGCCGCTGTCGAGCTGGGCGGCGTAGCCGGAAAACTCCTGGCCCAGCGTCAGCGGGGTGGCATCCTGGGTATGGGTGCGGCCGATCTTGACGATGCCGGCGAAGGCCTTTTCCTTGGCGCGCAGCGCGCCGAGCAAAGTGGTCAGCGCCGGAATCAGATCGGCGGTGATGCCCTGCGCGGCGGCGATGTGCATCGCGGTCGGAAAGGAATCGTTCGACGACTGACTCATATTGACGTGGTCGTTGGGGTGCACCGGCTTCTTGGCGCCGCGTTCGCCACCGAGCAGCTCATTGGCGCGGTTGGCAATCACCTCGTTGAGGTTCATGTTGGTCTGGGTGCCGGAGCCGGTCTGCCACACCACCAGCGGAAAATGCTCGTCGAGCCCGCCGGCGATCACTTCGCGGGCGGCGCGGACGATGGCGCGGCTGCGGCGCTGATCGAGCAGGCCGAGGTCGTGATTGGTTTCGGCGGCGGCGAGTTTGACGATGCCGAGCGCGTGCACGATGCCGATCGGCATGCGGTCGTGGCCGATCTGGAAGTTCCGCCGCGACCGTTCGGTCTGGGCGCCCCAATAACGGTCGGCGGCGACGTCGATGGCGCCGAAACTATCGGTTTCGCTGCGGGTCGCGGCCGGCGCGGGCGGTCGGGGGGAGCGGGCCATGAATGCGGTGTTCCGTGGTGCTGTCCGTCGGGCTGCGGCGCAGATGGCGTGGTCAGGTCGGCCACGCGGTCGACGGCGGATGGGGCGGCTGGCGCCGATTATTTCTTGCGAAAGCGATCGAGCCGCACCACTTCGGCGCCCTCGCTCGGCTTTGCCGGCTGTTCGTCGGCCTCGGCCGGCTCCGGCGTGGCGGCTTCGCTGGCGGCCGGCACATTGGCGGCCGGGGCCTCGGCTTCCAGTGCTGCGTCGGAGGCTTCGAATTGCAGGCCGAACTGGACCGAGGGATCGAAGAAGCTCTTGATCGAGCTGAACGGCACCACCAGCCGCTCGGGAATGCCGCCGAACGACAGGCCGACCTCGAAGCGGTCCTCGGTGACGACCAGATCCCAGAACTGATGCTGAAGAATCACGGTCATTTCTTCGGGATATTGCGCCAGCAGCCGCGGCGACAGCTTCACGCCGGGGGCGGTGGATACAAAGGTAATGAAGAAGTGGTGCTCGCCGGGCAGCCCGTTCGCGGCCGCATCGATCAGGACCTGGCGCAAGACCCCGCGCAGCGCGTCGCGCGCGAGAACGTCGTATCGGATGTGATCGGTCGCCATGATGTTCGTTCCGTGCTCGCAAGGATGTGCTGATGGTCACCGACGTCAGTGGCCCGACTCGTGCCTGCGGTATGCTACCCCGGCAACCGGCCGAGGTCAGCAGGGATCGGCGCCCGCAGCCGCAATTGATTTGCCCAGTGCCGTATTTTCGGGCAGCGGGACCCTGTTCATATGGGGTGCGGGGCGGGGGGCCGTAAGGTCGGCAAGCCGCCCTCATATGCGAAAATACCGATTGGCCGGCCGTGGCCTGCGCTCTAATTCTTGCGGATGGTGCCAGATTCTCCTTCAACGGCCGTGCCTGTGACGGCGGCTGCGACGGCCGAGCCGCAATTGCTGGAATTGTTCGTGGCTTTTGCCAGGATGTCGCTGGCCGGGTTCGGCGGCGTGCTGGTTTGGGCGCGGCGGGCGATCGTCGAGCAACATCGCTGGATGACCGCGGAGGAGTTCAACGAGACCTTCGCGCTCTGTCATTTCCTGCCCGGCCCCAACATCGTCAACCTGTCGGTGGTGTTTGGATCGCGGTTTCGCGGCATCCCCGGTGCCATCGCGGCGTTCGCCGGCCTGCTCGGGCCGCCGCTGCTGATCGTCACGACGATCGCGGCGCTGTATGCCCGCTACGGTGAGCTCGCGGTGTTGCGGCGGGCGCTGGCCGGGGTGTCCTGCGTCGCCATCGGCCTGCTGTTCTCCGTGGTTTTCAAGATGCTGACGCCACTGCTGAAAAAGCGCGATCCGGTGGCGCTGGCGCTGTTCGCCGGGGTGTTCGTCGCGGTCGGGCTGCTGCGCCAGCCGATGCCGGTGGTGCTGATGGTGGCGATCCCGCTCAGCATCGCGGTCAGTTTCGTGGCGCGGGGCAGGCGCGCATGACCGGGGGCGGCAATCCGCTCGGAACGCTGGCCTGGAATTTCGGGCTGATGTCGCTGTTCGCCATTGGGGGCGCCGCCGCGGCGATTCCGGAAATTCACCGCGTTGCGGTGGAGCTGCAGCACTGGATGACCGATCTGCAATTCGCCGATGCGTTCGCCATCGCGCAATTGTCGCCGGGCCCCAATGTGCTGATCGTGACCCTGATCGGCTATCACGTCGCCGGCATCGCCGGCGCGCTGGTGGCGACGCTGGCCATGTGCGGCCCGACCGCGGCGCTGGCCTATGGCGTCAGCCGGCTGCTGACCAGATCCAGCCATTCGCGCTGGCCGGCGATCATTCAGGCGGCGCTGGTGCCGCTGTCGATCGGATTGATGAGCGCCAGCGGACTGATCCTGGCGTTGACCGCGGATCGGACGCTGACCGCGGCGATCATCACTGCGCTGGCCGCGCTGCTGGCCGCGACGACGCGGCTCAATCCGCTGTGGCTGTTGCTGGCGGGCGGGTGTTTGGGTATCGCCGGTTTCATCTGACCATGACGTTTCGGTGCGCGCAGCATTGGCGCCCAGCGTTTAGAAGGTGTCGATGTTGATGCATCTTGACATCAAGGCCGGGACGCTTCGTTATGCTCCGACCTTGAGTATTATACTTAAAGCACCGCCGTTGTTTTCGACATTGCGTTAATGTGGCCGCTTCGACGCTTCCTTGCGTTTCGAGGAATATTCCGCGCCGACATCGTCCCGATTCCCGATCGCAGCTTCCTACCGACTTCCAAGGCCGTGAGCAGCTGCATGATATCGCGGTGTGGTGGCGCACAATGACTTGATGGAGACCCGTTGTGTGGATGGTCGTTCGTATCATGGCAGTCTGCGCCGCCGCTGTTGCCGGCGTGATGGGGACGGTCGTTGCGGCACCGGCGCAGGACTATCCGTCGCGCAGCATCACGATGATCGTGCCGTTCGCCGAGCACGGTCCGACCGATGTGATCTCTCGGATCGTTACCGAACATATGGCGAAAACGCTGGGCCAGAGCATCGTGACCGAGAATGTCGTCGGGGCGGGCGGCACCATCGCCGCCACCCGCGTGGCGCGGGCGCCCAATGACGGCTACACGCTGATCACCGGGCACATGGGAACCCATGCGGCGGCGGTGTCGCTGTATCCCAATCTGCCCTATCGCCCCGACACCGATTTCGAGCCGGTCGCGCTGCTGGCCGGCACGCCGATCCTGATCGTGGCGCGCAAGGACTTTCCGGCCAAGGATCTCAAGGAGTTCATCGCTTACGTCCGGGCCAATACCGGGACGTTGAACACCGCGCATGCCGGCGTCGGTTCGGTTTCACATGTGTCCGGCCAATTGTTCAATCAGATCGTCAATATCAGGCCGACCGGCGTGCCCTTCAATGGCACCGCGCCGGCGCTGAAAGCGCTGGCTGCCGGTCAGATCGACTATCTGTGCGATCAGATCGTCAATGTCGTGCCGGCGATCAAGGCCGGCGCCATCAAGGCCTATGCGGTGGCGACGCCGGAGCGCAATCCGGCGCTGCCCGAGGTTCCGACCACCGCCGAGGCCGGATTGCCGGCATTCCAGGCCCAGGCCTGGAACGCGATCTTTGCGCCCAAGGGAACTCCGGCACCGATCATCGCCAGGCTCAATGCGGCGGCCAGCAAGGCGTTGGACGACCCCGAGGTGCGGCGGCGGCTGCTCGCGCTGGGCAGCGTGATTCCGTCGCCGGCCGAGCGCACGCCGCAGGCATTGGCCCAGCTGGTGAAAGTGGAGATCGACAGATGGAAGCCGGTGCTGATGGCGGTCGCGCCCTGAGCGGTGCCGACAAGACGCGGGAGAGCGGCGATCGGCTGCCGGCCGAGCTCTTGTCGGTTCTGGCCATGACGGGCATGTTGGGGCTATAGGTCCGATCCGCCGCCGAGTCCCAGCAGTCGGGGCCCAGTGCAATTGCGAGTCCGCCCCAGCCATGAATCAATATCACGACCTGCTTGCACGCATCCTCAGCGACGGCGCGGAAAAACACGACCGCACCGGCACCGGCACGCTGTCGGTGTTCGGGCATCAGATGCGGTTCGATCTGGCGGCCGGATTTCCGATGCTGACCACCAAGCGCCTGCCGCTGAAGGCGATCGTGCACGAGCTGCTGTGGTTTCTCAAAGGCGACACCAATATCAAATATCTCAAGGACCATGGCGTCTCGATCTGGGACGAATGGGCCGACGCCAATGGCGACCTCGGTCCGGTCTATGGCTCGCAATGGCGTTCCTGGCCGGCTGCCGACGGCTCCGGCATCGACCAGATCGCCAATGTGGTCGAGATGATCAAGCGCAACCCGGATTCGCGCCGGCTGATCGTGACGGCGTGGAATCCGGCCGAAATCGACCAGATGGCGCTGCCGCCGTGCCACTGCCTGTTCCAATTCTACGTGGCCCGCGGCAGGCTGTCGTGCCAGCTGTATCAGCGCTCTGCCGACGTGTTTCTCGGGGTGCCGTTCAACATCGCGTCCTACGCGCTGCTGACCATGATGGTGGCGCAGGTCACGGGCCTGGCGCCGGGCGATTTCGTCCACAGCCTCGGCGACGCGCATCTGTATTCCAACCATCTGGAGCAGGCGCGGCTGCAATTGACCCGGCCGACCCGCGCGCTGCCGGTGATGACGATCAACCCGGAGGTGACCGATATCTTCGGCTTCAAATACGAGGATTTTTCGCTGCAAGGCTACGACCCGCATCCGCATATCAAGGCCGCGGTCGCGGTGTGAGAGATGGCGGAGATCCAGAAAGATCGTCTGGTCGCGCTTGCAGATGCCAAGTTGCAGGATGCCAAGCGCTTGCTGCAACTAGGCAGTGGCGGGAATGCCTACTATCTCGCCGGTTATGCCGTTGAATTGATGCTCAAAGCGATCTTGTCGGGTCAATTCAAAGCCGATACGTTGCCCGACAAGTCCATGCTGGGCAGGGCTTTTACTCACAACTTCGGCGATCTGGTGAAGCTGTGCCATCTGGAGGAAGATCTTCAAGGCCGTCAAAAGACCGACGCAGAATTCGCTGGCCGCTGGCAAATTGCGTTGAGCTGGAAAGAGGCCAGTCGCTATGGCGAGTTCGGTCAAGATGAAGCTGCCGATCTCATAGAAGCCATCGAGAAAGGAATTCTGCCATGGTTGCGCAGCAAGCTTTAGTCGGTGAGTTCGAGACGGCGCGGCGGTTGCTGGATTTCCTCGAACAGGATGGCTTTTCGGTCGAGACCGCGATCTGGGTCGTCGATGATGAGGGGCGAGGCCGGCTTTATATCGTTCCCAGCGAGCGCGCCGACCGAGCGCTGCGACAGACCATTCGCGTAGCGCAGACAATCGTCGATCACAGCGATGAACTGCCTGGCCGGCACGATTTGTTGTATTCGGTCGTCAAGCCGGACAATCCGATTGTTCAAGCGGTCAGGTCGGTCTCGTCGCCGGATGGCCGTGTTCGTGGGGCGTATAGCAACGGCACCTATGTTGACGAGGCCTACGTCCTGCGTCCCGCCGCATGATCCCCATCACCCTGATTGTCGCGGTTGCCGAGAACGGCGTGATCGGCTCGGCCGGCACGATGCCGTGGCGGCTGAAATCCGACCTGCAGCGGTTCAAGCGGCTGACGCTGAACAAGCCGGTGCTGATGGGGCGCAAGACGTTTCAGTCGATCGGCAGGCCGCTGCCGGGGCGGACCAATATCGTGGTGACGCGCGACCCGGATTTCGCCGCGGCGGGCGTCGCGGTCGCGCATTCATTCGCCGCCGCCGAGGCGATTGCATTGGGCGACGCGCTGCGGCGATTTGCCACCGATATCGCGGTGATCGGCGGCGCCGAGATCTATGCGCATTGGATCGACAGCGCCGAGTGTATCGAATTGACCGAAGTGCATGCGCGGCCGGACGGCGACACCTGGTTTCCCGCGCTCGATCCCCAGCTCTGGGACGAAGTGGCGCGCAGCCGGCATGCCGCGGCGGCCGAGGACAGCGCCGATTTCTCCTATGTGACCTATCGCCGCCGAAGGCTGGGTTGATCGGCCATTTGGCGCTATTTGCATTGACAAAGGCGGGTTCCGGCTTAGGTGGGGCGGGCGACCACCTGCGTTGTGCCAGCCGGGACTGTCCCCTATAACGCCGTGCAGATGTTACAAGCCGGCCCGGTTCTGGGCCGTGCGAAGGAGACTTTGAATGCCGTGGAAGAATCAAGGCGGAGGCCCGTGGGGGTCTGGTCCGAAGGGGCCGTGGGGCTCGGGTCCGCAATCAACGGGGCCAAAACCACCCGATCTTGAGGATCTGCTGCGTCGCGGTCAGGACCGCCTGCAACAGCTGCTGCCGGGCGGCAATTTCAGCAGCATCGGCATCGCCGTGGCGCTGGTCGGCGCGCTGGCGATCTGGGGCCTGTCCGGTTTCTTCCGGGTGCAGTCCGAAGAGCTCGGCGTGGTGCTGCGGTTCGGCAAGCATGTGCGCACGGTGCAGCCGGGCCTGAACTATCATCTGCCCTATCCGATCGAGACCGTGCTGCTGCCGAAGGCGCTGCGCGTCTCGACCATCAGCATCGGCATGACCATCGTCAACGATCCGGCGCGGCGCGGCACGACGACGCGCGACGTTCCGGAAGAAAGCCTGATGCTGACCGGCGACGAGAATATCGTCGACGTCGACTTCACGGTGTTGTGGCGCATCAAGCCGGATGGCGTCGGCAACTATCTGTTCAACATCCAGAACCCCGAAGGCACCGTGAAGGCGGTGGCTGAAAGCGCGATGCGCGAAGTGATCGGCCGCTCCGACATTCAGCCGATCCTGACCGGCGCCCGCACCACGATCGAGGCCGGCGTGCAGGATCTGATGCAGAAGATCCTCGACGGCTACGGCGCCGGCATTCTGGTGCAGCAGGTGCAGATGCAGAAGGTCGATCCGCCGTCGCAGGTGATCGATTCGTTCCGCGACGTGCAGGCGGCCCGCGCCGATCTGGAGCGGCTGCAGAACGAAGCCCAGACCTACGCCAACCGCGTCATTCCCGACGCGAAGGGCCGGGCGGCGCAGATCGTGCAGGTTGCCGAAGGCTACAAGGGGCAGGCGGTCGCCGAGGCCAAGGGCCAGAGCGCGCGCTTCCTCGACGTCTATGACGAATACAAGAAGGCGCCCAACGTGACCCGGGAGCGGATCTATCTCGAGACCATGGAGCGCGTTCTCGGCGGCGCCCAGAAGCTGGTCTATGACGGCGGTGGCGCAGGCTCCCAGAGCGTCGTGCCCTATCTGCCGTTGAACGAACTGACGCCGCAGAGTGCGGCGCCGGCCAAACCGGCGCAGCCGCAGCCGAAGAGCGGAGGTACCCGATGAGGACCGGAATCACAGGGATCGTCGCGCTGATCGTCTTGTTCGTCGCGATCGTCGTCGGCTGGGCTTCGGTGTTCACCGTGTCTCAAACCGAACAGGTGCTGCTGGTGCGGCTCGGCGAGCCGGTTGGCGTCGTCACCGAACCGGGGCTGCATTTCAAGGCGCCGTTCATCGACACCGTGATCAGCATCGACAAGCGGATTCTCGATCTCGAAAATCCGTCGCAGGAAGTGATCGCGTCCGATCAGAAGCGGCTCGTGGTCGATGCCTTCGCGCGCTATCGCATCAAGAACGCGCTGAAGTTCTATCAGAGCATCGGCTCGATCCCGGCCGCCAACATCCAGCTGACGACGCTGCTCAATGCGTCGCTGCGCCGGGTGCTCGGCGAGGTCACCTTCATCGATGTGGTGCGTGATCAGCGCGAAGCCTTGATGAACAAGATCCGCGATCAGCTCGACAAGGAAGCCGGCGGCTACGGCATCCAGGTGGTCGACGTCCGGATCCGGCGCGCCGATCTGCCTGAGCAGAACAGTCAGGCGGTGTATCAGCGGATGCAGACCGAGCGGCAACGCGAAGCCGCCGAGTTCCGCGCCCAGGGCGGACAGAAGGCCCAGGAAATCCGCTCCAAGGCCGACCGTCAGGCTACCGTGATCGTCGCGGAAGCCAATTCGCAGGCCGAGCAGATCAGGGGTACGGGCGACGCCGAGCGCAACCGGCTGTTCGCCGAAGCCTATGGCAAGGACCCGGACTTCTTTGCGTTCTATCGGTCGATGACGGCCTATGAGAACGGACTGAAGAACAACGACACCCGTTTCCTGCTGCGGCCGGATTCGAACTTCTTCAGGTTCTTCGGCAATCCGTCGGGCAGCCAGCCGGGCCAGCCGGCGGCCGCAACGGCCGCTCCGGCCACCCCAGCCGCTTCGTCGGCCGCAAAGGGCGCTTCGGCCACCCCTGTTGCTCCGGCGGTTCCGGCCGAGGCCAGCGCGGCCCCAAGGCCCTGATCGCAAGCGTGTTGCGGTGCGGTGCGGAACGCTGATTTTGCGTTCCGCACCGCTCTGCTTTAGAACCCCCACGAGACATCGCTTCGGCCAGCGAGAGCGGTCGACAGGACCGGTCAAATACAGCCGTTCGATCACGTCGCGGCGGGTCGCTCGCCGTGGAGAGGAATCAATTGCATGAGGTCCTTTGCGTTCGCCGACCTCCTCATCGGCATTGGTATTCTGTTCGTTCTCGAAGGGCTGATGTTCGCGGCACTGCCGTCGTGGATGCGGCGGGCGATGAAAAGCGCGCTGGCCACCCCTGACAATATTCTCCGGCTCTCCGGCATCGGCTCCGCCGTCGCCGGCCTGATCCTGATCTGGGTTGTGCGGCACTGACCGCCGCCGCGCCCTGCGCGGGGCGGCCGAGGTCGTCGGCGCCGAAGCGGGCGGAAGCTCGAACGCCGCCAGCTTCAAACGCCATCGTGAGCGACCGCGTCGGCTTTTTGCCGTAATGATCCGGCGGATGGTGAGGCAGGCGTGAGGACCGGTTCCGCGATGCCGTCCGCCCCTCCCGTCGGCGTCGGAACACTATGAAATCAGTATGGTTTGCTGCTGAATCGGCTTAAAGGATGAGCTCGGCTATTGCCGGTCGTGCCTGCGCCGCGAGGACCACCCGATGCTTGCGCCGATCCCCGGATCGGGCGCAGAGTTTGCTGTCGATCGTTCGCCAAGCGTTTCGTCCCGTTCCCAGGAGAGATTTCCGCCATGTCCGCTGCGACCCCCGCCTTCCGCCGTCACCTGCGTCCGCTGCTGGCGGCGCTCTGCCTTGGCGCCGCCGTGGCGACGATCGCGGCGCCGGCGCGCGCGCGCGGCCCCGAGGGCATCGCCGATGTCGCCGAGAAGGTGATCGACGCGGTGGTCAACATCTCGACCAGTCAGACCATCGAAGCCAAGGTCGCTCCGAGCGAGCGGGGCGCAACGCCGCAGCTGCCGCCCGGTTCGCCCTTCGAAGAGTTTTTCGACGATTTCTTCAAGAACCGCCGCGGCGGCGACAAGTCCGGTCCGCGCAAGACCAGCTCGCTCGGCTCCGGCTTCATCGTCGATACCTCGGGCATCGTGGTGACCAACAATCACGTCATCGCCGATGCCGACGAGATCAACGTCATCATGAACGACGGCACCAAAATCAAGGCGGAGCTGGTCGGCGTCGACAAGAAGACCGATCTGGCCGTGCTGAAGTTCAAGCCGCCGGCCGGCAAGCCGCTGGTGGCGGTGAAGTTCGGCGATTCCGACAAGCTGCGGCTCGGCGAATGGGTGGTGGCGATCGGCAATCCGTTCTCGCTCGGCGGCACCGTCACCGCCGGCATCGTCTCGGCGCGCAACCGCGACATCAACAACGGCCCCTATGACAGCTACATCCAGACCGACGCCGCGATCAATCGCGGCAATTCCGGCGGTCCGTTGTTCAATCTCGACGGCGAGGTGATCGGCGTCAACACCTTGATCATCTCGCCCTCCGGCGGCTCGATCGGGATCGGCTTTGCGGTGCCGTCGAAGACCGTGATCGGCGTGGTCGATTCGCTGCGCAAATATGGCGAGCTGCGCCGCGGCTGGCTCGGGGTGCGGATCCAGCAGGTCACCGACGAAATCGCCGAAAGCCTGAACATCAAGCCGGCGCGCGGCGCGCTGATCGCCGGCGTCGAGGACAAGGGACCGGCCAAGCCGGCCGGGATCGAGCCCGGCGACGTCGTGGTCAAGTTCGACGGCAAGGACATCAAGGAGCCGAAGGATCTGTCGCGCGTGGTCGCCGATACCGCCGTCGGCAAGACGGTCGAGCTGGTGATCATCCGCAAGGGCAAGGAAGAAACCAAGACGGTGACGCTCGGCCGCCTCGATGACGGCGACAAGGCGCAACCGGCCTCGGTCAAGACCCAGCCGGAAGTCGAAAAGCCGGCGACCCAGAAGGCGCTCGGCCTCGATCTTGCCGGGCTTAGCAAGAGCCTGCGCAGCCAGTACAAGATCAAGGACAGCGTCAAGGGCGTGCTGGTGACCGGTGTCGAGGACGGCTCGGATGCCGCCGAGAAGCGGCTCAGCGCCGGCGACGTCATCGTCGAAGTGGCGCAGGAAGCCGTCAGCAACGCCGCCGACATCAAGAAGCGCGTCGAGCTGATCAAGAAGTCCGGCAAGAAGTCGGTGCTGCTGCTGGTCTCCAACGGCAATGGCGAGCTGCGCTTCGTGGCGCTCAGCGTGCAATAGGCGACATGGCCAAGGCGGAGCCGCCCGAACTCGCCGTCGATTTTGTCGGCGGCGCGGTCGGCTACCGGCTGCGCTCCCATGCGGCGCGCAGCCACGCGCTGCTCAAGGCGACCGGCGTCTCCGGCGCCCAGCCGTTGCATGTGATCGACGCCACCGCGGGCCTCGGCCGCGATTCCTTCCTGATGGCGTCGATGGGCGCCACGGTGACGATGATCGAGCGTGCGCCCGGCGTGCATGCGCTGCTCGCCGCAGGCCTGGCGCGCGCGCGCGGCGACAGCGCCGAACTGGCCGCCATCGTCTCCCGCATGACGTTGCTTCACGGTGACGCCAAGGCGCTGCTGCCGGGCCTCACAGCCGACGTGGTGCTGGTCGATCCGATGCACCCCGAGCGCAAGAAGACCGCGCTGGTCAAGCAGGAGATGCGGCTGCTGCGGCAATTGGTCGGCGCCGATCCCGACGTCGCCGATTTGATGCAGGCGGCGCTGGCGTGCCGCTGCAAGCGCGTGGTGCTGAAATGGCCGCTGCGCGCCGAGCCGATGCCGGGTTTGCGCAAGCCGTCCTACCACTTCGCCGGCAAGACGGTGCGCTACGACGTGTTCGTGCTGGCGTCCGCGACGGCCGAACCCGACGACGTCGCGGACGCCTCGCTCAATCCTTGAGGTTCTTTTCCAGATAGATCTGGGTCGGCACGAAGCCGACCCGCGCCAGCACCGCCTTCATCGGCTCGTTGGTCGCGCGGGTGCGGAACACGACGTGATCGAGCTTCTTCTCGCGGCACCAGTCGAACACCGCGTCGGCCAGCCGGTTGGCCAGTCCGCTGCCGCGCTGCGACGGATCGATATAGATGCTGTGATAATCGCCGTAAGCCTGCTTGGTGATGAAGTTGCGGCGGATGCTGACATTGGACCAGCCGACCACCGTGCCGTCGTCCAGTTCGGCGACGAAGGTGGCGGCGTTGTCGTCGTCGATCAGCTTCTCCAGCTTCTTCGCGTAGAAGCCGAGATCGGTGATCGGATCGTCCGGAAACGACACCTTGGCGATCTCGCTTTCGAAAAACGCGATCCGCTCGAAATCGTCGCGTCGCAGCGGCCGCAGCCGGGCCTGTGGTTTCTCACTCATCGATCGACTCCAAGAATTTGAGACACCGGCTTCACCACCTTCGGTGCGCGCCGGCAATTGCGCATTATGCGTAACGACTCATGGCTTTTGCGACTGGCGCCGGAACACGGTGCCGCCGCAGCTGGCGCAGCCCTTTGCCTTCAGCGCCTCGACGGTGTCGGGCGCGCCGTCGCGGCCCAGCACGATCTCGGCGCCGCATTGCGCGCATTGATAGGCGCGCAGCCGCGGATTGACCTGCGCCGTATAGAGCGGCCCGTCCCATGTGGGCAATTCGGCGCCGGACGGGTTGACGGCGATCAGTTCGATCAGCTGGCCGACATTGCCGAGCACGGTGGCGCCGGCATAATGATTGAAGCCGGGCCGCATCGTCTGCACCGCGAGGCCGAGGTCGCAGAACACCTGCTGCAATTGCAGCATCTGCGGCGCCGGCCATTGGGCGAAGGAGAACAGGCATTGGCCGCCGGCGGCCAGCGCCTCGCAACCGCGGGTGAGAAACAGCCGCGCGCCGTCCAGCGTATAGGGCGGGTCGGTCTCGAACACGTCGAAGCCGCGCTTGAGCGCCTCGGGCAGCGGCTGCCGCAGATCGTGCAGCACGGTCTGCAGCGCGATTCCCCCCTGCTCGGCGCTGTGGCGCAGAAACGCCAGCCGCCGCTCGTCGGCGTCGACCACGGTGACGCCGCGGGTGAGGTCGCGGCCGCCTTGCGCCTGGCCGAGCAGGCCGATTGCGAGCGACACCGAATCATCGTCGCCGAGCAGCAGCACCCGGCGGCCTTCCAGCGCGCCATTTTGCAGCATCAGCAGGGCGCGGCGCATCGCGGTGTCGGGCGTGCAGGGCGCCTGATCCAGCGTGACGTCGACCGACGGCGCCTGCGCGACGATCGCCGCCAGCCGCTCCACCAGCGGACGGAATTTGTCCGGGATCACGATGCCATGGCCGGCGCAGGTCGGGCAGGCGAGGTCGATCTTGCTGCCGAGGCCGAGGTCGCGCTCGACGAAGTCGCGGCCCTCCGGGCTCAGCGACAGGCCCTGCTTGCGCTCCAGCAGCCCGGCCTTTTCGAGTTCGCGGCGGATCGCGCTGGCCACCGGCATCGGCAAACGCGCCTCGCGGGCGGCATCCTGCAGCCGCAGTGAGCCGGCGCGATAGACGGCGCGCAGGATCGCTGCTACGCCCTCCGGGCCTTCGCGCAACCGCGTCGCCGTGGCGACCGCCTGCAGGATCGAGGGCTCAGTCATCAACGTGCGTTCTCCACGCGGCTAGGGGCGGCACCAGTTGGCCGGCGGCACCATCCGTGCCAAAGAGCTTCGAATTCGAAAACCACCATTGCGGGATCAGTGCCGATGTTGATGACCCATGCCCTCGCGGAAATGTACGATTGCCTGCCGGTCATCGAGGATGAAGCGGCCTTAGTAGCGGCGGCGCGCGCGGCGGTCCAGTCGGTGGGGGCGACAATCATCGGCGAATATGAAGTTCGCTATGTTCCGCACGGCCTGACCGTGGCGCTGTTTCTCGCCGAGTCCCATATCGTGCTCACCACCTGGCCTGAACACAAGCTGCTGCTGCTCGACGTGCTGTTGTGCAACCCGCAGATGGATTTCCACCGCGTCGTCGCCGAGGTCAAGCAACGGGTCTGCCCCGATGGGGCGATCGCGGTGCACGAAGTCGGCCGCAAGATCGCCGCGCAGCTCTGAGCCTTCGAATCTGACAGCAGGTTTCGACCCAACGACCGCGCCCGCGGCGCGGCGACGGATTGCGTGTGCCTGCCTCACATTGCACTTTTCAATTGCATGTAACTCCTGTATACACGTATAAGTTGCGCATCGGCATTGCACAGCGCGACTCAACTGAACAGGAGAGAGCAATGGTTGGCAGTTCGGAAGGCGATGTTCCGGTCGCACGATCCAAGGAGCACTTGGAGGGTCTGCAGCAATTTCATTCCGCGCTCGAGAAGTTTCACACGGCGGAAGCGGAGCTAGCCAAAGTCCGGGCCGGTCTGGCCGGCAAGGGACTCGATCTCGACGTCCGCGACGAGTTGCACTGGTAGGGCCAGGCTTCGGGGTCGCGAATCCGGAGTTCGTCTTCCGGCAAGGTTGGCGAATTCCGGGTTTCGACGCTCAAACCGGCTGTCTGCCGCGCAAGGGCTGGGCGTGACGGGTTTTGTCATGACCGGCCGCGGCTGGCGTGATCTCCAACATTTGTGAAACGACGCGGTGAGCGAAGGCGGTAAGCGCGATGCCCGTCATGCAAAACATCAGCGGATCTGCTGGCTTGCGATCGACACTCAAGATCGCCGTCTATCTCGGCACCATCCTGGTTCTCCTGATGCTTGTCGCGCGCTTTCCGCAATGGCCGGTCGGCGTCGCCGCGGCGCTGCTGCTCGGCCTGGCCTATGCGCATGGGCTGGAATTGCAGCACGAGGCGCTGCACGCGATCCTGCTGCCGACGCCGCGCGGCAATCGTCTGGTCGGCGCGCTGCTCGGCCTGCCGATGCTGACCACCTACACCGACACCAGGCTGCGGCATCTGCATCATCACCGCTTCGTCGGCACCACGCGCGACATCTATGATCGCAGCTGTCGCGACTTCGCCAGCAGCGGCGCCGTGATCGCCCATGTGCTGAGCGCCGGCCGGCTGCGCGATTTCATCACCACGCTCGGCGCCCTGGCGGCCAACCGCGCCGACCCGATCCTGAAAGGGCGCGCCTACGCATTGGCGCGCAACGAATTTGTCATAACGGCAATCGTGATGGCCGCGCTGCTGGCGTTCGCCGCCGCGATCGATCTCCGGCTCGTGCTGTGGGGCTGGCTGGTGCCGGCGCTTCTGGTCGCGCCCGTGATCCACTTCCTGATGACCTCGCCGGAACATGTCGGGCGCGAACGCGCCTCGCGCGATCCGGCGCGGAATTCCCGAACCTATCCGGCATCGCCGCTGTGGAACTACCTGATCAATTACGACAATTACCACATCGAACATCATCTGCGTCCGACCCTGCCGTTTTGGCAATTGCCGGCCTTGCATGCCGCGCGCTGCCGCGCCGGCGCGCCATCCTGTCCGAACTATGTCCAGGCGATGCGCGAGGTGTTTCGCGGCATCGGTGCTTGTCTGCAATCGCGTGGCTGAGGCGGCCTGACCGTTCTCGGCATTGACCAGCGGAGGCCGCCATGTGTGCGATCGCAGGAATCCTGACGCTGTCCGGCTCCCCGGAGGTCCGCCCGATGCTCGACGCGCTGCGTCACCGCGGGCCCGACCAGATCGGGGTGACGCGGCTTGGCCCCTGCGAGATCGGCGCGGCGCGGCTGGCCATCGTCGATCCCCACAATGGCGCGCAGCCGATGCGCGACCAGCGCGCCAACACCGCCGTCGTGTTCAACGGCGAAATCTACAATGCCGACGAGCTGCGCGACGCGCTGATCGCGCTCGGCCATGTGTTTACCAGCCGCTGCGATACCGAGATGGTGCTGCGCGGCTGGATCGAATGGGGGCTCGATCTGCCGCAGCGCCTGCGCGGCATGTTCGCGATCGCGGTGCTCGAGCCCGATCGGCTCATTTTGCTGCGCGATCCGCTCGGCATCAAACCGCTGCGGTTTACCAGCCGCGGCGGCGAATTCCGCTTTGCCTCGGAGGCGAAAGCCTTGCTGGGTCATCTCGGCGCGACGCCGTCGCTCGACGACACCGCCTTTGCGGATTTCGTCGCACTCGGCTATCCGACCGGCGGCCGCACCTTCTTCGCCGGCATCTCGACGCTGCCGCCGGGGCACTATCTGACGGTGGACTGGGCGAAGGGGCTGCATGTCGGCGAGCCGCGGCCCTATCAGCTGCGCACGCCGCCGCCGCTTCCATCATGTCGCGAGCAGGCCGAGCAGCAATTCACCGAGGCGCTGCTGGCGGCGACCCGCAGCCATCTGCGCGCCGATGTCGAAGTCGCCGCGGTGCTGTCGGGCGGCATCGATTCGGCGATGCTGGCCTTCATGGCGGCCGAACACAGCGCCAAGCCGCTGCGCACCTTCACGGTCGCCGACGCGCCCGATCATCCCGACGCCGTCGCCGCGCAACGCGTCGCCTCGGCGATCGGCGCCGATCACACGCTGTTGACCTTCGACTTCGACGATTATCTCGCGGCGATCCCCGCCACCATCGCGGCGGTCGAAGCGCCCGATCTGCATGCCGGGCCGTTCTTCCATCTGATGTGCCGGCAGATCGGCCGCAGCGCCAAGGCCTGCATCAATGGCGAAGGCGCCGACGAAACCCTTGGCGGCTATTACGATCCCGACGAGACCGTGGCGACGCTGAATGCCGGATTCCGCCGCGCCGAAGCCGCGGGCCTGCAGCCCAGCGGCCGCGCCTTCGCGATCCGCGATGCGCTGATCACCGCCGCCGCGCAAGGCGCGCGGGGGCTGCGTGCGACGCTGGATATTTCCTTGCAAGACTTGCTCGAGCGCGCCCAGCTCGATCCGGTCGACGCGATCGCGATGGCCTCTGGCGTCGAGATGCGGGTGCCCTATCTCGATCCCGAGGTTCAGGCCGTGGTGCGCGGCCTGCCGCCCGATGACATCGTCGATGGCACGCTCGGCATCACCAAGCGGGTGCTGCGTCGCGCGGCGCTGCGCCGCTACGGCACGGCGATCTTCGACAGCGCGATGCGCCCGAAGATGATGATGCCGCATGCGCCGCGCGGCCATGCCAGCCGGTTCGCGCGGCTGTGCGAGCGCGCGGTGCCGCTCGCGGTCGTGCGACGCTCGGCATTCGGCCGCTGCTTTGCCAGCAGCAGCGATTTCGTGCTGTTCGAATTGTTTCGGCGAATCCATCTGTCGGGCGCGAGCCAAGCATTCACGATGACCGATTTGCTCGCCGATCTCGCAAGGGATTCACGCGGCGTGCCCCGCGCGATGGCGCCGGCAGAGGCGGTGGCGCCATGAGTGCGATCCTGTTCGATCTCGACGGCGTGCTGATCGACAGCTGGGAAGCGGTCGAGTCCGCGTTCCTGGCGGCGTCGACCGAGCTCAGCGTCGACGGCGCGGCGCGGCTCGGCGATTTCCGCGCGCGGATGGGCATGCCGCTCGAAGCCATCGTCGATCAGTTCGGCTTTCCGCAGGCATTCCCGGCCTGCTTTCGCCACCATGCCCGCGCCCATGATCACAAGACCCGGGCATTTCCCGGCGTGGCGGCGATGCTGCACGCCATCCGGCAATCGGCCAGGATCGGCGTCGTCACCGGCAAGGACCGGCCGCGCACGCTGATGCTGCTCGAGTCCACCGGACTGGCCCGATATGTCGACGCCGTGGTCAGCGCCAGCGACGCGCCCGGCAAGCCGCGGCCCGAGGGACTTTGGCTGTGCGAGCAGCGGCTCGGCGCCGCGGCGCTGGCCTTCATCGGCGACACCGCGATCGACCTGCTGGCCGCCCACAATGCCGGGCGGACCGCGGTGCTGGCGAGCTGGGGCGGCGGACCGCCGGTGTCCGCGCGGCCCGGTGTGATCGAGATAGCTGCACCCGGCGACGTCGTAGCGTTGCTGCGCGCGCTGGACGGCGAGCCGCAGCGTCAGGCGGCGCCATGATGACCGCGTCGGCGCCTCGATTGGGCCTCGGGATCTGCGGCTGCGGCTGGGTGGTGCGTAGCTGCTATCGGCCGGCGCTGGCGCAATGCGAGGCGCTGTTTGCGGTCGTCGCGGTGTATGATCCACAGCCCGAGGCGTTGCGCTTTGCGGCGCAAGCCTGGCCCGCGGCAAAACTCTGCGCCAGCCGCGACGCACTGCTGGCGCAGCGCCTGGATGCGGTGCTGGTGGCGTCGCCGAATGCGCGGCACCTCGATGATGCGGTGGCGGCGCTCGACGCCGGGATCTCCTGCCTGGTGGAAAAGCCGGTGGTACGCGGTGTTCACGACGCCGCGCGGCTGCGCGCCGCGACGCGGCCGTCGGCCCGGCTGGTCAGCGGCGTCGCCTGCCGGTTCCGCGATGACACACAGCTGTGGCTCGACCATGTCGGGCAGATCGGCGCGCTGCGCGAACTCGATCTGCTGTGGAGCCGCGAGCACGGCGTGCCGGCGGCGAATTGGCATCTCAAACGCGATCACGGCTGGACCGGGGTGTTCGCCGATCTCGGCTATCACCTGCTCGATATCGCCGGCGCCGCTTTGCATTGGCGGCTGGCTCCGCTCGAATTGCTCGAGGCCAGTCGCACGTCGCGGCGCAGCGGCGGCGGCGCCGGCTGGTACAAGCGGCAAGGCGAGGCCGAACTCGTTCAATATGACACCGACGACCATTTTGACGCGACGCTGCGGCTGGGCGATTGCCGGATCCGGTTGCGGGTCAGCTGGATCGACGATCAGCCCGGCGATCTGGTGCGGCTGGCGGCGCGCGGGCCGTCCGGCGAGGCGGTGCTCAGCGGGCTGTTCGGATTCTCCGACAACCGGCGCGACCCCGATCAGCAGGTGATGCTGCGACGCGACGGTGAGCCGTTCCGGCGCGCCGACTTTGCGCCGGGGCCCGGATTGCAGCTGACGGCATTCGAACATCTGCTGGGGCATTTTCATCGCAGCGTGATGGGGCAGATCGCCGACCAGAGCGATGAGCTGCTGTTCGTCGCCACGCTGGCCGGCGCGATGCAGGCGGGGGCGTCATGACCGAAGCGATTTTCGCGGTCGATCTCGGCGCCACCTGGCTGCGCAGCGCGCTGGTCGATCCGGCGCGGCGGCTGGCGATGAAAGCGGTGGCGGCCACGCCGGATCGCGCGGCTGATGCGTGCGCGATCATCGACGCCGCCTGGCGCCGCGCCGGATGCCCGCGCGCCGTGGCGCTGGCGAGCGCGCCGGAATTGACCGCCGATGCAATGGTGCGACGCTGGCCGAACCGGCGCGCTTATGAGGGCGGAAGCCTGCTCAGCACCACGATCCGCGACGCCGCTGTCGTGGCGATGGTAGATGACGCCGCTGCGGCGGCGATCGCCGCGCATCCGTTCGAGCGGCGCGATGCGGGGCCGACGATCTGTATCAGCATCGGCAGCGGCATCGGCGGCGGCGCGGTGATCGATGGCGTGCCGCTGACCGGCGCCAATGGCGCGGCGATGGATCTCGGCCACATGCCGGTGCCGTCCGCCACGGGGCTGCGCTGTTCATGCGGCCGCGTCGGCTGCCTGCAGGCGGCCGCATCGGGCTTCGCCCTGCGAGACCTGGTGGCCGCGTCGCCCGACGCGCTGCTTCAGAGTCCGGATGTGGCGTCCGCGCTGCAACGCGCGAGCGCGGCGCTGGGCGAGGCGATCGTCATCGTGAACGCGGTGTTCGATCCGGCCCGCATTGCGATCGCGGGCGGCCTGGGGCTGTCGCCGCTGTTCGACCAGATCGAAGCCGAATTGATCGCGCGGCACATCACGGTCTCGATCGCACGCCACCGCTGCGGCGACGATGCCGGGCTGGTCGGCGCGGCGATCGGCTTTGGGCTGAACAGGACGGCGCCCGGACGGGTCGGGCACGACAATCAGGAGCGGGTGGTCTCTCATGCAGACTGATTTTTCCAATCGAATTCCATCATGGCCGCGCTTCGACGATGCGGACGCCGATGATCTCAACGCCGTGCTGCAATCGCGCCATTGGTGGCGCGGCAATGGCGGCGTCGGCGACGCCTTCGAGGCGGCGTTCGCCGCCGCGATCGGTGTCGATCACGTCCGCGTCGTGGCCAACGGCACGCTGGCGCTGGAATTGGCGCTCGAGACGCTCGGCGTCGTTCCCGGCGACGAGGTGATCGTGCCGGCATGCACGTTCATTTCGACCGCCTCCGCGGTGCTGCGGCTCGGCGCCTGGCCGATCCCGGTCGATGTCGAGCGCGACACCCTGAATATCGACATCGCCGCCGTCGCCGCGGCGATCACGCCGCGCACGAGCTGCATCATTCCGGTGCATATGGCGGGCCATGCCGTCGATATGCCGGCACTGCTGGCGCTGGCGCGGCCGCGCGGCATTGCGGTGCTGGAAGACGCCGCGCATGGCCATGGCGGGCGCGCCTTCGGCCAGGCGCTCGGCGCGCTCGGCGATGCGGCGATCTTCAGCTTCCAGTCCGGCAAGCTGATGACCTGCGGCGAGGGCGGCGCGGTGGCGACCAGCCGCCCCGACATCGCCGCGCAGACCTTCGCGCGGCATTCCTGCGGGCGGCCGCAGGGCGATACCGAGTATCGGCACCTGATGCCGGCGACCAATATGCGGCTGAGCGAATTCCAATCGGCCTTGCTCAATGGCCAGCTGCGTCGGTTGCCGGCGCAAGCCGCGCAGCGCGAACGGATGGGGCCGTTGTTCGAGGCCCATCTGCGCGATGTCGGCCTCGCGCCGCTGCGACGCCGGGACTATGTCGAGCGCCATGGCCGTTACATGACGATGGCGTGGTTCGATCCGGACGAATTCGGCGGCCGCGATGCCGGCGCGCTGGCGGCGGCGTTGCGGGCGATCGGAATTCCCGCTTATCGCTGTTTTCCGGAAGTGCATCGCACCGGCATGTTCGCCGCGCCGGCCTTGCATCGGCGATCGATCGCACCGATTCCCGATTACGAACGCATCGCGACGCCGGTAGCCGCCGCCGCGGCGCGCGCCGTGCTGTGGTTTCCCCATCCGCTGCTGCTCGGCGACGAGGCATTGCTGGCCGATATCGCGGGCGCGATCGGCGCATTGCGCAGCGCCAGGCGAACCGCCGTCACGGCGCAACAATTCGGGCGCGAAACCGCATGAGCGGGCCGCATCAGCTCGTCGCGGCGATCGCGGCTGGGCGGTTGCTGCTGCCGTCCGGCGATGAGACATCGATTGCCAAAATGTGGGACGACACCGCCGCCGATTCCGGGCCGTGGCGGCCGGGCGACCGCGTGGTGATCGACCAGGCGGGCGGGGCGGCACTGCTCGGCGCGACGCTGGCGCTGTGGCGATCCGGCGCCGTGCCGGTGCTCGGCGCGGGTGCCGAGGTCGGCGACTGGCCGGCCGATGTCGCGGTGTGGCGCTGGTCCGACCGCGCGCAGCTACGTCGCGCGTCGTCGGTCGATCCTTCGCCACCGGCGCTGATCCATGCCTCGTCGGGTTCGACCGGCCCGCCGAAACTGGCGCGGCGGTCGTTCGAAAGCCTGCGCGTCGAGGCGCGGCGCTACGTCGCCTGCTACGGATTCGCCGCCGGCCAGCGCGGCTGCGTGGCGGCGCCGATCGACCATTCCTTCGCGTTCGGCGCGATGCTGGGTCTGCTCGCGGCGGGCGCGTCGGTGGGGCTGCTGCCGAGCCTGCATCCACGCGCATTGGCGCGCGCGCTGCGCGACGACGACACCGACATCGTCATCCTGACGCCCGCGATGGCGCGGCTGGCGATCGAGGCGGCGGGTCGCGACGCGGCTCCCGCCACGCCGACATCGCGTCTGGTGATCGCCGGCGCCGGCGCGGTGCCGGACGCGCTCGACGCTGATTTTCGTAGCGCCTTCGGCTGCGGGTTGGCGCGCAATTACGGCTGTTCGGAAACCGGCGCGACCTTCGGCTCGCGCATGTCGTTGCCGGAATTTTGTCTCGGCTTTGCCTTCGACGGCGTGACCATCGTCTCGCCGCAGTCCGGCACCGGCGAATTGGTGCTCGATCTCGGCCACGCCATCGCGGGGATCGAGGGGCAGCCGCGCGCGCGTGAGCTCCGCAACGGAATCTGGCGCAGCGGCGATTTCGCCTTCCGTACCACCGACGGCAGCGTCGCGCTGCGCGGGCGGATCGACGACCGAGTCAAGATCAACGGCCATCTGATTGATTGCGGCCAACTCGCGGCACGGGCCCGCACCATCGCCGGTGTCGTCGATGCGGTGGCGCTCGCGCAGCCGCGTCCGGGGCGCGCGGAAATCCAGGATCTGATTCTGTTTTGCGAGGCGGCCGACGGCTCCGGACCGCAAATCGCCGCCGCCGTCGCGCCGATCGCCGGCGCGGTTCCTGTCGTGGTGCTGACGCTGCCGGAATTGCCGCGCACGCCGGCGGGCAAGCCGGATCACGACGGCCTTCGGCGGTTGGCGCGTGCGCGGCTGGGTCGCAGGCCCATCGCTGCTCGGCGGTTGCAGGGGCAATCGCCATGACCGACGAGGCGGCTTGCATCGCGGATCGGGCCGGCAACGCGGCGCTGCTGCCGCATTTCGCACCGCATCCGCAAGGTTTGCAAACCGCCGGCGGTCGCGTCGTCGCGCTCGACGACAATGAACGTGAGTTGATCGGTCGTTGCGCTGAAGCGGAGTGCCACGTCGATGCGGTTTCGGACGCCGAGCGGGCGTCGCTGCAACGGCTGGTCGAGGCAGGTTATCTACTGCTGCTGCCGCCACCCGCCGCGGTGCCGACCGCCCCGGTCGATGTGGTGCTGTCGCCGCATATCGACGACGCCGCCTTGTCGCTCGGCGGCGCGATCGCGTTGCGCGGCGGCGTGGCGCGCACACTGGTGCTCAACATCTTCTCGTCGCAATCCTATCAGACCGGCCTGCGGGTGCCGGCCGAGCGGCTCGACGCCATCGCGCTGGCCGAGGACCGGCTGGCCGGGCGCTTGCTGGGCTATCATGGCCATTGCCTCGGCCTGCGCGGCGCCCAGGATCGCCATCGGCTCGGCGTCGCGTCGGTGATGGGCTGGAGCGCCGCCGCCGTGCTGGCGCAATCACAGCTACGCGACGACATCGAACTGGTGACGGGGCAGGCCGCGGCGGCGATCGGCGCCGCGCTGGGTCGTGCGCCGATTGCCGATCTGTTCGCGCCGGCGGCGATCGGCGGGCACCTCGATCATGTCATCGTCGCGCTGGCAGCGCCGCACATCGCCGCGCGGCTCGGCGTGCCGGCCGAGCGCATCGTGCTCTATGAGGACCTGCCTTACGCCGCGGCGGATCTCGGCGGCGGCGTCGCGCTGCATGGCCGCGTCGCTCGCCTCGCCGATATCACCGCCACCGCGGCGATCAAGCGCTCCGCTTTGACGGTGTTCAAAACCCGGCTGCGGGCGCCGCAGATCGCGCTGTGCATGGCACATGCCGGCCGCGCGGCGAAGGCCGGCGCTGCCGAGCGGCGCTTCGTCACGCCGGGGGTTTTCGACATGGAGCAGCCATGAAGTATTTCCTCTATCACGACCTGATCATCGCCGGAAATTGGTGCAATCTGAAATGCAGCTATTGCACCTCGGTCGCCGATGCCGATGATTTCGGCATTGAGACCTCGGCATCGCGGCGCGGCAAGGGCGCCAGTATCGCGGTCGCCGATGTGCTGGCGATGCTGGATGGCCTCGCTACTCATGTCGACGCGCCGGTGATCAAGGTCAGCGGCGGCGAATTATTCCTGCTCGCCAATGCGACCGAGCTGATCGACGAGCTGGCGCGGCGCTACGCCCATGTCCAGGTGCTCACCAATGGCACCGAGCTCGACGCCGCCACCGTGCGCCGCATCGCCGCGCTGGGCAATGTCAGCTTCAATCTGTCGCTCGACGGCCACGCGCCGCAGATGAACGCGATGCGCTGGCGCTCGGCGCGGATCGGCGAGCGGGTGATGGCGGCATTCGCCGCGATGGTGGCGCAGGGCACGGTGCTGGAAATCACCAGCGTGATCAGCGACGCGAATGCGGCCGCGTTTCCGGCCTTTCTCGAATTTCTGCGGAAGCAGCCGTGCCGCATCATCGTGGTGCCGATCCCGGTGCGCGGTGTCCATGCGGCATCGCTGTTCGCGCCGGCGTCGCGCGCGGGCTTTGCCGCCGCGCTGCCCGGCATCGCGCGCGATTATCGCGAGGTGCTGGGGCCGCCGGCCTATTATCACGCGCTGGCCGATTTCCTCGCCGTCGACCAGGGCCGGCGCCGCGCCCGCTGCCATTTGGCGAAGGCCGCGGTGCAAATCTTCGACACCGGCGCGGTGACGCCGTGCCCGGTCGGCTGGACGCTGGAGATCGGCAATCTCAAGCGCGACGGCGTGGTCGCGGTGGCCGGGCAGATCGGCACCCACAAGATGTATGAGCTGTTGACCCGCGATCGCCCGCGCGTGCCGGTGTGCCGGACCTGCTTCAGCCAGGCCGATATTCTCAACCTCTATCTCGACGGCGCGATCGGGCTCGACGACATCGCCATGATGCCGCTGTATCACTCCGCAGCCGCGCGGCGCAGGCTGGTGGCGCTGCGTGGCGCCATCAGCCGGCCGGCGGCGTCGATGGTGTCGCAGCTCGGCAGCAGCGAGATCAGCAGCAGATCGGCCAGAGCAGGCGGATCGTCGAACTGATCGCCGGGCGCGATTCCGGCCTGCACGGCGCAGCGCCGCGCCAGCGCCTCGGCGCCGGACCAGTCCTGCGCAGCGCAGCAGCGCAACGCGTCGGACAGCATCGCGACATGGCCGAGCCAGGCCTCGGCCGCAGCCGCGAGCCGGCGCAGCCGATCGGTGCTGTCCCGAGCGCAAAGCTCGGAGGCCTCCGCCACGGGAGCATTATGGCGCAGCACGGCCGCGGCCGCGGTGCAGGCCACCAGCGCGCGCAGCGTCCTGGTCTTCATCAGATGCTCGGCCAGGAACAGCCTCGTGCGCACCGTTAGTGCTGCTTGCGGGTCGATCGCCGCGGCGATCTGCTTTTGCGTGGCGCCATGCACCACATGGACCGCGAAGGCATCGACCAGCCGGAACGGCAGATAGGCCAGCGCCAGCGCCATGCCGGCCTGTTCGGTGCTCATCGTGCCGGCGGCCTCGCGCATCAGCCGCGCGGCGTCGTCGTCATCGCCCTCGAACCGCAAGATGGCGGCAAAGCGATCGCCGTCGCTTTGCCCGCAGGCGATCGCCCGCGCCGCATCGACCAGCGCGCGCAACTGCCGCAAATCCTCGAGGGCGATCGTGTCGCTGAACATATGCGTCAGCGGCACCAGCTGCTGCTTGGCGGCGAATTCCAGCACCAAGCAGCGCCCCCAGGTCCGCATGCTGCGCCTGTGATGCTGGGCGATCGTCATTGCATGTCCTCCGCATTTCAACTTATACGAGATTTCCAGATTGACGACTATCGTATAAGTTGTAAATTGCGCCGATCACCCTGTGAGCGGCGCACAGCCGTTCAGCACTCGTCAGCGCTGGAGCAGCTTGCGATGGAGCACCCGACAGATCCCGGCACGACTGAGCAAAATGCGGCGTTGACGCGCAGGCTCAGCGCCATCCTGGCGGAGATCATGGCGGTCAAGGGCGGGCTGCCGGAGCCGCTCGATCTGCGGACCAGTTTCACCGCGCTGGATTTCAGCTCGGTCGACTATCTGGAATTCGTCCTCAACGTCGAAGCCGATCTCAATATCGACATTCCCGATGAGGCGCTGCTCGACCCGGCGCTGTGTTCGGTGGCGACCTGGGCGGATTGGCTGGCCGACAATGCCGCCGCCTTACGGACCCCGGCGATCGGAACAAGCAGCGCATGACCGCCGCGCCGCACCGGGTCGCGTTGGTCGGGCCGCGCGAAGCGCCGTTCGCCGGCGACCCCGACATCGAACATCGCGAGACCATGCTGCGCGACTATCAGGAGATCTGCGGCAGCATCGCCACCTTCGGCTCCGACTACACGCTGTCGCGCGAATTCCTCGGCATCGAATATCTGGCGGCCAGCTTGCGCCGTGACGGCTGCGAGGTTCGGCTGATCTGCGCCAGCAATGAGGGCTTGGGCGACGACGCCTTGCTGGCCGAATTGCTCGGCTTCGCGCCGCGCGTGGTCGGCATCTCGGTCCTGTATGATTTGCAGCTGGCCAATGCGATCGTGCTGGCGCGGCGGCTGAAGGCGGCGCGGCCTGATCTGACCATCGTGTTCGGCGGCCCGCTCGCCAGCGCGCTCGCCGACCTGCTGCTGACGAATTTTGCCTTCATCGACTACGTGATCGCCGGCGAGGGCGAGGAGGCGCTGCGCCGATTGGTGCGCGCGGTGGCGGGTCAGGATCTGGCCGCCGTGCCGGCGCTGCTGCGGCGCGGCGAGAGCGGCGTGCTGCGCCATCCGCGCGGCGAACCGCTCGAACTCGATTCGCTGCCGCATCCGTCGCGCGACGTCATCGCCTCGATCAAGGCCCGCGGGCTGCCGGTGCCGAGCGCCTATCTCACCACCTCGCGCGGCTGCAAGGCGTTCTGCACCTTCTGCACCGTGCCCAATACGGTGCGCGGCATGACATCGGGCGTGTACCGGATGCGCGATCCGGTCGACGTCGTCGACGAGATGGCGGCGCTGGTGCGCGACCACGGCGTCAGCCGCTTCTACATGGCCGACGATAATTTCCTCGGCTATGGCGAAGACAGCAATGCGCGGATGCTGGCCTTCGCCGACGAACTGATCCGGCGCAATCTGGGGATTCACTTTCACGCCGAATGCCGGGTCGACTCGCTGGTGCCGGAGACGCTGCTGCGGCTGCGCGCCGCCGGCTTCGACCAGATCCTGTTCGGCCTGGAATCCGGTTCGCCGCGCACGCTGAAGCGCTGGGCCAAGGGCCAGACCGTGGCGCAGAACGAGGCCGCGATCGCGCTGGCGCGGCGGCTGGGGATCGAGATGATGCCGAGCATCATTCTGCTCGATTGGGAATCCGAACTGTCCGAGGTCGAGGAGACGGTCGGCTTTATCGAACGCAACCGGCTTTATGGCGGCGTGCAGCCGCTATGGCTGGTCAACAAGCTCAAAGTCCATTGCGGCACCGCCGCGGCGCGGCGCTATGACAAGGTCCATGGCCGGCCGGTGCTGCCGGCGATCGGTGACGAGGCCGGCATTCATCGCTGGTGCGCGGCCGCGACCTATCAGGGCGTGGCGATCGACAATCCCTATGTGGCGTCGTTCTGGCGCGCGCTCAACGGCGCGGCCAATCGCTGGTCGCTGCTGCTCGACGAAGTGCTGCCGCCGTTCCTGAAGAACGTGCGCGCCATCGCCCGCCATAGCGACAAGTCCCACCATCTCGATCTGGTGCGGCAGCTGGCGCTGTTCCGCCGCGCGATCGGCCCGTCGCTCGCCGAACTGATGCGTCTGCTGATCGATCAGGCGATGGAGCTGGAGCGCGCGCGGGCGCCGCGGCCGGAGCAGCGCGCCGCCGCGCTGGATTTCGTCACGGCCTGCGAGCGACGCTTCTTCCCCGACGGCCTGGCGGAAGCGCTGCGCGACCACGGCCGCCACCGTCGCGCCTCGTCATTGCGAGCGGAGGACGGCGCGCCGCGCCGTCCGATCGGCGAAGCAATCCAGGGGCCCCAAATTCAGACGTCGCGTGACACCCTGGATTGCTTCGTCGCAAGGGCTCCTCGCAATGACGACGTTGAGCGTCAGATCAAGCCCCCGGCGTCGCCCGCGATCTCGGTGATCATTCCGACCTGCAACAAGCCGGAACGGCTGCTGCTGACGCTGCACGCGCTGTTGCGGCAGAGCGCCGGCGGCGGCTTCGAGGTGTTGGTGGTCGCCGATGGCGGCGGCGTCGCGACGCGGGATGCGGTTGGCGCCATCGGCGATAGGCTCCACATCAGTCTGATCGAGACGCCGCGGATCGGGCAGGCGGCGGCGCGCAATCGCGGCGCGGCGCGGGCGCGCGGAGAGGTCATCCTGTTCGTCGATGACGACGTATTGCTGTCGCCCGGTTATCTCGAGACCTGCGCGAAGCTGTACCAAGGCGATGGCGTGGTGGTGCGTGCGCCGGTCTATCAGCTGCGCTATCTCGCCGCGTTCCGCGATCCGGAGCGGGGCCTGCTGTATGACGACGATGGCGCGCGGCGGGCCGGCTCCAGGCTCGGCGACCAGCGCATCAGCCGCGCCATGATCGTCAATGACTGGCCCAGCATTGCGCGCAAATGCCAGCACCGCAATCGCTTCGAGCGGCTGGTATCGCAGACCCTGCAATCCGCCGATCCGCGTTTCCCATGGCTCGGCCTTTCGGGCTCGGGCGTCGCACTGAAGCGCCCGCTCTTTCAACAGAGCGGCGGCTATGACGAGGCGTTCGGGCTGCGCTGGGGCGCGGAATCGATCGAGCTCGGCTACCGGCTGTGGCGGGCCGGTGCGCGCTTCGTCGAGGCCGATTCGATTTACTCCGCGCATATGGACCATCCGCGCGGCGGCTCGCTCGACAGTTTCGAGGCGAGCTTCGAATTGTTTTTCGCCAAGCATCGCGATCCGGCGATCCGCGAGGTGCAGGCCCTGATCCTGGCCGATGATCGCCGCCCGCGCGCCTCAGCGGCCGGGTGACGCGGTGTCGAGGAAGGCGGCCAGTTGCTCGGTGCCGCGGGCGAAGATTGCGGGATCGACCGCGCAAGAGACGCGGACCCAGAAACGATCGCAGGAGGCGTCGTCGTGATCGGCAAACACCGTCTCGGTGTAGAAATCGGTGCCGGCCTGGTCGAAGGCGGCGGCGACGAAGTCCCATTCGGTGAGGCCGGTGTGGAGCCGGACGCAATGATTGAAGCCGGATTGCAGTGCGATCGCCTGCGTCAGATGCGGCCCGATCCGGGCGACGAAATCCTGCCAGTTCGACCGGCAGACGTCGCTCACCGCGCCGAGGTCGGATTGGTAGCTGGCGATCGCGGCGGCCCAGTCGAGGTTGTCGTCGATGAAGCGCCAGATCCCGTCGAAACGCGAGAAATCGTCGCTGAACGGCGCGAACAGCTGCATGTAGTGCCCGGCGCCGCGCACCGCGCGGGCGATGATCGGCCTGGAATCGGCGTCGCCGGCCTGGCGCAGCCGCCGCGCGATCACCCGCAGGATCATGTCGGCGATCAGCGCGGTGGAGCCGGCATTGACCGGCGACCACAGCGAGCGCTCGTTGTAGCTGCGCACGAAACCGACGAGCTCGGGCGCGGCCAGCAGATAGCCGACCCGCAAACCGGCGAGGCTGCGCGATTTCGAATAGCTGCTGATCCAGATCAGCCGCCGCGGAAATTCCGCCAGCGGACCGTCCGGCAGCGGGACGGGGAGGTCGTCGTCGCGCGGGCAGGCCAGCGACGGCACCTCGTCGAACACCAGCCAGCAGCCGGCCGCCTCCGCCGCCGCGACGACGCGGCGCAATTCCGATGCGTCGTAATATTCGCCGGACGGGTTGGTCGGTTGCGACAGCACCACCACCGATGGCCGTTGCGCGGCGATGCGGGCGCAGGCCTCCTCGGCGCTCGGCAACAGCCGGTCGGGCAGTTCGGAGCAGGCGATGGCGTAACGAATGCCGACCTCGTCGCACACCGTCGAGAAGAAGCTGTAATTGAGCCCCAGCACCAGCGCGGTTGTGGCGCCGGCGACATCCGCCAGATAGCGGAACGCGCCGGCCAGCGCCCCGGTGGCGCCGACGGTGAGGCAGATATTCGCCGGCGTGATCGCCGCATGCGCGCCGCGGCCGAGCCGGTCGTGCATCTCGAAGCTGATCGCCGCGCCGACGCCGAGCGCGCCGCCCGGCGAGGTGTAGTTCTCGATCAGCCGGCGCTCGCGCAATTCGCGCCCGGCGAGTTCGAGCAAAACGGAAGGCGCCTTGAGATGATTGACGCCGGACGACAGATAGGACACGCCGCCGTGACGCTTGATCACCGCCAGCCGCCGCTCGGGATCGTAGAAATAGGCATTGGCGCGTTGCAGCGAGCGATAGGTCATTGCGACGATCCGACGGTGGAATTGCCGCGATTGTCGCATCGGTCGCGTATCACGACAAACGGAATCGTTGCGCCACGTATTAATAACTTATCGACGGAGGTCGCGTCACTCGCATGATCATCGCGTCGCATCACACTGCTGCCGGACTGATCGTCGACCGGCAGGGCGCGCCCGTGTGGCCGCTGCAGAACGATACTGATCGCGCGGCGGTCGAGACGATCTGCGCCGGCTTCGGCGAGGATCTGCAATGGGTCAAGGCCGATCGGGGCGCGGCGCAGCCGGGTCGCGATGTGGTGGTGGCGCTGGGCACAGAGGCGGCCGAAGTCGCCGCGCTCTACGCCCATCTGACCGGGCGCCGCATGGTGGTGGCGACGCGCCCCGACGCGGCGGCGCGCATCCGGCGCTGCAAGGCGATCGTCGCACTGCTCGAGCGGATCGATGACGAGCTGATCGAACAGCTCTACGGCGCAGATCGGCGCTGCTATCCGGGCCTGATCACCGCGCCGACGCTGGCGCAGCTGCGCCGTCGCGCGCTGGTCTGCGCGGTGGCGGTGAAGGCCGCGCGGCGCGACCTGCCGCATCGGGTCGAGCTGGTGGCGAATTGGCCGCTCGCCACGGCGGCCGGCGCCAGCCACAGCCTGCTCGGCCGGCAGGCCGCGCCGTTGCAGATCCGGCAGGCGCTGGGGCGCGGCGATTCCGCGGTGCTCATTCACGGCCATGGCGACGGCATCGACGGCGATCTCGGCGGTTTGATCCTGTGTCCGGTGGACGAAGACTGGCAGCGCCGCGCCGCCGTCGATGCGGCGATCTGCAAGACGACCGGCCTGTGCTATCGCAACAGGCTGGCGATCTATTCCGCCGCGCATCGCGAAGCGCGGCTGCATCCGGCGCAGCTGTCGGCGCGGCTGCTGATCTGGAGCACCTGCATCGGGTTTCCGTCGCCGCATGGCTTCATCGATCCGCGCTGGGGCGTCGGCGCGCGGCTCGCCGCCAGCGCCAGCATCGGCGCCTTCGTCACTACCTGGCGGATCACCACCGCGCCGGCGGCGATGCCGCGCCGGCTGCTCGACCGGATGATGGCGGGCGACACGGTGGGCCGCGCGCTGGGCTGGAGTAACAGCAGCGGATCGCGCCGCGGCGGCGCCCGGATGTGCCTGTTTGGCGATGCCGATATCAGCATCGCGCCGCACGCGGCCGGCTCGGGCGCCGCGCGCTCCGGCGCCGCGAAGCCGCCGGCGCCGCGTCGGCGCGCCGAGCCCGCTCTGTCGGCTGGCTCGCGCGAGGCGCGCTTCATCGAGGCCTGCCTGAGCCGGGCCTGCGATCCGCCAGACAACGCCGCGCGCGAGCAGCGGCTGCGCCAGCGTTTGCGCGATGCGTTGGCGCCGTTTCAGTCTGCGGCATCCGCCGCGCCGGACCACGAGCGCCGGCTGCGGCGGGCTTTTGTGGCCTATGCGGCACATCGCGGCGCGCTGCGCGATCTATGGATTCCGCTGGCTTCGCGGATCGAGCAGGTGGGCATTCTGCGCTGCGCCAATTGTGGCGCCACCGCGGTGCGCTCGCACGCCGATCTGTCGCATCTTGGCGTGGCGTCGCGCATTTTGATCAATTGTAATCGCTGCGAGATCACCGCCGATCGCCCGGAGAGCTGGGAGCTCGCCGCCGACGTCGATCACAACGCCATCGCCTTGCGCGGCGCGCTGGCGAAGGGCGGCTGGGGCGGCATGGTGAGTTGCGCCTCGCGCTGGCCGGTCGCGCCGCATTATCGGCGCTGGCCACTCGATCCGCGCGGGCAGCCGGCGCGGAGACTGTCGCTGGCCGGGCGCGACTGGCCGTTTCCCTCGCAGGTCTCGGTCATCATCGCCCGCGGTTTGCAGATCTGCGTGCTGGCGCGGACGCTGCGCGCGCGGATCAAGGAGAAGCCGAGATGAGCGTGGCCGCCGACGAGGCCGTCGATAGCGATGCCGCGGTTTTCGCGCTGGCGCAGCGCCATGGCACGCCGCTGTTTCTCTATGACGCGCCGATGATGCGCGACGCGGCGGCGCGGTTGCGACGCGCGGCGCCGCCCGGTGCGCAACTGTTCTACGCGGTGAAGGCCAATCCGGCGCCCGGCGTGATCCGGCTGTTCGCCGCGCTCGGGCTCGGCGCCGAAGTGGCGTCCGGCGGCGAGCTGCAACTGGCGCTGGACTGTGGCGTCGCGCCCGACGCCATCGTGTTCTCCGGTCCGGCCAAGACCGCGTCTGAACTGGCGGCAGCGGCAGAGGCCGGGATCTATGCGGTGCAGGCGGAATCCTGGGATGAATTGGCGGTGCTGCAGAACGTCTGCGCGCAGCGCGGCCTGACCGCGCGGGTGGCGCTGCGCGTCAATCTCGGCAGCGTCGGCGCGCGGCGCGGCGGCTGGGGCGGGGTGTCGCCGTTCGGCATGGATCAGGCGGCGCTGGACTATGTCGTCGCCCACGCCGCGCGTCTTGATCGGCTGCGGATCATCGGCGTGCATAATCACCAATCGTCGCAGACGCTCGATCCGCACCATCTGGTCGCGCGCTTCGAGGCTTTCGCGCAAGTCGCCGCACGGCTCAATGCGCGGTTCGGATTCGACTTCATCAATTTCGGCGGCGGTTTTGGCGCGCCGTTTTATGCTGACGACGAGCCGATCGATCTCGACCCAGTGCGGGCGTTCTTCGCCGGCCTCAGCGGCGGTCCGCTCGGCGATTGGCGGCCGCGCATCGCGATGGAATCGGGCCGGTTTCTGACCGGCCCGGCCGGCGCCTATGTGGTGCGCGTCGTCGGCGTGAAGCGCTGCTTCGGCGTGCGCTTCGCGCTGCTCGACGGCGGCATTCATCACATGCTGGGCCTGTCCGGCACGATGCGCGCGCTGCGGCGGCCGGTCGCGGTGCGGCGTCTCGGCGGCCGGGCAGGGGAAGCCATGGAGCCGACTGAACTGGCCGGGCCGCTGTGCACCCCGATCGACCGGCTGGCCGGCGCGGCGCCGCTGCCGGCGGATCTCGCCGCCGGCGATCTGCTGCTGTTCGGCAATTGCGGCGCCTATGCCAAACACGCCAGCCCGCTGAATTTCCTCGGCCACGACTGGCCGGCCGAAGTGTTGCGCGACGGCGCACGCAACGAACTATTGGCGCCGCGCCGCTCCTTCGCGGAGGTGATGGCGCAGCGTTAGATCTGCCTGACGGGCCGCTCGATGTCGGCTTGTGCGGGGCCAAAGAGTTCCACCAAAAAGAAACCAGTGAAACCAAACTTGATGTCGTCATTGCGAACCGAGGACGGCGCATCGCGCCGTCCGACAGCGAAGCAAACCAGGGGCGCCAAGCAAGGACTGGATTGCTTCGTCGCAAGAGCTCCTCGCAATGACAACCCTGAAGGCTTGATTCTATCGATCCCTTGAAGTCAGCCGCTAAGGCAGGCTTTCACAGGCCACGGCGCCGCGCGACAATGGCTTGTTGGTGCCGTCGGGGCTGATCAGTATCTCGACGTCATAGGTGACGATGCTGGGATTGTCGGGCGCGGCCTGCATGTCCTTATAGGCGGCGTCGCAGAGCTGCGCCGACGGCGGCTGTTTGGCCATGTCTTTTGGGATCAGGCCCTGCTCGACCAGGCTGGCCCAGCAGCTCGCCGGGTCCTGCATCAGCGAGCAGCCGGCGGTGATGCCGCGCTTGTAGCGCAGGCGAAGCGCATCGTTGTCCAGCGTGGCCTCCTGATAGGTCGGATCGCCATAGGCGGCGTCCTTGAACAGCGTTGCCCCGGTCGCCGCATTGACGACGCCGAAATCGGTGGCGCCATGCGGGTCCATCGCCGAGAACAGCAGATAGGCGCCGATGCGCCCGTCGAGCATCATGTCCTCCAACGCGATCGGCGATGCGCCGGCGGGCGGCGTCAGGTCACAGGGCGGATTCGGGCCGGGCACGATGCTCGGCGGGGTCGCCGACGGCCCGTCGGTGACTTCCCGGACCATGACATCCGGATAGTAGCTGCAGCGCAGGGTCCGCCCGTCATCGCTCGATGTCGGAGGCACCTCGGCGACCCGCAGCGGCTTGTCGAACGCGATCGGGCTTTGCCCATGGGCGGCGACGGCCAGCAACGCGCCGAGCCCGGCCAGCGCCGGCCGCAACACGCGCAGCCCCCATCGATCTGGAATGATCACCACGGCTCCCTGGTGTGACATGTCGGCCCGCCATCGCGGCGGAAAACGCTGCATCATACTTGCCGAATGCGGCTGAAGCTAGAATGAACGGCGCGCCGGTGGCGCCGCGACCAGGCCCGCGTGATGGCGTCCGGGCCGCGGGGCAGGGTGCCGTTGATTAACGTTGATCAGGCTTTGCCGCCGGTTCCGCACAGGCCCGCATTGCGACGCCGCCGCAATCTTGTAGGCTCGCGCCGGATCGGAAAGGCGAAGCGGATGAACGGCAACATATGGTCGCGGCCTGACCCCAGCCGATCGAACCGATCCCAGCCCAGAGCCGGCCTGGGAGCGCTGCGCGGCATCGCCGGGATCGTCGGCTTGGCGGCCGGCATGATGGCGGCCAGTCTCGGCGCCCGGGCCGAGGGCCTCGGCGTGCCCGTGACCAGCCAGATCGTGATCGATCAATTCGGATATCCGCCCGCCGCGCCGAAGGTCGCCGTCATTCGCGATCCGCGGATCGGCTTCGACGCCTCGGAGCATGTCAAGCCGGGCCGCCGCTATGCGCTCGTCGACGCCACGACCGGCGCGCAACTGATCGAGGCCAGACCGCTTGCGTGGCACGGCGGGGCGACCGATCCGTCCTCGGGCGACAAGGCCTCTTGGTTCGACTTCTCCGCCGTGACGCGCCCGGGTCGCTATTACATTCTCGACCTCGATCGCGGCGTCCGCTCGCCGGATTTCCGCATCGGCGACGATGTCTATCGCGAGGTCCTCAAACAGGCGATGCGCACCTTCTTCTACCAGCGCGCCGGATTTGCCAAGACGGCGGACTATGCCGGCGCCGGCTGGGCCGACGGCGCCAGCCATCTCGGGCCGGGGCAGGACCGCAATGCGCGGCTGTATAGCGCGCCGAACGATCCGACGACGGAGCGCGACCTCAGCGGCGGCTGGTACGACGCCGGCGATTTCAACCGCTACACCAGCTGGTCGGCGCGTTATGTGGTTGCCTTGTTGAAGGCCTATCAGGAGAAGCCGGCGGCCTTCACCGACGATTACGGCATTCCGGAATCCGGCAATGGCACGCCGGACATCATCGACGAAGCCAAATGGGGCATGGACTGGCTGGTGCGGATGCAGAATCCGGATGGTTCGGCGCTCAGCGTGCTGGGCGTGGCGCAGGCGAGCCCGCCTTCGGCCGCCACCGGCCCGAGCTATTATGGCAATCCGAGCACGAGCGCGACCCTGGGCGTCGCCGGCGCCTTCGCGTTCGGCGCCCACATCTTCCGCAAGCTCGGCCAGATCGCCTATGCCGACGAGTTGCTGGGGCGCGCCGAGCGGGCCTATCGCTGGGCCGATGACAATCCCGAGGTGCTGTTCAAGAACAATGATCCGGCGTCCGGCACCAAGGACCTCGCCTTCGGCCAACAGGAGGTCGACGACTACGCCCGGCTGTCGAAAAAGATCGAAGCCGCCGTCTATCTGTTCGAGGCGACCGGCAAGGCCAGCTACCGCGATGTCGTCGACGCCAATGTCGGCAGGTTGCATGTGATCAGCAACGGCTACGCCTCGCCCTTCGAGGCCGACGAGCTCGACATGTTGCTGTACTACACGGCCATTCCAGGATCATCGCCCGGCACCGCCGATCGGATCCGGCGCGCCTTTGCGGACGCGATGAATGCGCCCGAGCAACTCGGCGCGGTCAAGGCGGCGACCGATCCCTATCGCGCCTATATCAAGGACTACACATGGGGCAGCAATTCGATCAAGGCGGCGCAGGGCAATCTGTTCTATCAGCTCGTCACCTATGATGTGGCGACAGGCGCCGATGCTGAGCGCGCGACAAACGCGGCGCTGGGCTATCTCAACTATCTGCACGGCGTGAATCCGCTGGGGCTGGTGTATCTGACCAATATGGCGGCGGCCGGCGCCACCAATAGCGTGAAGGAGATGTTTCACGCCTGGTTCGCCGATGGCAGCCCCAGATGGGATCGCGTCGGCGTGTCGGTTGACGGCCCGCCGCCGGGATTTCTGGTCGGCGGCCCGAACCCGACCTACAAGCCCGACAGCTGCTGCCCGGCCGGCTGCGGCGCCCGCAGCGCGGCGAAATGCACCGCGGTGTCGCTGCGCCCGCCGATGGACCAGCCGGCGCAAAAATCCTTCAAGGACTTCAATGCCGGCTGGCCGCTGAATTCCTGGGAAGTCACCGAAAACAGCAATGCCTACCAGACCGCCTATATTCGGCTGTTGTCCAAATTTGTGAAATAGCGGCGGGCCTCGCGGGGGAGGGAGGCGGCGCATCATGCAAGATGATCCGCCTGCGTGAATGCCGGCACGGGAACATCGTGGCCATTATGGGGACGTCGATGATGCCGGGTCGCGTCGGCCCATCGTTCGAAAGCTCAATCCGGCCGATTAAACAAGAGTTGCGTCGAACCCCCTAGAGCTTCTGACATGAATCGAGAATCCCAATTCTAACCTCAAAACAAATTGGAGCTGCATCGAAAAAAAACTATCGTACGGCTTTGGGGCGGGGAATCGCTATGTTATTGTCGGACGCGATCGAGACTTTGCTCTCTGGAGCATCATTGTCGTGGTCAAAGGCGGAAAAGTATAAAGCTGGAAGCATTCAGCTAGGTACGCCGGAGGCTCGTCGGCTATTTCAATTCCTTCTTGCTAGTGACCCATTAGAAGTTGCCGAAGCAAATGAAGGCCTATTTGACGGGCTGCTAGCCGCTTGGCGTGACACTACACTTGATCCCGCCAAGGCCGGGATTGAGAAGGTGGTCACAGCTGGCACCTCGACTTGGAGGTTAGTTAGGCTGGAGGCTTGCGGATTCGGTGGATTAAACTCGCTGGTGGGACCAGAGTTCTCACTTAAAATAAATTCAGAGAATTGGTGTTTAGAGGGCCAGAACGGTTCTGGCAAAACCTCAATTGCAAGCGCAATCATTTGGGCGATGACAGGTTATCGGTGTCGCGACCCAGAGGGTCTAGTCTTAGATGACGGAAGCCGGCAGGCCGTCTTTAACGAAAAGAGCGAGAAGATTGGCGAATGGCCAGCCCTTGTTTCCTACCCCTCAACCGCAGAAAAATTGAAGGGCACAGCAGAGGCTTGGGTACGGCTTACCTTTCAAGATAATACTGGCAATACCGCCATCGCTTATCGAAAACTGAGTGCGCCTCCTTCCGGTAATGCAACAATCGAAGCAAAAATAGATCATGCCCTGCAGGTAGCTCCCCAATTAATCGAGACTGGCTTGCTTATGCCTGCTCGTTTATCGCGCATTGGATTTGGCGAAAAAAGTCAATCAATTTACGAAGCCGTTAAACGGCTCACGGGCTTAGATCAACTTGGATTGATCGGAGATGGTTCAGCGAACTTCACTCATAAGGCCAAACGGTTCTTGAAGTACGCCCAAGACAACGGAATTGGCACTATAGAAGCCACGCTAAAGCTCAATTTAGAAAGGGCGGAGGAGGAAGCAAAAAAGGCCGACTTCAAATACTCCTTCAAGCGAAAGCGCGACGATTCCGCCTACGCGAAAGAATTACAGGAAATTGCGCAAGACGCTTCCAAACAAGCCGGCGAGCATCTGGCGACGCTTAAATCAGATATCGCAGCCGGCCTCGACACCGAAAAGCCAGATGACCGAGCTAAAATAAAATCAGCGGTCACAGCCGCTCGTGGTCTTTTGCAACAGGGCGCCGTCGGTATCAAGGTTTTTGAAGCTTGGACGGCTCTTGCGCAAGCTGCAAAAGACGAGGGCCTTGCTAAGATCCCAGCCGAAGTCGTTAAAGCTAGAGAGCGGCTCGCCTCCGCCATTGCATGGCACCAGCGTCAGACAGATGACTTAAAACTGCGGCTAAAGGCCGTTGCTTCCGAGTTTTTTATTGTACCGGATCACGAGCACACGGATGGTCATTGTCCACTTTGCGAGAACGCATTGAATGATGCAAAGGGCAAGCGGCTTGCCGATGAGCTCGCAGAACTCAAGAAATCTTCGGCCGAGGCTCAGAGAAAATTGAGTGATGTCTGCGCCGAACTGGAGAAAAGACTTCGAGATCAACTTCCAAAGGATTTACTAAATCACTTTGACCTATTGGTTGAGATGAAAATACCGGACGCCTTCGAGAGCGCGGCGCTCGACCGTTTTGTAAACGCTGTTCCTTTCTCGACCGTATTAACCGGCATGGCTGCGTTTGCTCGCGACAAAGCGCAATTCCTCACTAAAACTCTACCCGCGTTTAACCCGCATTCCACTCAAACCGACGTGTCGATCCCCAAAATTGCTAATGATTTGCTAAATTATATTCGCTCGCTTGAGCATCTTATAGAGTTCGTTGATTGGTGGAAAATAAATGGTGCGGAATTTCGTGATGCATGGGCATCTTTGCGGGGCAGCGATGACGGCTCGGGTCAGTTTCTTCCAGAAAGCCTTGAAGGGAAGCTATCTTCGCTGGAGGCCGCTTTAGAAAAGGCCGCTCCACTTGATGATATAGCAAAGGCCCTAAATTCCGCCTCTGGTGAAGCCGGCAAGTGGCACGCAATTTATTTGAAGCAACAAGAAAGAGAAAATATCGCCGCCGCCCTTGATCCGCTTAAGTACCTGAGGACCGTGGTAACGATTGAAACTGCAAATTCAATCTTAGCTCTGTCGGCCCGAATGAAAGCCGTGCTCGATCGCATTCATTTTCGCGAGCGGCTTTCATTTTCAGACGCTGCTTTGGGCAAGAAAGAAGTGCGTATAGCCGGATGTTTTCACGATGGAATATTGATCGACGCAAGCGCTGTCGCAAACACGTCGTGGCTCAGAGCAATCCTTTGGGCGTTTGTCCTTGCCCTCCGTGAAGAGACTTTAGAAAATCTCGAGAGCAATCCGTTTCCGCTTGTTGTACTAGATGACCCCCAAGTGACGTTTGACCCGCGCAACAAAAGGAAATGGGCAGAGGAAATTGCAAAACTCGCGAATGCTGAATGGTCTGATCCGCAGGCTGCGCAGCTCATCCTTACTACTCACGAGAGGCAGTTTTTTCAATTTCTAGTGAATCTAGAAGGTCTTAAAGGACAGCAAGGACTGGTCGTAAGTCTGAACGCTATTTCTAACGTCACGACTGTCGTCAACGGTAGTTCGCTGGCGCAAGGTTTTGGCGAAGCGTCTAAGAATAGCGACGATAAGCGTGGCCATGCATACATTCTGGAGGTCAGGACGTACTGCGAAGATCTTTTGCGGATCATGCTGCGGTCCGAAGGTCCGGACATCAACAATTGTCATCTTGGTGAGCTGGCAACGAAGATGAGATCGCTCGCAACTAGTGGTGTCTCTCCATTCAATCGGCAGCCTTTCGAAAAACTGTTAGGTGTAATTGCAGGTACGAATGAAGTTAAAGCACTTAAGATCATCAATGATGCCCATCATCACTATGACGGCACCGTAGGGCTTGCTGAAGCGAAGGATGTAAAGAAATTTTGGGAAAAGACTCTGCAGGATCAAATACACACTTGCTTCAGAGTCTTTGCTGAGTACGAGGCTTATTGCGGTGAACCACGCGTCTTTCCCTGGATGGATAATGTCGTGGAATTTCCGAAAGGGAACTCTGCTGATGTGAAAAAGATGAGCATTGCGTACACTGGGATCGCCGCCGCCGCTAAAGCTGATGGTCGAGTTGGAGACGGCTTGATTACCTTGGAGGAGTTAGCCAGCGCGGAGAGAATCGTTTTGTATGATCACGACATATTCCAATTGGCGGCTGGTACTCTCGAGCCCATCGCGTCTGTTGGTCATCTCCTAATTGTCTGCAACGGCGCTAAGCTGAATCAGCGGAATTTGGTTGCGGCCACATGTGGCGACCAATTACTGGTCAGGCGGTATAACGAAGCGGATGTTCATCCCCACATTGCAGTGTTGACGGGGCAATCAATTGATCCATACGCCCTGCCGCAGCCGATCATAGTGCCTAAGGAAAAGCTCGTAGCTAAGAAGATTGTTGGGACACTCTTCCCTCGACCCGGCTCTGCTATTCCTCCTAAAATGGAGGGAGTGGAATTCGTTGAGCTTGCGGACATTTCACTTGCAAATGACATTCTCAACAATGCAAGGCTTTTCAAGGTCAGCGGGCGTAGTGCAGAACCAATTGCGCTTGATGGGCAATTTATTATTACTCAACCCGTTGAGTTTCAAAAGCAACAAGCCGTCTCGCGGGACGGAATGTTAGTCATCGCGGTAGATGAAAATGGCGCAAGATATTTCAAGCGCCTCCGAGTTCATGGCGATCTGTTTGTCCTTGAAAGCTTGAATTCGGACGGTACCACGGCGGGTGAAATCTTGAGCTCTAATGGACAAATGGGTTTTCCAAGGCTCACAGGCCTATTGGATGTTGTAGGTGTATTGTTTGAGCATTCTTAACGTCGCGCGAAATGCTTCGATGCCCGTGTTGACGCCTGCTCCAAGCTGACAGCTCATCGTGCTTGGCCACAGCCTGACTTTGCCAAGGCTCAAGCAGTCGATCTCGTCTGCAATCGCTGGACGGCGGTGCTTCGCGAACTCTGCATCAAAGCGAAGCTAAACACTTAGCGTTGGGGGGGCAGCGTTAGGGTGGCCGGACACCCAACCATGAAATTCGCAACAATTTCAATAGGTTGGATGGTTACAGGTGGCTTGGCTGGGGAACTAGGATTCGAACCTAGACAAACAGAGTCAGAGTCTGTTGTGCTACGTTGAAACCTTTGAATAATTTGCCGATCATGTTGCGCCCTTGTTGCGCCTACCGACAATTCCTGTATAATACCCTCGCGCTACTCACTGTTACGCGAGGCTCCCTTCATGTCGGTTCGCAAGCACACGTGGACGACCAAATCTGGCGAGGAACGCTCCGCCTATTTGGTCCAGTACAGCACCGCCGAACTGGACAAGCGCGGCAAGCGCAAACGGCATGTCAAATTCTTTGACAAGAAAAAGGACGCTCAGGCGTACGAGGCACAGGTTCGCGTCGACGTTGGTAAGGGCGAGCATGTGCCCACGTCCAAAAGTATCACGGTCGACAAGGCTGGAGCCCACTGGATTGATTCGTGCGCCGACCTGGAGCGCACCACGCGCGACGGGTACGAGCAGCACCTTCGCGACCACATCAACCCCTATATGGGCGGCTTGAAGTTGTCCGTACTGACTGTCGCGATCGTCCGTGACTGGCAAGATAAACTCCGCAAAGGGGTGCCCGCGCCGGGACAGACCGAAGCGGCGCCGCGTAAGCCCAATATGGTCAAGCGCGTCACCGGGTCTCTGGGCGCTTTGCTGGCCGATGCGCAGGAACGCGGGCACGTCGGCCAGAACGTCGTGCGCAGTCTCCGAGCAAACCGCAAGCGCGGCAAGGAGCGCAAAGCCGAGCGGCGGGCCAAAGGGAAGTTGAGGGTGGGGGTGGACATTCCGACACCCGGCGAGATCGACGCGCTGTTGAGTGCCGCAGAGGGCCGCTGGCGTCCGTTCTTGCTGGTAGCGGTTCGTTGCGGCCTGCGTGCTTCCGAACTGCGCGGTCTTCGGTGGGTGGACATCGATTTCAAGAAAGGTGAGCTGCATGTGCGCCAGCGCGCCGATGCCTATAACGAAATCGGCAACCCCAAATCGGAAGACGGCGAGCGCACAATCCCCGTTCCGCCAACTACGCTAAGCGCCCTTCGCGAGTGGAAATTGGCGTGCCCACGGCGCAAGGATCAACCGGAGCTTTTCGTTTTCCCGAATGGACTGGGCAACGTCGAATCGCACGCGAACATCATCACCCGCGGCTTGATCCCGACGTGGGTTCGCGCTGGTGTAACGGTGCCGGTCTTGGACGATGAGGGCAAGCCGGTGCGAGATGGCAAGGGCAAGCCGATTCTCAGCGCCAAGTACACGGGCCTCCACTCACTACGCCACTATTTCGCCAGTTGGTGTGTCAATCGGCGCACCGATGGCGGGCTTGAGCTACCGCTTAAAATCGTCTCGGAACGCTTGGGCCATTCCAACATCGCGATCACCAGTGACTTGTATTCGCATCTGTTCCCCCGCGCCGACGACTCCGCCGAACTGGCTGCGGGCGAAGGCAAATTTGGTTAGTTAACAGATGCTTAACTACGTAAATGTTCGGCTTCGAGTTGACAGCGGGTAGTCACTCCTGTAAAGTCTGTCTCGCTGAAGGATTCTGATTAAATATCCTTAAGTCGCCACAAAAGGTGCGCACTCGCAAGAGTGGCGCGCCTTTTTTCATGCCTCGCAACGACCCCGACGGGTCGGCGGGGCTTTTTTTGTGCCCCAACCAAGGATTTTCACACATGACCACCGTCAATACTCAGCCTGCCGATATCGTATGGGGAGCGCGCAATATCGGCATCGCGATCGGTCGAACGGAAAAGGCAACGTTTGCAATGTTGGAGACCGGCAAGGTGCCGGGCGCACGTAAAATCGCCGGCCGCTGGGCATTCACTCCTGCGGTGTTCTTCGCGAAATTCAGCGAGGCCACAGCGTGACCGCCGAAGTCGACGCCGCCGTCGAACACGCCTACACGCTCTTTCGTGAACATGTCGAACGGTATCGCCAAGAAATTGTCGTCGAGCCACTGGCATGGCGCAGACGATGCAAGGAGCTTGCGGAGAATTTCGAATGGCTGCTGTTCTGCCAAACCCATCCACTCGCGACGCCACCGCGCCGGCCGCTGCCACCCCATTATCCGCCACCGCCACCGGTTCGACGTTAAACGTGAAAAACCCGCCTGGCTAGGGCGGGTTCTCTATTCTCGACGGCGCCGAACGCCGTTCCTTCGTATATAGTATAGCGGGCACCATACAGTATGACGATCACCATTTCAACCGACTTTGTCGAAGCCGTCCGAAAGAAGGCGCTCGACTACGCGGAGCTGCACGCCCTGAAGCTTTTCGCAATCGATCCAGTGACGGGGAATGGCAGCCTTTACGCGGCGCACAGCAACAGAGCGATTTGGGAGGCAGACTTCGCCGGCGGAAAACTGCTCGGCGTCAGTGCGATCATGTCTGAGTGTTTGCTCTTTGACGTTGACGTACACTCCCTACAAGACCGCGATGAGGCCTGGAGCAACTATGTCGAGTTCTGCCGCCAGATTGGCATCACCGATGCAAACGGCGGCGTGCCGATGCCTTATGCGCAGTCGAAAAGCGGAGGATGGCATTTCGCCTTCCGCGCGCCCGCAGATTTCAAAGACGCCCCGCGCAAGGGCCACCACAAGCTTAAAATATCTCACTTTCGCGCGCTGGAGCCTGGCGAGATTGACAGCGAGCGGATCAGCATTCGATGGCGTGCACTCAACGTATATGCCGGCTCGGTGAAGGGCGGCAGCGCCTACCAGATCATGCCAGACGCCCCGCCGCCGCATCCATACGGTCCCAATACCGCCAAGCTTTTTGCGTGGTATAGCGCCCTTGAACTTGGCCGCAAGGAAGTCACCCACGCGTCGCCGACTGACGAATGCAGGCAGAGCGAGGCTGAATGCGCCAAGCTTGAGCGATTTATCAACGAGCTGTTGGTGAAAGACCCTCACTGGTTCGATGATCGTGACAACCGACTCGGTACGGTATGGGGAATCAAACGCGCCGGTTTTGGCGGGCGCGGCTATGAAATCGCGCAAATCATCTGCGACGCAACGCCGGATAAGAAGGGCGACAGGCTGGCTCGCTACTGGTTCGACGTTGGCGCTCTGGCTGGCACAAAGACGCTCGATTCATTCTGGAAGCGTTGCGCCGCAGTCGGCATCAAGCAAAAACCGGCCGAGATCGCTGAGTGGCGGAGGGACGCCACGATGCAGAGCTTTGCGACCGTTCCTGGCGTCCAAGTATTATCACCATCTCTCGCACCTAGCTTACCGCCTGGGGCAACACCGATGATTGGTGGCGCGACGTGGCAGCAGCAGGCGGCGCCGCCCGAATACTCTGAAATCGAAGTAGCCGACCGGTTCGCGAACATGTATGCGTTGCAAATCCGGTATGTCACCAAGCGAAAGAAGTGGCTGCACTGGAACGGAAAACGATGGCACGATGACGACACCGACTATATAGGCCACCTCGCCAAGCTCCACTGCAAAGACGAAGCTGCGCTATGCTCCATTTCCCCGGGCAACACGAATGCCCAGGCCCGCGCGCTGTGCAGCGACAAGACCATTCGTGCTGTGCTGCGGATCGCAGCCGTAGACCCGCGCATATCGAGCACGGTCGCCGCATGGGATCAAAACGCATGGATTCTTGGGACGCCCGATGGTGTTGTCGAATTGCGCACCGGAGTATTCCGACCGGCGCGCCCGGAAGATCATGTCACGAAATCGACCCGCGTTTCACCGCACGGTGACTGCCCAATCTGGAAAAAGTTTCTTGCGCGTGCGACTGGCGGCGATCTTGAGCTGCAGGAATATCTGCAGCGATTGTGCGGTTACATCCTCACCGGCGACACATCAGAGGAGAGCCTACATTTCAATTATGGTCCAGGCGGCGGCGGCAAGGGCACTTACATGCATGCCATCGAAGGAATTCTTGGTGACTACCACGTTGGCACTTCCATCGCCACGCTCACCGAGTCGAAGCAAGAGCGGCACCTGACCGAGATCGCGTCATTACAAGGTGCACGACTCGTTACTTGCTCCGAGACGGAGCGCGGCAAGCGATGGGCCGAGAGCCGAATCAAGGAATTGACTGGACGGGACACGATCACGGCACGGTTCATGGGGTGCGATCCTTTTAACTTTATTCCGACCTTCAAAATCCAGGTGTCCGGAAACCATAAACCAAGCCTTCGTCCCGACAGTGCCATGCGGCGGCGTTTTCAACTTGTGCCGTTCACGACCTCGATCGCCGAGAGTGAAAAGGACACAAAGCTGGGAGAGAAGCTGAAGGCGGAATGGCCCGGCATTCTTGCCTGGATGATCGCCGGCTGCGTCGCATGGCAACGAGAAGGCCTCGCTCCGCCGGCTATCGTGGTTGATGCGACTGATGCCTACATGAACGAGGAGTCTGAGGACTGCATGTCGGCATGGCTTGCCGAAAGCTGCGACACGGACCCCGCAGCATCGACGCCGAGCGCGGTTCTCTATTCATCGTACAAACACTACGCCGAGCGCTCGGGTGAAAAGCCGATGAGCAATGTTGAATTTGGAAAGGAGATAAGACGCCTTCACTTCAAAGTCGAACGCGGCCGCCGCGGCGCCGTTGTAGATGGATTGAAACTGGCGTTGCCCGCTGTACCGACACCCATGTTTCCAGAGGTGAAGTCATGATGGCCCATGATGCAATCTCCCAGGTGATGGCACGATGTCCTGACCTTACCATCGACGGATTGAATGGTCGCAAGCGGGAGAACTTCGACGAACGGCGCGAAGCGTTGCTGTCCGAAAGCGGCGTGCGGGAATTCGAGATCGCGAGGGTCTGGCTTAGCGAGGTGCCAGCGCGTGCGACCCCGAACAAGGTCTGTGACTCCTATCGGGTGAAACACGTCATCGAGACATGGGCTGGAACTTACGTTGCAAACGGCGCGTGTATCGCAGCGGCTCTTTCGATCGGTATTGCAATCGCGGAGTGCCCTTCAGGCATCAACGCTTGGCTTGGAATAGCCGGGCAGCGGAAATGGCCGTGACAGTGTGACAGTGTGACGGTGAAATCCTATTCACACACCCTATAAAAACATCAGGGTCGTCGGATGCGTAGTGACTGTCACCACTGTCACACTGTCACACATCTTCTCGCCCCTTCTCGCCCCTTCTCGCCCCTTCTCGCCCCTTCTCGCAAAGAGCCGCCGGTTTAGCTCGACCTTCGATCCGCGCCGCTTTTCCCATGCATTTGCATTGAAATCCTTCCAAATGCGGCCGTTGGTTTCGGACGAACGGATTATATATCTGTTAGTCTCCGTATAACTAGCGGTTATTGCGTACAAATCTATAGCGTATCGCGCCCGTATTGCGCCGACTAGCTGGGTGTGGTACATTCCAAATAGGCGCATTCCGCGCCGCGAGTTTGCGAATTGATCAAGGCCAAGTCCGGCCCCGGCAGTTGCCAAGTATGTAATTCCCCTCATCGCCACTCGGTCGACGTTGCGCTCGCTCACGGCCTTGGTCACGACGCGATAGGCAAGCGTTTCGACCTATCGCCGCACAGCGTGCAGCGCCACGCCAAGAACCACCTCAGCCCGCAGATGATGGCAGCGGTACAGCACGCGCTGCATCCGTGTGCGATTGACCTGGACGCCCTGAAGGTGAGCGAAGGCGAGGGGCTGTTGCATAGCCTAGTGCACCAACGCGCTCGGCTTGCCAGCCACATTGAACTTGCCGTGGAGACCGGCGACGCCAGCGCGGCCATCCGCGGTGAGGCGGCCGTGACGAACAACCTGCAACTGGTGTCGAAGCTGCTCGGCGTGTTGGTCAACGTATCGGAGCACCGCCACCAACACCTGTTGACCCATCCTGACTATTTGCGGCTGCGCGAGACGCTGCTGCGCGCCCTGGCGCCCTTTCCTGACGCCCGGCTCGCGGTGGGCCGCGCCCTTGCCGGCATTGAGACGCAAGCTGCGAAGGACATCACGGAGGCCGCGAGCAAGCGCAAGGCGCGCCCTGAGCCGGTCGCGATCGAGCACCAGGCCACGTCACCTGCACCGCCGCCGTATTAATATGGAAATGGCTCGTGACCTCGCGCTGCACTTCGACCCGGCACTGCTCGCCAGCGCGGCCGACATTATCCTCGACGACTGGCAAGCCGATTTCGTCCGGGCAGATGATCCGCAGATCGCGATGCTGATTCCCCGGCAGCACGGCAAGACGGAAGCGGCTGTCATGAAAGCGCTTCCGGTTGCATTGACAGAGCCGCACAGCTTGATCTTGATCGTATCACCCGCGCAGCGCTTGTCCGACGAATTTGTTCGCCGCGCGCGGGTCGCTTACGGCCGGGTGAAGGATGCGCCGTCATTGGTCGGCGATGCCGCACGGCGGATGGAGTTCGATAACGGGAGTCGCATCCTCGCATTACCCGGTGACAACGAAGGCGACACCCTCCGGGGCCTAGCAAACGTCAGGCTGTGTATCATCGACGAAACGTCCCGATGCTCTGATGCACTGATCACGGCAGTTCGCCCCATGCTGGCGACAAGCAAGCGCGGGCAACTGGTATATCTGTCAACCCCGAACGGCAAGCGCGGCGTATTTTACGAAACATGGACATCCGACGATGCTGACTGGCACCGGATACGGGTCGGGCTGGGAGATTGTGACCGCATCACCCCGGAATTCCTGGCACGCGAGCGCAAGAACCTAGGCGAGACGAAGTACCGCGAGGAATACCTCTGTGAATTTATCGATTCCGATACGGCAGCTTTCAACACCAGCATCATTGATGCGGCGTTTTCAACGGAGGTGCGTGCACTGTGGCGATGATCAATACGAGTACCTGGACACAACAATACGTCACCCCGCGTGATGAATGGATCGTCGCTGCCGACATTGGACAAAGCGTCGACCCGACCGCCGTCTGTGCTCTGCAACACATCGTTCGCGGCACGGGACGGATGGTTCCACACGAAGCATCGAAAACACTTCGCCAAGAGCGTGTCGAGACCTTTCACATTCGACATTTGGAACGACTTCCACTCGGCATGGCTTATCCGACGCAAATCCAGCACGTTGCCAACCTGCTGGGTCGTGAGCCGCTTGTCGGAGCAAAACTCGTGATTGACTACACCGGAGTAGGGCGCCCCGTATTCGATATGTTCGACCGCGCAGGACTGCGGCCGCATGGCGTCTTGATCACCGCAGGCAATGAGACCACAAGCAACGGCAATATCTTCCATGTTCCCAAGCAGACACTCATTTCACAACTGGAGGCGCGGCTTCATTCAGGTGAGCTGAAAATCGCTGCTGATATTGCCGATGCACCAGCGCTGCGCGATGAACTCAAGGACTTTGCCCGCGCCGTCTCTGCAGCAGGCCGCGTGAGTTTCAACGCGCGATCGGGGTCTCACGATGATTTGGTGCTGGCGGTGGCAATAGGCCTTTTCCTCGCTCTCGGAATGAACCGATCATCTATATCGGAACTCATTCTTTGACCGGGGGGCAAATGAACCAGGGTAGGGATTTCGATCAGGTCGCGTCCGCGGCAACAAAAGCATTCTGCGGCGCCGCGCTGCGGCGATCGTTTGTGAACGGTGGCCCGACATGCGATCTGGTGACATGGTTGCTGTCTGATACTCAATTTGGCCCTGCGGAGCGCCGAACCCTTGCAGCGTTGCTCTCTGGTCAATTGAACAGGGTCGGCCGTCCACAGACCAGCGCATCAACCCGCCGAATCGATGGTGAATTGATTCGGGATGCCCGCCGCTGGCGGGACGAACTGCGCGCAACAGGCATGAAATCCATTGACGCAGAATTGGAAGCGGCGGACCGCGCAGCGTGCGACCCGCGGGCACGAGGGCGCGCGGCGTCGACAATACTTGGTGAGATGCAACGCCGCCCTATTACTTAATCACCTATAAAAACTATACAACTTTTCATCGGTGATCTTCTGCGGCGTGGTGTGCATAGTTGCATTCAGTAGCAATGCACACCATGGGACTTGAATATGTCCACATCAATCGCAGCGCAGAGCATTGAAGATACCGCTGCCGCAGCGGGCATTAGCCGATCGACACTGTACCGCCTTGTCAAAGAGGGCCGGGGTCCGCGCATGACTCGGATCGGTCATCGGCGAGTAGTCTTGATCAGCGACCGAGATGTGTGGTTGCGCTCGCTTTCGGAGTCGGCGGTTGCCTAAGTCTCCACATCATCAATTCGACCGGCGCGGAAGTACCGCCGATCGACCGCGAGCGGGACGCTGTGTCCCCCTACGTCCCGCTCGCCAACCAATCCACCAAAAGCAGAAATGGAACCGATATGTCGGAAAAGCCCAAAGACGAGCCTAAAGGCGAGACGGCGCCGAAGCCGCGCAACGACGCAGTGCAGCCGGTGAATGGTGCGCGCGGTTTCGGCCGCTCCGGATTCGGACACAGCTAGTCGCATGGCACGAAACAACCTCAACAACGCTCGCCACCTTGTCTCCACCATCGGGACGGGGGATATCACGTTCGGCTCGGTGCCGATCAGCTGGCAAGGCTTCGCCGCGGCCGGGGCGGTCGATGGCGACACCATCCCCTATGAATTGCGCGAAGGTGATGACTGGGAAAACGGCTATCTGACGATCGGTGGTTCGGTCACGACCGGAACCCGCAATGTTGTCGAATCAAGCAACGGTGGCTCACCTTTGTCGCTGACCGGGACGGCGGTGATATCTTGTGTTCCGTTGGCTACCAGCCTGGATGACGACGTGGTGTCGTTCGTGCGCGCGCAGTCGGCCGACAGCACGGCAAAGGGGATCGCGCAAACCAACATCGGCATGACGACGGTTGGCAAGGGACTGGCGACTGCGACGGATGCGGCGGCGGCTCGGTCGACTTTGGGCGTGGACACGGCATCCACGACGAAGACCGGCGCGTACACCATCGTCGCTGCAGACTACGGCGCTATCATTGAGTGCTCTGGCACGTTCACCGTTGGCCTTACCGCAGCTGCAACATTGGGCGACGGCTTCAAGACAACGGTGTTCAACTCTGGCACTGGCATCGTCACTCTTGATCCCGATGCATCCGAGACCATCGGTCTCAAAACCACCATCCCGCTTGGTCCCGGATCGAGTGTAGAGATCAAGTGCGACGGCACCAAGTTCAGCATCATCGGCGGTCCAGTACCGATCTATGGCTCTTGGACCGGGACGGTCGGCGCCGCGGCTGGAGCTGTCGGATCAGCATCGGTATTTGGAAACTATACGTTGACCGGAAATAAGGTCGACTGGTCCGCTGTGGTGAGCATCGCAGCTATTGGGACGGCGTCCGGCTTTATCAGCTTCACGCTCCCACCCGGTCTCGCTCCGAATAGCGCATACTCTGGATACGGTAGAGAAGGAGCGGTTAATGGGCACACCCCGTCTATCCAAGTCGCGCCTTCGGCGTCGTTTTTTCAGAATTATGACGGATCATTTTTTGGCGCCGCCGGCTATTCGGTTTCAATGGGCGGCACCTACTATATCTAAAATGGAGGACTAAAAATGTACGAAAACGTGGTGTTTACCAACGGTAAGTGGCTCGACGCTGAGAAGACGGAATTTCAAATCGAAATGGACGGCATCCTTGTCGTTGCGCTCGCCCGGCGGGGGCTGCTGATTTACGAGTGGATTTTGGCCCACGATATCCCGCTCGCCGACGCTGATTAGCGCCATGCGGCGGACCATAGCCGATCGCCACCCGATTCCCAACAACTAGAGGACTACAGGATGACCGCTACCACTCATGAAATCAAACTCGGTGACAAGGTCATCGCGCTTGAGGTCACCGCCAAGGCGGCGGCGCGCGTTAGTTCGTATTTCGGCGGGTTTGTACCGGCGCACAACGCTGTCCGCGAAATCGACCTGTTCGCGTATCGCCGGATCATCGCGGTCGGCTTGGACCAGCCCCTCACGGACGACGATGGGCTGGAGGCGGCAATCTTCGCCGCTGGTCCGATCGACATTCAAGGGTCTGTGTTGAAGTATCTGGACTTGCTGGTCACTGGCGGGCGCGGAAGCCAGCCTGCCGACCAGAAGTAACGAGCGCGTAGTAGAGGGAAACGCATTTGGCCGATATCGCGACATTAGGTCTCGCTCTAGACTCCCGTCCTATCGTGGTGGGGGTCAAGGCCCTTGATGACCTCACACGCGCAGCCAAACCCGCTACGACCGCCACCACAAATCTAGGTAAAGCCGCGAAGGATGCTGGCGGCGATGTAGTTTCGCTCGGTGGAAAGACCACCACCACCGCCAAGCATGTTGACGACCTCACCCGCGCGGCTATGCCAGCCACGACCGCCGCCACCGCCTTGGGTAAGGCGTCAAAGGACACGACCGCCACCGCCACCGCCTTGGGCAAGGCCACCATGGGTGCCGGTACCAATCTGGACAAGTTCGCCAAGAGCGGCAAAACGGCGAACGACAACATCGTGACGATCGCCAAAAGCGGCAATCTCGCTCAACATGAGATGGTCAACCTGGGGCGTCAGGCGCAAGACGTTGGCACCATGCTGGCGATGGGTGCAAGCCCGATGCAAGTGGTGACTAGTCAGTTCGCGCAGGTTCTAGATATCTTCACTTCGTCAAAAAATGCGACGGTCGGCGGTGCCATTCGGCAAATCGGACGCGGCATCGCAGGCATTATCACGCCAACGCGGCTGGCGGGTCTCGGTCTGGCCGCCGTCGCTACTAGCGGTTTGGTCATGTACTCAAGCTGGAAATCCTCCACGCTTGCGCTTGACGACGCGGCTAGAAGCGCCGACCTGACTACTCGCGAGCTGTCCAAGCTGCAAGCCGTGGCCAGCTTCAAGGGAATCTCAAACGATGACTTTAACAAGGGAATAAGCGGGTTTGCCAGAGGCGTCTATGACGCCAAAAACGGCATGGGCGGACTGGCAGAAGTATTCGCCGTCAATAACAAGCACGCGGCGACGTTTGACGGCTACCTCGGGAAAGCCGCGGACCTGATTAAGAACGCCCGGAGTGACCAGCAGCGCCTAGTCCTGCTGCAACAGATGGGTTTGCCGGCTACAATGGAATGGGTGCGGCTGTTGTCGCAAGGTTCCGAAGGGCTCAACAGGGCGAAAGAAGCCGCCGCTGAGTTTGTGGCCAATGACGACATGATCGCCGCCGCGCGGCGATTTGACGAGACTTGGAACCGTGCTTGGACGAACTTCGGACTCAACGCTCGGTCGGCGTTCCAGACGGCCTTGGACGCGGGCGGTTCGCTACTCGACAGAATAGAACGGCTTGCGCAGAGCGCGGGTAGTTCGTCCATATGGAATAAGCTATTACCATCCGACTATGAGCAGCGTGCAAAGTCGATGGGGATTACGCGAGTATCGCCATTCAATCAGCGTTTTTCCGGTGATAGTCAAAACCCGGTATCTGGAAACTCGGCACTATCTGATGCGCTTCGTGCCGAGGCGGACCGCAGACGGAATCAGCCGACTCTGGACGCGGCTGCGGTTCAACACGACATCCAAATGCAGCAACAGCGGCTCGCTGTGTTGTCGCAAGTTGCGACCGTAAACGAGACCATAAAGCAGTCCGAACTTGCCTTGACTGCAGCCCGGATGCAGCCGGGTAACAAGATCACGAACGCCGATGTTGCGCGTATTCGAGAGTACACAAGAGCGACCGCGTTAGGCATCACAGCTATTCAGGCATCGGCGGACGCCTATAGGATCGATGCGGCCACAACCGGCATGGCTACGGGCGCTGCGGCATCCTATGCGGCGGTGCAGACACGGATTAACGAGGAACATAGGAAGGGCAACGTACTTACCGCATCCAACATCGCAGCGATCAAAGCCGAAGCGACCGCGCTCGGTCAAGCCGCGGCGAATGCTGAGAACATGCGATTCGCCTATGAAAATCTTGTCCGCGGACCAATGCAGACGTTCCAACAGCAGATTGCCAACGGCGCAAGCGGCCTGGACGCGCTGAAAGCATCTGGCGTATCGGCTCTCAACGCAATTTCGTCAAAGCTGATGGACATGGCCGCGCAGAACCTATGGTCGAATGCTTTCGGCGGCGGGGGCTCTGGCGGCGGGTTTCTGAGTAGCATATTCGGCGGTGTTTTTGGCGGCGGTTCCGGAGCGTCTAGTAGCATCATGGTTGGTGGCTACTCTATGCCGAAGTTTGCCAGTGGCACGGATAGCGCCCCTGGCGGTCTTGCTCGCGTCAATGAGCAGGGTGGCGAGATCATGAATCTCCCGAACGGGACGCAGGTTATCCCGCATGATGTCAGCATGGCGATGGTCAATCGCGTTGCGGCGCCGTCTAGTGGTGGGGGTAGCAGTACCCCGCAATCGGTGCACGTCACTGTCGGCGTGTCTGTGGACGATGATGGCAAAATCCAAGCGTATGTGAAAGACGTCGCGCAAGACACTTCACAGCGTGCGATTACCGGGTTCGTCAAAAGCCCCGGCTTCGCGCAGACTATTGCAGTGGCGAATCGTAAGGGTATGGGGATGCGAAACTAAATGGCAACTAATTTTTCATCCCCCACAATGAGCGCTCCAGTGATGGGCGAAACCGAAGCGGCTGACCGGGACGAGCTACACGGTTTGATCGGCACCGCGCTGGCGAACCTAATCGGGGCGCCGGACGAGAAACGCCACCTGACCGACACGCTCGCATTCCTGGCCGATCGGCTAAACCAGATGGCCGTCGTGACGCAGGTTCGCATACTACAGATGCAGATGGACCTAGCCGCAAGCGATCTTGCGACGTTGCAAAAGATCAACCAACCCAACAACTGAGGTAAAGTAGATGCGAGGGACACTCAAACACTGGAATACAAGGGGCTTCGGTTTCATCGCGCGCGATGACGGACACGATGATATCTTTGCTCACGTATCGGAATTTCCTGAGTTTCGCAATCAGTCGCGCGCCCTGCCGATCGCCGGCACCAAGGTCGTGTTCGACATCAAGCCGGCGAGCAACCCGAGTCGACCGCCGGTTGCGACCAACGTCCGTTGCCTTGATACCACGGAAGACGAGTTGCGGGCTGAGGACGTATTCCGCAAACCGTAAGCCCCACTACCATTCATCAAACCTGGACAACCACACCATGGCTACCAAGACCGTCACAATCCCGCCCGTTCCGCTTAGCGAATCCAATGGCTCAATGGGTCAGCACACCGAGTCCCCGCGCATCCGCGGCGTTTCGGACGGCTCGATGGGTCACCAGACCGAAGTCGGCGGCATTCCCGCCACGTCCACCGTCAACGGCGTAAAGCACGTTTTGCCGGTGGCACCGAACGAACCCAAGTAACAAGGACAACCACACCATGGCCAAGACCACACGCGACCTCATTGCGAACAAGCTCACGGCAATCGAGGGCTCGCCAGCGAAGATGGCGAAAAGCATCGCCGGTGCGCTCAACAAGGCGTTGAGGGTGTATGACACCTTACCGACAGTCCGCGCGCCCATCATCGCCCAAGCCGAATCGGAACAGCGAAACGAGGCTTGGCACAAAGCCGCCGTGAACAAGGCGTTCGGCGACAAGCTGGTGGAGCTGGCACGGTTGCGCCATGACGTGGCGCTGTTGCATCGTGCGCATGATGCAAGCAAGCCGACAATCCCGCCGATCGATCGAACCGACTTGCTGAGCGTGATGGAGACCATTTCACTCGCACAGCGCGTCGCCGCTACGCCGCCGGATCAGGTGCACCACCTATCGCGTGACGAGCGTATCGCCGCGCTGCGCGTGCCGGCGACCGCCCGGTTGTCGCCAGAGACGGCGCAATTCTGGCATGACCAGATTGTGCAAAGCGATCAACCGGAACTTTTCGCCGCACACCAAGAGGACGCAGCGGCGCTCCGGGATGCGAACGATGTGCTGTTCATGGTGCAGCGCGGCCTACAAGAGGAAGCGGGGTTCGTCGGCGACAGCGGCGGTCCAACCCACGCATGGTCCGCATTCGAGCGCGAGCACCTGGCGCCGCTTCATGACGAGATTCGCGCCAGCGACGCCGCCACAGCGAATCAACGTCGCGACGCCGCCACGGTCGCCAATGACGCCGCGTTGTCGGACGCCGCGCGTCGACATCGTGACGAGATGGACGATTTTCGCCGACTTTTGAGATGAGCGAAACGCATGGTCAATACCGAGGGCGCCGCCCCTGCGCCGGGCGCGGCTGGAGAGTATATTCCGATGAGCAGGGGCAGAGAGCGATGGTTACGGGTCGAAAATTAAGAGTGGAAATACGATGAAGACTCAGTTCACGATGATCACAGATCGCTTAGCTGTGCCCATCAACGGAAATCAATCCTTCCAGCAGAGTGATTGTTGTGTCTATGACAGCCTTCTCCTTGTCGAGCGGGAGGCCGGTGGTGTCACTGTTTTTCGTACCAGATATCAGGGTCCGTTGCATATCGATGACGACCTGAGCGCCATTTAGCTCATACATTTTCTCGAAAGTTTGGCGCAACGCTAGCCACAGATGGTTCACAACAAGCATTTTTTGAACGTCGTTCAACATGGGCGACGCCATTATCAATTTTTCCGGTTCTTTCTTGCTCATATCATGTTCCCTAGTTCTTCGCCGTCGCGCTTATGAGCGCTAAAAAGCTGGACAGTCCTGACCGCCTCCCGCCCAAGTTAGCACCAAGGCGCGGTACCGGTCTGCCGCAAGGGTATTGCCCGACGTAATTATCAGCATTGATCCTGTGGGCTGCTTCATCGCTTTGACGGTCAGGTAGTAATTTCGAGTGCCGTAATTGATGAGGGAAAGCGACATCTCTCCATACCCAAGGTCGGGATAGAGTTCAGTGTCGACCGCGTAAGAAGCCATGGGGCTTATATTGCCAGCGAAACAACGCTTTGCGGTTGTCGAGACGCGGCGGTATATCTCTTGATAGTTCTCCGTGTAATTCTGAATTGTTGGCGTCGACTTCGATTCAAGGTCCGCTGGCGTTGATGAACAACCACCGCATATCAGTGCCAGCGCTAGTATGATTCGTTTCATGTTGGTAACCCCCACTGAGCGCATCCAAGCGCACCCAGCGTGCGTAAGCAAGCAAGTCGTCAGTTAGATTGAACATACAGTCGGGGCCAGGGTGTGGTCGCGACTGATTAGCTAACACCCTTCATGGCTCGGATCGTCGATCAGGTCGGTGGCGCCACGATTGGACGGACTACATGCCGGGTGCAGATCGCCGGCGCTACCCGACCGCCCCATCGGCGCCGGGCGTCATGCGTTCGACTGTTCTGGTTCATCAGCAATCACCGAATAAGACGCAACGAATTGCCACCGAATTTGCATTGAGCCGGCGGATGACGTCCAGCGCGACGGTCTGGTGGGTGTCGCAGCCGTGGCACCGGACCTCCAGGTAACCGAAACCAGCGTTGAGAGCGTCGCCGATCGTTGGCGATGGCTGCGCAGGGCCGCAGTAGCCCAACATTCGATAATTCCAAGCTTCGCAAGCCAGAACGTCGGCATAGCGTCGTGCGTCCTTGGCGCGCGCCGCTGATGCCCTGATCGTATTGCCAAAAAGCGTCTCGCGCGACTTCGTGCCCATCACCGGAAGCTACGCTGGAATCACGTGGCAATACAGCACATATGGCTGGCGAGGGGGAGCGTCGAAATACGGAGAGTCAACATAAAATGCTTTAGTATCAATATCTTATATAAAACAAATCCTCGCGCAAGACTGGTTCCGATCTTGGTTCCGTGCATGATTAATCCGCGGCCGATTGGGACCGTGATGGAGATCAACATGACAAAGAAGCCCGACCTGGAGTTCGTGCAGCGTTGCTTGATGGGGCTGGTGAACGATGCGGCGGCCGCCGAGACTTACGTCAAGCGTACCCGTGCCACCGTCGCCGCGATTGCAGCGGAGTTTGGCATCCCTGTACCGGAAGCTGAAGAAGCCTAGACGTGTTGCGCATCGTATTGCGCCGAATCGCCGGTAATCACCGGGAACCACTGGAAACGTTGAAGAAATAAACGCAGCAGGCGCAACATGAATTTGCCCGAAAAATCCGGGCTCTCGGCAAAATTAATATAATCTTTTCAACGATTTAACGTTTGGCTGGGGAACTAGGATTCGAACCTAGACAAACAGAGTCAGAGTCTGTTGTGCTACCGTTACACCATTCCCCACCGAATTCCCTAATCCCACCAAGTGGTTAGGGGCGGTGTGCGCGTGCCGGACCGGACATCCGGGGATTCGCGGTGCAGGCGTGCGGACTTCTAACGGGCCAGGCCGGTCCTCGCAAGGGCTTCGTGACCGGCCGGCGCGGGCAACGCGACGATTGTGCCGTGCGGGGGGGGGGGCGTGGGCGGCGTGGACGCGGCGAATGCCCGGCGCAGTTGAGAAGCGTTCCATTTGTCAGCGCCGCCGCTGTCGGCCATAGCACGCAGCGGTCGGCGGCGCGTCCGCCGGGCCAGCATTGACCGGAGTGCGAATGGACGAGTTGAACGGACGGATGATCGCCTGCCAGATCCTGATCGCCGGGCTGATCGCGCGTGTCGCCAACACCTCGCCGGACCCGCTGCGCTTCCTCAGCGAATTCCGCGACGAGATTCGTGCGGTGGTCGGCGGCGTCAACATCGCCGGCCTGGAGGACACCGACCGCATCCGGCACACCGCGATGGCGACCGTCGACGAGTTGTTTGGCCTGATGAAGCCGCCGAGCGTCGACGAATGACGGCGCCGGCGCCGGGCTCCGTCATTGGCTTGGGCTCACAGCTTCCGGTCACGCGCCGCGCGCCAGTTTAGAACCATTGCAAGCTCGGCCTCATCGCTTGCGGGCTCCCAGCTTAGAACGATTTTGATCTTGAACTATTCTAGCACGGGCGCGTCGCGTTGGCGGTGAATCGCGTTGACCCGAAATTTCGCGCTCGATACCAGACCATGTTGCAGTTGATTATCAACAGCGTTTGGAATGGGGCAGCTGGGATGAATGGGGCAAAGGCGCCGCGGTCGTTGCGTTTGGAGGCGACGGTCGGATCGGACAATTATTCCGGTCGCAAGGTTTCGGCGGTCGCCGGCATGATCGCGGTGGCGTCGTTCTCCGGCGCCGAGGCGCAGCAATCGCCGCTGCCGCCGGTGACGGTCGATGCGCCGGTGTCGCGGCCGCGCCCCGCGGCGTCGCGGCCCTCGCCGGATCAATTGCGCGCACGCTCCGCCTTGCGCCGCGCCGCGCGACGCACCCAGCCGGCCCAGGTCGCGCCGGTGCCCTATCCGAACGCCGGCACGCTGGCGCCCGACCGCAATCCCTATGCAGACGCGGCGGCGCCCTACAAGGTCGACCGGCTGTCCGGGACCAAGTTCACCGAGCCGGTGCTGAACACCCCGCGCACCGTGACGGTGCTGAGCAAGGAACTGCTGCAGGACAAGAACGCGACCTCGCTGCGCGACGTCGCCCGCACCACCGCCGGCGTCACGCTCGGCACCGGGGAGGGCGGCAACGCCTTCGGCGACCGCTTCTTCATCCGCGGCTTCGACGCCCGCAACGACGTGTTCATCGACGGCATCCGCGATCCGGCGATCAGCATCCGCGAGAATTTCTTCACCGAGCAGGTCGAGATCCTGCGCGGCCCGGCCTCGACGCTGGCTGGCCGCGGCACCGCCGGCGGCGCGATCAACATCGTCACCAAGCAGGCCAGCACCGAGAAGAGCTTCTACAACGCCGAGACCACATTCGGCACCGATCAGACCAAGCGGCTGACCGTCGACGTCAACCAGAAGATCAGCCCGACCCTGGCGGTGCGGCTCGGCGGCCTGTTCCAGGACGCCGACGTCGCGGGCCGCAACTACGTGTTCGACAATCGCTGGGGCACCATCGCGGCGATCAAATGGACCCCGATCGACGCGGTCAGCGTCACCGCGAATTACGTCCACACCGATCTCGACGGCCTGCCGGATTTCGGCGTGCCCTACAACCGCACGCTGCGCGCGCCGTCGACCGACATCAACGTGCCGCGCGACACCTATTACGGCTTCGTCAATCGCGATTTCCAGAAGGCGAGGCAGGATTTCGGCACGCTCACCGCCGAGGTGAAGGTCACCCCCGACATCACCCTGAGCAACCGCAGCCGGGTGGCACGGTCGATCCTCGACTATATCGGCACGTTGCCGAGCAACCCGACCGACACGACGGTCAACCTGTCGTCGCAGAGCCGCTATCAGGTCACCGACGTGCTGGCCAATCAGAGCGACGCGACCTTCAAGTTCGACACCGGGGCGGTCAAGCACGCGCTGGTGACCGGCGCCGAGGTTTCGCAGGAGAAGGTCAGTCGCGACACCTATGCGGGGCTGACCTCGGAACTGTCCGGCTTCCAGAGCGGGCGTAGCCTGGTGGTGCCGCTGCTGTCGCCGCCGAACCTGTTCGCGTTCAACACCTCGCCGCAACTCGCCGGCAATGTGACCGACATCAAGGTCGACACCAAATCGGTCTACGCGATCGAGACCGCGAATTATCGCGACGTCGTCATCCTCAACGGCGGCATCCGCTACGACGACTACAACATCACCGGCACCAATGCGACCGCCACCACCGGCGTGCAGTCCGGGATGTTCAACTACAATCTCGGCGCGGTGCTGAAGCCGGTGCCCTATGGCAGCCTGTATGCCGCTTATGCGACCTCGTCGAATCCGGTCGGCGCCGAGCTCGATGCCAGCGGCACCGCCTATGGCGGGTTGGTGGTCAACAACACCACGTTCCAGGCGCTGTCTCCCGAGCGCAACAAGGCGATCGAGGTCGGCACCAAATGGGAGCTGTTCGATCGGCATCTGCTGGTGACCGGCGCCCTGTTCCAGACCGATAAAACCAATGCGCGCGAGACCAGCGGCAGCGACATCATCGCCGGCGCGGCCTATCGGGTCCGCGGCGTCGATCTCGGCGCGTCGGGCAAGATCACCGACCGCTGGAGCCTGTATGCGGGCCTGGTGTTGATGGAATCCCGGGTCGAGAAATCGATCGACCCCACCATGGTCGGTGTGCAACTCGCCAACATCGCGCATCAGTCGTTCAATGTGCTGACCAAGTACCGGATCGGCGACCCCTGGGAGGTCGGCGGGCAGGCGACCTACGCCTCGAAGATCTATGGCGGCACGCTCGGCGCCACCAACGGCAACGAGCTGCCGTCGCATTGGCGGTTCGACGGCTTCGTCGAATACAAGGTCGACAGGCACCTGACCGCCAAGCTGTCCGCCAACAACATCTTCAATACCGTGTATTACGACGCGTTCTACCGCAGCAACACGCCGTTCGCGTTCATCGCGCCGGGGCGCTCGGTGTTGCTGTCGCTGCGCGGCAGCCTGTGAGCGGATGCCCTGATGCTGATTTGCGTGTCCGAAGTGTTGAGCAAGCAAGACGTCGCGGCGTTCCGCGGCGTCATGGACCGTGCCGACTGGGAGGACGGACGCTCGACCGCGGGGGCGCAATCGGCGCTGGTCAAGAGCAACGAGCAATTGCCGCCGAACAGCGAGGTGGCGCGCGAGCTCGGGCGCCGCATCGTCTCGGCGCTGACGGGCAATCCGAAATTCGTGTCGGCCGCGGTGCCGCTGCAGATCTTCCCGCCGCTGTTCAACCGCTACAATGCCGCCAACGGCCATCATTTCGGCATCCACGTCGACAATGCGGTGCGCGGCGACCATCTCACCGGCTTGCGGATCCGCACCGACCTGTCGGTGACGCTGTTCCTGTCCGAGCCCGACGAATATGACGGCGGCGAACTGGTGATCGAGGACAATTACGGTTCGCACGAGGTCAAGCTCGCCGCCGGCGACTGCGTGCTGTACCCGGCTTCCAGCCTGCACATGGTGACGCCGGTGACGCGCGGCGCGCGGGTGGCATCGTTCTTCTGGCTGCAGAGCATGATCCGGGACGCCCATGCGCGCAGCATGATCTACGACCTCGACCTCGCGATCCAGGCGCTGGTCGAACGGCTCGGCCGGGACGACCCCGAGACGGTCAGATTGACCGGAATCTACCACAACCTCATTCGCTATTGGGCCGACGTATGAACATCGCATGGTTTCGGATTATCGGCGGCGCGGCGATCGCGCTGACGCTGCTGTCGCAGTCGCCGCTGTCGGCGCAGCCGGCCCCGGCCGCGGCCCAGGCGGTGACGCCGGCCGCGCCGGTCGCCCCGCCGCAATCCGAGGCGACGCAACCGGCGGCCACGTCGTTGAAGCCGGCGGCCACGGCGATGCACGAATTGTCGCCTTGGTCGATGTTCATGTCGGCCGATATCGTCGTCAAGGCGGTGATGGTCGGGCTGGCGCTGGCCTCGCTGCTGACCTGGACGATCTTCCTGGCCAAGAACGTCGAACTGGCCAGCGCCCGCCGCCGGCTGCGCGCGGCGCTTTCGCAGGTTTCGGAGGCGCGATCGCTCGCCGATGCGCAGCTCGCGATCGGCGCCAGGGACACGCCGTTGTCGGCGCTGCTCGCCGCGGCGATGCGCGAAGCGCGGATGTCCGCGGGAATCTCCAGCGACGCCGGCATCAAGGAACGCGTCGCCTCGAGCTTCTCCGAAATCGTCCGCGCCGAGGCGCGGCAGATGCGGCGGGGCATGGGTGCGCTCGCCACGATCGGCGCGACATCGCCCTTCATCGGCCTGTTCGGCACGGTGTGGGGAATCATGAACAGCTTCATCGGCATTTCGAAGTCGCAGACCACCAATCTGGCGGTGGTGGCGCCCGGCATCGCCGAGGCGCTGCTGGCGACCGCCTGCGGCCTGGTCGCGGCGATTCCGGCGGTGATCATCTACAATCACTTCTCCCGGGTGACCAAGGGCTACGTCGAACTGGTCGGGCGCTCCTCGGGCGCTGCCGCGCGGCTGCTGTCGCGCGATCTCGACCGCGCGCATGGTAGCGCGCGCGTGCGCGCGGCGGAGTAGATCATGGGCGCCTCGCTGACGGAACCGGATGACGACGACGACGAGTTCGGGGAAAACCACGAAATCAACGTCACGCCGTTCATCGACGTGATCCTGGTGCTGCTGATCATCTTCATGGTGGCGGCGCCGTTGTCGACCGTGGATCTGCCGATCGATCTGCCGTCGTCGACCGCGACGCCGCAGAAGAAGCCGGACAAGCCGACCTATGTCAGCATCAAGGCGGATCTGGCGCTGGCAATCGGCGAAACCGCCGTGAAGCGCGTCGACCTGGTGCGGACGCTGGATGCCGCCGCCGACGCCAGCAAGGATCGCTTCATCTTCCTGCGCGCCGATCGCGCGGTACCCTATGGCGAGATGATGGACGTGCTGGAACTGCTGCGCGCTGGCGGCTATGCGAAGCTCAAGCTGGTGGCGCTGGAAGGCGTGCCGAAGTCGGCCGCGTCGCCGGCGCAGCCATGACCGTGACCCCGGCAACAGCGCCGGCGTTGCGGGGCGCAGGCAATTGCGCGCGGACCCGGAACCACGCAGGCAAAGTTGGTCGCGATGTCCGATCTCGATAGTTCAGGCGCGCCGTCGCGACGGCTCTGGATCCTGGCGGCGCTCGGCGCCGTCGCGATGCATGCCGCCGGTGCGGCGGTCGCGGTGGCGCATCTGCAGAATGACGAGCTCGACGATTCGCTCGGCGCGCCGGCGATCGAGATCGGCCTCGAAATGACCGCGCCGCGGCTGGAGCCGAGCGAGCTGCCGCCTGGTCCCGACACCGAAGCCTCGACCGCGTCGCCCGCGGTCGCCGAGCAGAAGGCCGAGGTCAAGGAGACCGACCTGCCCAAGGACGTGCCGACCGAAAGCGAGGAGCCGGACCGGGTGGTGACCACCGACGATTCCAACAAGCCGAAGGACGAGCAGCAGGAGAAGGCGGCGGTGCAGCAGGCGGCCTCGACCGAGTCGGTCGCAGCGCAAGCCACCGCGATGCCGAGCGCCGAGGCGGCCAAGCAGGGCGAGCGCTCGGTGGCGCCGGCGCCGGGCACCGGCGAGAGCGCGCGGCGCATCCGCACGACCTGGCAGAAGGAACTGGTGGCGCATCTCGACAAGCACAAACGCTACCCGGCCGGAAAGGCGCAGAAGAGGGTCGAGATCGTGGTCGGCTTCGAGCTCGACCGCCTCGGCCATGTGCTGTCGGTCAGTCTGGTCAAGGGATCCGGCGACGCCGCATTCGATGACGCCGCGCTGGCGATGGTGCGACGCTCCGATCCGGTGCCGGCGCCGCCGCCGCTGGTCGCCGACGAAGGCCTCAGCTTCAGCCTGCCGGTGATCTTCCGGACCAAGGGCAGGGGCCGATAGCGCGAGCCGAAACCCGTCATCGCCCGGCGTGACCAGAGCGCTGCCGGTCGATCACGGGCAGGGCGCTCTTTCAATAGGTCGCGCGGCCGCCGGAGATGTCGAACACCGCGCCGGTGGAGAAGGCGCAATCGGCCGAGGCCAGCCACGCCACCATCGCCGCCAGTTCCTCGACCAGCACGAAGCGGCCCTTGGGGATTTTCGACAGCATGAAGTCGATATGCTGCTGCGTCATCTGGTCGAAGATCGCGGTCTTGGCCGCGGCCGGGGTGACCGCGTTGACGGCGATGTCATGGGCGGCGAGCTCCTTGCCGAGCGATTTGGTCAGCGCGATCAGCCCGGCCTTCGAGGCCGAGTAATGCGCCGCATTGGGGTTGCCTTCCTTGCCGGCGATCGAGGCGATGTTGACGATGCGGCCATATCCGTTGGCGATCATCGACGGCACGATCGCCTTGCAGCAGATGAACGGTCCGTCGAGATTGATCCGCAGCACCTTGCGCCATTCGTCATAATCGGTGTCCCACACCGGCTTGTTGACGCCGGCGATGCCGGCATTGTTGACCAGGATGTCGATCCTGCCGAAACGTTGCAGCGTGGCGTCGCTGGCAGCGTCCACCGCGGCGGGGTCGGAGACGTCGACCTGGAAGGCGGTGACGGCGTCGCCGATCTGCTTGGCGGTCTTTTCCGCAAAGCCGATGTCGTGATCCCAGATCGCCACTTTGGCGCCGGAGGCGACGAAGCGTTCGGTAATGGCGCGGCCAAAGCCCTGGGCGCCGCCGGTGACAACCGCAATGCGGCCGTTGAGATCAATTTGATTCATCCGCGTGGTCCTTTGCCAAATGCTCTGCGCCTGCCGGGCAGATATTCCCCATCTCTACGGGTGAGCTGCACCGTCATTGCGAGCGGAGGACGGCGCCAAGCGCCGCCCGAACGCGAAGCAATCCAGGGCTTGCAGGCCTCGACCAGAACCCTGGATTGCTTCATCGCAAGTGCTCCTCGCAATGACGAATTCGTAGGCTTGACTCGTTTGAACGCATTTTTCAGCGACCTATGGGGGGAGCTACCGGCCTCGGCGTGGCAGCCGCCGCGCCTCACAGCGTCCAGCCGCCATCGATGATGTGGGCGACGCCGGTGGTGAAACTGCTTTCGTCGCTGGCCAGATAGACCGCGAGCGATGCGATCTCGTCGGCGGTGCCGAGCCGGCCCATCGGCTGGCGCGCCACGAATAGCTCGCGACCGTTCGGACCGGCGGCGGCGGCGCGGTCGAGCATCGACGGGGTCTCGATGGTGCCGGGGCAGATCGCGTTGCAGCGGATGCCCTTGGTGATGAAGTCGGCGGCGACGGCGCGGGTCAGCGCCGCGACCGCGGCCTTGGTGGCGCCATAGACGTAGCGGTTCGGCGCCGCCTTGAACACGCCGGCGGCCGAGGAGATGTTGACGATCGAGCCGTGGCCCGCCGCCAGCATGCCGGGCAGGAAGCCCCGGATGGTGCGGTGCATCGACTTGACGTTGAGGTCGAAGGAGAACTCCCAATCGGCGTCGGAGCAGTCCAGCACGGTGCCGTGATGGACGAAGCCGGCGGCGTTGAGCAGGATATCGACGCTGCCGACCTGCCTGGCCATCGCGGCGACCGCGGCGCTGTCGCGGACGTCGAGCCGCGCCACTTCAGCGACGCCGTCGGATTTCAGTGTCGCCAGATCCTTGTCATTGACGTCGGTGGCGATGACATGCGCGCCCTGCCGCGCAAAGGCCACCGCGCAGGCGCGGCCGATCCCCGCCGCCGCCGCGGTCACAAAGGCGCGCTTGCCTTGCAGTCGGTCACTCATGAATCCTCCGGATGTTTTGGCGTGCTCACGGCACTGATTTTGAGTTCGTCATTCCGGGATGCGCCCCGCTTGGGGCGCAGGCCCGGAATCCATAGCCCCTGTGGTGGTTATGGATTCCGGGTTCGCTCGCAGCTCACGCTGCTCGCGCCCCGGAATGACGGCTGTGCTGGTTGAAACGCATCGCCTCTCAATGCAAATCAGTGATTATGCCGCGCGGTGCCGACGGTGCCGGCGATGTCGTGATAGCGGGTCGCGAGCTCAAGGCAGGCGCCGGTGGCCTGCTGGCCGACGGTGGAGCGATACAATTCCTGCCATGGCGTCTGGTGCGCCGGATATTTGAAGCCGCCATCGGCGGTCAGCGCGGCGCGGCGCGCGGCCAGTTCCTCGTCGGTGATCAGGATATTGGCGCTGCCATTGTTGAGGTCGATGCGGACCTTGTCGCCGGTTTTCAGGATCGCCAGCCCGCCATTGGCGGCGGCTTCCGGCGTGGCGTTGAGGATCGAGGGCGAGCCCGAGGTGCCGGATTGCCGTCCGTCGCCGATGCAGGGCAGCGAGTGGATGCCGCGTTTGATCAGCGCCGCCGGCGGCTGCATATTGACCACCTCGGCGCCGCCCGGATAGCCGATCGGTCCGGTGCCGCGCACGAACAGGATGCAGTGCTCGTCGATGTTCAGCGCCGGATCGTCGATCCGCTCGTGATAATCCTCCGGCCCCTCGAACACGATGGCGCGGCCCTCGAAGGCGTTGAGGTCGCCCGGATTCGCCAGATAGCGTTCGCGGAATTCGAGGCTGATCACGCTGGTCTTCATGATCGCCGAATCGAACAGATTGCCGCGCAACACCAGGAAGCCGGCGTCCTGCACCAGCGGCGCCTCATAACTCTTGATCACCTCGCCATCGGGCTTGGCGGCCTCGGCGCAGTTCTGCCCCATGGTGCGGCCGTTCGCCGTGATGGCGTCTTCGTGAATCTTGCCATGCGCCATCAATTCCCGCACCACCGCCGGCACCCCGCCGGCACGGTGATATTCCTCGCCGAGATAGAAGCCTGCGGGCTGCATATTGACCAATAGCGGAATCTTGTGGCCGACCTTCTGCCAGTCGTCGATCGACAGCTCGACGCCGATATGGCGCGCCAGCGCGTTGAGATGGATCGGCGCGTTGGTGGAGCCACCGATCGCCGAATTGACCACGATGGCGTTTTCGAACGCCGCGCGGGTCAGGATGTCGGAGGGCTTGAGATCCTCCCACACCATTTCGACCGCGCGCAGCCCGGTCTCATAGGCGATCTGGCCGCGCTCGCGATAGGGCGCCGGGATCGCCGCGCAGCCCGGCAGCGACATGCCCAGCGCCTCGGCCAGCGAGTTCATCGTCGAGGCGGTGCCCATGGTGTTGCAATGGCCGACCGAGGGCGCCGAGGAGGCGACGATATTCATGAATTCCTCGTAGTCGATCTCGCCGGCGGCGAGCCGCTCGCGGGATTTCCACACCACGGTGCCGGAGCCGGAGCGCTCGCCATTGTGCCAGCCATTGAGCATCGGCCCGCCGGACAGCACGATTGCCGGCAGATTGACGGTCGCCGCCGCCATCATGCAGGCCGGCGTGGTCTTGTCGCAGCCGGTGGTCAGCACCACGCCGTCGAGCGGATAGCTGAACAACAATTCGACCAGGCCCAGATAGGCCAAATTGCGGTCGAGCGCGGCGGTCGGCCGCTTGCCGGTTTCCTGGATCGGGTGCACCGGAAACTCCATCGCGATGCCGCCGGCGGCGCGGATGCCCTCGCGGACCCGGTGCGCCAATTCGAGATGGTGCCGGTTGCACGGTGACAGATCGTTGCCGGTCTGGGCGATGCCGATGATCGGCTTGCCGGATTGCAGCTCGGTGCGGGTCAGCCCGTAATTCAGGTAGCGCTCCAGATAGAGCGCGGTCATCGCCGGGTTATGGGGATCGTTGAACCATTCGCTGGAGCGCAGTTTGCGCCGGGGCGTCCCGGTGGTCGGCTTGTTCATTGTTTCTCCCGCAGCGCACACGCCTTTTCGTGAGGCGTCTGTTGTAACTCATGTCGAGTGCGGCGCGATGTTGGCATGACAAACGCCGCTTCGCAATGACGGGCGCGGCTCCAGGTAATTTTCATGCAGCGACATTCCAAAAATATCTGCTATGCTCACCGCAACAAATCAAAATTCGCCCGACGGCAAAGTCCGCGGGACGGATGATAGCGGGAGGGGACTGGATGGCGTCGGTGCAGATTCACGACGTGCGCAAGTCATTCGGCGGATTTGAAGTGCTTCATGGCGTGTCGGTCCCGATCGAGGACGGCGCCTTCGTGGTCCTGGTCGGGCCCTCCGGCTGCGGCAAGTCGACCCTGCTGCGGATGCTGGCGGGGCTGGAGAAAATCACCTCGGGGACGATCTCGATCGGCGACCGCGTCGTCAACGACGTGCAGCCCAAAGAGCGCGACATCGCCATGGTGTTCCAGAACTACGCGCTGTATCCGCACATGACGGTCGAGCAGAATATGGGCTTTTCGCTCAAGCTGCGCGGCGCCAATGCGGCGGAGATCACCGAGAAGGTCAACCGCGCCGCCGACATTCTCGATTTGCGCAAGCTGCTCGACCGGTTTCCGCGCCAGCTCTCCGGCGGCCAGCGCCAGCGCGTCGCGATGGGCCGCGCCATCGTCCGCGATCCGCAAGTGTTCCTGTTCGACGAGCCGCTGTCCAATCTCGACGCCAAGCTGCGCGTCGCGATGCGTACCGAGATCAAGGAACTGCATCAGCGGCTGCAAACCACCACCGTCTATGTCACCCATGACCAGATCGAGGCCATGACCATGGCGGATAAGATCGTGGTGATGCAGGACGGCATTGTCGAGCAGATGGGCGCGCCGCTCGATCTGTACGACCGCCCGGACAACAAATTCGTCGCCGGCTTCATCGGCTCGCCGGCGATGAATTTTCTCGAGGGCACGATCAAGGTCAATGGCGGCCAACCCTGGGTCGAGACTGCCAATGGCGCCAAGCTGCCGATCACCGCGGTCCCGGCCGGCTCCGATGGCCGCGCGGTGACCTATGGGATTCGCCCCGAGCATCTGGAATTCGCCGATAGTGGCATCCGGGCCGAAGTCGCGGTGGTGGAGCCGACCGGCTCCGAAACCCAGCTGGTGGCGCGGATCGGTACCCAGGAGATCATCGCGATCTTCCGCGACCGCCGCCCGGTGCGGCCCGGCGATATCATCCATCTGCAGCCGCGGCCCAGCGCCGCGCATCTGTTCGATCAGGAGTCCGGTAAGCGTCTATGATGTCCTGAAATAACTAATTGGTCGATCAACGAACCAATAGCCAGGGAGAAGACAGAGCATGACCGATTTCACACCCGACCGCCGCTCGCTGCTCAAGGGCGGCGCGATCACGCTGGCCGCGGCGGCGACGATGTCCGCCGATCAGCTGCTGGGTTACGCCAAGGCTTGGGCCGCGGACTCGCCGTGGAAGCCGGAGCCGGGCGCCAAGATCAATCTGCTGCGCTGGAAGCGTTTCGTCGAAGCCGAAGACGTCGCCTTCATGAAGATCGTCGATGCGTTCCAGAAGGCGACCGGCACCACCATCACCGTCTCCAACGAATCCTATGACGACATCCAGCCCAAGGCCTCGGTCGCCGCCAATACCGGGCAGGGCCTCGACATGGTGTGGGGGCTGTATTCGCTGCCGTTCCTGTTCCCCAGCAAATGCACCGACGTCACCGACGTCGCCGATTATCTCGGCAAGACATGCGGCGGCTGGGCCGATTCCGGCAAGGCCTACGGGATGATGGGAAATAAGTGGATCGGCATTCCGGTGGCCGCCACCGGCGGTCTGGTGAACTACCGCATCAAGGCGATGGAAAAGGCCGGCCACAGCAAATTCCCCGACGACCTCGGCGGCTTCCTCGATCTGATGCAGGGCATGAACAAGAACGGCACGCCCGGCGGCATGGCGCTGGGTCACGCCTCGGGCGACGCAAATGGCTGGCTGCATTGGGCGCTGTGGGCTCATGGCGGCAATCTGGTCGACAAGGACAACAAGGTGGTGATCAATTCGCCGGAGACCGCCAAGTCGCTGGACTATGTCAAGAAGCTCTATGAGAGCTTCGTGCCCGGCACCGCGTCGTGGAACGATTCATCCAACAACAAGGCGTTCCTCGCCGAGCAGCTGCATCTCACCGTCAACGGCATCTCGATCTATGTGGCGGCCAAGAAGAGCGCACCGCAGATCGCCGAGGACATGAACCACGCCCATCTGCCGCCCGGGCTCGACGGCAAGACCCGCGAATTGCATCTCGGCTTCCCGATCCTGATCTTCAACTTCACCAAATACCCGAAGGCCTGCAAGGCCTTCACCGCCTTCCTGCTGGAGCCGCCGCAGTTCAATCCGTGGATCGAAGCGGCGCAGGGTTATCTGTCGCACTTCCTGCTCGCCTACGACAACAATCCGGTGTGGACCGCGGACCCGAAGACGACGCCGTATCGCGACGTCGCCAAGACCGCCTCGACGCCGGCCGGGCTCGGCCAGCTCAATGAAAACGCCGCAGCCGCGATCGCCGATTTCATCGTGGTCGACATGTTCGCCAATTACGCCACCGGCCGCGAGGACGTGAAAGGCGCAATGGCCTCGGCCGAACGCCAGGCCAAGCGGATCTATCGGTCGTGATCGATCCCGGCGCCGGCGCGTGCATTGTTCGCGCCGGCGCCAACCACCGCGTCCCGGGCGCGGCGCGGCGCACTCGGGTCCGCGCTACGCGCGGCCCGAGCACAGGCTCCGCGCCGCTCCGCAGAACCGGGACCCCGGTTGCTGCGCCGGCATCCCACGGCGGCGCGTTGCGCAGCATCCGGGGCACGGTGGCGATGTTGAGGGTTGAGCCGTCATTGCGAGCCGTCGGTCGGTGCGCAGCGCCGGCCGACGGGCGAAGCAATCCAGGGGCGTCACGCTCAGCGCTGAATTGCTTCGTCGCTTCGCTCCTCGCAATGACGCTGGGGATTGCTGCTGCGGCGAAGATGCGATGACGAAAGAGATGCGATGATGGCCGTTTTGATCGAAGCTGGAGAGGCAGAGCGATGACCACCGTCGAGACCTCGCTGCCGCAACGCAAGCCGGCGCCGGCTGCCTCTTCGTGGCAGCGGCTGAGCACCAATCACAGCTGGCTGGCGGCCTGGTTCATGCTGCCGGCCGCCGCCTTCCTGATCCTGTTTCTGGCCTATCCGCTGTTTCTCGGGGTGTGGATGAGCTTCACCGACGAGCGGATCGGCCGCACCGGGGTCTTTATCGGGCTGGAGAACTACCAATGGCTGTGGGACGATTCGGTGTTCTGGCTCAGCGTGTTCAACACGCTGCTCTACACCATCGTGGCCAGCGCCATCAAATTCGCCGTCGGCCTGTATCTGGCGCTGCTGCTCAACCGGCACATGCCGTTCAAGGCGCTGATCCGCGCCGCCGTGCTGGTGCCGTTCATCGTCCCCACGGTGCTGTCGGCGATCGCGTTCTGGTGGATCTATGACGCGCAGTTTTCGATCATCTCGTGGTCGCTGATCAAAATGGGGCTGATCACCGAGAATATCAATTTCCTCGGCGATCCCAACATGGCGCGCGGCAGCGTGATCTTCGCCAATATCTGGCGCGGCGTGCCGTTCGTCGCCATCACGCTGCTGGCCGGGCTGCAGACGGTGTCGCCGTCGCTCTACGAGGCCGCGACGCTGGACGGCGCCACCTCGTGGCAGCGCTTTCGCTACATCACCTATCCGCTGCTGACGCCGATCATCGCCGTGGTGATGACGTTTTCGGTGCTGTTCACCTTCACCGATTTTCAATTGATCTGGGCGCTGACCCGCGGCGGCCCGGTGAACTCGACGCATCTGATGGCGACGCTGAGCTATCAGCGCGGCATTCTGTCGGGCCGGCTCGGGGAGGGCGCGGCGATCGCCACCGCGATGATCCCGTTCCTGTGCGCGGCGATCGCGATTTCCTGGTTCGGCATGCAACGCCGCAAATGGCAGCAAGGCTCAGACAATGACTGACACATTCGCCCCACGAGTCGTCGCCGCGACCACCGCCAAGGACGACGACAGCGACGGCATGAGCTATCTGGAGTCGCTGCCACGACGGCTGGTGACGCTGTATCTGCCGCTGTTCGTCATCCTGGTGGTGCTGCTGTTTCCGTTCTACTGGATGGGCCTGACGGCGATCAAGCCGGACGAGCAGCTGATCGACATGGACAGCTACAACCCGTTCTGGGTGGTGAAGCCGACATTCAAGCACATCTCCAAGCTGCTGTTCGAGACCGACTATCCGCGCTGGCTGTGGAACACGATGTATGTCGCCGCCTGCGCCACCACGCTGTCGATCGTGGCCAGCGTGCTCGCCGCCTATGCGATCGTGCGGCTGCGGTTTCGCGGCGCCCAGACCGTCGGCGCGGTGATCTTCATGGCCTATCTGGTGCCGCCGTCGATCCTGTTCATTCCGCTGGCCTCGGTGATCCAGGCCTATGGGCTGTTCGATTCGCCGCTGGCGCTGATCCTGGTCTATCCGACATTGCTGATCCCGTTTTCGACCTGGCTGCTGATGGGCTATTTCAAGACCATCCCGTTCGAACTCGAGGAATGCGCGCTGATCGACGGCGCCTCGCGTTGGCAGATCCTGACCAAGATCGTGGTGCCGCTGGCGGTGCCGGGGCTGATCTCGGCCTTCATCTTCTCCTTCACGCTGTGCTGGAACGAGTTCATCTACGCGTTGACCTTCCTGCAATCGACCCAGAACAAGACCGTGCCGGTGGCGATCGTCAATGAATTCGTCGACGGCGACATCTACAAATGGGGCTCGCTGATGGCCGGCGCGCTGGTCGGCTCACTGCCGCTGGTGATCCTCTATGCGTTCTTCGTCGAACACTACGTCTCGGCGATGACCGGCGCGGTGAAGGAATAGGTTTGTTCACGGCGGCGTTCCGGGCGATGGGTTCGCAACACGAAAGGCCGTCATGCCGGGGCGTGAGCAGCGCCAGCTGCGAGCGAGCCCGGCATCCATATCCCCTGGCCGAAATGAGATCGACGGCATCGACAATACGCGGCACTGCGGCGTATGGATTCCGGGCCTGCACTGCAGCCGGCTGCGCCGGCTGAAGCGCATCCCGGAATGACGAACGACTAGTCCGAGCCGAAATTGTATTTATAAGAACACGACAAGGAGCCGAAATTTGCACATTCTCATTCTCGGCGCCGCCGGCATGGTCGGGCGCAAACTCACCGAGCGGCTGCTGCGCGACGGCCAACTGGGCCATCGCGAGATCACCCGGATGACGCTGCAGGACGTGGTGGCGCCGACAAAGCCGCTCGATGCCTCGATCGCGATCAGCATCGTCACTAGCGACTTCGCCGATCCGGCGGCCGCCGCGCCGCTCCTGGCGCATCGGCCCGACGTGATCTTTCATCTGGCGGCGATCGTCTCCGGCGAGGCCGAGGCCGAATTCGACAAGGGCTACCGCATCAATCTCGACGGCACCCGGCATCTGATCGACGCCATCCGCCATGCCGGCGGCGGTTACAAGCCACGGTTGGTATTCACCTCGTCGATCGCGGTGTTCGGAGCGCCGTTTCCGCCGCAGATCGGCGATGAGTTCTTTCACACCCCGCTGACCAGCTACGGCACCCAGAAATCGATCTGCGAATTGCTGATCGCCGATTACACCCGCAAGGGGTTCATGGATGGCATCGGCATCCGGCTGCCGACGATCTGCGTGCGGCCAGGCAAGCCCAACAAGGCGGCGTCGGGCTTCTTCTCCAATATCATGCGCGAGCCGCTGGCCGGGCAGGAGGCGGTGCTGCCGGTCGGCGACGATGTGCGGCACTGGCACGCCTCGCCGCGCTCGGCGGTCGGCTTCCTGCTCCATGCCGCCACCATGGACACTGCGGCGTTAGGGCCGCGGCGCAATCTGAGCATGCCCGGCCTGTCGGCGACGGTGGGCGAACAGATCGCGGCGCTGGAGCGCGTCGCCGGCAAGAATGTGGTGGCGCGGATCCGGCGCCAGCCCGATCCGGTGATCACCGGCATCGTCTCCGGCTGGCCGCGCGATTTCGTCACCGACCGCGCGCGGCAACTCGGCTTCACCACCGCCGAGCAGAGTTTTGACGACATCATCCGGATCCATATCGAGGACGAACTCGACGGCCATTTCGTCGCCTGAGCGTCCCACTCTCGTCATTGCGAGGAGCGTAGCGACGAAGCAATCCAGGGGCGTCGTGCACTGAGCCCCTGGATTGCTTCGCCTGCGCGCGGCGCGTTGCGCCGGCCCTGCCTCGCAATGACGGAGTTGTGTCCGGGCGGCTAGGCCCCGAGGCCGCGGCGGCCGCAAGGCTGACCTGCCGAAAAATCCGCACAATCCGCCGCCCGGCGGGGGTGCTTTTTGGCTGTCGGTCATCCTATATTGGACGCCAGACGTGATCACACGCTTTCAGGGAGAATCGCCATGAGTGCCAGCATCGTTGGATGGGCCCATACACCGTTCGGCAAATTCGACGCCGAGACCGTCGAGGGAATGATCGTCAAGGTCGCCAATGAGGCGATCGCCGATGCCGGCATTGCGGCATCCGATGTCGACGAGATCGTGCTCGGGCATTTCAACGCCGGCTTCTCGCCGCAGGATTTCACCGCCGCCTTGGTGCTGCAGGCCGATCCGGCGCTGCGCTTCAAGCCGGCCACCCGGGTCGAGAACGCCTGCGCCACCGGCTCGGCCGCGGTGCATCAGGGCATCCGCGCCATCGAGGCGGGGGCCGCGAAGATCGTGCTGGTGGTCGGCGTCGAGCAGATGACGCGCACGCCGGGGCCGGAGATCGGCAAGAACCTGCTGCGCGCCTCTTACCTCGTCGAGGACGGCGATACGCCGGCCGGCTTCGCCGGGGTGTTCGGCATCATCGCCCAAAAATATTTCCAGAAATATGGCGACCAGTCCGACGCTTTGGCGATGATCGCCGCCAAGAACCATCATAATGGCGTGTCCAACCCCTATGCGCAGATGCGCAAGGATTTCGGCTACGAGTTCTGCCGCGCCGAGGGCGAGAAGAATCCCTTCGTCGCCGGTCCCTTGAAGCGCACCGATTGCTCGCTGGTGTCGGACGGCGCCGCCGCGCTGGTGCTGACCGATGCCGAGACCGCGAAGTCGATGGGCAAGGCGGTGAATATCAAGGCCACCGCCCATGCGCAGGATTTCCTGCCGATGTCGAAGCGCGACATTCTGCAATTCGAAGGCTGCACCGTGGCCTGGCAGCGCGCGCTGGACAAGGCCGGCGTCACGCTGAACGATCTGTCCTTTGTCGAGACCCATGATTGCTTCACCATCGCCGAGCTGATCGAATATGAGGCGATGGGCCTGACCCCGAAGGGGCAGGGCGCCCGCGCCATCAAGGAAGGCTGGACCCAGAAGGACGGCAAGCTGCCGATCAACCCGTCCGGCGGCCTCAAGGCCAAGGGCCATCCGATCGGCGCCACCGGCGTCTCGATGCATGTGCTGAGCGCGATGCAACTGCTGGGACAGGCGCCCGAAGGCATCCAGATCAAGGACGCCAAGCTCGCCGGCATCTTCAACATGGGCGGCGCCGCGGTCGCCAATTATGTCTCGGTGCTCGAGCCCGCGAAGTAAGTCATGGTGATTGCCTCTCCGTCGTCATGCCCGCCTGTGCCGGGCATCCACGTCGTGGGCCCCGTGGACGCCCTCAAGGCGTGGATGGCCGGAACAAGCCCGGCCAAGACGAGCCGTGAGTCAGCGCCAGTGATCCTTGGGACAACTGAGAGACCCCGACGATGAATGTGGCGGACTGGCTGGCGGCGTCCGCGCGGCTGCGACCCGAGGCGCCGGCGCTGCTGAGCGGCACCCGGGTCGAGGCCGACTACGCGACATTCGCGGCCCGCGCGGCCGCCTTCGGCGCGGCGCTGGCGCGCGATTATGCGATCGCGCCGGGCGACCGTGTCGCGCTGTTCATGACCAATTGCACGCAATATCTCGAATGCCTTTACGGCATCTGGTGGGCCGGCGCGGTGGCGATCCCGATCAACGCCAAGCTGCACGGCCGCGAGGCCGCCTGGATCTGCCGCGACGCCGACGCCAGGCTGGCGCTGATTGGCGACGACACCGTCGAGGCCCTGACGGAAGCGGCCGGCGATCTGCCGCCGCTATTGCGCTCGCTGTCGGTCGACGGCGCGGAGTATCGCCGGCTGCGCGACGGCACCGGCGACGCGGCGCCGGTGGCGCGCGCCGACCATGACCTCGCCTGGCTGTTCTACACTTCGGGCACCACCGGGCGGCCCAAGGGCGTGATGCTGAGCCACGGCAATCTGGTGGCGATGTCGCTGTGCTATCTGGCCGATGTCGATCAGGTGTCGTCCGACGACGCCGCGCTCTATGCCGCGCCGCTGTCGCATGGCGCCGGGCTGTATAATTTCATTCACATCCGCTGCGGCGCCCGCCATGTGGTGCCGGAAAGCGGCGGCTTCGATCCCGATGAAGTGCTGGATCTCGGCAAGCAGCTGCGCAACGTCGCGATGTTCGCGGCTCCAACCATGGTGCGGCGGCTGGTCGACGCCGCCAAAAAGCGCGGCGAGAGCGGCGACGGCATCCGCACCATCGTCTATGGCGGCGGCCCGATGTATCTGGCCGATATCCGCGGCGCGATCGCCGTGATGGGCCAGCGCTTCGTGCAGATCTACGGCCAGGGCGAGTCGCCGATGACCATCACCTCGCTGCAACGCGAATGGCACGGCGCCGTCGATCATCCGCGCTATCTCGAACGCCTGGCCTCGGTCGGCACCGCGCAAAGCGCGATCTCGGTGCGGATCACCGATGCCGACGGCAAGCCTTTGCCGGCCGGCGAGACCGGCGAGATCGAGGCCCGGGGCCCGACCGTGATGCTGGGCTATTGGAACAATCCCAGCGCCAATGCCGAGACGCTGAAGGACGGCTGGCTGCGCACCGGCGATGTCGGCCGGCTCGACAATGACGGCTTCCTGACGCTGTCGGATCGCTCCAAGGACGTGATCATTTCCGGCGGCACCAATATCTATCCGCGCGAGGTCGAGGAGGCGCTGCTCACGCACCCCGATATCCGCGAGGTCTCGGCGATCGGCGTTGCCGATCCGGAATGGGGCGAGACCGTGGTGGCCTGCGTCGTGCTCGAAGACGGCGCGGCGCGGAGCGACGCCGCGCTCGACGCCCATTGCCTCAACGCGATCGCCCGCTTCAAGCGACCCAAGCGCTACATCTATCTCGATCAACTGCCGAAGAACAATTATGGCAAAGTGCTGAAAACCGAGCTGCGCAAAATGCTGAAGGAGTAGACGGATTTCATCCCGTGTCCCGGACGCGCCGCAGCGCGAAGCGCTGCCGCGCAGAGCCGGGACCCCGCTTTCCTGCGCTCCCCACACCGCGCCCCTTGCTGCGCGCCCCAAACCCGGGCCCCGGCTTAGCAGCGCACCACGCCGCAAGGGCGGCGCGTTGCGCAGTATCCGGGGCACGTATTGAGAGTTGCGTTGTGTCGCGGCGTCGCGCGCATGGCCGCATACGCCGCCGGCCCTTGATCTTGCCGATCCCATGCCGTTACTAGACCGCAGAATGACGGCGCGCCAACAGCGCCGCGCGATTGCCGGGAGCGAAACCGACCATGGAACCCATGCGCGCCAGCGTCTTTGACCGGCTGAGGCCCGCGCGCCGCGTCGGGCTTTTTGCGTTCCAGCGCATGGCGGCGGCATGAGCTTCATCACCGGCGTCGGCCTCACCGCCTTCGGCAAGCTCGACGGCTGCACCACGCTGTCCTTGATGCGCGACGCGGCCGAACTGGCGATCGCGGATGCCGGCTTGCAGCGCGGCGACATTGACGGGCTGCTCTGCGGCTATTCCACCACGATGCCGCATATCATGCTGGCGACAGTGTTCGCCGAGCATTTCGGCATTCAGCCGGCCTATTGCCACGCCGTGCAGGTCGGCGGCGCCACCGGCATGGCGATGGCGATGCTGGCGCATCAGCTGGTCGAGGCCGGCGCGGCGCGCCATGTGCTGGTGGTCGGCGGCGAAAACCGCCTCAGCGGCCAGAGCCGCGACGCCTCGGTGCAGGCGTTGGCGCAGGTCGGCCACCCGCTCTACGAAGTCCCGCTGGGGCCGACGATCCCGGCCTATTACGGCCTGGTCGCCTCGCGCTACATGCACCAACATGGCGTGACGCAGCAAGACCTCGCCGAACTCGCGGTGCTGATGCGCGCCCATGCGGCGACCCATCCGGGCGCGCAGTTTCGCGATCCGATCAGCGTCGCCGATGTGATGGCGTCGAAGCCGGTCGCGCTGCCGTTGAAGCTGCTGGATTGCTGCCCGGTGTCGGATGGCGGCGCGGCGCTGATCGTCAGCCGCGAGCCGACCAGCGAGCGTCGCGTCAAGGTGCGCGGCTGCGCTCAGGCCCATACCCATCAGCACGTCACCGCGATGCCGGCGGATGGCCCGTCGGGCGCGGAACTCGCTATCGCGCGCGCCAAATCGGCCAGCGGCGTTGCGATCAGCGATGTGAATTATGCGGCGGTCTATGACAGCTTCACCATCACGCTGCTGATGCTGCTGGAAGACCTTGGCCTGGCGCCGCGCGGCGAGGCGGCGGCGCAGGCGCGGGCCGGGCATTTCGGTCAGCACGGCGCGATGCCGCTCAATACCCATGGCGGCCTGCTCAGCTACGGCCATTGCGGCGTCGGCGGCGCGATGGCGCATCTGGTCGAAACCCATCTGCAGATGACCGGCCGCGCCGGCAATCGCCAGGTCCGCGACGCCTCGCTGGCGCTGCTGCATGGCGATGGCGGCGTGTTGTCGTCGCATGTCAGCATGTTTCTGGAGCGGCTGCGATGAGCGACGCCAACGCAACGAAAGACTGGACCGGGGGCGCCGAGGCGATCCTCTATCAGCAATGCAAGGCCTGCGGCGCCAAACAATATTTCCGCCGCGATTTCTGCGCGGCCTGCGGCGGCAATGATCTGGCCTTGCAGCAGGCCAGCGGCGCGGGCGTGGTCCATGCCGCCACTTTGGTCTGTCGCGCCGCGACGCCGGAGGCGCGCGAATATCTGCCGTTCGCGCTTCTGCTGATCGATGCCGCCGAAGGCTTTCGGATGATGGCGCATGGCGCCAATGATCTTGCTATCGGCGACCGGGTGACCGCGCGCTTTGCACGCTTCACCGGCCGCCTCGTTCCCTATTTCGAAAGGACCACCTCATGAGCCGTCTGAAGGCCGCACTCGATCCGCAATCCGTCGCCATCATCGGCGCCTCGGACAATCCCAACAAGGTCGGCGGCCGTCCGGTGCACTATCTCGACAAATTCGGCTTCAAGGGCAAGATCTTCCCGATCAATCCGTCGCGGCCCGAGGTGCAGGGCCACAAATGCTACCCGAGTCTGGCCGATCTGCCCGAGGCCCCCGAGATGGTGATCGTCGCGGTGGCGGGCGACAACGCCATCGGCGCGGTCGAGGATTGCGCCGCCGCCGGCGTCAAGATCGCCGTGGTGATGGCGTCGGGCTTCGGCGAGGTCGACGCCGTCGAAGGCAAGGCCAAGGAACGCCGCATGGTCGAGGTGGCGCACAAAGCCGGGATGCGGATCGTCGGTCCGAATTCGCAGGGCCTCGCCAATTTCGGTACCGGCGCCATCGCCTCGTTCTCCACCATGTTCATGGACATGGATCGCGCCTCCGGCCACGTCGCGATGCTGAGCCAGTCCGGCGCGCTGTCGACCGTGCCGGTCGGCTTCCTGCGGCAGAAGGGCATCGGCGTCCGCCATACCCACGCCACCGGCAATGATTCCGATATCACCGTCGGCGAGCTGGCCTGCGCGGTCGCCGAGGATTCCGAAGTCAAGCTGATGCTGCTCTATCTGGAGAGCATCCCGGACAAGAAATATCTGGAAGAACTCGCCGCCATCGCGCTGGATCGCGACCTGCCGATCGTGGCGCTGAAATCCGGCCGCACCGAGGCCGGCAAGCAGGCCGCGCAGTCGCACACCGGCGCGCTCGCCAATGAGGACCGCGTGGTCGATGCGTTCCTGGCCGATCACGGCATCTGGCGCGCGCAGGATATGCGCGGCCTGGTGGAGGCCACCGAGCTCTATCTGAAGGGCTGGAAGCCGCAGGGGCGCCGGCTGGTGGCGATCAGCAATTCCGGCGCGGTCTGCGTGATGACGGCGGATGCCGCCACCAGTGTCGGAATGCCGATGGCGCAACTGGCGCCGGCCACCGACCAGAAGCTGAAAGCCATTCTGCCGAGCTTTGCCACCACCACCAATCCGATCGATCTCACCGCGGCGCTGTTGTCGAATAGCCGGCTGTTCGGCGACATCCTGCCGGTGATCGCCGAGGACCCCGCGGCCGATGCGTTCCTGATCGGCGTGCCGGTCGCCGGCCCCGGCTATGACGTCGAGGCTTTCGCCCGCGATTCCGCCGCCTTCGCCAGGCAGACCGGCAAGCCGCTGGTGGTGGCGGCGACCCAGCCCAGCGTCGCCAGGCAATTCGCCGCCGAAGGCGCCTCGGTGTTTCCCACCGAGGTCGAGGCGGTGACGGCGCTGCATCAGTTCCTGGCGCATCGCGAATTGATGGCGCGCACCATGGCGCGCCGCGCGAGCCGCGATCCGGCCGATCCGCTGCTGCCGGTTCCGGCCACCACCACGATGCTGAACGAGGCCGATAGTCTGGCGCTGCTGGCGGCGCGCGGCATTGCGGTGGTGGCGCATCGGCTGTGCCGCTCGCGCGCCGAGGCGATCGCCGCCTTCGAGACCATCGGCGGCCCGGTCGTGGTGAAGGGCTGCTCGGCCGACATCGCGCATAAATCCGAACTTGGCCTGGTCAGGCTCGGGATCAAGACAAGGGAGGAGGCCGGCGAGATCTACGCCCAGATGGAGGCCATCATCCGCAAGCAGAATGCGGCATTCGACGGCGTCATCATCGCCGCGATGGCCGGCGGCCGCCGCGAAGTGATGATCGGCGCGCATCGCGACCCGGTGTTCGGCCCGACCGTGGTGGTCGGCGATGGCGGCAAATATGTCGAGATCTTCGCCGATACCAAATTGCTGCTGCCGCCCTTCACCACCAGTGACGTCCGCGACGCGCTGGCGACCTTGCGCATCGCGCCGCTCTTGTCGGGCGTGCGCGGCGAGGAGCCGATGGACATCGACGCGCTGTGCGACGCCGTGGTCCGGATCGGCAATCTGATGCGCGATCCCGAGGCCGGCGTGATGAGCATCGACCTCAACCCGGTGATGCTGAACTCGGCCGGCCAAGGCTGCGTCGTCGTCGACGCCGTGGTGTTCAAGGCCGCCTGACCGGCACGTCATCGCGACGCGGCCGGCGTACGCCGCGTGGCCACCGCGCTCCCAGGAAGAACTACCCGTGTCCCGGGCGCGGTGCAGCGCGTAGCGCTGCTCCGCAGAACCGGGACCCCGGTTCGAGCGTCGCCAAGTTTAGCGGGGCCCCGGCTTGGCAGCGCCCCACGCCGCCAGTGCGGCGCGCTGCGCTGCATCCGGGGCACGTTCGCCGCGTTGAGCGGACGTTTGAGTTGTGCGCGTTATCAGCCGCGCACCCGCCCGGTCAGGTCTCCGCGATTCGTCATTGCGAGCCGAGGCCGGCGCGTAGCGCCGTCCGACAGCGAAGCAATCCAGGGGCGCTAAGCAAGGACTGGCTTGCGTCGTCGCTTCGCTCCTCGCAATGACGAAGTTGAGACCCCAGTTCGATTCCATCTCTCTTCGGGCCGGACACTTAGCGACGACTCGTGTCCCGGGCGCGGTGCAGCGCGTAGCGCTGCTCCGCAGAACCGGGACCCCGGTTCGAGCGTCGCCAAGTTTAGCGGGGCCCCGGCTTAGCAGCGCACCACGCCGCCAGTGCGGCGTGTTGCGCAGCATCCGGGGCACGCTGCGTTATCGCGGAGCAGGAAGAAGATAATTGCCCGTGTCCCGGGCGCGCTGCGGCATTCTTATGCCGCTGCGCAGAACCGGGACCCCGGTTCAACGGTGCAACCCAAGCGGGGCCCCGGCTTAGCAGCGCACCACGCCGCCAGTGCGGCGTGTTGCGCTGCATCCGGGGCACGTTGCATTTTGCGAGTGGGCTTTGGCGATGGCACGCGTTCGCGTTTTTAGGCGGGCACCGCCGTTGTCGCCCCGCGGCTCAGGTCGCGACGATCGCCACCAGCTGGCCTTCGGCGACGACGTCGTCGAGGCTGACATGGAGCGATTTCAGGGTTCCGTCGGCTGGTGCCGCGACCGGGATTTCCATCTTCATGGCTTCGACGAAGACGATGTCGTCGCCTTCGCCGACGCCGTCGCCGACCGCCACGGGCAAGGCGCAGATTCGTCCGGCCACTTCGGTGATGATTTTGATGTCGGGCATTACATTCTCCGGCGTGCGCTGCCGCGCGCCCACAACCGGAGCGGCGGTATCCCAAGAAAATCTTGCGCTGAGTGGTCGAATGGAAGCGAGCGCTCCCGGCGGGTTGGTGTTGTGAGTGCAGATTGCCTGATGTAGCGTGGTCTTCAAGTGGAATTATATTCCGCAATGCGGAATACGCCGCGTGTGCTGGATCGGGCCGATGGGCGGCCCGGTGCAAGCGCAGCGGCTCCTCAAAAAACACGTGGGAAAATCATGGGACGACGCTCCGAACGGCTCAGCAAGCAAGGAATGATCGCCAGCGATCTCGCCGGCGTTGGCGATGTGATTCAGGTGGTGTCGCGCGCGTTCGACGTGCTGCGCTGCTTCGAGGGCCACGAGGCGCGGCTCGGCAATCTGGAAATCTCCAACCGTTGCGGGCTGCCGCGCTCGACGGTGTCGCGGCTCACCCATACGCTGACCCGGATGGGGCAGCTGGTGTATCTGCCGTGCGATCAGAAATATCGCATCGGCCCCAGCGCCGTGGCGATGAGCACCTCGATCGTGCAGGGACTGCAATTGCGCAATCTGATCCGGTCGCGACTGGAGGAGGTCGCCGGGCAGATTCCCGGCACTGTCGGCTTTCTGATCCCGGATCGGTTCCACATGGTCTATCTGGAATATGCCCGCGCGCCGCACGCGCTGGGCCTGCATTCGGTCACCGGCAGCCGGATCGCGATGGCGCGCACCGCCGCCGGCAACGCCTATACGGCGGCGCTCGACGAGGATGTCGCCAGCGGCATGCTGGCCGAAATGCAGCGGGAGAATCCCGGCGACGCCGCGATTCTGCGCGAGCGGATCGACGCCAACCGCGCGATGCTGCGCGAGCGCGGCTACGTCACCACCTGCGGGGTGTGGAGCCCGCATATCAGCGGCATCGCGATGCCGATCTGGTCGCCGCAATATCAGACCTATGTGGTGGTCAATATCGGCCTGCTGTCGGCGATGTATAGCGAGGCGCGGATGTTCGACGAGGTCGCGCCGGCGCTGCTGGAGCTCGGCGGCATCATCGGCGCTCTGGTGCAGAACGGCGAGCCGATCCCAGCCCCCATCGCCCAGGACATTCGCCCGGCTTCGATCCCAAATAAAAATAACAACACGGAGGATACGCATGACCTGGAAGCCGGAACTGGACGAACTCGCCCGGCGCGAATCCTTCGCGCGGCGGATGGGCGGCGCTGACAAGGTCAAGCGCCAGCACGACCAGGGCCGGCTCACCGTCCGTGAGCGGATCGACGGTCTGGTCGATCCAGACAGCTTCCACGAAATCGGCGCGGTCTCCGGCATCGCCGAATACAATGACAATGGCGAACTCACCGAACTGACGCCGGCGAATTGCGTGTTCGGCCGCGGCGCGATCGACGGCCGCACCGTGGTGGTGGTCGGCGACGATTTCACCGTGCGCGGCGGCTCCGCCGACGCCTCGATCTCGGCCAAGCCGCTGATGGCCGAGGAAATGGCGCATGATTTCCGGCTGCCGATCATCCGGGTGATCGAGGGCTCGGGCGGCGGCGGCTCGGTCAAGACCATCGAGACCAAGGGCGCGTCGAATCTGCCGGGCGGCGTCGGCGGCACCCGCTGGTACGCCTACACGACCGCCAACATGGCCCGCGTGCCGGTGGTCGGGCTCGGGCTGGGCTCGGTCGCGGGGCTGGGAGCGGCGCGGCTTGCCGCCAGCCATTATTCGGTGATGACCAAGAGTTCGGCGATGTTCGTCGCCGGCCCGCCGGTGGTGGCGCGGCTCGGACAGGATCTCACCAAACAGGAGCTCGGCGGCGCCGAGATCCAGACCCGCGCCGGCGGTGTCGACCATGCGGTCGACACCGAGGAGGAGGCGTTCGCCTGCGCCCGCCGGTTCCTGTCCTATCTGCCGTCGTCGGTACACGAATTGCCGCCGACGCTGCCCTGCGACGACGATCCGAACCGCGCCGACGACAAGCTGATCAAGGCGGTGCCGCGTAGTCGTCGCCAAGTCTACAAGATGCGCCCGATCATCGACAGCGTGGTCGACAAGGACTCGTTCTTCGAGATGGGCGCCAATTTCGGCCGCTCGGTGATCACCGGCTTTGCCCGGCTGCAGGGCCGGGCGGTGGCGCTGCTGGCCAGCGATCCCTATCATTATGGCGGCTCCTGGACCGCCGAGGCGTGCCAGAAGGTGGTGCGCTTCGTTGACCTCGCCGAGACCTTTCATCTGCCGGTGGTCTATCTGATGGATTGTCCGGGGTTCATGATCGGTTTGGAAGCCGAGAAGGCCGCGACCATCCGCCATGGCGTGCGGGCGATGGCGGCGGTCAATCAGTCGACCGTGCCGTGGTGCACCATCATCGTGCGCAATTGCTTCGGCGTCGCCGGCGTGGTGCATCAGCCCGCCAACCGCTTCTCGATGCGCTATGCCTGGCCCTCGGCCTATTGGGGCTCGCTGCCGCTCGAAGGCGGCATCGAGGCGGCGTATCGCGCCGACATCGCCGAGGCCGCCGATCCCGACGCCAAGCTGAAGGAAATCGAGGCCCGCCTCAACAAGCTGCGCTCGCCGTTCCGCTCCGCCGAACGGTTCTGGGTCGAGGAGATCATCGACCCGCGCAAGACGCGCTCGCTGCTGTGCGAATTCGCCCGGCTAGCCGAACCGCTCCGCACCCCCGGCGAGGCCCGGATGGCGATCCGGCCGTAAGCCACGGCACCCTCATGATGAGGAGGCACGTAGCGCGGCCTGGTTGCTGCCCTCATGGTGAGGCGCCGCGCAGCGCGGTCTGGTTGCTGCCCCTCATGGAGGAGGCGCGCAGCGCCAGCGGCCCGGCTGCTGCCCCTCATGGTGAGGAGGCGCGCAGCGCCGTCTCGAACCATGAGGCCCGTGCCCCGGACGCAGTGCAACGCGCCGCCAGCGGCGTGGTGCGCTGCAGAGCCGGGGCCCCGGTGCTGTGATCGATGCGCCAAGCGGGGTCCCGGCTCTGCGCCGCAGCGCGAAGGGCGCTGCAGCGCGTCCGGGACACGGGTGATGATGGTTCATTTCGCGAGGTCTCCATCTCCCGCGGCTGCCGCTTGAGGATGATCAGTGCCCGGACGATGCACAGCGTGCCGGCGATGAAGAACGCCGGCAAATAGCTCGCCAGCACGTTGCTTCCGTGCCCCGGACGCAGTGCAACGCGCCGCGCAGCGGCGTGGTGCGCTGCAGAGCCGGGGCCCCGGTGCCTGGTATCGATGCGCCAAGCGGGGTCCCGGCTCTGCGCCGCAGCGCGAAGGGCGCTGCAGCGCGTCCGGGACACGGCAGGCATGGTTCTGCCGAAGCCGCCACCACCGAAGCGCGGTCTGCCTACGCTGCCACGCTCGGATGCCGCAGTCCCGCGCAACTCTGCGATCGCTGGTGAAGACGCCTGGTTTCAGCCGCGGCCGAACCAGAAGTCGAGTTCGCGCCGGCGTCGCTGATCGTAGGCCTGGGTGTTCGGGCTGGCGTCGGGGGCGCCGATCTGCCAGCGGTCATTGTCGGCCAGCCCCGCCCATTTGCTTTCCTGCGGCGTCTTGCGCTGCGCGGCGCGCCAGCGATACTGGTTGTAGATCGCCATGATGTTGGTGGCGTATTCGGCGGCCAGCGCGGCGTTGTTTTCGACGATGACGAGATTCTCGTCGTTCACCCCGCTGGCCTTCGGCCCCATATTATGCGAGCCGGTCATCACCACCGGATGCTCGCCGAACGGATCGACCACCACTACTTTGCTGTGCACCATGGCGTGGGCGCGCGGCATTTTCAGCAATTCCTTGGTCCAGTATTTCAATCGCGCGCCGATCGCCGCGGGCAGCACCACGTCGGCATTGGCGTCGATCCGGTCGCCGCGATTGAACAGCGTCACCGGATTTTTGGCGGTGCCGGGATTCTGGTTGACCACACCCTGGATGTAGAGCTGCGGATCGTAATGCGGGCTCGCGGGCGAGGCCAGTTCGATGATGTCGTTGAGCAGGCTGCCGCGGGGGCCGGGGTTGAACATCAGGAACAGGACGCCCTGCTGCGCGCCGGCGATCAGGGCGCCGGCCTGTTCGAGGTCGTTCGGCTCCGCCATCGGGGTGAACCACAGCGTGAACGCCTTGTTGCGGATCGGCTTGCGCGGCGTCGCATTGGCCTGCCGCAGGCTGCCCGGCGTCGCGTCGCCGGCCTTGGCGAGCGCCGTCCACTGCGCCAGATAGGCTGCGGCGACGGCGCCGTTCTCGATCAGCAGCGCGTTGTTGGCCTGGGTGCACAGGCCGGTCCGGGTCCAGTTGGTGCTGCCGGTCCAGACCGCGGCCGGCTTCTTGCCGGCACCGCAGATCACCAGGAATTTGTTGTGCGCCAGCGCGCGCGGCGCCGAGAAGCGGTCGCGGATATCGCAGACCTTCTTCAGCGTGGCGCGGGCCGCCTTGTTCTCGTCGTCGCCCTTTTTCTTGACGCTGCCATTGCCCAGCACCAGATGCGCGCGCTTGCCGAATGCCGCCAGCAACGGCACCAGCTCGGGGTCCTCGAGCTCGAACAGCGCGGCGTAGATGTGACGCTTGTCCTTGTTGGCGCGCTCGAGCAGCGACACCAGCTGGTCGCGCACGTCGCCGGCGAGGAAATTGCGGGTGCGATCGCCGGGCGTGGCGATGATCGTCGTCAGCTTGCGGCCCTTGGCGGTGGTGTCCTTGGTGGGGTCGTCCGGATCGCTCGGCAGCAGCCGCGCCAGCCATTGGCTGGCGACAATGCCGCGGTTGAAATAGCACGAGATATTGCCGTCACTGCGGCCGATGGTGAGCGGCGCGCTCCAGCGCGAGGCCTGCTTGGCGTCTTCGGTCAGCGCGTTCCACGCGCCGAGCATCGGCACCACCCGGTAGCTGACAATGTCGCCGGCATTGACGGTGAAGTCCGACCACAGATATTTCTGGATCGGCCAGATCGTGGTCGGCATGCGCGTCCCGCTGCGGACGTCGGGACCGTCGGCGAAGCCGACCCAGCTGGAGACAATTTCCTCGGCGAAGCCGTCGGCGTCGGCGGCGCGCACAGTGTGGGGGCTGTCGGCGCTGGTGCCGCGCTTGATCCGTCGCTTCAGCGCGAAGCCGCGGCACTCGGGGATGAAATCCGCCGTCCAGGCGATGAACGCATCGTCGGCGCCGGCATGGACCCTGAGCGTGATAGCCATCGAAATCCCCTGCAATTGAGGACAGCGGCAAGTATCAAATATGCTGAGTATGAACCATTCGCGGACCCGATCAATCCAAAAGTGGCGTCGGTTGGTGGTGCCGACGCCGGCAAGTGGCCCACGGTGCCCCCCGTGCCCCGGACGCCGCGTAGCGGCGTGGTGCGCTGCAGAGCCGGGGCCCCGGTGCCTGGTATCGATGCGCGACGCGGGGTCCCGGCTCTGCGCAGCAGCGCGAAGGGCGGCGCGTCCGGGAAACGGACGATGATGATCGATCCCGTTAAGCCGCCGCGACCCTTGGATGCCGCTTGATGGTGAGGATGATCAGCGACGCCACCAGGCACAGCGCGCCGGCGATGAAGAACGCCGGCAGATAGCTCGACAGCACGGTGCGCGACAGGCCGGCGCCGAAGGCGGCGGTGGCGGCGCCGAGCTGATGGCCGGCGAAGATCCAGCCGAACACCAGATTGGCGCGTTCGGGGCCGAATTTCTGCGCCGTCAGCCGCACCGTCGGCGGCACCGTGGCGACCCAGTCGAGGCCATAAAACACTGCGAACAGCGACAGCCCGTAAAACGAGAAATCGGTGAACGGCAGCGCCAGCAGCGACAATCCGCGCAGGCCGTAATACCAGAACAGCAGATAGCGGTTGTCGTAGCGGTCCGACAGCCAGCCCGACAGGATGGTGCCGAAGAAGTCGAAAATTCCCATCGCCGCCAGCAGGCCGGCGGCCTGCACCTGCGGGATGTTGAAATCGGCGCAGAGCGGAATCAGATGGACCTGCACCAGCCCGTTGGTCGAGGCGCCGCAGATGAAGAAGGTGAAGAACAGCACCCAGAACACCCTTGTCCTGGCGGCGTCGCGCAGCGTGCCGAGGGCGGCGGCCATGATCGGCGCGGTGTTGGGCGGCGGCGGCGCGATCGGCTCATGGCTGGTGTCGCCGAACGGCCGCAGCCCGAGGTCGCTCGGCCGGTCGCGCATCAGCAGCAGCACGCCGAGCGCCGCCACCGCCATCATCACGCAGACAAAGGCCAGCGCCGCGCGCCAGCCCATCCGCTCGGTCAGGCTCGCCAGCAGCGGCAGGAACACCAATTGGCCGGTGGCGACGCTGGCGGTCAACATCCCGATCACCAGCCCGCGGCGCTGCGCGAACCAGCGCGTCGCCACCGTGGCGCCGAGCACCAAAGCGGTCATCCCGGTGCCGATCCCGACCACCACGCCCCACAGCAGCATCAGATGCCAGACTTTGGTCATCGCCAGCGAGGCCAGCAGGCTGGAACTGACGATCAGCAGCGCCGCCAGCGTCACATTGCGCAGCCCGTAGCGGTTCATCAGCGCCGCGGCGAACGGCGCCATCAGCCCGAACAGGATGAAGCGGATCGACAGCGCCGAGGAAATCTCCGCGGTGCTCCAGCCGAATTCCGTCTGCAGCGGCACGATGAACACGCCGGGCGCGCCGACCGCGCCGGCCGAGACCAGCGCGGTCAGGAAGGTGATGCCGACCATCACCCAGCCGTAATGGACGTTACGGCGGGCGAGGGCGGCCGACAGCCAGTCTGAAATCATGCGGGGCCTGCTGCGGTTCGGCCGGCGGTCGGTCGCCCGCGCCAGATGAGATGATCGCTATCATATGATGCGGCGCGGAATTTGCAATCGCGTCGGCCGATTTCGTCATTGCGAGCCGAGGCCGGCGCATCGTGCCGTCCGAGCGCGAAGCAATCCCGGACCGAGCAAAACCTGGATTGCTTCGTCGCAAGGGCTCCTCGCCATGACGGCCTTGAGACTCTGAGCATCCGGCGGTCGCCTGTCTCAGCGCTTGCGGTTGACGAAATCGCCCATCAGTTGCTGCGGTTCGCCGCTGAGATAGGATTGGCCGAACACCTTGATGCTGAGATCGACGGATTCCTTAAGCGGCAATTCCTCCCAGGCCTGCAGCAGCGCCTTCTGGGCGCGCAGCGCCTGCGGGGCACATTGCAGCAGGGCTGCGACCTGGGCCTCGACGGCGTCGTCGAGGCCGCCCGGCTGCGCCACCGCGTCGATCAGGCCCCAGGCGAGCGCGGTCGGCGCGTCGATATTGGCGGCGGTCAGCAGCAGATAGCGGGCGCGGCCCCAGCCGATCAGCCGCGGCAACAGTGCGGCGTGGATCACCGAGGGAATCCCGACCCGGACCTCCGGCATGCCGAATTTGGCGTCATGGGCGGCGACGCGGAGATCGCAGGCGGCGGCGAATTCCAGCCCGCCGCCGAGGCACCAGCCCGGCATCCGGGCGATGGTGGGGGCAGGGAACGCGCGCGCCGCCTCGCACAGATCGCGCAGCCCGGTGATGAACGTCTCGGCCGAAGGCTGGTCCAGCGTCGCCATCTCCTTGATGTCGGCGCCGCCGATCATGCTCTTGTCGCCGGTTCCGGCGATCACCAGCACCCGGATCCCGGGCTCGCGCGCCAGCGCCTCCAGCCCCTCGCGCAGCGCGGCGATCACCGTCGAATTCAGGATATTGAGCGGGCCGGCATTGCGGATCGTCAGCCGGACCACGCCGCGCGGGTCGCGCGCCACGGCGCAATGATCATTGAGCGTCTGCATGGATTGCCTCCCATGTTCTGTGAGGCGCGGCCGCGCCCTTGACCTACCAGTTCCGGGTCCGGCGCGGCGTTGTCAAGGGTGCGGGGCGGCGCGGTGCGACCGATTGCGAAATTGCGGGCTTTCGCGGCGGAATTGCGCTATGGATGGGCTCATTATATGACCACGAACATGCCATGGGCCGCCGATGCGCTATTCCAAGGAACACAAGCTCGAAACCCACGACCGGATCGTCCGCAAGGCCTCGGTGCGGCTGCGCGAAAAGGGCGCCCACGGCGTCGGCGTCGCCGACCTGATGAAGGAGGCCGGCCTCACCCATGGCGGCTTCTACGCCCATTTCGATTCCCGCGAGGCGCTGGTGATCGAGGCGTTCGGCTATGCGATGGACCGTTCCACCGCGCGCTGGCGCAAGCTGGTCAGCGAGCTGCCGCCGGCGCAGCGCCTTGCCGCGATCGTCACCGCCTATCTGAGCGCGACCCATCGCGACGACCCCGGCCGCGGCTGCGCGGTGCCGGCGCTGGGCGCGGAGATCGCCCGCGAGAGCCCGAAAACCCGCCGGGCCTTCGCCGGCAAGCTGGAACAGATGATCGAGATGATGAGCGCGCAGATCGCCGATGCGCCGCCCAAGGCGGCGCGCAAGCAGGCGATGGCGGCGCTGTCGACCATGGTCGGGTCCCTGGTGCTGTCGCGCATCGCCGGCAGCGGCGAATTGTCCGACGCCATTCTGGACGCCGGCCGCGACGCCGTGCTGACCCGGCCCGCAACCGCCAAGCCGGCGAAATCGCCGGCCAGGCCGCGCAAGGCCGCCGCCAAGGGGACGGTCAAGGATACGGTCAAGCCGCAAGGCTGAGGCCAGCCGAGACAGGGCCGCGATCGTCGCAAGCCGGCAGCCCGGCGCTGCCGGCCTGCGGGCCCCGGCATTTTCGCCAAGCCGCTGCGCGCCGAGGCCCTTCCCAAACCGGCAAAAAGCCTGTTCAAAGAGTCTGAAATTCAGCCTTCAGGAGGAACGCATGCGCGCAATCGGGCATTTTATCGGCGGCCACGAGGTCAAGGGCACATCCGGACGCACGGCAGACGTGTTCGAGCCGATGACCGGCGAGGTCCAGGCCAAGGTCGCGCTGGCCAGCAAGGCCGAATTGCGCGCCGCGGTCGAAGACGCCAAGGCCGCCCAGCTCGCGTGGGGCGCCACCAACCCGCAGCGCCGCGCCCGCGTGATGATGAAATTCCTCGAACTGGCGCAGCGCGACTACGACAAGCTCGCCGAGCTATTGGCGCGCGAGAACGGCAAGACCGTGCCGGACGCCAAGGGTGACATCCAGCGCGGCCTCGAAGTGGTGGAATTCGCCTGCGGCATTCCGCATCTGATGAAGGGCGAATATACCGAGGGCGCCGGCCCCGGCATCGACATCTATTCGATGCGCCAGCCGCTCGGCGTGGTCGCCGGCATCACCCCGTTCAATTTCCCCGCGATGATCCCGATGTGGCAATTCGCCCCCGCGATCGCCTGCGGCAATGCCTTCGTGCTGAAACCCTCGGAGCGCGATCCCGGGGTGCCGATGGCGCTCGCCGCGCTGATGATCGAGGCGGGGCTGCCGCCGGGCATCCTCAATGTCGTCAATGGCGACAAGGAGGCGGTCGACGCCATTCTGGACGATGCCGATATCAAGGCGGTGGGCTTTGTCGGCTCCTCGCCGATCGCGCAATATATCTATGAGCGCGCCGCCGCCACCGGCAAGCGCGCGCAGTGCTTCGGCGGCGCCAAGAACCACGCCATCATCATGCCGGACGCCGACATGGACCAGACCGTCGACGCGCTGATCGGCGCCGGCTACGGCTCGGCCGGCGAGCGCTGCATGGCGATCTCGGTCGCGGTCCCGGTCGGCAAGACCACCGCCGACCGGCTGATGGAGAAACTGATTCCGCGCGTCGAGGCGCTGAAGATCGGGCCCTCGACCGATCCTTCCGCCGATTTCGGCCCGCTGGTCACCAAGGCGGCGCTGGAGCGCGTGAAGGATTACGTCGCGGTCGGCATCGAGGAGGGCGCTAAGCTGGCGGTCGACGGCCGCGGCTTCAAGATGCAGGGCTATGAGAACGGCTTTTATATGGGCGGCTGCCTGTTCGACAATGTCACCAAGGACATGCGGATCTACAAGGAAGAGATTTTCGGCCCCGTGCTCAGCGTGGTGCGCGCCCATGACTACGCCGAGGCGCTGGCGCTGCCGTCCGACCATGACTACGGCAACGGCGTGGCGATCTTCACCCGCGACGGCGACGCCGCGCGCGACTTCGCCGCCAAGGTCAATGTCGGCATGGTTGGTATCAATGTGCCGATCCCGGTGCCGATCGCCTACTACACCTTCGGCGGCTGGAAAAAATCCGGCTTCGGCGACCTCAACCAGCACGGCCCGGATTCGATCCGCTTCTACACCAAGACCAAGACCGTCACCGCACGCTGGCCGTCCGGCGTCAAGGAGGGCGCGGAATTCTCGATTCCGACGATGAACTAGGGTAGAATTCGGGGCTGGATAGCCCAGGAGCAGAGCGATGGCAGAGGCCGAGATTCACAGCCGCGCCGACGAACTGGAGACTGCATTCGCGCGCCGTGCGCGCGCGAATGGACGGACCTTTGCGCAGGAGGTCGAGTTGCTTTTGGAGCGCAACGAGAAGTTTACCCCCGAAGAACGGGTCGCAGTGTCGCGGTATTTTCGATCGCGGCATCCGGAAATTCAGCCCGCGCTGACCCTTGATGAAATTCGTGAAGGGCTGGAGTGAGTGACTTCGTCGTCGATGCGAGTGTTGCGGTGAAATGGTTCACTGCGGAAGTGGATTCGCTGGTAGCCGACGATTTGTCCGCGAGCGGACACCGGCTGTTCGCACCGCGTTTGATCATGACCGAGGTGGCTAACGCGCTTGGTCGAAAGGTGTTGGCAGGACCGATGTCGATGGCGGAGGCGCTGGACAATCTCCGCTCGCTGCCGAACTATTTCGATGAGATGCTCCCGGTCGATGACTTGGTCGCGCCTGCACTGGAAAATTCCTGCGCGCTGCGTCATCCAATCTACGACCTGATCTATCTAGAGACCGCGCGGCGGCTCGACGCGCAGCTCGTCACCGCGGATCGTCGCTTCGCCACGAAACTCGCCGGCTCTGAGCTGGCGCATCATGTGACCCTGCTTTCCGACTGGCATCCCGAATGACCCACTTTGCCCTCTCCGAAGACCAGATCGCGATCCGCGACATGGCGCGCGATTTCGCCGCCGACAACATAGCGCCGCATGCGCTGAGATGGGACGAGGAGAAAGCCTTCCCGGTCGCGGTGATGCGGCAAGCCGCGGCGCTCGGCATGGGCGGCATCTACATCCGCGACGATGTCGGCGGTTCGGGCATGACCCGGTTCGATGCCGCCTTGATCTTCGAGGCGCTGGCGCAGGGCTGCCCCACCACATCGGCCTTCATCTCGATCCACAACATGGCGAGCTGGATGATCGACGCCTATGGCGACGACGATCAACGCAGCAAATGGCTGCCGCGTCTGTGCACCATGGAGCTGTTGGCGAGCTATTGCCTGACCGAGCCCGGCTCGGGCTCCGACGCCGCGGCCTTGCGCACCCGCGCGGTTCGCGACGGCGATCACTATGTGCTCAACGGCCAGAAGCAATTCATCTCCGGCGCCGGCGAAGCCGGGCTCTATGTGGTGATGGTGCGCACCGGGCAGGACGGCCCCGGCGGGGTCTCGACGCTGGTGGTGGAGAGCGATACGCCCGGCCTGTCATTCGGCGCCGAGGAGCGCAAGATGGGTTGGAACGCGCAGCCGACCCGCGCCGTCATTTTCGAGAATGCGCGCGTGCCGGTCGCAAACCGCTTGGGCGACGAGGGCATCGGCTTCAAGATCGCGATGGCCGGGCTCGACGGCGGCCGCATCAATATCGCGGCCTGTTCGCTCGGCGGCGCGCAATCGGCGCTCGACAAATCGCTGAGCTACATGAAGGAGCGCAAGGCCTTCGGCAAGCGGCTCGACGAATTCCAGGCGCTGCAATTCCGCCTCGCCGACATGGCGACCGAGCTGGAAGCGGCGCGGACCTTCGTCTGGCGCGCCGCGGCGGCGCTCGACCGCAAGGATCCCGACGCCACCATGCTGTGCGCGATGGCCAAGCGCTTCGGCACCGATGTCGGCTTCGAAGTCGCCAACCAGGCGCTGCAGCTGCATGGCGGCTATGGCTATCTCGCCGAATACGGCATCGAGAAGATCGTACGCGACCTGCGGGTCCACCAGATCCTCGAAGGCACCAATGAAATCATGCGGCTGATCGTGGCTCGCAAACTGATTGAGGGCGCGCGATGAATGCACCGATGACCGAACCCGATCTGATCGTGCGGCGCGAAGGCGCGGCCGGGGTGATCCGGCTGAACCGGCCGAAGGCGATCAACGCGATGACGCTCGAGATGGCGCGCGGCATCGAAGCCGCACTCGACCAGTTCGCGGCCGATCCGGACATCGCGCTGGTGCTGGTCGAAGGCGCCGGCGAACGCGGACTATGCGCCGGCGGCGACATCCGCAGCCTGTATGACAGCGCCCGCAGCGGCGGCGACCTCGGCAAAGTGTTCTGGCGCGAGGAATACATCACCAATGCGCGGATCGCCAAATATCCAAAGCCCTATGTGGCGTTCATGGACGGGTTGGTGATGGGCGGCGGCGTCGGCATCGCCGCGCATGGCAGCCACCGCATCGTCACCGAGAAGACCAGGATATCGATGCCGGAAGTCGGCATCGGCTTCTTCCCCGATGTCGGCGGCACCTTTCTGTTGTCGCGCGCGCCCGGCGAGATCGGCACCTATTTCGGCCTGACCGGCGAGACCATGAACGGCGCCGATGCGCTCTATGCGCAATTCGCCGACGCCTATGTGCCGTCGCAGGCGTGGGCCGAACTGCGCGCCGCGCTGACGCAGGTCGCCGCGGACGCCCATGCCGACAATGTCCGCGGCATCATCGCACGCTTCACCGAGACCCCGGAGGCCGGTCCGGCGCAGCGCAACGCCGAGCTGATCGCCGCGCTGTTCGGCGCCGATACGATCGAGGAGATCGTCGCGGCGCTGGCGCATCACGGCTCCGACTTCGCCCAGGTGACGTCGGATACGCTGCACGGCAAATCCCCGACCAGCCTCAAGGTGACGCTGAAACTGCTGCGGATGGCGCGCGAGGCCAGTTCGCTGGAGCAATGCCTGGTCAATGAATACCGCGCGGCGCTGCAGGTGTTCGAAAGCGCCGATTTCGTCGAAGGCATCCGCGCCGCGGTGATCGACAAGGACCGCAATCCGCAATGGCACCCGGCGCGGATCGAGCAGGTCACGCCCGAGATTGTCGCAGCTTATTTTGTCGACCGGGGAGCTGACGAACTGACATTCCCGGGCTAACAATTCAAAAAACCAACAGGGGGAACGACATGACGGATCTCGCATTCATCGGTCTCGGCAATATGGGCGGGCCGATGGCCGCCAATCTGGTCAAGGCCGGGCGCAACGTCGCCGGCTTCGACCTCGCCGAAGCCTCCTGTGCCGCCGCCCGCGCCGATGGCGTGACCATCGCGGCCTCGGCGATCGAGGCGGTGAAGGGCGCCGCGGTGATCGTCACCATGTTGCCGGCCGGCAAACATGTCCGCGCGGTGTGGGCCGAGATCCTGCCGCATCTGGCCAAGGGATCGCTGATCATCGATTGTTCGACCATCGACGTCGAGAGCGCCGTGGAGGCCCATGCGCTGGCCGCCAAGCAGGGCATCGCCTCGGTCGATGCGCCGGTGTCGGGCGGCACCGGCGGCGCCAAGGGCGCGACGCTGACTTTCATGGCCGGCGGCGCCGCCGCCGCCTTCGCGGCGGCCAAGCCGATCCTCGAACTGATGGGCAAGAAGATCGTGCATTGCGGCGGCGCCGGCGCCGGCCAGGCGGCCAAGATCTGCAACAACATGATCCTCGGCATTTCGATGATCGCGGTCTGCGAAGCCTTCACGCTGGCCGAAAAGCTCGGCCTGTCGCATCAGGCGCTGTTCGACGTCGCCTCGACCTCGTCGGGGCAATGCTGGTCGCTGACCAGCTATTGCCCGGTGCCGGGCCCGGTGCCGGCGTCGCCGGCCAATAACAGCTACAGACCGGGCTTTGCCGCCGCGCTGATGCTGAAGGATTTGCGGCTGTCGCAGGAGGCGTCGAAAGCCGCCGGTGCCGCGACGCCGCTCGGCGCCCATGCGGCGGCGATTTACGAAAAATTCGAGGCCGCCGGCCATGGCGGCGCGGATTTCTCCGGCATCATCAATTATCTGCGCGAGCAGGCGGGGACGTCGTCGTAGCAGGCTCGCGTCGTGGTCGTCATTGCGAGCGCAGCGAAGCAATCCAGCAGCCCAAGCACAGGCTGGATTGCTTCATCGCTTCGCTCCTCGCAATGACGGCGTGACATCTCAAGATCATTTCGTAGTCGTTCATTGAGGTTGATAGCATGACCACATTTCAACAAGCCCGTGCCTTCCTGCTCGACCACCGCACCGATTACGACAGAGCGGTGGCGGATTTCCGCTGGCCCGATCCGGTGCCGTTCAACTGGGCGCTGGACTGGTTCGACGCCGATCTCGCCACCAATCCCGACAGCTGCGATTCCACCGCGCTGTGGATCGTCGACGCCGCCAGCGGCACCGAGACCAGGCTCTCCTTCGCGACGCTGTCGAAGCGCTCCAACCAGGTGGCGAATTTCCTGCGCGCGCAGGGGCTGAAGCGCGGCGATCACCTGCTGCTGCTGCTCGGCAATGTGGTGCCGCTATGGGAGACCATGCTGGCGGCGATGAAGCTCGGCGTGGTGACGATCCCCGCGACAACGCTGCTTACCCCCGACGAATTGCGCGACCGCCTCGATCGCGGCCGCGCCAAGATCGTGGTGGCGTCGCAGGACCAGGTGGCGAAATTTTCAGGCCTCGGCGGCGATGATCTGAAGCGCGTCGTGGTCGGCGCCACCGCGCCGCAGGATGGCTGGCTGCCGTTCGAACGGACCGCGGATTTCTCCGAGATTTTTGAGCCGGACGGGCCGACTAAGGCCGACGATCCGATGCTATTGTATTTCACCTCTGGCACCACGGCGAAGCCGAAGCTGGTGCGCCACAGCCAGCGCAGCTATCCGGTCGGCGCGCTGTCGACGATGTTCTGGCTCGGCCTGCAGCCCGGCGATGTGCATCTCAACATCTCGTCGCCGGGCTGGGCCAAGCATGCCTGGAGCTGCCTGTTCGCGCCGTGGAACGCGGGCGCGGCAGTGTTCGTGGTCAACCAGCCGCGCTTCGACGCCAAGAGCCTTCTGGCGACCATCGGCCGCTGCGGCGTCACCACGCTATGCGCGCCGCCGACGGTGTGGCGGCTGTTCATCCAGGAGAAGCTGTCCGACTTCAAGGTCAGCCTGCGCGAGGTCTGCGGCGCCGGCGAGCCGCTCAATCCGGAGGTGATCGATCAGGTCAAGGCGGCCTGGGGCCTGACCATCCGCGACGGCTACGGCCAGACCGAGACCACGGCGCTGGCCGGCAATTCGCCGGGCCAGAAAGTCAAGATCGGCTCGATGGGCCGGCCGCTGCCGGGCTATGTCGTCAAGATCACCGATGCGGACGGCCATCCGGCCACCGAAGGCGAGGTGACGCTGGTGCTCGGCGCGGCGCGGCCCGCCGGGCTGATGCAGGGCTATCAGGGCGAGGGCGGCGCCGTCAGCGGCGCCGACGGCGAGGTCTATCGCAGCGGCGACGTGGTGTTCGCCGATGACGAGGGCTATCTGACCTTTGTCGGCCGCTCCGACGACGTGTTCAAATCCTCGGACTACCGCATCAGCCCGTTCGAATTGGAGAGCATCCTGCTCGAACACGACGCCGTCGCCGAGGCAGCGGTGGTGCCGAGCCCCGATCCCATTCGCCTGGCGATCCCCAAGGCCTATGTGTTGCTGACCGAGGGCCATGACCGCTCGCGCGACACCGCGCTGTCGATCTTCCAGCATCTGCAGCAGCGGCTGGCGCCGTTCAAGCGGATCCGGCTGTTGGAATTCGTCGGCGAATTGCCGAAGACGATCTCCGGCAAAATCCGCCGCGTGCAGCTCCGCCGCCTCGAACACGACAACGACCGCGCCGACCATCTGCGCGGCGTCGAATTCCGCGAAGAGGATTTCCCCGAACTGGCCGCCGCGCGCGAGGCCGCCGCGAAAAGCTGAGCGCGAGGCGTCGGTCACGACACCTCAAGCGCGTTAGTCCGGGGCTTGAGCCGGTCATTCCGGCGCGCGCAACGCGCTCATGCCGACGCCCCCAAGCCCCGTCATTCCGGGGCGCGAGCAGCTTCGCTGCGAGCGAACCCGGAATCTCGCGGCTTGGTATTTCGCGCCACCATCTGCGGCAAGATTCCGGGTTCGCTCGGCCTGCGGCCTCACGCCCCGGAATGACAGACGTGAATGGTGCCGCGTCGTCGGACGCGTTGTCACGCGAACCGGCGCCCCCAAGCCCGGTCATTCCGGGGCGCGGGCAGCTTCGCTGCGAGCGAACCCGGAATCTCGCGGCCGGGTCTTCGCGCTCACCATGCGCGGCAAGATTCCGGGTTCGCCCGGCCTGCGGCCTCACGCCCCGGAATGACAGACGTCAAACGGTGCCGCGTCGCGCGAGGCGGCGGCGAAAAGCTGAGCGCCCCCAGGCCCCGTCATTCCGGGGCGCGAGCAGCTTTGCTGCGAGCGAACCCGGAATCTCGCGGCTTGGTATTTCGCGCTCACCATCTGCGGCGAGATTCCGGGTTCGCTCGGCCTGCGGCCACACGCCCCGGAATGACGGACGCAAACGGTGCCGCGTCGCGCGAGGCGGCGGCGAAAAGCTGAGCCGGGGGGCCAGAAGCTGAGGGGCAGGGAGTGGCCGAGCTGAGCGCGAGGCGTTGCTAACGACGCCTCGAAGCCGTTAGTTCTGCGCGCGCGAGGCCGTGATGCCGGCGCCCCCAAGCCCCGTCATTCCGGGGCGCGAGCAGCGATAGCTGCGAGCGAACCCGGAATCTCGCGGCCCGGATTCGCGCTCGCCATCTGCGGCGAGATTCCGGGTTCGCTCGGCCTGCGGCCTCACGCCCCGGAATGACGGACGTAAACCTTGTCACGTCGCGCGCTAGAGAGCGCTTCATCGATTGATAGAAGCGGATTTGGTCGTTCCCAAGGGTACTGAGTCCTCATCCTGAGAGCCTGACTGAAAAAGAAACCATTGAAATCAGGTTTGATTCGTCATTGCGAGCCGAGGCCGGCGCGCAGCGCCGTCCGAGAGCGAAGCAATCCAGGGGCGCCAAGCAAGGACTGGATTGCTTCGTCGCAAGTGCTCCTCGCAATGACGACCTTGAAGTCTTGATTCTATTGATCGCTTTTTCAGTCAGACTCTGAGGAGCCCGGCGTAGCCCGAAGGGCGAAGCCGGGCGTCTCGAAGGATGAGGAGCCGCATGGTCTGCGGCGCATGGTTCGAGACGGCGCTTCGCGCCTCCTCACCATGAGGCGGTGCCTGTCGTGAGCGCTTCGAAGCGCAGTCCTGATTCCAGCAAAAGCAGAACCGCGCTATTCCGCCGGCGCGATGCCGGGCGCCAGGATCGCCTCGAGGTGCTCGGGCCGGTCGCGGTTGACGGCGGCGAGGTACTCGTCGGCGACCAGCCGCAGCCGCTTGTTCAATTCGCGTTCGATGCCGGCATTGCCGGCGCTGTCGCGGGCGCGGACGATGGCGTGGATCGCCTTGACGTGGTTGGCGATCAGTTCCTCGGGGACGCGGGCGAGGTCGGGGGCGTGCTCGATCACCCGGCACAGGCTTTCGGCGGCGATGGCGGCGTGGGGAAAGCCGAAGGTGGCGGCGTCGCCCTTGATGTCGTGGGCGGCGCGAAACAATTCGTCGCGCGTCGCGTCATTGACGCCGTCTGCGATGATCGCCGCATGCGCGGCGGCGAGCCGCGCGCATTCGTCCGCCATCCAGGCGCCGAATTCGCTGGACAGCTTGGCCAGCGCCCGTTCGGCGCGCGCCACCGGATCGTCGAGATCCTTGTCGGCGACGCGGCGCAGCACCTTGCGCAGCGGGTTGGGCTGCGTGATCAGCTGATAGTCGGCAAACGTCTCGATCTGGACGTCGCGCGGTGTCTTGGCCATGCTCGAAGGCGCCTTGTCGCTAACCCGAGACCCGGGCTTTATCCAGAAGGGACGGGTGCTGGATCACTTCCGCCTCGCCGCCGTGGCGGCGTTCGGGGCCGATATAGCCGCCCGTCGTACTGCGGCGGCGGTCGGGCCCGAAATAATTCTTGGTCTTGATGAACGGCCGCGGGCTGGCGACGACGTTGAGCACGCGCTGATACAGGCTCTTGGCCGAGATCGGCTTGGCGAGAAATTCGGTGACGCCGGCGTCGCGCGCCAAAGTGACGCGGCGCTTCTCCGAATGCCCGGTCAGCATGATGATCGGCGCGTAGGGGTTGCCCTTGGATTCCGGCTGCCGGATCATCTGCGCCAATTCGAGCCCGTCGAAGATCGGCATCGACCAGTCGGTGATGACGATGTCGGGCGTGGTGTTGGTGTACATTTCCAGCGCGGTGGCGCCGTCCTCGGCCTCATAGACCTCGCGCGCGCCGAACGAATGCAGCAGCGTGCGCAGGATCCGGCGCATGTGCGGATTGTCGTCGCAGACCAGAAAGCGCAGCTTGTTGAAATCGATCCGGAACATGGCTCTCCCGCGCACCGATGGCGTCGGTATACGTCGCGTTAACTATAAGCCGGTGGGCGTTAACGAAGGGTTGAGGGGGCGGGGGAGCGACGCGGGGCCGGGCCGGGGCGCGGGGACGCGGGCAGGTCGGCCGGGCGTCCCGATACGGCGGCGGGGCAGGGCGGCGCGAGACGGCGGCGCGGGGCCGGGCGCGCGGCGAACGCCGCCCCCAGCAACCGGTCATTCCGGGGCGCGCGCAGCGCCAGCTGCGCGCGAACCCGGAATCTCGCGGCAATGGCAGCGCGCGACGTCTCCCTCCGCGTCATGGCCGGACTTGTTCCGGGGGTGACGGCAGTGCCTATGGCACCGCGAGATGCCTCTAAGTGAAGACAGGCGGGGCAGCGCGGACAGTCAGGTTTTGGAGGCGATGCCTTCCATACATGCCGTAAGAGATCTGGTGCCTATCCAAGAGGCATCGTCGGCGCAAAAGTTGTGAAATTTGGCACATCCCATGCGCTAAGATTGAGGGTGGCGGGCTCGCGAAGCCACACGAAGAATGAAGGTGGGAAAGAAACCTTCGAAGAAAAGTGCAGCGCCAAAATCCAGAAAAATGCTGGGATGAAAGTCCCTAGAGGTTCACATTCCGCTGTGCAGCGTCAATCGCTACCCGCAACTCCTGAGAAAGATGCTTCGCGTGACGAATCTTCAATTCAATACGGACGTGATCAACCCCATCTGGTAGCCCCACGTCCAAGACGGGTATTGTTACGATTACAAATTCGTCTTGGGCTATTGCTGATGGCAGTTGCTGCTGGGCTGATAGATAAGTTGGCATTTCGGTTGCTCCCCAACTGAAATCTAGAGCTATCCATGTCCTTTACGCCACTGTGAAAAGCGCTTGGCCGCCTGTTTCTTATGGATAACCTTAGTTAGTCGGCCGGTAGGTCAGGCGCTTGCCCTCAATACCCTTGAGAGCCTTCGCCGTCCGTTCCCAATCGCTAACGCCAAGGCCGGAACGATTATTGTACCGGAATTCAAATTCCGTGAAGTAGCGCTGCAAGCAACTGCGGTTCGACTTTGCCACTACCTCGCGCGGCTCGACGCGACGTGAGGCCTGCTTGGCGCTTCGCTCGGCGATGCATCCGGCACCGAGGGCCTCATCCTTCGAGACCCCCGGCGCCGGGCTCCTCGGGATGAGGGTCGGACGCTGCTCCGCTGCCGGCGGGATCGGGCGGGCGGCCCTGGCGCCGCGCAGATGCGACTCGGTCCTGGGAGGCGAGGGGCGCGGTCCCGGCTCGGCGAGCGACTCGCAGCCCCCAGCGCCTCGCCCCCAGCGACTCGCAGCCCGGTACCGCTGTCCCCGACGCAGCGAGTCGGTCGATAGGAATGATGTCCTTTTGGTGCAAATCTTATGGGAATACCGGCGGCGTTTGGGGCCGAAATCTTGTGGCGGGCGCCATGATTTGGCCGCAAGACATTTGCGCCGCGGCGGGGCTGCCGCCGCTTTGCCGCAGCTTGGCCGCAAGACTGCGAGGCAAATTTTCGAGTGGAATCAAGCACAGGACCGCGTGCCGCCGGCGTCGTCACAGGTTTGCCGCAAGCGCCGGAAAAATCCGGCCAAGATATTGATATGTCGATAGAATTTAGCTCGCGGCGAAGCCCCGCGGCTCAGTAGCCGAATTGCTCGCTGAGAATCCGTTCTTCCAGGCTGTGGCCGGGGTCGAACAGCATCCGCATCGAGATGGTCTTGTCCGAAATCACCTCGACCCGGCGCACGTCGCGGGCCTCGTCGTGGTCGGCGACCGCCGCGACCGGGCGCTTGTCGCCCTCCAGCACCTCGATCGCCACGAAGGCGGTGTTGGGCAGCAGCGCGCCGCGCCAGCGCCGCGGCCGAAACGCCGAGATCGGCGTCAGCGCCAGCAGGGCGGCGTTGATCGGCAGGATCGGGCCTTGCGCCGACAGATTGTAGGCGGTCGAGCCCGCCGGCGTCGCCACCATGATTCCGTCGGCGATCAGCTCGCTCATCCGCTCGCGCTCGTCGATGATGATGCGCAGCCGCGCCGCCTGGTGGGTCTGGCGAAACAGCGAGACCTCGTTGATGGCGTGGTGAATATGCACCTCGCCGTGGACATCGGTGGCGCGCATCAGCAGCGGATGGATCACGGTGTCGCGCGCCGCCGCGAGCCGCGCGCGCAAATCGACGGTGCTGTATTCGTTCATCAGAAAGCCGACAGTGCCGCGATGCATGCCGTAGATCGGCTTGTCGGTGCGCATATATTGATGCAGCGTTTGCAGCATCAAGCCGTCGCCGCCGAGTGCCACGATGACATCGGATTCGGCGGGCTCGCAATTGCCGTACAGCTCCACCAGCTGCGTCAGCGCGGTCTGCGCCTCCGCGCTTGTGCTTGCGACAAAGGCGATGCGGACTGGCTTGCTGAGTTTGGTCATGCAGTCTCTGCGGCTCGATCGGCGCGGGGTCGTTGCGATCACGGTCGGTGCGAATAAGCTTGTTGCGCCGCCGTCGTCTATACGACCTTTCTGGCCATTGTCGAGCCGCGGGATTGTTCGCGCGGCTTTCGCCTGTCGCCGGAACGCCATCGCCGATCATCGCATCGGCGATTCCCGACGCGGATCTTCGTGGTGCATCGGCGGGGCCGGGTGGCGCGCCGATGCGATTTGGCATGGCCGATTAGTACACCGGCCCTTGGCCGGGCGGCTTGTCCAGCGCCGCCGCCAGCGATTTATATTCGTCACACTCGGTGCCGCACAGCGCGGCGATGCGGCCCAGATGATACTGCGCCTGATCGCGATTGCCCTGTTCGAGCTGCCACAGGCCGTAATACTGCCAGGTCCGCACATGCGCCGGATCGGCCTTCAAAGCGCGCTCGTACCAGATCGGCGACAGCTTGTAGTCGCCGAGCTTGCGATAGGAATAGCCGATCAGATTGGCGACGTCGGCGCGGTCGTCCTGGCCCAGCGCGGTCAGCTGGGCGATCGCGCCGCTGTAGTCGCCGCGGTCATAGACCGTCGCATAGGCGGCGCGATAGGCCTTGAGAAATGCCGGGTTCTCGAGGCCGGAGCTCTTCTTGCCGGTCTTCTTGCCCTTGGTGGATTTGTCGCCCGAGGCCGGCGGCGTCGGCGTCTCGTCGCTGGCCGCCTTGACCGGGGTCAGCGCCGGCGCGAGCGTCACGGCGATCGCGAACAACGCCAGCAGCGATAGTCTGAACACGGTCCTGCTCATGCATTCCTCCCATGATCGACGAAGCCCGAGCCTACACCAAAACCGCCGGATGGAAACAGCGCTCCATGCCGCGCAAGGCGATCGGCGCGATGATGCCGCCCGCGTCGCATCCGCTGCGCCAAGCTGAGCAACGGTTCATGCGGATGAATACCAGGGCGCGGTTCGATTCAGCTTCGGTTCAGGTTGGCGCCGCTAGCGTGGCGGCATGATCGATAAGCCCGGGAAATCATCCGGCCAACTTCGCGGTCGACCTGCACCCCAACCTTCCTGGAGACGACCATGATCAAGATGATGTCCGCCGCACTGCTCGCCGTGTTGCTGCTCGCCGCCCCGGCGATGGCCGCCGGCACCGTCCGCGACCACAGCGCCACCGCGCTCGACGCCAATGCCAAGATGATGCACGCCAAACCGCATGCCCGGATGCATGTGCGCCACAAGGCGGTGAAGAGCCATGTGCGGATCGTGCGCCCGCACCACAAGCGCCTGCGTCATCACAGCCTCCGCCAGCACCACCAGATCCACGTCTCCAAGGCGATGATCAAGCATGTGACCCGCGGCCCCAAGCGCGGCTGATCGATCGGTCTCGATCGCGCCGCTGCGCGCCGGATCACGCAACATCCCGCCGGCTCGCTTGCCTCGCTTTGGCGATGGCGGCGAGCCGCGTCGGTTTGGCGCGCCGTCGCGCCGGGGTGGATCGGTTGCATTGTCCGATCCAGCCGTTAAACCAGCATCGGGACCAACCGGATGCTGCAATTGATGTTGACGCGCGCAACGACGCTGGCGCTGGTCGCACTGACGCTCGGCGGCTGCGGCGGCGGCTTGATGAGCTCCGCCGATGATCGCGGCGGTTCGGGCCAGCCGTTCCCGAGCCAATACCGCAGCCAGATCGTCGCCTTCCTCCATACTTACCTGACTAATCCGGTCGGCGTGCGCGATGCCACGATGGCCGAACCGGTGCAGCGCAGCGTCGACGGCCGGCAGCTCTATATTTCCTGCCTGCGTTTCACGCCGCGGCGATCCAACGGCAGCTACGGCCCGGCGCGCGAACTGGCGGTCGTCCATGTCGACGCCCGGGTCGACCGGGTGATGGAGGAGGCCGGCGAGGCCTGCGCCGGGCTGACCTATGCGCCGTTTCCCGAGCTGGAAAAAATGTCGCGCTAGCCCCGACCAAAACCGCCGCCGCCACGACTAACTCCAGCCGGCCGGTTCCCTATTGTGGCTGCGAAGCCACAGTTGGGCAGTATCAATGCTTCGCCAAAGCCGTCCGGCAACCAAACTGACGCCACGTTGTTCTGTCCATATAGCACGACGTAGCAAGGGGATATTGCGATGAAAAAGCTTCTGTCCGGCATCGCCGCCGCGGCCGCCATGTTCGCGCTGGCCGGCCCCGCGGCCGCTGCCGATCTTGGCCCGCGTACCTACACCAAGGCCCCGGCCTACACGGCGCCGGAAGTGGTCTACAACTGGACCGGCTTCTATCTGGGCGGCAATCTCGGCGGCGCCTTCGCCGGCAGCGACAATATCGCCAATGACGGCCGCTTCATGGGCGGCGTGCAGGGCGGCGCCGATTTCCAGTTCGCCCATAATTGGGTGGTCGGTATCGAGGCGCAATATAGCTGGCTGCCATCGAGCAATAATGACGGCGTGTTGCTGCCTGGCGGCGCGTTGGTGACGCAGGAGACCAAGGGGCTCGGCTCGGTCACCGGCCGGCTCGGTTACACCTGGGGGCCGGCGCTGCTCTACGCCAAGGGCGGCTACGCCTTCCGCGACAGCAATCTCGATGTCAGCGTGGCCGGCACGCCAGCGGCCTACAGCACCAATGGCAATCGCGACAGCGGCTATACGGTCGGCGCCGGCCTGGAATACATGTTCGCGCCGAACTGGTCGGCCAAGGTCGAGTATCAGTATTACAAGTTCGACGACACCAACTTCACCGGCGGCCCGGCGGGCTTGGCCGGGACCTCGTTCCGCAACGACGAACACACCGTCAAGGCCGGGCTCAATTATCGCTTCGGCTGGGGCGGCCCGGAGGTCGCCAAATACTGACGACGGCGATCGAGCAGCATTGCGCAGGCCGGCATTCATGTGCCGGCCTTTTTCTTGGCGGCGGCGGCAGGCCGGCCGGGAATCGAAGGTTAACGAGTCCTGAATCTCGGGAAAAATATCGGATGGGACTCCGCGGCTAGAATCGCCCGATGCTTTTCAAGCCATGAACCCGACCTTGAAATCCCGGCTCGACGCCCTCCAGATCGGCCTTGCTCTGGTCCTGCTGCTGGCCTGCGCGATCAATCTGGCGGTGCTGTGCCGGCTGCTGTGACGCCCGCCGCCCCATTCGCCGCCGCGGTTGAACCGATCCGGTTCCCGCGCGTTGGGCAAGTCCACAGAGGACATTCAGATGACAGACGTCACACACATCAAAGAGCATATGGAAGTGATCGGCGCGGACGGCGTGCATGTCGGCACCGTCGACAAGGTCGAGGGCGGCCGGATCAAGTTGACCAAGGCCGATAGCGGGCAGGGCCATCACAAGGGTCACCACCATTTCATCGATCTCGGCCTGGTCGCTGAAGTCGAAGGCCAGAAGGTGCGGCTGTCGGCCAATGGCGACGTCGCGGTGACGATGGAAGAAGAAAAGGCCTGAGGGAGCGCTGAAACGCGCCCTGGTCTGATCTGGATCAGCCGCCGCAGACGATGTTTGCGCTCTGCGGCGCGCCAGCTTTGGCGTGGCCCGATGCGAGATGGCCGCTGGAGAAAATTGGTGCCGGTTGAGAGGATTGAACTCCCGACCTTCGGTTTACAAAACCGCTGCTCTACCGCTGAGCTAAACCGGCATTTTCCGGAAAAACAGCTAGCAGCGCCGTTCGGTCCCGACAAGGCCGGTCGGCAAGTTTTGTCGGCTGCCGTCGGGACTGGCGGCGGCAGCCGGTCCGCGTTCCGCCGCCGGATGTCCCGCCAATCCGTCCGAGAGCTGCGCCACGCCGGGTGCGTTAGGCTTACCGCGCAATTTGGCGCCGGCCTTAACCCCTCCATCAGCGTTTTCTGGTAGCTTGGCGTGATGCAGACGGGGATGTCGATGAAGCGTGTGGCGCAGGCGTTGATGCTGTTGACCGTGACCGCAGTGCCGGCTTGGGCCGACAGCGGCGGCATTGTGATGGTGAGGCCCGGTCGCCCCGGCGTGCCGATCATCATCAACGGGGTCGATGCGTCGTACCGGGTGGTGGAAGGCGATTGGGGCCTGCTGCGCGGCACCCATGTGCAGCCGACCGTCTATGGCGGCCGTTATATCGATCCGGTGCCGCGGGTCGGGCATTATTTTCCGCGCTCCACCTCCTTGCCGGGTTACGGCCGGCTCGAGATCGAACCGCCGGCCAACCGGAAGCTGCCGCAACCCGCCGAGAGCTATCATGAATCCTGGTCGGCGCAGTCCGCGCCGCCGACGGCCCAACCGATGGTGCCGTTCGATCCGCCAAATGTGATCGTGGCGCCGCCGGAACGCGGGATGTATGCGCCGGAACGGCGCCCGGATTACAGTCGACCTCGAAACTAGCACCAAGCAAAAAAGCACCGACAGGAGAGAGTAATGCGTCATACGATTTCGGGAGTGATCGCGGCGTTGGCCGTCTTGACCGTGGGCGCCGCGCCCGCGATGGCGTGCGGCGGCGGGTTGTTCGGCGGCGGCTGCGCGCCATGCGGCCATGCCTATGTCAGCCCCTGCGCGCCGCAGGTTTACGATGGCTACGGCTATGGCTACGGCGTCGTCGAGACCTATCAGCGGCTGCCGGATCCGACCCGCTATTATTACGTCGATCAGGGGCCGACCTATACCGGCCCGGGCAATTTCGCGCCGGTGCCGTTCTATCAGGAGCGCGCCGTGTCGGTCTCGGCCGGTTACGGCTATCGCGGCGGCCGCTATGCCAATGCCATCACGCATTATTACGACGGGGCGCCGGCCTGGCGCGGGCCTGCGATCTACAGCTATCGCTCGCGCAGCCATGCCCGGCCGTGGCGCGTCCACAGCCGCCATTACGCCGATATGCGCCGCACCCATCGCGGCGAGGTCTATCGCGGCCACATGCGGCGCGATGGCATGTATCGCGGCTACGGGCATCGCAGCATGCATCAAGGTATGCGTCATGACATGCGCTACGGCGCGCCGCGCTATTCGCACCATGCGCCGCGCCATCATTATCGCGCGCCGCCGCGCCGCTATTACTGATCCGGGCCCGACTGGCCTGTGGCGCCCGTTCGCAGCGATGCGAGCGGGCGTTTGCTGTTGGGTTGAGTGGGCGCTAGCCCATCAGGCCGAGCCGGCTGGCGCCGATATAGAGCGCCAGCACCGCGGCATTGGAGACGTTCAGGCTCTTGATCTCGCCCGGCATGTCGAGCCGCGCCACCACATTGCAGGTCTGCCGGGTCAATTGCCGCAGCCCCTTGCCCTCGGCGCCCAGCACCAGCGCCAGCGGCTGGCGCAGCGCCACGGCGCCGAGATCGTCGCCGCCTTCGCTGTCGAGCCCGACGGTGAGGAAGCCGCGGTCGTTGAGGTCGGTCAGCGCCCGCGCCAGATTCGGCACCAGCACCAGCGGCACCAGTTCCAGCGCGCCGGAGGCGGATTTCGCCAGAACCCCGGTGGCCTCCGGGCTGTGGCGCGCGGTGGTGACGATCGCCTTGACGGCGAACGCCGCCGCCGAGCGCATGATCGCCCCGACATTGTGCGGATCGGTGATCTGGTCGAGCACCAGCACGATGCCGTCCGACGGCAGGTCTGCGATATCGGGCGCGTCGAGCGGTTCGACCTCGGCGAGCAGGCCCTGATGCACCGCATCGGGCCCGAGCCGCTGGTCGATCAGGCTCGGCCGCACCAGCTCCGGCGTGACCCTGGTGTCGATTTTTTCGTCGGCCAGCCGCCGCGCGGCGTTCTCGGTGAGGAACAGCTTGAGGATCTTGCGCCGGGGATTGCCCAGCGCCGCCGCCACGGTGTGCCAGCCATACAGAATCACCGGGCCGTCGGCGGGCTCGCGCGGGCCGGGACGGCGGGCAAAACCGGGCGATTTGCCGCGGTCTTTGCCGTCGCGCCGGGCAAAATGGGGATTTCGATCTCGTGGACTCATGGGTTGCTTGTCCCATGCGGCCGGAACAATGGCAATTTCATTGCTCGTGCGACCAACGGCCCCGGATATTCGTCCGGGATTGGTTGACTTTGGGGTCCGGCTTCGCCCATAACCCCGCTTGATTGGATGCCCGCGTGCGGGCTCGCTTTTGCGCCAACCGACCTTTTCAACATCTTCAGGATGGACAGGGGCTGGCGGCGTCGAGCGGGGGAGTGTCCCGAGTGGCAAAGGGAGCTGACTGTAAATCAGCCGTCTTATGACTTCGAAGGTTCGAGTCCTTCTTCCCCCACCAATCTTCCCCGGCGATCTGATTTCACTAGCTATATGCCCTTCGGGGTCCCGGTTTTTGAGGTCGTTTTCGGCGGTATGACCGAACGGGCGACATCGGCGTGGCGGATCAGTGCGTCGGGCGGGGCGCGGCAATCCCGAGCGCCTTGATCCGCGATGCCAGCGTGGTCGGCTTGATGTCGAGCATCGCCGCAGCTCCGTCGTCGCCGAACACCTTGCCTTTGCACGCGCGCAGCGCCGCCAGGATGTTGGCGCGTTCCAGATCGCGCAGCTCCGACACCGTCATCACCGCGGGCGCGGCGTCGCCCTTGTGACGGTTTGTGCCCGGCGCCGGATGGCCGCCGGGCGTCTCGGGCAGATCGATCCGCAGCCGCCCGTTCTGGGCCAGAATGGTGGCGCGCTCGATGACGTTCTGCAGCTCGCGCACATTGCCGGGCCAGTCGTAGCGCGCCAATCTGCGCGCATCGCCCTGCGACAGCCGCAGCCCGGATTTCAGCTCCTTGTTCTCGCTGGAGAGAAAGTGCTGTGCCAGTAACGGAATGTCCTCGCGGCGCTCGCGTAGCGGCACCGATTCGATCGGAAACACGTTAAGCCGGAAATACAGATCCTCGCGAAACCGCCCGCGGGCGACCTCCTGCTTGAGATTGCGATTGGTGGCGGCGATCAGCCGGACGTCGACCTTGCGGGTGCGTTCCTCGCCGACGCGCTCGAAATTGCCCTCCTGGAGCACCCGCAGCAGCTTGCCCTGCAGCTCCAGCGGGATCTCGCCGACCTCGTCGAGAAACAGCGTGCCGCCGTCGGCGAGCTCAAACCGGCCGATGCGGTCGCGCACCGCCCCGGTGAAGGCGCCGCGGGCGTGGCCGAAAAACTCGCTTTCGAACAATTCACGCGGGATCGCCGCGCAATTGACTCGGATCAGCGGCCGGTCGCGGCGCGCGGAGGCCTCGTGGATGGCGCGGGCGATCAATTCCTTGCCGGTGCCGGATTCGCCGGTGATCATCACTGCCGCGGTGGTCGGCGCCACCAGCGTGACCTGCTGCAGCGTCTTCTGAATCGCCTCGGATTGGCCGATGATGCCGCGCGGGTTGGTCTCGATCCGGATTTCTTCCTGCAGATAGGCGTTCTCCAGTTGCAACCGCTCGCTCAGCCGGTCGACCTCGGCGAGCGCGGCGTGCAGCTTCTCGTCGGCCTCGTGGCGCTGGCTGACGTCGCGAAACACCACCACCGCGCCGACCACGATGCCGCGGTCGCGGATCGGCGTCGAGGTGTACTCGACCCAGGCCGCCGAACCGTCCTTGCGCCAGAACACCTCGCCATCGACATTGTGGATCGCGCCGTCGCGAAACGCCGCATAGATCGGGCAATCCTGGCCCGGATAATGCCGCCCGTCATGGTGGCTGTGATGCACCATGGCGTGCATCTCCTGGCCGACCAGTTCCTCGGCGGACCAGCCCAGGATCCGCTCTGCCGCCGGATTGACGAAGGTGGTCTTGCCCTCGGCGTTGACGCCATAGATGCCTTCGCCGGCGGCGCGCAGGATCAGCTGATTTTCCCGCTCGATATCCTGGAAGACGCGCTCGACCCGCTGCCAGGTGGCGAGTCCGCTGCGCATGTAATCCTCGGCGGCGGCATCGACCAAGCGGCGCCTTCGCTGCTCGAGGTCGCTCATCATCAGCAGCACGAGATCGCGGCCGTCATGCGCCACCATCGAGCCGGCATATTCGACCCTGAGCTTGGTGCCATTGGCGTGGCGCGGCGTCAGCGCATGAGTCCAATAGGCCCGCTTGGCCTGCACCGCCTGGGTGAACACGATCAGCGCCGGGATCTGGCCGTCATGCAGCGCGCTGATCCTGGTCTGGCGCAGCACGGCACGATCGGCGCCCAGAAGGGCGCAGGCGGCGTGATTGGCGTCGACGATCCGGTCGGCGCCCGGATCGAGCAGCAGCGCGGGCTCGACCGCGGCGTCGAACGCCGCCGCGCGCAAGACGGCATCGGCGTCGAGGGCGGCCGGGCCGGACAGATCCATCGTGCGCTCCGAGATTTCGTAATCGGGTTACGAGATTTCGTATATTACGAAATTTCGTAATCAGCAAATTTGCGCCAAGCGCTGCGGCAATTGGCCAAGTTCGCCGCCAGGCTGCTGGCACGGTCCTTGCGTTTTGACGGTATCGCGTCAGGCAGGAGGGATCATGTCCACATTCGATAACCCGTTCGACCCAGATCGACGACTTCACGCATCGGGCTGCAGCTGCGGCCACCATGCCAGCGAGGCCGAGCACCAGGCTTCCACGCAGCTGCAGGCCCAGGCAGCGCTCGAGAGCGAGCAGACACGCTATCAGGGCGTGGTGGCGTCCGCGGTGATGCGGGCGATGTTTCCGCATGATGCCACTCGTCGGGCATTCCTGAAATCCGTTGGGGCCGCGACCGCGCTGGCCGCGGTGTCGCAGTTCTTCCCGTTGAAATCCGCCACCGAAGCCTTTGCCGAAGGCGGGCCACTGGAAAAGAAGGACCTCAAGGTCGGCTTCATCCCGATCACCTGCGCGACGCCGATCATCATGGCGAAGCCGATGGGATTTTATGAGAAATACGGCCTCAACGTTGATGTCATCAAAACCGCGGGCTGGGCGGTGGTGCGCGACAAGACCATCAACAAGGAATATGACGCGGCGCACATGCTGTCGCCGATGCCGATCGCCATCAGCATGGGAGTGGGATCCAATCCGATCCCCTACACCATGCCGGCGGTGGAAAACATCAATGGCCAGGCGATCACGCTGGCGATGAAGCACAAGGACAAGCGCGATCCGAAGGACTGGAAGGGCTTCAAATTCGCGGTGCCGTTCGACTATTCGATGCACAACTATCTGCTGCGCTACTATCTGGCCGAGCACGGCATCGATCCCGACGTCGACGTTCAGATCCGCGCGGTGCCGCCGCCCGAAATGGTCGCCAATCTGCGCGCCGACAACATCGACGGCTATCTCGCGCCCGACCCGATGAACCAGCGTGCGGTCTATGACGGTGTCGGCTTCATCCATATCCTGACCAAGGATATCTGGGATGGCCATCCGTGCTGCGCTTTTGCCGCCTCGCAGGAATTCGTCACCACGATGCCGAACACCTATGGGGCGCTGCTGAAATCGATCATCGAGGCCACGGCCTTTGCCCATAAGCCCGAGAACCGCAAGCAGATCGCCGCGGCCATCGCGCCGGCGAATTATCTGAACCAGCCGCCGATCGTGCTGGAGCAGATCCTCACCGGCACCTTCGCCGACGGGCTCGGCAACATCGTCAAGCAGCCGAACCGGATCGATTTCGATCCGTTCCCGTGGCAGTCCTTCGCGGTCTGGATCATGACCCAGATGAAGCGCTGGGGGCAGGTCAAGGGCGACATCGACTATGCGGGCATCGCCTCTCAGGTCTATCTCGCCACCGACACCGCCAAGCTGATGAAGGAGGCCGGTCTGACGCCGCCGACCGCCACCACCAAGTCGTTTTCGGTGATGGGCAAGTCGTTCGACGGCACCAAGCCGGAGGAATACCTCGCCAGCTTCAAGATCAAGAAGGCATCGTGATCACGACGACGCCGGTCAAGTCCTTCGACCTTCCCCTTCGGGGGTGGTCGAAGGTTGCGAGATCTCGCCTGGGTGGAGACAATTGATGACCAGTTCTCTTCGCGTCCGCGCCGCGGTCGTCTCGATTGCGATCTTCCTCGCCTTCATCGGCGTCTGGCACATCGCGACCCGAGGCACCGGCGCGGTCGCCGAGATGAGTCCGGAATACGCGGCGCTGATGGGCGCGACCGCGACGCAGGGCAAATCGGCGATGCCGGGTCCGCTCGAGGTCGGCGCGAAATTGTGGGAACACCTCAAGAATCCGTTCTACGACAAGGGGCCGAACGACAAGGGCATCGGCATTCAGATCGGCTATTCGATCGCGCGGGTCGCGCTCGGCTATCTGCTGGCGGTCGCGGTGGCGATCCCGCTCGGCTTCCTGATCGGGATGTCGCCGCTGATCAACAAGGCGCTCGATCCGTTCATCCAGGTGCTGAAGCCGATCTCGCCGCTCGCCTGGATGCCGCTGGCGCTCTACACCATCAAGGATTCAAACCAGTCGGCGATCTTCGTGATCTTCATCTGCTCGGTGTGGCCGATGCTGCTCAACACCGCGTTCGGTGTCGCCGCGGTGCGCAAAGAGTGGATCAATGTGGCGCGGACCTTGGAGGTCGGCCATCTGCGCCGCGCCTTCACGGTGATCCTGCCCGCTGCCGCGCCGACCATCCTCACCGGGATGCGGATCTCGATCGGCATCGCCTGGCTGGTGATCGTCGCCGCCGAGATGCTGGTCGGCGGCACCGGCATCGGCTACTTCGTGTGGAATGAATGGAACAATCTCTCGATCACCAATGTGATCATCGCGATCCTGGTGATCGGAGTGGTCGGCATGCTGCTCGACCAGATCCTCGCGCGGTTCACCCGCATGGTGACGTTTCCGGAGTGAGCGCGATGACCGAGAAGTTCATATCGATCGAGGGCATCGCCAAGCGCTACCCCGGCGCCGATGGCGGCGAGATCTCGGTGTTCGAAAATCTGTGGCTGTCGATGCAGCGTGGTGAGTTCGGCTGCGTGATCGGCCATTCGGGCTGCGGCAAGACCACGGTGCTCAATATCCTGGCCGGACTTGATCAGCCGAGCGAGGGCACCGTGATCGTCGACAGCCAGGCGATCGAAGGCACCAGCCTCGACCGCGCGGTGATCTTCCAAAGCCATGCGCTGCTGCCGTGGCGCACCGTGATGGGCAACGTCGCCTATGCGGTGACCTCGAAATGGCGGCACTGGGACAAGGCCAAGGTCAAGGCCCACGCCCAGAGCTTCATCGATCTGGTCGGGCTCACCGGCGCCGAGCACAAGCGGCCGTCGGAACTGAGTGGCGGCATGAAGCAGCGCGTCGGCATTGCGCGGGCGCTGTCGATCACGCCGAAGATGATGCTGATGGACGAGCCGTTCTCGGCGCTCGACGCGCTGACCCGCGGCTCGCTGCAGGACGAGGTCCGGCGCATTTGTCTGGAGACCGGGCAGACCACCTTCATGATTACGCACGACGTCGATGAGGCGATGTATCTGGCCGACAAGATTTTCCTGATGACCAACGGCCCCGGCGCGGTGCTGGCCGAGGTGGTGGAGAATCCGCTGCCGAAGGATCGCGCCCGGATCGACCTGCACCGACACCCGTCCTACTACGCGCTGCGCAACCATATCGTCGATTTCCTGGTGACGCGCAGCAAGACCTTCACCGCCGAGACGCCGGACCACGATCCGCGCCGAGTGCCGGTGGTGCGGCCGCAGCCGGCCGAGCCTGCGCTGGTGCCCGCCGCCGCGCCGGCGACCGCGCGCCGATGATTTTCTGTTCGACCCCCAGGAGCGACCCATGAAGCGAAGCGACCTCACCGAAAAACTGCTCGACATCAAGCGCGACAATGGCTGGAGCTGGAAGCACATCTGCGAGCAGATCGGCGGATTCTCCGATGTCCTGATCGTCGGCGCCTGCCTCGGCCAGATGAAGCTGACCAAGCCGCAGGCCGCCAAGGCAGCCGAGCTGTTCGGGCTGACGAAATCCGAGGCCGCGATGCTCAATGAAGTGCCGATGCGCGGCGAGGGCGTAGCGATGCCGCCGACCGATCCTTTGATCTATCGGCTCTACGAGTTGATCATGGTCAACGGCCCGGCCTGGAAGGCGCTGATCGAGGAGGAATTCGGCGACGGCATCATGTCGGCGATCGATTTCGACATGGCGCTGGAGCGGCTCGCAGATCCCAAGGGCGACCGCGTCAAGATCTCGATGTCGGGCAAATTCCTGCCGTTCAAATATTACGGCGCCACCGGCAACAATCTGGCGCTGGGGTTGAAGGAAGAATAAGCGCGCGTCCCGGGCGCTATGCGGCATCGTTGATGCCGGATAGCGCCCGGCCGGTCGCCACGGCATTGTTTCGTAACCGGGTGGCAGGCTGCGCGAACTGACCCCGACAAACGGCAGAAACCGAATCGCAGCTCACGAATTGACGCTCTGCGGCCACTTTTTTCTGGAGTTCTTCGTCGGCGCGCAGGACGAACCAATCGGCCAATCAGGCGTTTCATGGTTCCGGGGATCGAACCATCGGTAACGTCAGGCGTGTGAATGCGAACTCAGAATTCTCTATGGCGACGGGCCCCAGCCCGACGCGCGGCGCTGTTGATCGACGGCGCCGCCTATTATGGAGCGTTGCGGACATCGCTGCTAGCGGCCGAAAACACGGTGTTTCTGGTCGGTTGGGACCTGCACAGCGCGACCAGGCTGGTCGATTCCAGCGGGCAGGCCGATGACGGCTTTCCGGATAGACTCGGCGAATTCCTTCAGGCCCTGCTGCAGCGCCGGCCGTCCTTGCGGATCCACATTCTGGTCTGGGAGGCGCCGATCATCTATGCGGGCGAGCGCGAATGGTTCCTGGCCCATGGCTTCGGCGCTGGCAATCTGGATCGGCTGATCCTGCGCCGCGACACCTGCCTGCCGCTCGGCTCCGCCCAGCATCAGAAGATCGCCGTGGTCGACGACAGCGTCGCCTTCGTCGGCGGCTGCGATCTCACGATCCGACGCTGGGACACCGATGCGCATGCTTTGGAGAACCATCATCGCGTCGATCCGAACGGGGTCGCCTATCCGCCGTTCCATGACCTGCAGATGGCGGTGGACGGCGACGCCGCCCGCAGCATCGCCGAACTGGCGCGGGAACGCTGGGCCCGCAGCGCGGCCGGAGCAGCGCCGCCGCTCGGCCCTGCGCTGGACCGGTGGCCCGACGGCGTGTCGCCGGACTTCGAGGATGTGGAGATCGGAATTTCGCGCACCGAGCCGGCGCTCGACGCCAGCGCCGAAGTCCGCGAGGTGGAGCAGCTCTATTTCGACATGATCGACGGCGCGGAGCACACGATCTACATCGAAAACCAGTTTCTCAGCGCCGAGGGCATTGCCCGGCGACTGGTGGAGCGGATGCAGGCGCGTCCCGCGCTCGAACTGCTGATGATCGGGCCGAAGACGCATGCGTCCTGGATCGAGGCGCGGGCGATGCGCAACGGGCGGCTGGAATTCATCCGAGCCTTTGCGGCGGCGGGGTTGCTGGACCGGGTGCGGTTGCTCTATCCGCGGGTGCAGGATGGCGGCGCCGAGGCGGCCGTGATGGTCCATGCCAAACTGATGATCGTCGACGATCGCTATTTGCGGGTCGGCTCGGCAAATCTCAATAACCGGTCGATGGGCGCCGATTCGGAATGCGATCTGGTGATCGAGGCCGACGACGCGCCGCAGCGCCGCGCCATCGCGCAGATCCGCAACAGGCTGATCGGCATTCATTGTGGCGTCAGCGCCGAGGATGTCGCCGAAACGTTGTCGCGTGCCCGCTCGCTGTTGGCGGTGACCGAACTGACGGGCAACGGACACAGCCTGGAGGAGGTCGATGACGGCATCCCGGATCCGGCCGAACTCTCCGGCATGATGGAGCCGATTGCCGACCCAAGCCGCCCGCTGGAATTGTCCTCGACCGCCTCGACCACGCTGTCGGCGTCGCTGAAACTGGCCGGTCTGGTGGCGGCGATTGCCGCCCTGGCCCTGGGCTGGCGCTTCACGCCGCTGTACGATTATGTGAATTTCGACTGGCTGTCGCAGACCATCGAATCGCTGCAGGGCAATCCGATCGCGCCGCTGGTGGTGGTGGCGCTGTTTGTCGTCGGCGGTTTTCTATTGTTTCCGGTCACGGTGTTGATTGCGGCGACCAGCGCCGCGCTCGGCCCCTGGATCGGTCTCGGTTCGGCGACCATGGGTGCCTTGTGCAGCGCCTCGATCATTTACTTGATCGGCCGCGCGATGGGCATGGAGCCGGTTCGCTCGCTGATCGGAGACCGGCTCGACCGCTTTACCGGGGCGATCAAGGGCAATGGCATCGTCTCGGTGGTGCTGATCCGGATGGTGCCGGTGGCGCCGTTCTCTTTGGTGAATCTCGCGGCGGGCGCCAGCGGCATCAAGTTTTCGGATTTTCTGTTGGGCACGCTGCTGGGCATGGCGCCCGGCCTGATCGCGATGACGGCGTTCGGATCGCAACTGGTCGATCTGCTGACGCGGCCGAGCTGGATCAATATCGGCATCCTCGCCGCCAGCGCGGCGGCGTGGATCGCAATCTCGTTCGCGGCGCAGTTCGTGGTGACCTGGTTCAGCCGCCGTCGGCGCGCATGACGGCACGCTCGATCAGACTGATGACGTGGAACGTGCACGGCACCTTCACTCTCAATCCCGGCTTCGACCTGCCGGGGGTGATCGCGCTCATTCAAAAATGGTCGCCCGACATCATCGCCATTCAGGAGATCGATTCGCGCAGCCGCGACGAGAACCCGTTCGACCGGCTGCAAAGCGCGCTCGGCGGCAGCAGCATCGGCGCATTGTCGATCGTCACCGCCGATGGCGATTATGGCCAGATGCTGATCAGCCGCTGGCCCTGGGCGCGCACGCCGATCGTCAACGACATCTCCTTCGGCGAGCGTGAGCCGCGCCGCGCCATCAGCGCCGACATCCTGACCCCGCGCGGACCGCTGCGGGTGGTCGCGACCCATCTGGGTCTGAGCATTCGCGAGCGGCGCCAGCAGGCCGGCAGCCTGTTGCGGCTGGCCGAGGCGGCCGATCACCCGGCGGTGGTGATCGGCGATTTGAACGACTGGTTCTGGATCAATTCGGTGCGCGGTGTGCTGGCGCAACGCCTGCGGATTCGCACCCGCAACAGGACCTTTCCATCGCGTTTCCCGCTGCTGAAGCTCGACCGCATCTATGGTTGCGGCATTCGCCTGCTGGCCAGTCGCGTCGATCCGGCGGCGCGCGTACTGTCGGACCATCTGCCGGTGATTGCCGATATCCGCCTCGATCCGCAACCCGCTATTGTTTGAACCGTCTTCGTCGTGCGGCCGGCCCCTCGGGTGTCGGCCTATTGGATTTGATCATTTCAGGAGCCCAAAATGTCGGCGCAAGCGTCCTCTAAAAAAGTGATTTATGCGGCGCTGGTGGGAAACCTGCTGATCGCCATCACCAAATTATTCGCCGCGGCGTGGACCGGCAGTTCGGCGATGCTCAGCGAGGGGGTGCACTCGCTGGTCGATACCGGCAACGAATTGCTGTTGCTGTACGGGCTGCACCGCGCGGCTAAGCCCGCGGATGCCGAACATCCGCTCGGCTATGGCCGCGAGCTTTATTTCTGGAGCTTCATCGTTGCATTGCTGATCTTCTCGATCGGCGCCGGGGTGTCGCTCTATGAAGGCATCGCGCATATCCTGAATCCGGTGGCTATCTCCGATGCCCGGATCAATTACATCGTGCTCGGCATCTCCTTGGTGTTCGAGGGCGGATCCTGGTTCGTCGCCTTTCGGGAGTTTCGCAAGATCGCGCCCAATCTCGGTTACCTCGAGGCCGCGACGCGCAGCAAGGACCCGACCTCCTTTATGGTGCTGTTCGAGGATTCGGCGGCGTTGATCGGCATTCTGATCGCGCTGGCCGGCACTTTCATCGCGGAGCAGTTTGAGGCGCCGGTGTTCGACGGCGTCGCGTCGGTCGGCATCGCGCTGTTGCTGGCCGCGACCGGGGCCTATCTGGCGCGGGAGAGCAAGGGCCTGTTGATGGGCGAGCCCGCCACCAAGGCGACGCGGGAGACGATCCTGCGGATCGCGCGCGAGCATCCCGATATCCTCAGCGCCGACGAATTGCTGACGACCCATCTCGCTCCGCAGCAGATCGTGGTCGCGTTGACGCTGGACTTCGTCGACCACAGTACCGCGGTGGACATCGAGCGGGATTTCGCCGGCCTGGAAGCAAGCATCAAGCGCAGCTGTCCGGACGTGGTGGCATTTTTCATTAAGCCGCGGCTGCAAGCCGCCGGCCCGAGCGGCGACAGCGGGTGAGAGGACAGCTCAGCCCAGCGGATGCAGCGGCCACGTCGCCTGAATCAGGAAGGTGCCGACCACGATCACGGCGATCGACAGCGGCAGGCCGAGCCGCCAGTAGTCGGTGAACCGATAGCCGCCCGGCGCCATCACCAGCAGATTGTTCTGGTGCCCGATCGGGGTGAGGAAGTCGCAGGCGCAGCCGAGCGCCACCGCCATCAGGAACGGGTCCATGTCGTAGTTCAGCGACTTAGCGACGATCGCGGCGACCGGCCCCAGCACCAGCACGGCGGCGGCGTGGTGCAGAAACGGCGTCAGCAGCATCGAGACCGCCAGCATCAGCGCCAGCGCCAGATAGCCGGGCAGGTGACTGCCGGCCACGGCGAGCAGATGGGCGATGACGTCGGTCGCCCCGGTCTCCTTGAGGCCTTCGCCGATCGGGATCAGCGCCGCCAGCATCACGATCAGCGGGCCCTCGATCGACTCATAGGCCTCTTTCAGCGACAATTGCTTGAGCAGCACGATCAGCACCGCGGCGCCGAAAAAGCCGATCGGCACCGAGACCAGATGGGTCGAGATCAGCACCATCGCCGCCAGCAGGATGCCGAGCGAGACCAGGCCCTGCTGGCTTTGGCCGAGCCCCAATCCGCGATCGGCCAGCGGCAGCAGTCCGAGTTCGGTCAGCGTCGCCGGCAGCTCCTTCTGCCAGCCCTGAAGCGCCACCACGTCGCCGACTTCGAAGCGTTGCGTCTGCAGATGCAGGTGACGGTTGTGGCCGGCGCGGCTGATCGCCAGCAGATTGACGTCGAAGGTGCTGCGCAGATTGATCGAGCGCGGCGAATGGTTGATCAGGATCGAATCCGCCGCCACGATGGCCTCGACCACGGCCAGTTCGTCGCGCTTGCCCTCGTTCTTCTCGAGTTCCTTGGCGCCGACGAATTGCAGCTTGCCCTGTTCGGTCAGCAATTTGATCGCGGCCGATTCGGCCTGCACCGTCACGATGTCGTCAGGATAGAGAATCCAGTTGCGGTGCGGCATGTAGTGATTGCCGCCCTCGCGCGTCACGGCTCGGACCAGAGCCTCGATGTCGTTGAACCGCTCGAGCTCGCCGACCCGCTTTCCGGCCAGCGGCGACTCCTTGGGAATGCGCAGATCCGCGGTGTATTTGTCGATCTCGAAGGCGTCCTCGGATCCGGGGGCGGCGGTGCGGTCCTTCGGCAATAATCGCCACCCGACCGAGAGGAAGGCCACCGCCATGCAGGACAGTGGCAGGCCGACCCACATGAAATCGAACAGTCGGAACGGCTCGCGGCCGAGTTCCTGGCGCACCGTCGAAATCAGCAGGTTGGGCGAGGTTCCGATCAGCGTCATGGTTCCGCCGATCAGCGATCCGAACGCCAGCGGCATCAGATAGATCGACGGCGACCGTTTGCTGCGGCGCGCCACCTGGACCGCGATCGGCATGAAGATTCCCAAAGTGCCGACGTTCTTCATGAAAGCCGAGAGAAACGTCACGCAGGCGGTCAGGATGCCGACCTGCAGCGATGGCGATTGGGCGTCTTTCAGGATTCGACGCATCGCGGCGTTGAGAATCCCCGATCGCGAGATCGCCTTGCTGATGATCAACACCGAGGCGATGATGATGATGACCGGATTGGAAAAGCCGTTGAAAGCCTTCTCCGCGGGAACCACGCCGAGCACCGTGGCCGCTAGCAGGCACAGTGTGGCGACCAGATCGTAGCGGAACTTGTCCCAGATGAAGAGCGCCAGCATCGCGATGATGATCGCGAAAGCGGCGAATTGGTGTTCGGATAGGCCGAAAATCATTCTCGCCTCTGTTCAGACAGGTCCGTCAATGCATCCGGCAAGACAGTTCCGCCAAGACGGTTGGGCAGTTACCACGTTGCGCCCGCATTGGACACCATCGCGCGCCGCCGCCATGCTTTGCATCGCCCTGCAGGCTGTTCGCCAACCGCCACAAGGCTTTGATGCACATCGAAGCCGGGGAACACAGCGGGAGCACGGATTCGGGCGGTTGGTCCGGTTCCCAGCCCGATTGGCCGCCTGGACGGCTGCCGTCCGGCGTTGCCGGCTCGGCGTATGGCCGTTGCGACGCGGGGGTATTGCTGCAACGCGCAAAAGGTATTTGACGACCTTCAAAACCTGCCGCTGCAGTACTTTTGAGAGGTTCTAACCTATTGATATTCTAAATAAGATTGATTGACGCAAACGGTTCCCATTGGCACGTTCGCTCGCATCAGGAGTGCTTTCAGGCGCCAGGCAAGCATAGGGATTAAGCGGCATGTTTCGATTTATTGCGGTTGCGTTGTGGGCTGCGGCGGCCCTAGGGGTGTCGGTCGCCAGCGCCAAGGAATATCCGATCGGCAAGCCGCACGAGGTCGAGGCTGCCGGTCTTGAGGTGGCGGCGGTCTATCTGCAGCCGATCGATATGGAACCCGCCGGCATGATGCGCGACGCCAAGGATTCCGACATCCACATCGAGGCCGACATCAAGGCGCTGAAGGACAACAAGAACGGCTACGCCCAGGGCGACTGGGTCGGCTATCTGAAGGTCACCTATGAGCTCACCAAGGAAGGCGCCAAGGATTCCATCAAGGGCGATGCGATGGCGATGGTGGCCAGCGATGGTCCGCATTATGGCGACAACGTCAAGCTCGCCGGGCCGGGCAAGTACACGTTGAAGTTCAACGTGTCGCCGCCCGATGGTCATTTCGGTCGTCACGTCGACAAGGAGACCGGTGTCGCGCCCTGGTTCAAGCCGTTCACCGTCGAATATGAATTCACCTATGCGGGCACCGGCAAGAAGGGCGCCTACTGATCCAGATCAACACGGGTGGATGCGGGAAAGATCGTATCCACCCGTCAATGCTCTGAAACCACGAGGCCGTGAACCACGAGGCTTAAAAACACGCATGATTGGGTTTGACAATGAGGGCCGAACGGCGCGCATGTCGCGTCGTTCGGCATTGCTGTTGCTTGCGATGGCGGCGCCGTTGGCGATCACGGCTGGCGCGCGTGCCGAGGAAGAGGAGCCTGTGTTCCGCATCGAATTCAACGATGGCGTGGTGACGCCGCTGCGCATCGAGGTGCCTGCCAACCGCCGCATCCTGCTGGAGCTGCATAATCTTGGCAAGGAACCGGCCGAGTTCGAGAGCAAGGAGCTGCGCAAGGAGAAGGTGCTGGCGCCCGGCGCCAAATCAACGCTGGTGATCCGCACGCTCGACCCCGGCGAATATGACTTCTTCGATGACTTTCATTTGAATGCACCGCCAGCGGTGCTGGTCGCGAAATAGCGGACGGAGCGGATTCGTGGGCGGGCAACTCGGCAATATTGCATTCGTGATCTGGCGTGAGAGCGTCGAGGCGCTGCTGGTCATCGGCATTCTGAATGCATGGCTGACCCGGCAGCAGGTCGATGCCGCGCGCGGCAGGTTGTATCTGTGGGCCGGCGTCGGCGCCGGCCTGCTGATCTCGGTGGCGTTCGGCCTGGCTCTGGTGCTGTTCGGCGAGGCGCTGCCCGACGACGCGCAGACCGGCTACCAGACCGCCGCGGTGCTGATCGCCGCGGCCTTGATCGTCCAGATGGTGTTCTGGATGCGCCGACACGGCCGCACCCTGAAGCGCGACATCGAGAGCTCGCTGCAGAGCGCCGCCGATCGCTCGAACTGGTGGGGCGTGTTCGCGCTGGCGCTGATCGCGGTCGCGCGCGAGGGCAGCGAGACCGTGGTGTTCTTGTACGGGACGCTGGCGGCGGCGCGCAGCGGCGCGATCGCCGCGCCGGCGGCGGTGGCGCTGGGCGGTTTTCTGCTGGCGATCGGGACCTACTACCTGCTGCAGCTTGGCAGCCGGATCATGTCGTGGAAGCTGTTCTTCAGAATCACCGAGATCATGCTGCTGTTTCTGGCGGCGTCGCTGCTGGTTACCGGGGTCGACAATCTGATCGGTCTTGGCGTGTTGCCGCGGCTGTCGGGCCGGTTGTGGGATTCATCCGCGATCCTGCCGGATTACGGCCCGGTCGGTGGTCTGATCGGCTCGCTGACCGGCTATCGGGCGCGGCCGGATCTGATGCAGGTGCTGGCCTATTTGGCCTATTGGGGCGTGATCTATTGGGCCTTGTTCTGGTCCCGGCCACAGGCGAAAATCGCATGAGAGAGCCCGAAACAGTTCTGGCGCTGCCACATTCCGAAATCGGTTTCGATGCGGTGCTGCGTGAGATCGGCGACTGGCTGATGCGCAACCAGCGCGCTATCCGCGCCACCCAATGGGGCGTGGTGGTGGCCTATCTGACGCTGCTGGTGGTGCCGACGCTGCTGCCATTGCCGACCCGCACGGCGCATATCTGGACCAATCTGACGCTGTTCGCGCAATTCGTGTTCTGGGGGCTGTGGTGGCCGTTCGTGCTGCTCAGCAATGTGCTGGTCGGCCGGATGTGGTGCGGCCTGCTATGCCCGGAAGGCTCGCTGTCGGAGACGGTGAGCAAGCATAGTCGCGGCTGGGCGATTCCGCGCTGGATCCGGTGGAAGGGCTGGCCGTTCGCCGCCTTCGCCGCCACCACGATCTACGGCCAGATGATCAGCGTCTATCAATATCCGAGGCCAGCGCTGGTCATCCTCGGCTTCTCGACCGTGGCGGCAATCGCCACCGCGGCGTTGTGGGGCCGCAACAAGCGGGTGTGGTGCCGCTTCCTGTGTCCAGTGACCGGGGTGTTCGCAGTGCTCGCCAAGCTGGCGCCGCTGCATTTCCGCGTCGATTCGCAGGTCTGGGACAGCTGGGCCAAGCCGCATGGCCGCGGTCCGGCGCAGCTCGTCAATTGCGCGCCGCTGGTGCCGATCCGGACCATGAAGGGCGGCAGCGCCTGCCACATGTGCGGGCGTTGCAGCGGCTATCGCGGCGCGGTGACGCTGGCGCGGCGTTCGCCGAATCAAGAGATCGTCCATGTCGCGGGCCATGATCCGCGGCCGATGGAATCGATGCTGATCCTGTTCGGCCTGCTCGGCGTCGCCGCGGGGGCGTTTCACTGGGGCAGCAGCGGAATCTATATCGACATCAAGCAGACGCTGGCCGAATTCCTGGTCAATCACGGCGTGATGTGGCCGCTCGAAACCGCGGCGCCGTGGTGGGTCCTGACCAATTATCCCGACCTCAACGATGTCATGACGCTGCTCGATGGCGCGGTGCTGATCGGCTATTTGCTGGCGATGGCGGCGGCCATCGGCGGCGCGGTCGCAGCCTGCGCGGCGTTGTCGACCCGGCTGCTCGGGCGCTGGTCGAGCGCGCGCTTCCACCATCTGGTGCAGAGCTTCATTCCGATCGCCGCCTGCGGGGTGTTTCTCGGCCTGTCGATGACCACGGTGTCGCTGCTGCGCAATGATGGCTTGGTGTTCGGCTTTGTGGAGCCGCTGCGCGCGGCGATGTTGATCGGCGCCGGCGCCTGGTCGCTGTGGCTCGGCTGGCAGATCTCCGGCCTGTATGCCGCCCCAGCTCGGCGAATCGCCGCGATGGTCCCGTTGCTCGTCGCCGTCTCGCTCAGTGCTGCGGTGTGGGCCAGGTTGTTCTGGTCGCTGTAATGGCGTTGTGGCGCAGAATCGCGCATTACACCCCCACATCCACGGCCGGTGATTTGGTTTTCTTCTGTTCCGCGGTGCAGAATTACCATTGTGCGACGCGCCCGGCCGGACTCTTGGAACCGCTCTAAAAACGAGTGGAATCAGTGGTTTGTGGCCTTTCGCTTTGTTAACTTCAAGGCAGGAGGATGGGGGACATGATGAGCTTTTGTAGAGATAGCCTTTCGCCTGCCGTTTGTACTGCAGCCTTGTTGGCGACGACGTTGCTGATGGGGCCCGAAACGGCCCGTGCCGAGGAAAAGAGTCTGGCCGAGCGCGACAGGTTGAGCGGGACCTGGAACGGCGCGCACCGAGCTTGAAGCCAAGGGCATCGAGATCGGCATCGCCTATATCGGAGAAATTCTCGGCGTCTCTGGCGGCGTCAAGCCGAAAGGGCCCTATGCCACTTACGAAGGTCGTCTCGACGTGACGATCAATACCGATCTGGAAAAGCTGGTGGGCTGGACCGGCGGCAAAACCCATATCCGCGCCTTCCAGATTCACAGCGTCAACGACCGCAACGCAGCCAGCTATGCCGGCTCGATCGCAGACCCGAGCAATATCGACGCGTATAACACCACAAGGCTGTTCACAGCCTGGTTCCAGCAGGAGTTCGGCACCTTCGCATCGTTGCGGCTCGGCCAGCTCGCCGGCGACGACGAGTTTCTGGTCAGCAATACTGCTGGCGGCTTGATCAACGGCACTTTCGGTTGGGCCGCGATCATGGCGGCGAACCTGCCCAGCGGCGGTCCGGCCTATCCGCTGGCGACGCCCGGCGCGCGGTTGCAGCTCAATCCGACCGAGAATATCGCACTGCTTGGCGCCGTGTTCAGCGGCAATCCGGCCGGGAAGAACTGCAGCAATCCGAATCCGCAGATCTGCAACAAATACGGTACCACCTTCAGCCTCGATGGCGGCGCGCTGTGGCTCGGCGAAGCTCAGTACAATGTCAATCAGGGCAAGGATTCCACCGGCCTTGCGGCGTCCTACAAGATCGGCGCTTGGTATCACACCGGCAAGACCTTTGCGGACCAGTATTGGGGGCTCGATGCGACCGGCGCGGCCGTTCCCATCGCGCTGAAAACGGATAGCCTCAATCACAGCGGCAATTGGGGCTTCTACGGCGTGGCCGACCAGATGGTGTGGCGCGGCGGCGAGGCCAGCACCAGCATCTTCGTGCGCGGCGGCTGGACGCCCTCGGACCGCAATCTGGTGTCGTGGTACATCGATGGCGGCGTCGGCTTCAAGGGCTTCGTGCCCGGCCGCGCCGCCGATACCCTGACGATTGGTGTCGCCCATTCCAAGATCAGTTCCGACGCCACCGCGGCCGATCTGGTTCAGGCCACCTTCAATGGCACATATTTCCCGCAGCGCTCCAGCGAGACGGTGATCGAGGTCAGCTACATGGCTCAGGTGACGCCGTGGTGGAATGTGCAGCCGGATTTTCAATATATCGTCAAACCGGGCGGCAAGGTGCTGCGGGATGCCGCGGATCCCTCACTGGGGACAGTCGAGGATGCCTTCGTGTTCGGCGTGCGCAGCACCATCGTGTTCTGAACCCGACGTTTGATCGCAACACACCAAGGGCGGGCCGGTGGCTCGCCCTTTGCTGTTATGGGCCTGCGCAGGGAGTAGCGGTCGATTGATCCAGATCAAACCGCAGCCGCGGCGCCTCGGCATCCTGACGCGCAATATCAAGCGCAAAGGGAGGTTGCCGTGCCATTCGACTCGATGCTGGTGTCCGTCGCGGTGGTTGTGATGTTTGCTGTGTTTGCCGGCGTACTGTTGTGGGGCGATGCTCAGACAAGAACGCGGCCACACGACCAGGATCGCGCCCATTGACGCGATCAAGGCAGTAACTGCCCTAGACGCCGCGGGATGATCTGGTCATCGCCGCGAGGGATCTTTATGGTCGCTCATTCGATAGTCAGGCGACTTTGGAAAGTTGTGCCGTCGCGGAGGGCGCCTCGTCCTTGACCTCCTCCGTGATCACCTCGAACTTCACCAGCTGGGCGAAGCCGAAGCTGGTGGAGATCGCGACGTCGGCGGCGTCGCGGCCGCGCGCGATCACGATCCGGCCGATCCGCGGATGGTTGTGTCGGGCGTCGAACGTGTACCAGCGACCGTCGAGATAGACTTCGAACCAGGCCGAAAAATCCATCGGCGCGGGATCGATCGGCACGCCGATATCGCCGAGATAGCCGGTGCAATAGCGCGCCGGAATATTCATGCAGCGGCACAGCGTCACCGCCAGATGGGCGAAATCCCGGCACACGCCGATGCCCTCGGCATGGCCCTCCGACGCGGTGCGGTCGGAGCGGGCGAACTGATAGCCGAACTGAATCCGGGTGTGGACATAGTCGCAGATCGCCTGCACGCGCTCCCAGCCCGTCGGGATGCCGCCGAACATCGACCATGCCAGATTCGACAATTTGTCGGTGTCGCAATAGCGGCTGCCGAGCAGATAGATCAGCGCCTCGTCGGGGAGCTCCGCGACCGGCAATTGCCGAGCGCCCGGCGCGGTGTCGTCGGGCAGACCGGAATCCTCGATCAGGAACGCGTTGCTGATGTCGATCCGACCGGGCGGAGCGACGATCCGGGTGCAGACATTGCCGAACATATCCAGAAAGTCACGCGAGGCGACCTCTGGCGAAAAACGAATCTGGTGCTCGCCTACGACATGCTGCATCCGAGAGGGATGAACGCTCAGCAGCAGGTTCATTGGCGTGTCCTGGGAACACTCGTAAGCGATATTGAAACCCGCGCGAATTTTCACCTGACTCTCCGTCATTCCAACGAGTGGATGTGTCAGACATAATCGCGAAGGGGGGCAGCTTGTTCCTGATTTGATGACATTGGCGCTGCACGAATTGTGGCTATTGCTGCAACAATTTCGGGCAGCGCCAGGGGATTACTCCGTGAGGCCGAACAGCAGCGCAGATCTCCCGGTCACCTGATAGATCGTACCACAGTCGAAAGCCGCGCCACCTGCGCCGTCGGGGATGTTGGTGTCGACCAGCAGGGACCAGCTGGAGCCGTGCGGAACTTGCGGCAGCGTGAAGTCGACGACGCCGTCAAAACTGTTCAGCACCAACAGGACGGTGTCGTCCTCGGCATGTTTGCGGATGCCGGTCTTCTGGGCGCGGCCATCGAGCAGCATGCCGAAGCATTTCATGTTGCCGTCGCCCCACTGCTCGTCCTGCATCGGCTCGCCATTGGCGTTGATCCAGATAACGTCGCAGACATCGAGCACCGGGTCGTGGACGCCGTTGAGGAAGCGGCTGCGGCGCAGCGTCGGATAGTTTCGGCGCAGCTCGATTAGCCGCTTGGTGAAGCTCAGCAGGTCCTTGCCGTCGTCGGTCAAGCCCCAGTTGACCCAGGAGATTTCGCTGTCCTGGCAATAGGCGTTGTTGTTGCCGTGCTGGGTGCGGCCGAATTCGTCGCCGGCCAGCAGCATCGGCGTGCCCTGCGACAGCAGCAGCGTCGCCAGCATGTTGCGCTTCTGGCGTTCGCGCAGGGCAAGGATGTCCTTGTCGTCGGTCGGGCCTTCGACGCCGCAATTCCACGACGCGTTGTTGGAGCTGCCGTCGCGATTATCCTCGCCATTGGCCTCGTTGTGCTTGTCGTTGTAGCTCGCCCAGTCGTTCAGGGTGAAGCCGTCATGGGCGGTGACGAAATTGACGCTGGCCCAGGCGCGGCGGCCCTGATGGTTGAACAGATCCGCCGACGCCGACAGCCGCGGCGCCAGCGCCGCCACATCGGCTTCACCGCGCCAGAAATCGCGCAGCGTGTCGCGGTATTTGTCGTTCCACTCGGCCCAACCGGGCGGAAAGCCGCCGACCTGATAGCCGCCGGGGCCGATATCCCAGGGCTCGGCGATCAGCTTGAGCGAGGTCAGCAGCGGGTCCTGGTCGACCGCTTTGAGAAAGCCGCTCTGTTCGTCGAAGCCGTGGACCTCGCGCGCCAGGATGGTGCCGAGATCGAAGCGGAAGCCGTCGATATGCATCTCGCCGGCCCAGTAGCGCAGGCTGTCATTGACCATCTGGATGACGCGGGCATGCGACAGGTTGACGGTGTTGCCGGTGCCGGTGTCGTTGATGTAATGGCGCTTGTTGTCCGGCAGCAGCCGGTAATAGCTGGCATTGTCGATGCCCTTGAACGACAGCGTCGGCCCGAGCTCGTTGCCTTCGGCGGTGTGGTTGTAGACCACGTCGAGAATCACCTCGAGACCGTGGCCGTGCAGCCGCGCCACCATCTCCTTGAATTCGCGCAGGCTGTTGGCGACGTCATGGGCATAGCGCGGGTCCGGCGCGAAAAAGCCGATGGTGTTGTAGCCCCAATAATTGGTCAGCTTCTTGTCGAGCAGGTAGTCGTCATTGACGAAAGTGTGGATCGGCAATAGCTCGACCGAGGTGACGCCGAGCGAAGCGATGTAATCGACCACCGCCTGATGACCGAACCCCGCATAGGTGCCGCGCATCTCCTCCGGCACCTCGGGGTGGCATTTGGTGAAGCCCTTGACGTGGGTTTCGTAGACGATGGTCTGGTCCCACGGCACGTTGGTGCGGCCGGGCTCGCCGTGCCAGTCGTAATTGGGATCGACCACCACGCATTTCGGCATGAACGCCGCGCTGTCGCGAGTGTCGAAACTGGTGTCGTCGCCGCTCTCGACCGTGTAGCCGAACACCGCCGGGTTCCAGGTCAGTTCCCCCGCATGGGCGCGGGCATAGGGGTCGAGCAGCAGCTTGTTCGGGTTGAAGCGGTGGCCGTGTTCGGGCTCGTAGGGGCCGTGGACGCGGTAGCCGTAAAATGCCCCCGGACCGACATCGGGGATGTAGCCATGAAACACCTCGTCGGTATATTCCGGCAGTTCGATCCGCCGCTCGGTGTCCCCGTCGAACAGGCAGACCTCGACCTTGGTGGCATTGGCGGAAAACAACGCAAAATTTGTGCCTTCGCCGTCCCAGCTGGCGCCGAGCGGGAAGGGCAGGCCTTCCCGGACAATGTCGTTGCTCACCGTGTTCGCAGCCTCCGCTATCGCCGGCGCGGATTGCGCGGCGTCGTCGTTCAATGTGTCGCACATCTGCGGCGCCCGTCCTAACGCATCTTGACGACGGGTTCGCGACCCCACACCCGCAGCTTGCCGAGCTCGCCGATGAAGTCCGCGGCGTCCTTGGCGGCGGTCAGCTTGATGCAGCCCTCGTCGAGATCGTCGGCGATCCCGGCCTTGACCAGCAGCGGACGGGCGGCGTCGACATAGCCGATGAACTTGCAATGGGCGAAGGCGTCGGCGACGAAATCGCGGGCGGTGGATTCCTGCACCAGATCGTCGATCTCGTCCGATCCCGGCAGCAGCGCCACCGCGTCGTACAGCACCGAGGGGCCGCCATCGATCATCTGATCGGCCGCGATCATGCTGCCGTCGCTGGCGGTGACGCCGCCGACCCGTGGCGCGATCAGTTCGAAGCTGGCGCCGGCCTTCTTCAGCGCGGCCTGCAAGCTCTTGAGCAAAGCGGCGTCGGTGCCGTCGGTGATCAGGATGCCGAGCTTGCGGCCCTCGAAGCGTTTGGGGCCGTTCTCGACGATGCTGAGCGCCGGGGAGGGCGGCAGATCCTGTCGGGTCGGCATCGCCGCGTCGGCGGGCTTGGGCATGGTCTTGATGCCGAGCCGGTTGGCGACGCTGCTGGCCAACCCCTCATCGATATTGAGCAGATGCGACACCACCCGCTCGCGGATCACCGGGATGTCCACCTTGCTGAGCTCGAAGGTCAGCGCGGCGGCGATATGGTGCTGTTCGCCACGGGTCTGGCTGAGATAGAACTGCCGCGCCTGGCTGTAGTGGTCGGCAAAGCTCTCGGCGCGGAACTTGGCTTTGGCGCCTTCCTCGGCGTCGGGAAATGCGACAAAACCGCGGCTTGTCGATTCGCGCGGGCCTTCGCCATGGGAGTTTGGCTGGTAATTGGCGCGGCCGACCGGATTGCGCATCGCCATATGGCCGTCCTGCTGGAAATGCGCGAACGGGCATTTCGGCGCGTTGATCGGCAGATGGCTGAAATTGGTGCTGCCAAGCCGGCTCAACTGGGTATCGAGATAGGAGAAGTTGCGGCCCTGCAGCAGCGGGTCGTTGGAGAAGTCGATGCCCGGCGGCACGTTCTGGGTCATGAACGCGACCTGTTCGGTCTCGGCGAAGAAGTTGTCGGGCATGCGGTCGAGCACCAGCCGGCCCACCGGAATCGTCGGCAGCACTTCTTCGGGAATGATCTTGGTGGCGTCCAGAACGTCGAACTCAAACTTGTCGGCGAAGGCCTGATCGAACAATTGCACCCGCAATTCCCATTCGGGGAAATTGCCGGTCTGGATCGCGGTCCACAGATCGCGGCGATGGAAGTCCGGATCGGCGCCGTTGATCTTCACCGCCTCGTTCCACAGCACCGACTGCAGGCCGAGCTTCGGTTTCCAGTGAAACTTGACGAAGGTGGATTCGCCCTTGGCGTTGACCAGCCGGAAGGTGTGGACGCCGAATCCTTCCATGAAACGGAACGAGCGCGGGATCGCCCGATCCGACATCACCCACATCACCATGTTCATGGCTTCGGGGGTGAGGCTGATGAAATCCCAGAAATTGGTGTGCGCCGATTGCGCCTGCGGAAAGGCGCGGTCGGGCGCTTCCTTGACCGAATGGATCAGGTCGGGAAACTTGATCGCGTCCTGGATGAAGAACACCGGGATGTTGTTGCCGACCAGATCCCAATTGCCTTCCTTGGTATAGATCTTCACGGCGAAGCCGCGGACGTCGCGGGCCAGGTCGAACGAGCCCTTGTTGCCGGCCACGGTGGAGAACCGCACGAAAGCCGGCGTGCGCTCGCCCTCGCGCTGGAACAGGTCGGCGCGGCTGTATTTCGCCAGCGAATTGGTGGTCTCGAAATAGCCGTGCGCGCCGTAGCCGCGGGCATGCACCACGCGCTCCGGGATCCGCTCATGGTCGAAGTGGAAGATCTTTTCGCGGAAATGGAAATCCTCGATCAGGGTCGGGCCGCGCGGGCCGATCTTCAGCGAGTTCTGGTCGTCGGAAACCGGGCCTCCCTGCGCCGTCGTCATGGTCTCCAGGCCGAGATCCTCGGCGGTCTGATGCAATTCGCCGCCTGCGCCGCGACTCAGTTTCTGGTCGTGGATGGTGGCGGAGTTGGAAGGTTTCGACGATTTGGCCATGTGAGGTGCTTTCCAGGGGTGTCCTGCCAGAGGTGTCCGAGGGCTGTGGCGCCGGCCCAATGCGGCCCGCGCCGCGTTCGTTGCCGACGCGGCGAGGCGAAGAAGATGGATTGAGCGCGGAAGAGCCGTGGCCCGGCGCATGTGCGCCGGGCCATTGGGCTAGCGGTTGGATTGCGAGGTGGTGGTGCTGGAGGCCTTGTCCAGCGACTGCGCCATATCGAGATGGTGTTTCAACGTCGGCAGCGTCTTGCCGGCCCATTGCTTGAGCGCGGAATTGTCGCCGCCATCGGCGTAGCGCTCGAACAGCCCGACCGCGTCCTTGTGGGCCGAGACCTGCATCGAATCGAAGCTGTCGGAGAAATCCTTGCCTTTCAACCCGCGCAGCTTGTCGAGCTTGGACTGATGCGCGCTGTCGAGGCTGGTAGGCAATTGGGCTTTGACCTTGCCGCTGGACACCAGGCCTTTCAGCTGCTCGGTGGTCTTGGTGTGGTCATTGACCATCTGCTTGGCGAAGGTCTTTTCCGCGGCGTTGCCCTTGTCGAGGGCGAGCTTGTTCGACTGGATCTCGAACATGTCGCTGATCGCCACTTCCTTGACGAAATCCTGCGTCGACGGGCTGATCCCGAGGGTGGAGTTGATACCGGTTTTCTCGGTGACCGACTGCGCCAGCACCGGCGTGGCGGCGAGCAGGCATCCGAGCACGATTAGACTACGTTTCATGGTGGTCTCCCTTAGCTTGCTGCTTTGCGATTGACGCCCTTGCGGAGCGCCACGGTGTTGAGCTTGGTGTTGGCGGCCTTCTCCTCGTTCAGATTGGTCGTGAGCAACCGAACGATGTCGTCATGGCCGAGTTCCTCGGCCCATGCGATCAGGGTGCCGTAGCGGGCGATCTCGTAATGCTCGACCGCCTGGGCATTGGCGACGATCGCGGCGTCGAGCACGGCCTTGTCGGCGACCTCGCCGGCAGTCTCATTGGATTCCTTGATCAACCCGTCGATCGCCGGGCAGTCGGTGCCGCTGGGCTTGTGGCCGAGCTTCTTGAACGCCTGGTCGAGCCGCTCGACCTGCTTGTGGGTCTCGTCGAGATGCGCCTTCAGCCCGGCGGTGAGCTCGCGATTGGTGGCCTGCGCGATCATGCTCGGCAGCGCCTTGATGATCTGCTGTTCGGCGTAATAGATGTCCTGCAGCCCGTGCAGCAGCAGGTCGTCCATGCTTTGAATATCTTTGCTGAAAAATCCCATGTCCCGGCTCCGCTGGCTGCGCGATGGCGCTGCTGAGATGCTCCCCCAACCGGGACGAGGCATTTCAGTTCCGCGGGATTTGCGCGGGACGCGGACGTTGGCCGGGGTGGGGCGCGCGCGTGGCTTCAGCCCGCCCGAGCAGCGGCAGCGCACGCTGCCCCGCAACCGATCGGCCGGCTGCCGCTGCCGGGGCGACGGCCGCTGCGGCCATATGGTCGTCGAGGCCTGGCAGCTGGGTGTTGAGGCCTGGCAAAGGGCGTGTTAGGGGAACGGCGGTTCGCGGGTGTAGCTCAATGGTAGAGCAGCAGCCTTCCAAGCTGAATACGAGGGTTCGATTCCCTTCACCCGCTCCATCTCGTTTTATTTTGATATTTCAAATAGTTATGCGTTTGTTCGGATAAGTTTTTGTAGCATGATTGTGCGCAAGGCTTTGTAGCAGCCGCCTTGCTTGAGCTTTCCGGTATCGTGGCAAAATACTCGTGTATCGTTTGTTTACATTAGAACGATATTAAGTAATTGATTTTACTGCGAAAAATGAGTTGCGACTCATTCTCGCCATTATTGAGGCCGATACTTAAGGCGTCGACGGAATCCAGCGCTTAATCAACTGAGCGCCCTGAACCTAAGGCAGCAACAAAGTCGGGGATTTTTCCCCGCCGTTCGCACCTCGCGACGGCACCCCTTTTGTTAGCGAGCCAAATTGTCCGTCACCTCACGATTCCAGAAACTATTCGGCCTTGAGCAGAAGAGCAGCCTAGCCGCGCCTGAGCCTTGGCTGGTCGAACTGTTCGGTTCGCAGCCCGCCTCATCTGGCATCGTTGTGACGCCGCGAGTGGCGATGACGTGCGCCCCGGTGCGCCGCGCTGTTCAGCTCATCAGCGGATCGATCGGTCAGCTTCCCGTTCACGTCTACAAGCGCGACGACGCGGGCAACAAAGAGCGCGACACCGATCATCCCGCATATGCGCTTCTGCATGACCAAGCCAACGACTGGACGCCGGCATCCAAATTTCGTGAGGAATTGACCGCCGATGCGCTTCTGCATCCGCACGGTGGTTTCGCTGAAATCATCCGTGTTGACGACGGCAAGCCGTTTGAACTGATCCGGCTCAACCCGGAAGTCAGCCCCGTCATTGTCAAATATATCGACAGCGAACCGTTCTACAGCGTCGGCGATCGAGAAATCCCGCGCCAAAACATGCTGCACATTCCGAGCCCGTCAATGAGTGGCTTGGGCCTTGTTCACGACGCCCGCGAGACGATCGCACTCGCTATCGCGCTTGAGCGCCACGCCGCGCGGCTCATGGGCAACAGCGCGCGCCCCAGCGGCGTTCTCAGCCTCAAGGGCAAACCCGGACCGGACGACCTGACCAAGGCCGCAGCCGCCTGGAACGCCACGCACGGCGGCAATAAGTCCGGCGGAACCGCTGTGATCCCGATTGAAGCTGTCTGGCAGAGCCTCACATTCACGTCGGTTGATGCGCAGTTCATGGAAATGCGCAAGTTCGCGATTGAAGAGATCGCACGAGTCTTTGGGACGCCCCCGCACATGCTGTTCGAAATGCAGCGGGCCATCCGGGCCAACGCCGAACAAATGGGTTCGGAGTGGATCACCTATTCGCTGCTCTCTTGGATCAAGAAATGGGAAGGCGAAATCCGGCTGAAACTCATCACACCCGAAGAGCGCCGGACATGGTTCGCTGAATTCCTGACTGACGACTTCGCCCGCGCTGATCTGGCTTCGCGCATGGAATCCTACAGCAAGGCAATTGCCGCGAGGATCATCAATCCCAACGAAGCCCGCGCGATGGAAAACCGCCCGCCCTATGTAGGCGGCGACAAGTTCGAAAATCCGAACACAACTGCGGTGCCGCTGCCATGATGCGGACAGTCCACCTTCACGGGAAGCTAAAGAAACAATTCGGCGCGTCGCATCGGTTCGATGTTGCAACAGCGGGCGAGGCTTTGCGCGCGCTCAATTGTGCATTCCCCGGCGACTTTGTCACGGCTCTACAAACCGGCAGCTACCAGCTTGTACGTGGCGCACGTCATACCGGCGCGTCACTTGCCGACTTGAAGCTGATCAATCATCTAAAGCTCGGTGCGGCCGATCTGCACCTGATCCCGGCGGCAAAGGGCGCTGCCAGTAGTAAGGGCACGGCAAAGGTTATTCTTGGCGCAGCGCTTATAGGTGGCGCGATCTTTCTGTCGGGCGGCACGCTCGCGGCTCCGCTCTCACTGCTGTCTGGCCCGGTGCTACCCGGCATCGGTATCACTTGGGGCAATATTGCGATGGTCGGGTTAGGCATCACGCTCGCTGGCGCCTCGACCCTTCTGGCAAAACCAGCAGCGACAGCGACTGACACTGAGGCCGACAAGTCCAAAACCCTGAGCGGTGCTGGCAACAACGGCATTCAAGGCGCCGGAATTCAGCTCATCTACGGCGAGACGATGGTGGTCTCCACCATGATCTCGATGGATGCGGATATCGAAGACACCGGCGTCTATATCGATAGTTCTGGCTCGATTGCCGATCCCTACAATTCCACACCCGTTGGAGGGATCGGATGATGACCGCACCGCACCGCGCGTTCTTCGGCGACGCAGAATATGAGTTTCGAATCACCGCCAGCTTGATCTCCGAACTTGAGCGCAAAACGAACGCCGGGATCGGCACGCTCTGTTCCCGCATCTTTGCACGGCAGTTTACCCAAGCTGACATCAACGAAACGATCCGGCTGGCATTGATCGGCGGTGGCGTTGCACCTGAACGCGCCGCCTCGTTGATCGCAAGCTACGCTGTCGACCGTTCGCTTTCTGAAACATATCCGCTGGCGGTAGCGATCTTGGACGCCCTTTGGTTCGGACAACCGCATGAGGCATCCAATGGACAGACTTGAAATCAAGGCCGCGATCACCGTTGACGACACTGGCACGATCACCGGAAACGCATGGCCGTTCGGTTCTGCCGATAGCAGTAACGACATCATCACCAAGGGCGCGTTTCATTTCGCCGTTGCCGAGCTGCCCATGCTGTTCGGTCACAACCCCGATGACCTGATCGGCACATGGAATGAAGCGACCGAAACCCCTGACGGGCTTGTCACCAAGGGCAAGCTGCACATGGAACAGCCCCGCGCTCGCGCGGTGCATGGACTGATCAAGGGCGGCCTCGTTACCGGGCTTTCGATAGGCTTCAAAGCGAAAGCGTTCACGCGCCAAGGCCGCAACCGCGTCATTTCGGCGTTGGATCTCTTTGAGATCAGCGTCGTCCGCAACCCCATGCACCCGCGCGCTCGCATCCTCAGCGCCAAATCAGAAGACACGGCCCTCGCCATCGCCGAGGCCATCAACCGCGCCACGGCAGCGCTAAGGACGAACCACTGATGAATATTCTTGCTCTCGAATTCAAGGACGCCGGGGATGAACACGATCCCGCGACCGTCGTAACCGAAGCGCTTGCGGCTTTTAAGACCGCAATCGACGGCCGTCTGACCGCCATGGAAACCAAGTCTGACGATACCAAGCTCAAGGCTCGGATCGACAGCATGGAAGCCAAGCTCAATCGCCCTGGCATCGTCGAAGTCAAGTCCGACAACGAGAACGGCGGCATTGAGCGAAAGGCGTTCGCGTCCTTCGTTCGCAGTGGTCGCGAGGCCATGGGCCTCGACGAAGTCAAAAGCCTTGTCGTCGCCAACGACACGCTGGGCGGCTACCTCGCGCCGGCTCAGCTTTCGACCGAAATGATCCGGCTGTTGACGCTGTTCTCGCCAGTCCGGGCGGCCGCATATGTCGGTCAGACCGGTTCGCCGTCAGTCATCTTGCCCAAGCGCACCGGCATCACCAACGCTCTCTGGGAAGGCGAGACCGAAGCCTCCGAAGAATCCGAGCCGGCTTTCGGTCAGCTCGAAATTCCGATCTTTGGAATGAAGACCTACACCGACATTTCGGTGCAGTTGCTTGAGGATTCGGTCCAGAACGTCGAAGCCGAGTTGTCGATGGCGCTGTCTGAAGACTTCGGCAAGAAAGAGGGCTCAGCGTTCATCAACGGCACCGGCAATAAGCAGCCGCGCGGCGTCATGGTGCATCCGGACGTTGCCTATACGGCAAACGGCCACGCGACCGTCCTGAGCGCCGACGCTCTGATCGACCTCTTGCATTCGCTGCCCCCGGCGTACCGCAACAACGGCGCTTGGATGCTCAACTCGACTTCGGTTGCGACCATCCGCAAGCTCAAGAATACCGTCGGCGACTATCTTTGGCGCGATGCGCTCAGCGACGGCAACCCGGCGACCATCCTTGGCCGTCCGGTGATCGAAGCCGTCGACATGCCTGACGTGGCGTCCGGCGCGTTCCCGATCGCATTCGGCGATTTCAACGCCGGGTATCGCATCTATGACCGCGTCTCGCTTGCGGTGCTTCGCGACCCCTACACCATGGCAAAGAACTCGCTCGTTCGCTTCCACGCGCGTCGTCGCGTCGGCGGTGACGTGGTGAGGCCGGAAGCCATCCGTAAACTCAAGATGGCCACGACCTAAAGGAAATCATGTCATGAGAGATTCTTTTCACAACCAGAAGTTCGTCACGGCCATTGCGCCGGTGACGGTCACCGATAACGCGCCGATCGTCGGCGTGATTGTCAGTCATGCCGGTTTCAACTCACTGACCTATGCCATTCAGTCCGGCATCGTTGCCGACACCGACGCATGGTTCGCCGTGTTGCTGGAACATGGCGACGCGCCGGATATGTCCGACGCCGTCGCGGTGCCCGACGACAACCTGCTCGGCACCGAAGCGCTTGCGGGCTTCACCTTCGCAGACGATGCCGCGACGCGAAAGCTCGGCTACGTCGGTGACAAACTCTACACGCGACTGACGATCACCCCGAACGCGAACACCGGCAGCGCGCCGGTTTCCGCAATGGGCGTGCTCAGTCACGCCAACACGCGCCCGGTGGCGTAAGAAAATGCGGCTCGCAGATGATGAAATCACGATCACGCTGGATCAAGAGACGATTTACCTTCGTCCATCGCTGCGCGCTGCGTTTCGTCTGGAACGTCGGCACGATGGTTTCGACAAGATCCTTAAGGGCATTGCCGATGGCAATGTTTCTATTATGGCCGATGTAATCCGCGAGAGCGCTTACGAGCGCTCTTCGCTGCTGGACCTCTTGGAATGCATCACCGTCTTGCCCTTGAGCATTGCGGTCGATCGTATCGCCGAACCGTTGATTGCCCATGTCTTGATACTTGCGGGCATCGATAGTGCAGCGGCCGAACCCCAGCCCGACGCCGAGCGTATCCCGTTCGCCGAATACCACACTCGGCTTTTCAGGCTCGCTACCGGATGGCTAGGCTGGCCGCCAACCGACGCATGGAACGCCACTCCAGCCGAAATCACCGAAGCCTACCAAGGCCGGCGTGAGCTGCTGACTGCCATGTTCGGCAGCGGCAAGACGGATACCGACATCACCAATCCCGATGAAGAGACCCGGCGCGAATTGAACGCGATCGGCAATCTCGATAACTTCAATGTGTAGAAGCGCAATGCCGATGAAACCCCCTCGAATTTGCGTATGCGGCAACAAGGTCGCTGGTGACGCTATCTGTGTGTGTCGGCAACGTAGCAAGGCGGATGCAGATCGACGGCGTCCATCTGCGCAAGCGCGTGGATACGATGGCAAGTGGCAGCGAGAGAGCAAGGCGTTCCTGGCTCTCCCAGCCAACCGCCTATGTTCATGCGGCTGCGGTCGCACCGCCAACATGGTCGATCATATCATTCCGCACCGTGGCGACAAGCGCCTGTTCTGGTCGCGGTCGAATTGGCAACCAATGGCAAGCTCACCTTGCCACAACAGCCGCAAACAGTCCCTCGAACGATCAACTCAAATCAGGAACTAACACCATGCCTAAAGTTCGCTTGCTCACACATCGAGGCCACACCGACACTATTTGCGGCTGGGCAACGCTTAGGGGCCTGAGCCGGCAGACCATTGCTGTTCGGCTACATCGTGGATGGACTCTTGCGGATGCGCTCATGACGCCCAACAGCGCGCGCGGTCCAGCACGAGCGGCACGATTGATTGCGAGGAACAACGCTACCGTCGAACGTGACAGCGTTTGTTTGGTCCAATTCCCTCTGTCCGAAGAGATCAAGCGCGAGCACCTCGCCATGCGCCGTCAGTTCACCAGCACGCTTCGTCAGTTCAATCGCGACATCGAAGCAATCATCAGCCGCTCATTGGACCGGGGGGTGGTCCCCGACATTTTGAAAGCGCCTTCTGACCGGTCATCTCCAGTGACGCGAGAGCGTGTCTAAATAGGGGTTTTGTGAAATGACAGTTTTGCTTGCCGACATGAAGGCTCACTTGCGGGTCACGATCGACGATGACGACCTACTGATCATGGACAAGATCGCCACCGCCACGGAATGGGTGCTGAAATACACCGCCATTTCCAGCGAGGCGACCGTGCCCGGTCCAGTTAACGAAGCAATTCGCCAGATCGCGGCGCACCTCTATGCCAACCGCGAGGCGAGCCTAGTCGGCGTCACGGCGCAATCGCTGCCGTTCGGGACGCTGGATTTGCTCGCGCCATACACACCTTTCGTGTGCGGATGACAGCTTTTGAACCCTCATTGGAGCTTCAAAAGGCGATCTATGATCGTCTATTGGCGAGCGCTGACCTGATGGCCTTGGTGTCCGTTGACGCCGTGCTGGACGCCAACGGGCGCCCTGAGCTTATGCCATGCGTCAATATTGGCGAGGGTCAGACGGTCTACAGGCGGTTCAACTCGACAAGCCACGCCACCTTGCACGTTTGGGTGCAGGAATCGGGCCTGACCGCGTCAAAGCAGATCGTCGGCGCGATCGTTGATGCGCTCAGGGTTGACGCTCAGATCGACGGCGTTCTGCACCTCGAACACTTCACCTGCCATGACCTTGGCGTAACCCAAACCCGGTTCATGCGCGACCCGCACGGCTCCTACAGCCACGGCATCGTCACCCTTGCCGGCATCATGGAGCCGAATTGATGCGTGCCGGCGACCTGGACAGAACAATCCGCATTGAACGCGCGACGACCACGCCCAACGAATTGGGCGTGCCGCATGCCGCTTGGGCCTTGGTCGCCACGATGCGCGCTCAAGTCTTGCAGTTCGCAACCGATGATCGCGAAGGCGAGCGCGGCCACACCACGGACCAGACAATCACCTTCCGGACACGCTGGATTGACGGCGTCGATCTGAGCAATCGCGTCGTCTATCAGGATCAACCGTTCACGATCCGCCAGATCAAGGAAATTGGCCGACGTGTCGGATTGGACATTGTGTGCGAGCGCGTTGGTCCATGAGAGGCCGCAAGCCCGAGATGGCTACCGATCGCAACGCCCTCGATGCCGTGATCAATGCGCCCGCATGGCTGTCGAAGCACGCCAAAGCAGAATGGCGTCGGGTCATGCCTGATCTGACCAAGCGACGCATTCTCACGGCGGCTGATCTCGGGAGTCTGGAAAGCTACTGCATCGCGATCGGTCAGGTCCGCGACATGGAGAGCCTGATCAGCAAGGACGGTCACGTCGTCGAAACGTCGCGGGGCTTGCGGGCGCACCCCGCCGTCAGAATTCAATCGGACGCCATGACGCGCGCTCGACTCCTAGCCGCGGAACTTGGGCTTACGCCCGTGTCGCGTTCCCGTCCGGCGATACGCGATGATGAAAATGAAGACGACTTATCCTTTCTGGATCGATGATGATTCAGAAATCCCCGACACATTCGGCGACGGCGAAAAGGCGATTCGGTTCCTGCGCAATCTCAGGCATCCGAAATCGACGGCGCCCGGTCGCGCGTTTCAACTTGACCGTTGGATGGAACGGATCATCCGGCGCATCTATGGCCCGCGTCATCCGGACGGCACCCGTATCGTCAAAACGGTGTTCGCGATGATCCCGCGCGGTAACCGCAAGACCACTCTAGGGGCGGCTCTGACCCTTCTGCACACCATCGGCCCTGAGAAGGTTCAGGGCGGTCAGGTCATATGCGCCGCTGCGGACCAAAAGCAGGCGCGAATTGCCTTTGAAGAGGCCGTTGGCGTCATCCGCGAAGATCCCCGGCTTGCCCGGCTGGTCAAAATTGAAGACTACCGCAACCGTTTCAGAGACATCAGGTCCGGCTCTTTGGTTGAGGCAATTTCCGCCGATGCCAAAACGCAGCACGGCCGGACGCCGAATTTCACGCTGATGGATGAATTGCACGCCTGGCCGAAACGCGACCTATGGGAAGCGCTCAAGACCGGCCTGCTAAAGGCAAAGGGTTCGCTCAACGTGATCATCACGACGGCGGGACGCGGGCAGGAAAGCATTGCCTATGATCGATATTCCTACGCGCGGAAGGTGGCACTTGGCGAGATCGACGACCCGGCAACATTGCCGATCTTGTTCGAAGCCCCGGCCGATTGTGATTGGCGCGACGAAACGATCTGGCACCGGGTCAATCCGGGCCTGAAGTTCGGGTATCCGGACCTTGAAGGCGTTCGTCAGTTCGCGCGGGAATCTGAGAATAGCCCCGGCGACCGTGAGAGCTTTCGCAAGCTCAATCTAAATATTTGGTTGGACCATTCGACGAACCCCTTCGTCGATATGGCGACCTACGATCACGGCTCCGCACCGATCGATTTCGAAGCGCTACTCGGCAAGCCGTGCTGGGTTGGCGTCGACATGAGCACCACGACGGACTTGACCGCCGTCGTTGCCTGCTTTCGTGACGATGACCGCTTTGTTGTGGTGCCGCATTTCTTCTGCCCGGCCGACAACCTTCGCGCCCGCTCCGAAAGGGACGGCGTTCCTTATGTGCAATGGGGTATGGACCGTTTCATCACCCCAACCGCTGGCAACGTCATTGATTACCGGGCAGTTGAGCTTTGCATCCGCGACCATTGCGAGCGCTATGACGTTCGCGAGATCGCTTTTGACGTAGCCTATGCCCAAGGCGTGATGGCTCCACTTCAAGAGGCCGGCTTGCCCGTCATGACCATGCGTCAGGGCTGGGTGACGCAATCGCCAGCGCTGAACGAACTTGAGCGCGCGATCGTCGGCCGCAATTTCCAGCACGGCGGTCACCCTGTCTTGCGCTGGTGCTTTTCGAACATCGCCATTCACACCGACGGCGCTGGCAACCGGACCATGCACAAGGGCAAGAGCACCGATCGAATCGACGGCGCGTCGGCGACGTGGATGGCCTTGGCGCGGGCCGCCGCTGGCGAGGATCAGCGATCATTCTACAGCAATCCGGCGGTCACCCCTGAAATGTTGATCTGGAACTGATCATGACTGATGACCAAGAGCTTCAAAACTATCTGAGCGGGTTATCGGACAAGATTCGTGCACCGCTAGCCGACGCCATCCGTGAGCAAGCTGAGTTGCTATCGCAGGCGCAACAAGACGCGCTCAAGCAATTGGAGCAGCCACCCGAAGAAACCGGGGATTTGGTCCGGTCTTGCGTTGTCGTTAGCGGGCCTTCGGACCTTGAGCTTTCGGTTCAGGTTGGCGGGGATGCCACCACCAATAACGGATACGATCGGGCGCTTTCGTTTGAATATGGGACTTCGCATCAACCGGCTCGCTCATTCTTCTATTCGACTTATCAAGCACGCCGCGACGACATGCAAGACGCCATCAACGAAGCTCTAAAGGAGGCCCTGAACAATGTCTGACACCAGCAAATGCGCCCGTGAAGTTACATGGGCGAGCGGCACCCACATATTCGATCTGAGCCACCCGTGGGTTCGCAGTGTGCTTTCGATCCGTGGTCTACCCGGCCCGAATGGGGCCTCGCCAGCAGCGTGTCTCGCGCGGTTTCATGGTGGAACCTATTCGATCGACGATTGCGAGCGGGTCATTGAACTTGGACTTATCGGGGGCGGCGCGACACGGGCGGCAGCCGCAACCTTGCTCAAGGAACACGTTCAAGGGCAGCCGTTGGCGCTGAACGCCATGATTGCGATCGACATTCTGGCCGCTCTGTTCGTGGGGGCTCAAAATGTCGATTCCGTCGCTTAATATTCCGATCAAGGTCAATCTTGACGACTTCCGAAAGGGCATGAGTGAGGCCAGCAGCAGCGTCAGCAAAGCATCGGACTTCATCGCCAAGGAATTCATGAAGATGAACATCGGCGCCGCGAAGGTGATCGCACCTCCGGCGTTCTCAGCCATCGGCGCCGCGCTACCGCCGCTGGTGTCGGCGTTTGGCCCGATGATCGCGCGCCTCGCGGCTTTCAAAGCCGGTATTGATCTGGTGACGGTCGCGATCGGGGCTGCGAGGTCGCAGATCACCGAAATGGTCGCAATTGCCGACAAGGCGAGCTTGCTGACCGTCACGCCGGCATTCTTTCAATCGTTTCTGTCCGAATCCCATGGCCTCAAGGTGAGCACCGAAGAGCTTGAAGGCGCGCTGACTCATGCCTTCAATGCGACGAAAGAGAAGTCGCCGATCGACCTTGCCGCATGGGAGACGGGCAAAGACCGCATTACCGTAGTTGAATCCGCGTTGCGCATCTACAACGAGACCCTCGCCAAGTCCGCTGGCACACAACTACAGGGGCTAGTTCTGTTTCGCGACGCGGATAGCCAAGAGAAAAAGGTCAAGGCCGTCCTGCTGGCGATGGTCCAGCTCAAGGATATCGGCCAAGAGACCGCCGCGCTCGACATCGGCGAGAAGATGTTTGGAAGTCAATTTGTCGATCGAATCCGGCAAGGCAAGACATCGGCCGAAAGCATTCTTCTCTCAATGAAGGCCGCTGCGGCCGCCGACGACGGCATATTTTCGAACACGATGGTCATGCGGGCAAAGCAGGTGGATGACCAGCTCAAGCTCTCGCATGATCGATTGACGCGCGGACTCAAGCCGTCGTGGGATGATCTGACGGGAACGCTGCTCACAATCAAGGGCTATTGGGCTGATGTAGTGGATCTGATCGGCAAGGCCGTCGATTTCACGAACCGGCTTGGCCTGACAAGTGAAAAGGTTCGGATCAGAAGCGAGCTGGACAGCGTGAACGAAGCCGTCAAGAACGGTACCGGCTTGTTCGGTCTGCCACAGGTGCCGGAATCTGTAACGAGCGCTCTTGGAATGCAGTCACCTCAAACGCGCCTGAGAGAACGACAGCAGCGTTTGCAGGCTCAGCTTGACGCGATGGACCGTGGCATGGCGGAAGGTCCGGACCTTCCGAAGGCATCGCGCGGTACCGGTGAAGCCCCGAAATTCAAGCCAACCGATTCCACAGCCGCCCGCGACCCGTTCGACATCACCGTCGATGCCGTCAACAAGCGCATTGCGGCACTGAATGCCGAGACCGCGACCATCGGCCAAGGTTCGGATGCGCGCGCCCGAGCCGCAACGGTTGCCCAGCTCGAAGCGGCGGCAAAACGTGCCAACACCGCCGCAGGCTTGGAAAATACTGCCGTTACGGCAAAGCAGCGTGCCGAGATCGACAAGGAAGCCGACGCCATGCTTAGGGCAGCGGCGGCGGCGGAAAAGGCTCAGGTCGGCGACGGCATCAAGTTCGGCCGGAACACGTCGCTGCTTACGTCGGACGACGTTCAGATCGCAACGCAGCTCAGGGGCCTTTACCCGGACGTTGCCACGGCTCTGGACAGCGTTGAGGCGTCGGCCATGCGAACGAACGAAGCCATGAGGGGCATATCTGGCACGCTCTCAAGCGGGCTTGCCGCCGGCCTTACCGATATCGCCACCCACTCGAAGACTGTCGGGCAGAGCTTTTCGGAGATGAGCACCATTGCCATTCGGGCAATAGAGGAAATGATCATCAAGATTGCGATCGTGGCGCCAATCATGCGGGCGTTGCAGGGCGGCTTTGGTGGATTCTCGACCGGCGGGCTTGTGTCAGTGTTGCCCTTGCCCGGCGCTGGCGACTTCATCGGCCCGGTGATGCGAGCCGATGGTGGTGTCATCAATGGGCCTGGCACTGGCACCTCAGATTCGATCCCCGCGCGCCTGAGCGATGGCGAATTCGTCGTGAATGCCCGCGCAACGGCTCAGAACCGCTCGCTTCTAGAACTGATCAACAGCGGACGGATGAAGGGTTTCGCGGCTGGTGGTCTGGCATCCAACCTTCCGAGTACACCTGACAGCTCCGCCATGATCGGTGGTCAGACGGTGCACGTCGCGCCAACCATCAATGTGAGTGTTGCGGGAGGCTCGCGCGGTGCGCAGGCGGACGCCGCAATGGGTGAGCAGATCGCCAAGGCGGTGGAGGACTCCGTAAGGGGCATCGTCGCCAGCGAACTTCGGACCCAAAGCCGACCCGGCGGAGTTCTTCGAAGATAAATCAGAGTCAGCGCATCTCAGCGCTATATTGAACCAGAATGGGGGCAGCCCGGAAAAGCCGCCCCCGTAGTCCAAGGAAGGAAACGCGATGCCGTCGCGCCCCCATGACGATAAGTATAGCACCGAAACGTCCAAAATCGAAAATAATGACGACGCCAACGATGATATTTCTGAGGCGGAATTCGATAGGATCATGCGCGCCGCCGATGACCGGCAACGCTTCGAAGCTAAGCATGGAGCCAGTTTCACCAAAGAAGAGCTTGACCAGCTCATGGCCGCTTTGGACCCGTGCGACGGGGCCGCTGATCCAGTCGCGCCCGATCCCGTTGTTCAGCCTGAGCCTGTTGCAGCGTGGTCGGAAAAGGTCACCAAGCCAGAATCCGAGCGGTCGGAAATAGTCACTGCCCCACCCACGAAACCGCTGTCGAAAAAAGTCACGCGGCGCTTCCGCCAGTCAGACACCAACGACCGAGAAACCATTGATAAGATTCAGGCGTTCGAGGTTCCGATCGAATGGGCGAGTACAGACCCTTTAGTGCACATTTTCACCACCCCTCAATCACCCCCTCATAAGCCCTCAAACGACAACGCCAACAACATCCCCGTGTGGGATCTCACGAAGGACAGGGTAAAGCTCGCGGCGTCAACCTGGGCTCTAGAAACGTCAGGGAAGCACCCCGTCTCGTGGACGCTCAATCTGACACCCAAGCGGATTGCCGAGGCCCAGCGCTACCCCAAGGGCTTCACAGAGTCATTGCTGCGTGATCTCAACCGGGCGTTCAAGCGTGAGCTTGGCTCCACCCCTCTCTACTGGGTCAGCGCCGACGTGACCAAGGACGATCGCCTTCACCTTCACGGCGCTATCGCGGCTGATCCCCAAGAGCTGAACAGGATCGAAAACGTCCTGCGGCGTGTCGGCGGTCATGGTCCGAAGGGCGTCAAGAATGACCGCATGGTCGATCTCAACGTCGTGCGCTGCGATGAAGGCTGGGCAATCTATGCCATCCGGAACGCCCCCAAGGTGCGCCGATTGATCACGGGCAGGACTTCGAGCATCACCGGCCCGCTGCGTTCAGAGGGCAAATGGTTCTATGATACGGTGCGACGGATCATGCGCGCGGCGTGATCGAGCAAATGCGGCCATTGTTTGACACTTCCTATCGAACCTGCGAGTGCAGGCTGCACATGATTGAGTGCATCAACGGACGGGGCTGGAAAATATAACCAACAATTGCCCCGGCGATTCTCTGGGACGCGGAATGAAAAATCTTGTCAGTGTTATCACGATAGTCGCTGCATCTGTCGGTCTAGCGGGTTGCATTTCTACTCAGGAAATGCCGCTAGCCCCAAACATCGTTCGTATCGATACACAGGCCCGAGGGCTCCTCTTCACGGGGCAGACCGTCCCGGCGACAATGCGAGCAGCCGCGAAGGCGACCCTTGATCGCGGCTATACGCATTTTCAATTTGCGGACGCGGGCGTTCAACAAGGTTCCGTTGTAGCCGGTGCAGTTGCTTCGTCCAACACCAACTATAATGGCACGTATGGACGTGGCTCGTTCTCCGGAACTTCAAACAGCCTCGGAACAGCAAGCGTGATCCACGCTCCTACATCCGGTGCAGCCGCAACGGTGATTATGTTCCACGCCAACGAGCCGGGTGCGCAAAATGCATTCGAGGCGCAGCAGGTGCTCAAACAGTACCAGTGAAGGCCGCTTCGCGGATCGCATCAACGCAAGAAGGGCACCACCGTCCTTATGATCATGCGGGCGGCGTGAAATAGTCAATAACTACTTGTTTGACACGATTCATCGAACCTGCGAATCAGGCGGTGCACCTTGAGTGCATTGATCGAACCGGGTTGGAAATCATGACCGCGATTTACGTCGAAACCGAAGCCTATCGTCGCGCTGTTGCTGAACTTGCGGCAATCGACGGCCCGAACACGGATCAGATCAAAATCTGGCTTGGCGAGAACTACAACATCTGGCCGGCATCGATCCGAGCCGACGCAAACCGCCCACTATACGGTTGATCTTCGTCATCGTACTGTGGAATTCTAGTTGCGCGAAGCAATTCGCGGGGTGAATGTAGTGGGAGTTTCCAATTAGCCCCGAGGACGAAAAGTGGAAGATGACTTCAAGAGCGCGCTGGCATTATTAGGTGGCGGTGCCGTCATTTTGGCTGGTTTGTCGGGCTTTGCGTATTGGTTGTTTAAGCTGTTCAGCGAGAAGTGGCTCACCGCTAAATTTAACGAACGGCTGGAAGCCTACAAACATCAACAAATAAAGGAATTGGAGGAATTTCGTTTCAAGATCAGCGGCTTACTTGATCGAACCACGAAGCTTTACCAGCGCGAATTCGAAGTGTTGCCCGAAGCTTGGTCAAAGCTGGTGATCGCCCACGCCACTGTTGAAAGCGTGGTCTCCGCTCTGCAACAGCATCCCGATCTCGCTCAGATGAATCCGAATCAACTCGAAGAGTTCATTCAAAAGTCGTCGCTTAATCAATGGCAAAAGGACGAACTGCGAAGCTCTCCGAGCAAGACAAAATATTACCAGACCGCGAGCAATTGGGTCCGAATGTGGGACGCACAAGAGCTTTGTCGCGATTATTTTGTATATGAACGAAGGAATGGAATCTTCATAAGAAACGAAATCAAAGATGCCTTCAATGCGATTTCCAGGCTGATGAATGACGCACTCTTGGAATACAAATTCGAACTTCAATTCGGCGATACAGACTACCGGAACACGCTGGAGCGCTGGGCTGAGCGTCGGAAATTCTCGAAGCAAAGCAAGCAACTCTTAGACGACGTCGAAAAGATCGTTCAGCAAAGGCTTTGGGATTCGCAAGATGCGTTTGCTCCCTCGCCATAACTCGTTCGCTCGGAAAGGCTTGTGAAGCAATCCAAATCGCTCTTGGCAATCTGGCATCATGATTGACCAATGACCTCTTGCATCAAACGATCCCCCGCGCTTAATAGCGCGGGGAGTTTTCTGTGAAAGCATTGCGGTTTTTTGTTTTGGTGATGGCTGTCGCAGTTCTCTCAAGCGGCGCCACGATACTTTCGTTCAAGTCGGAATTTTTTGCTAACCCAGAATTCAAAGAGCGTTGGATACCGTCAGAAGTTCCGGCTACATCCGCGCCCGCCGCCTTCACCAGCTTAACGGTGCTAGACAACTCTCGGAGAGTCCTCACCTTTGATGAACAAGAATCGCTCTTCAATGGACTCAGCGAAAAGTTGGATGACCCACCGTCCGCTCAGGTCCGCAAACTGGTCCGATCTAAAACCAAAGACTTGATAGTTTGCGGAGAAGTAAACGCGAAGAATGAGCTTGGTGGTTACGTCGGATTTGCACCGTTCTTCGCAGGTGTATTTTCGGGAAAGGCTATGATCGTTATACTAAGCAAAGATTTTGCTCCGCGCATGTCAAGTATGGGCTGTCGTGAGCAAACGGACGAACCGGAAGATGTGAAAGGTGCAACTATTGGCGACGCGGATGTTAAAGCCAGGACAAGAGATGCGTCGCCAGATCACCTTTCGGGGCATGTTACCGTAGCAAACTACAATCAATTTCAAGAGTTCATTGGTCGCAATTCGGGGAACATTGTTGGACTGCAGATTTCGTTTGAGAAACGAGAAGCTCCAGAAGATCTACATACATATGTTCACAATGGCATTTTTCATACTTCACTCAGCGGATCTGGGAATAGTGAGATAAGCGCAGATTCTGGCTACCGTTTTGACAACAACCGATATGTTTTTGGTGGCTATTTTCAGATCATATTCGAGGGAATGGGACAAGGATCAGGATTTTACTCATTGCACTTGATCGACGGCAGAAAGATTCGGTTTGCGAAAGAGCTTCGGCTCATCGAACTAAAGTAGGTCGACGTATCGATCGAATTTTCGTTCTATAGAAAATGCCGCCGGCTCAATCATTTTGACGGGCTCGCTAAGAGTACTTTTGGGTAGAATGCGATAGTTGCCAGTCGTTCCTATTGGGGGAGGGTGAGGCCATCAAACGACAGCCGTTCGATGGCCTCGGCCATGGCGGCGATCGAAATGTCGTGCACATAGACGGCGCCTGCTGAACTGTCCGCGTGGCCGCAGAGGTAGTCGCGCGTTGACTTCACTACTCCGCCAAGCGATAGGCCAGTTTTGAAGGTGTGCCGAAAGGTATGCCAATAGGTTGAGCCGTCCGTCACCCCAACTTGCGGCAGGTATGTTTCATTGAACCGTTTCGGAATGAAGCGCGGAAAGTAGTGGTTCAGGCTGTCGCCGTGTCCGTTTTCGGAGGCCCTTTGCTTGGCTTCCATGCCCTTCCGATACCAGTCGGGAAACAGGTGTGTCTCGCCGGCAAGCTTCAATGCGTGAACGTATTTCAGTAGCCCGTGATTTAGAAGCTTACGGTGAACGGGAACCATGCGCTTCGATCCAGCATTCTTGGTCTGCTCTTCAATATTGAAGATCAGAACGTCACGTTCGCTTCGGATGCTGGCTAGCTGCATTTGAGCAAGCTCGCTGGCTCGCATACCGCCGTAGAGGGAGATCAGCATTGCCCATTCGAACTCACCCATCGGCCTTCTGAACATTTCTACCGGAAATATCTGCCGGAGATTGTCGCTGGAAAAATACTTGCGTTTAGAATTGCTCGGCTTGATCGAATCAACCTTGACGCCAACGGCGGGGTTGTCCGGAATGAGATCGCCTCTAGCGCACCAGTTCAGGATCGAATGGATTCGGGACAGATATTTATTGTTGATCGTTCGCGCGGTGAGGGGAGAGAATGGCGTCTTACGTTTCTTGTTCGCGGCTATCGCCTGGGGAAGCGTCATGCCTGGAAAGCGCTTCGTATAATTCGATGGCGTGTCGGCAAGAGCGCGTTTTAATCCTAGGAGGTCTGCACGGACGATTCTGTAGAGCGGCTTTTTGTCTTCCAAGAATTCTTCAAACATTCGTATCGCGACTTCGCATTCCTTATTGGTCGCGGGCATGGCGCTGCGCTCTTTGCAGTATTCCGGGAAGACCTCGCCCAGCGATTTGGCGCTGTCGGCATCCAACATGCGGACCAGCAGCGGATCAGATGCCAACGGCTTTGCGGGGATGAGCAGGGGATGGGTAGGAGTGCCATTGAAATCCCCATCATCACGTTCTTTGTTTCGCTTGATGACCTCAAGCTGGATACCTGCCAGATCGCGGGCGCGTTCCCGCCATTCCGCTGTTCCGGTCTTGACGTCGGTATATCCATCCTGCCGCATCGAATCGATGATCCAGCCGACGCCCGCCGCGATTTCGTCATTGCCGACCTTGCCGCCAGCAATTTTCCGTAGCCGTGCTTCATACGCCGGACCGAAGTTAGACATGTCGGCAGGGGGCTCGTCCGCGCTTCCGTGCATGGCTCTCTCATGGTCGTCCTCGGCAAGTTCGCTGGCGTAATGGGCGCCAGCCATTTGCCGAACCGTGAGTGGCTTGCCCGGCTTAGGCTGAACCTTGGGCTTGAAGGTCGTTCTAACTTGTTGCCGTGCGGCATCGATCTGCACCTGCATGTCCGCGACTGCAGCGGAAAGACGCCTGCGCGCTTCCCGGCGGTCGGCTCCCAAGGGGGCGGTCAATTCCCACTTGTCTGCGAACAGCGAGCGGAGGGCTGTCGGGATGACAATGCGGGCGTAATGGCGGCCGTTGCGGGTGAGCAGGTGAGGGATTTTGGCTGCCAATTTTGCCTCTGTTACAAAAATTTCTGTGAAACAGTTTGTAACATGAAGGTGTGAAAGTTATGCCGATAAAATAAGGGGAATATGTATATTGCTACAAAAAATACGTGAGGAGCGGGTTCCCTTCACCCGCTCCAATGATTTCAAGGCGTTAGCCTGTCTGGTGGATCCCGATCTGACCGGGCTGCCGATTCCCTCAGACCGACAGCCATTCCTCGCCCGGCGCCGATCGGCGCCTCCCGGGCTGACCGTCCGGGTCAGCTGCCGAGAACCCCGCGCGTCGCCTTGTCGAGTTCTTCGACGTAGCGCCGCCGCGCGAATGACTCGCTGAGAAAGCCGATCACCTTGCGGTTGTCCTCGGATTGGATCACGGCGAGCAGTTCGGCTTCGGCGTCGTCGAAGATTTTCATGGCAGTCTTGATGTTCATCTCCGGCCGCAGCGCCACATCGATATATTTGGCGAGCTCGACCACCTGGATCTCGTCGGCGATCGAATCGAGATCGCCGGAAAACAGTTCCGGCAGCATCACCACCCCGCAATATTCGTCGGCCTTGTTGACCACCACGATGGCCCGACAGGAGCCCAGCGCGAATTGAGCGCGGCAGGCGGCGATCGTCGCGGTCGAGGGCACCTGGCCGATATCGGTTCGCATCGTGCGTTCGACCGTAAGATTGCGCAGCCAGCCGACATCATTGGCGCTGCGGATGGTTTCGCCGCTGAGATGAAGTCGCCAGGTCGAGAACGAGTGACCGAACAGGAAGCGGACGCCGATGCTGGTCACGATGCAGGCGGCCAGAACCACCGCCGTCACGTCGACATTTCGTGTCATTTCCAGGACCAGAAACGCCATGGTGAGCGGTCCGCCGACGATGGCGACGCCAAGCGTCGCCATGCCGGTCAGCATGCTGACCTGGGGATCGACGGCGATGGTGGGCAGCCATAGCAGCAGCACCGCCGCGTAGAATTTGCCGATCAGGCTGCCGACAAACAGCGAGGCGAAGAACAACCCGCCACGAAATCCGGACCCCAGGGAAATCATGCAGGCCGTCATCTTCAGGGCAATCACCACCGCGATCACCCCGATCGCCATCTCCCGATGCAGATCGAGCAGCATCGCCCCGTGGCCCGCCGCCAACACCTGCGGGGTCACGATTGCCAGACAGCCGACCAACAGCCCGCCGACCGCGGGTCTGATCCAGACCGGCATCCCGGTTCGGGTAAAGATCTTTTCGAAGACCGGCGAACTGCGCATCACCGCGATGCCGACCGCGCCGGTGATCAGCGCCAGCGCGATCAGCGCCAGATATTGCTCGACCCCCACCGCGCTGACCCGGAGCAGCTCGAGCGAATAGGGGGCGCCGCCGAGCCAATGCGCGGTGATCGCGCCGGCCAGGGAGGCCGCGAGAATCGGCGCGGCGCTGGCCACCGAATAGACCCCGACAATCAGCTCGCAGGCATAGAACGCGCCGGTGATCGGCGCGCCGAACGCCGCCGCAATCGCCGCGGCCGAGCCGCAACCGACGATCAGGCGCTGGTCGTTTCGCCGCAGATTGAGGAATTGCCCGAGCAACGAGGCGGCTGCGGATCCGATCTGGGTATAGCCCGCCTCGAGTCCGACCGACGCCCCGCAACCGTTGGAGATCAGCGTCTGACCGCTGACCACCGCGCTGTCGCGAAACGACAACAGCCCACCGCGCAGCGCATTGGCCTCGATCGGGTCGACCGCATGGGCGATCTTCCAGCGCCGTCGGCTCCACTCCATGATGCCGAGCACAAGGCCGCCGATGGCCGGGGCCATCAGCGCCACATGCGGTGTGACATAGGCATTGGCGCTCAGCCGCACATCGACCGCGATGCCATAGATCAGAACGTGGGCGATCTGGGCGATTTCGCTCATGAGGGTGACGACGGCGCCGACGCCCACGCCGATCAGCAAGGCGAGCGGGACGAGGTAGAACTCGTTGCTGCGCAGCAGCAGCCGCATTCGCATCAAGATCAGATTCAGGCCCAGGCGATCATTGCGGTGTTGAACCTGATCCATCTCCGCCAACTCGATTCCACCAATCTCAGCGTTTCGTTCAGCCGGGCCGCTCGGCGCGGTCCCCAGGCGATCGCCGTCCTTCTAGCCATAAGGAGATGGCGCTGTATATCTCGATTCATCCGTAGCTCGGGAGAGCCGGCGGCCGCGCTGCCGGGCGGCGCCAGCCTACGGCGACTCGGCCGCCGGGGGGCAGATCTGCCGCGAGCGCTACGAACAGGCTCGCAAGGCCCGCCGTTGGGACCATTTACAGACGTTGTCATGCTTGATAGGCATCAGGCGTAGTTCTCGTTCGGCGGTGCCGGACGAGATAATAGGGAACACGGTGCGCCGCGTCCGCGCGGTTATTCCGAGGCTGCCCCCGCAACTGTAAGCGGCGAATCTCGCCGAGAGAACACCACTGGTCCGCAAGGGCTGGGAAGGTTCGGCGAGATGATGACCCGTGAGCCAGGAGACCTGCCACAACCGTTCGCAGCCGCGGACGGCTCGTTCGTCTGACGCCGGGGTGTGCGTCGTGCAACATCACGGCGCGACTGCGCCGGTGTGAGCACGGGTCCTCGCGCGTCTCCTTATGGGAATCGCGGCCGCAATCCGGCCGCGTGTTGGGAGACACGTTCATGAAACTCTTCAATTCAGTTCTGGCCGCTGCTGTGCTGGCCTGGGTGGCGCCGGCCGAAGCCCACTTCCAGCTGATCTATACCCCCAAGGTGAACCTGGAGAAGCGGACCGAGATCCCGTTGTTGCTGGTGTTCTGGCATCCGTTCGCGAATGGCCACGCCATGGACATGGGTAGGCCGGAGCAATTCTTCGTCATCAACAAGCACAAGAAGACCGATCTGCTCGGCACGCTGGCGCCGGTGACCTTCAAGGGCGCGGAGAATTCCGCCGCCGCCTTCGAGACCAAATTCACCCCCAAGGGACTTGGCGATTACGTCTTCGGCCTGGTGCCCGCGCCCTATCTGGAGACCTCCGAGGACAAGTACATCCAGCAGATCACCAAATCCTTCGTGAATCTGGGCGGCGCGCCGACCGACTGGGACAAGCCGCTTGGCCTGCCGACCGAGATCGTGCCGCTCAACAAGCCGACCGCGATCGTCGCCGGATCGACCTTCTCCGGTCGGGTTCTGTCCGAAGGCGAGCCGGTCGCCGACGCTGAAGTCGAGATCGAATATATCGCCGCCGAACCGGACCTCGCCACGCGCAGCGCCGGCAAGCCGAGCGTCACGCCACCGCCCGGCGGCACGCTGATCGCCAAGACCGACGCCAATGGCATTTTCACCTTCGGCATTCCCAAAGCGGGGTTCTGGGGTTTCGCCGCGCTCGGCGTCGGCCCGGCGAAGAAATTCGAGGGCAAGGATCTGTCGCAAGACGCGGTGATCTGGGTCCGCGCCAACGATCTCAAGTGACGCCAGGAGAGCCGCCATGCATATCGTCGACGGAGCGCTTTCCCTGCCGGTCCTCGTCACCGGCTCCGCGATCGCCGTCGCGGGCATCGGCATTGGCCTGCGACAGATGCCGATCGACAAGATTCCGGCCGCCGGGGTCCTGAGCGCGACCTTCTTCGTCGCCTCCCTGGTCCATGTTCCGATCGGTCCCTCGAGCGTTCACCTCATCGTCAATGGCCTGGCCGGGCTGGTGCTCGGCTGGGCGGCCTTTCCGGCGCTGTTCGTGGCTTTGTTGTTGCAGGCGGTGTTCTTCGGCTTCGGCGGCCTGACCGTGCTGGGCGTCAACACGGTCGATATCGCGCTGCCGGCGCTGATCGTCAGCTATGTCTGCCGGCCCGGCATCGTCCACGCCTCGCCGGCGGTGGCGGCGATTTGGGGCGGGGTTGGCGGCGCGCTGGCGATCGCGCTGACGGCGATCTGCGTCGGCGTGGCGCTCGGCTTCTCCGGCAGCGAATTCATCCCCGCCGCGAAGCTGGTCTTCATCGCCCATATTCCGGTGATGGTCATCGAGGCCGTTCTCACCGCCGCGGCGGTCTATCTCGTGCGCCGGGTCAAGCCGGAATTGTTTGACGCCTTCGCCGCGCCGGCGCCCCAGGGAGCATGATGCCATGATCAAGACCGCGATGACTAAGACCATTGCCTCGGTGCTGCTCGCGCTGCTCATCGCCTGCGGAGCCTGCGTCCCGGCGCTGGCTCACAAGGTCGTCGCCGGCGCCTATGCCAGCGGCGACCGCATCGAGGGTGAAATCGGCTTCTCCGACGGTTCGATGGCCAAGAACGCTCTGGTCGAAGTTCTGGCGGAGGATGGCGGCAAACTCGGCGAGACCCATACTGCCGAGGACGGCACCTTCGTCTTCACGCCGACCAAGCGGGTGGTCCATATTTTCCATGCCGATCTCGGTGGCGGCCACGTCGCCAATATCCGCCTGGAAGTCTCGGACCTGCCTGCGACGCTCAAAGCGTCAGGTACCGACAAGGCCCCGGCCGCCGCCGTGACCAGCGCCGCGAAGACGGCCGAAGCTGCCGCGGGCGGGATCAGCGATGCGCAACGTGCGGCTCTCGTCGAGGCGGTGCGCAACGAGGTCAAGCCGCTGCGGCGGGAGATCATCGCGCTGAAGGAGAAGAACGACCTGCAATCGATCCTCGGCGGCATCGGCTATATCGGCGGCCTGTTCGGCCTGTGGTTCTTCCTGGCCGCGCGACGCCAGCAAAAGCGGGCCGCCTGATGGGCCACGTCATCGGCGGCGAAGTGGTTGGCGTTCTGGAGACGGCGGTCACGCGGCGCAGCCCGCTCGCAGGGCTCGACGGACGGGTCCGCATCATCGTCACCGCCGTCTTTGCCGTCACCGTCGTATCGCTGAGCCATTTCGGGCCGCTGCTCGCGGCCTTGGCCGGCGCCGTCGCCATCATGCTGCTGGCGCGGCTGCCGATCGCCCGCACGCTTCGCCGCGTCGTCGCGATGGATGCCTTTATCGTGTTCATGATCGCGACGCTGCCCTTCACGGTGCCGGGCGAGCCGCTGTTCAGCCTGTTCGGTTTTCCGGCGAGCCGGGAAGGGATGGTGGAGGCACTGACGATCGCGCTCAAGGCCAATACGGCGGTGCTGGCGGCGATGGCGCTGCTGTCGTCGTTCGATCCGGTGGCGTTCGGGCGGGCGCTGGCCCGGCTCGGCATGCCCGAACCGCTGGTCCATCTCATCCTGTTCAATGTCCGCTATATCGACGTGCTCGACCGCGAGTATCAACGGCTGCGCGTGGCGATGCGGGCGCGCGGCTTTCGGCCGTCGAATTCGCGTCACACCTATGTCAGCTTCGGCTATCTGATCGGGATGCTGCTGATCCGCGCGCTGGAGCGTTCGGAGCGCATCTTGCAGGCGATGAAATGCCGGGGCTTCTCCGGGCGGCTGTTCCTTGACGCCGACGAGCGCATCGGACAGATGGATGTCGTGTTCGCTGCCGTCTGCGGCGCCTTTGTCGGCGGTCTCGTCCTGTGGGAGATGATCATCCGTGCCACTGTTTGACGTTCGCGGCATCGTCTTTGCCTATCCCGGGCAGCCCAATGTGCTCGACGGCGTCGATCTGGCGCTTCATCCCAGCGAACGTCTGTGCGTCGTCGGCCCCAACGGCGCCGGCAAGAGCACGCTGCTGCAAATTCTGGTCGGCCTGCTGCTGCCGCGCGCCGGAACGGTGACGGCGTTCGGCAGCGTCCGCCGGGTCGAGCGCGATTTCCACGACGTCCGCCGCCGCGCCGGCTTCGTGTTCCAGGACCCCGACGATCAATTGTTCTGCCCGACCGTCGCCGAGGACGTCGCGTTCGGCCCGCGCAATCTCGGCAAGACTCGCCAGGAGGCCGCAATGATCGTCGATGCGACGCTCGAGCAACTGGAGCTTTCGCATTTGCGCGATCGCGTCACCCACAAGCTCTCCGGCGGTGAGAAGCGGCTGGTGACGCTGGCTGCGGTGCTGGCGATGCAGCCCGAGGTTCTGCTGCTCGACGAGCCGACCAACGCGCTGGACGAGCGCATCTATGGCCGTCTGATCGATATCCTGACCGGCCTGCCGCAGGCGATGATCGTGGTCTCGCACGACCCGCATTTTCGCCGCGCGATCGGCACCCGCAGCGTCGGTCTCGGCGATGGGCGGTTATCCGCGCTGGACGAGACGTCGCGTGTCGATGCCCGGATCATGCCGCGCTCGCGATAGCGGGATTAAGCGCTGCGACGCTCAGCGTCCGCGTCGCGCCGGCTTGGCCTCGCCCGGACTCCTGACCGTCCCGCCCAGCGCCAGCACCGCCACGCCGACAATCCGTTCAATTACCGCGCCGACGTCGTCGAGGTCGCACTGATCGTCGGAGAGGCGCAGCAGCCGTTCGCTGTCGCGGATGGTCTGGTGCGCCATCGCCAGGGCGAAATGCAGGCCCCAATAGATTTCGACGTCGGGCACGCCGGGCAGCGAACGCCGCATCGCCGCGGCGAATCTGCGCAGATGGTCGATCTCGCGATTCTTGATCTTGCGGATCGGCGCCACCGATTCGATCGAGGCCCGGATCATGAAACGCGCGGCGTCCGAGCGTTGCTTGTCCGGGCCGAGGCAGCCGCGCAGCGTCGGCCCGACCAGCGCGCGCAGCACCGCGTCGATGGCCGCGCGCCCGCCGCCGGCGAGCTCCGCCGCCTTCAATTCGTTGAGCCGCTCGCGATTGGTGGCGAGGCTGCGGCTGACGAACAATTCGGCGATCAACTCGTCCTTGGAGCCGAAATGATAGTTCACCGCGGCGAGATTGACCCCGGCCTCTGCGACGATGTCACGTAGCGTCACCTCGCCGAAGCCGCGCTCGGCATAGAGCCGTTCGGCCGCGCTCAGGATCGAGGTCCGTGTGGAATCCGTGGACATGCCGCGCCGTGGAATAAGGGGAAACTTGCATTTCAAACACTTGTATGAAACTATCGTTTTATCGCCCTGGATGTCAATGCGCCTGCCGCGTCGACGCTTCAGGCGAACCGCCGTTGCAACCGCAGCCGCGCCCCGCGCCGCTACCAGAATTGTCTTGCGGGGGACGGTGGCCGGGGAGACAGTGCCGCCAAAGATTTTCGGAAACAGAAGCGAGGAACGCCCTATGGATTTCAACATGTCTGATCGCCAGCGCGAGTGGCTCGACCGCGTCTCGTCGTTCATGGACACCCACGTCCGCCCCGCCGTGCCGGTCTACAAGCAGCAGGACGAAGAGGGCGAGCGCTGGAAGGTGATTCCGGTGGTCGAGGAATTGAAGAAGAAGGCGCGCGCCGAAGGCCTTTGGAACATGTTCATGCCGCCGTCGTCGCATGAGGACGACGAGTTTCGCGGCGCCGGCCTGACCAATCTGGAATATGCGCTGCTGGCCGAACAGATGGGCCATATCAGCTGGGCTTCGGAAGTGTTCAACTGCTCGGCGCCCGACACCGGCAATATGGAAGTGTTCATGCGCTACGGCTCCAAGGAGCTGAAGCGCAAATATCTGCGACCGCTGATGGATGGCGAGATCCGCTCCGCCTTCCTGATGACCGAGCCGGCCGTTGCCTCCTCGGACGCCACCAATATCGAGACCTCGATCGTGCGCGACGGTGACGAATACGTCATCAACGGCCGCAAATGGTGGTCGTCCGGCATGGGCGATCCGCGCTGCAAGGTGATGATCGTGATGGGCAAGACCGATCCGTCGGCGCCCAAGCATCAGGCCCAGTCGCAGATCGTGGTGCCGGCCGACGCCAAGGGCGTCAAGGTCGAGAAGATGCTGCCGGTGTTCGGCTATGACGACGCCCCGCATGGCCACGCCCAGGTGCTGCTCGACAATGTCCGCGTGCCGGTCGGCAACATCCTGCTCGGCGAAGGCCGCGGCTTCGAGATCGCGCAGGGCCGTCTCGGCCCGGGCCGTATCCATCACTGCATGCGCACCATCGGCAAGGCCGAGGAGGCGCTGGCGAAGATGGTGCAGCGGCTGTCGTCGCGCACCGCCTTCGGCAGGAAGATCATCGAATATTCGATCTGGGAGCAGCGCATCGCCGAGGCCCGCACCGATATCGAGATGAACCGGCTGCTGTGCCTGAAGGCCGCCGACATGATGGACAAGGTCGGCAACAAGACCGCCCAGCTCGAAATCGCGATGATCAAGGTCTCCGGCCCGAACATGGCGCTGAAGATCATCGACAACGCGATCCAGGCCTATGGCGCCGCCGGCGTCTCCGACGATGCGGGTCTCGCCCGTGACTATGCCTCGATGCGCACCATGCGTCTGGCCGACGGTCCGGACGAGGTTCACAACCGGGCCATCGCGCGGCTGGAACTGCGCAAATACGCCAACGCGCCGGCCAAGCACTGACGCCCAGTGACCGTGCCATCATCGCCGGACTTGATCCGGCGATGAATCTGCTGGAATGATGCATGCCCGGGCCGCGCCCGGGCATTGTCATGTGGGTTGCGCTGCAATCGAACGAGCTTGCGCGACAGGCTCGCGACAACAACAAAACAGGGAGCGCCAAGTTGGTCGGCTACAGGAAAGACGAAGACTATACCGGCACCAAGCCGGTCGAGGAGCGCCATCGCGTCGACGAGGCCAAGCTCGCGGCCTGGATGCAGGATCACGTCGAGGGCTATCAGGGTCCGCTCGAGGTTGCGCAGTTCAAGGGCGGCCAGTCCAATCCGACCTACCGGCTGACCACGCCGGGCCGCTCCTATGTGATGCGGCGCAAGCCGTTCGGCAAATTGCTGCCGTCGGCCCATGCGGTCGACCGCGAATTCAAGGTGATCGCCGCGCTGAGCAAGCAGGGCTTCCCGGTCGCCCGGGCCTATGCGCTATGCATGGACGACGCCGTCATTGGCGCGGCATTCTACGTGATGTCGATGGAAGAGGGCCGGGTGTTCTGGGACCCGACGCTGCCGAGCCAGACGCCGGATGCGCGCTGGGCGATCTTCACCAGCAAGATCGAAACCCTGGCCAAGCTGCACAGCTATGACCCGGAGGCGATCGGGCTTGGCGATTTCGGCAAGCCGGGGAACTACTTCGGCCGCCAGGTCGATCGCTGGACCAAGCAGTACAAGGCCTCCGAAACCCAGTCGATTCCCGAAATGGACAGGCTGATGGAATGGCTGCCGAGCACGCTGCCGGCGCAGCAGCGGGTCTCGGTGGTGCATGGCGACTACCGGCTCGACAACATGATCTTCCATGCCACCGAGCCGCGGGTGCAGGCGGTGCTGGATTGGGAGCTGTCCACGCTCGGCGATCCGATGGCCGACTTCACCTATCTGCTGATGCAATGGACCATGCCGGGCCTCGACGACGCCGATTTCAAGGCGCTGAACATTCCCACCATGGAGCAGGCGGCGGCGATCTACTGCAAGGCCACCGGGCTCGACACCGTGCCGGATCTCAATTGGTACTTCGCCTACAACACCTTCCGGCTCGCCGGCATCACCCAGGGCATTGCCGGACGCGTCCGCGACGGCACCGCCGCCTCCGACAAGGCCAAGGAATCCGCCGCCCGCACCGTGCCGCTGGCGCAGGCCTCCTGGGCTTACGCGCAGAAGGCGGGGGCGAAGTAGCGACGGCGTTACGGCGCGATCCGCTCGGGTCGCGCCGATCCCTCCGCACACGCGCGCGTGTCAGATCCGGACATTACCCTTGCCCCTGTCGCCCAACCTTCGCGGTGGCCTGTTCATGGTCGCTGCGGCGGCCGGGTTCACGATGAACGACGCGATCACCAAGACGGTGGCGTCGGAGATGAACTTCGGTCAGATCATTCTGGTGCGCGGGCTGTTCGCCATGGTGATGGTCGGCGCGCTGGCCTATTACCGGCGCGCGTTGCGCTCGCCGCGAACGCTGCTGGTGCTGCCGGTGGCGTTGCGGGTGTTCGGCGAGGTCGGCGGCACGATCTGCTTTCTCACCGCGATCGTGCATTTGCCGCTGGCCAATGTCTCGGCGATCTTTCAGGCGCTGCCGCTGGCGATCACGCTCGGCGCCGTGCTGGTGTTGCGCGAGCATGTCGGCTGGCGGCGCTGGCTGGCGATCGTGGTCGGATTCAGCGGCGTGCTGATCGTGGTGCGGCCGGGCATGGCCGGCTTCAGCGGGTTCTCGCTGTTCGCGCTGCTGTCGGTGGCATTCAGCGCGGTGCGCGATCTGGCGACGCGGCGGATCCCTGCGGAAATTCCCACGCTGTTCATCACGCTGCTGACCACAATGACGGTGACCACGGCGGGTGCAGCGGTGCTGTTTCCGCTCGGCGGCTGGCGGCCGATGTCGGCGCCGTCGGTGGGTCTGCTTGCGCTCGCCGCGCTGCTGGTGATGATCGGCTATCAATGCGTCATCATCGCGATGCGCACCGGCGACATCTCGGCGGTGGCGCCGTTCCGCTACACCGCGCTCTTATGGGCGATGCTGCTCGGCTATCTGGTGTTCGGCGATGTCCCGGACGCGCTGATGATCACCGGCGCTTCGATCATTGTCGTCTCCGGCCTCTACACCTTCTACCGGGAGCACCAGCTCGGCCGCAAACGGCCGGTCGCCGCCACCAGTTCGGGGCCGCCGCCGGACGGGCTGTAACCGCGTCCGGCGGCTGCCGACTTCAGATCGGCTTGCCCGCATAGGGCATCGACGCGGTCAGGCCGCCGTCGACCGGGATCGCCTGACCGTTGACATAGGACGCCTCGTCACTGGCGAGGAACAGGCCCATCGCCGCCAATTCGTGTGGCTGGCCGGCGCGCTTCAGCGGATTGAGCTGGCCGATCTTGTGATCGGTGCCGCGCTGCTTGGCATTGTCGAACACCGGCTTGGTCATGCCGGTCTCGATCAGGCCGGGGCACACCGCGTTGATCCGGACGCCGGTGCCCGACAGCGAGTAGGCGGTGGTCTGCACCAGGCTGATGACGCCGGCCTTGCTGGCCGCATAGGGGTGGCCCGAGGCGCCGGATTTCAGCCCGGCCACCGAGGCGGTGCAGACGATCGCGCCGTATTTCTGTTCGATCATATGCGGCATCGCATATTTGATCGCCAGGAACGGCCCGATCAGATTGATCCGCAGCACTTCCTGCCATTGCTCGACGGTCTGCTCCTGCAGCGGCACCAGCCCGCCGCTCACGCCGGCATTGGCCCAGATCGCGTCGAGCCTGCCATAGGCCGACACCGCCTTGGCGATGAATGCCTTGACGTCCGCCTCGGAGCCGGCATCCGCCATCACCGCCTCGGCGGTGCCGCCGGCCTTGCGCACCAGTTCGACGGTCTCGTTGACGGCGTCGCTGCGATCGACTGCAATGAGTTTCGCCCCTTCCTGCGTGAACAGCAGCGAAGCGGCGCGGCCAATGCCGCTGCCGGCGCCGGTGATGATAACGGATTTGCCTGCGAGGCGACCCATGCGTTGCTCCCTGATTGATTGTTCCGCGGCGGCGTTTGCCGTCTTGCGGAATTCCAGATGTGCTGGAAAATGCTTGCGAAGATGGACTTGTCAGCCACAAGTGACTTGAGGCCATCACCGCTCTGACGTACAGCGACTTGAAACAGGATTGAAGGGTTTTCTGCATGTCCAATGCCGCGCCGCCCGCAGCCGACAAACCGTTCGTCGCACAGCATTCCGTTCCCGCCGGCGTAGTCGCGACAAGATGGTGGTGGGTGCGCCACGCGCCGGTGCGCAATGATGGCGGCAATATCTACGGCCAGAAGGACATGGATTGCGATTGCAGCGACCGCGTGGTGTTCGACGCCGTCGGCAAGGTGCTGCCGCGTAACGCGGCGTGGTTTTCCAGCAATCTGAAACGCACGCATCAGACCGCCGCCGCGATCTGGGCCGCGGGATTTCCGCAGCCGAACGAGATGCGGCACGAGCCCGATCTGGCCGAGCAGCATCTCGGCGACTGGCAGGGCCTCAACCGCGCGGCGTTCTTTGCCAGCCGTCCGATCGCGGTCGGCAGCTACTGGTTCGCGCCGATCGACGAGCCGTCGCCGAACGGCGAAAGCTTCTTGGATCTGTACAACCGCGTCCGCCGCGCGATCGAGCGCATCAATATCAGCCATGCCGGTCAGGACGTCATCGCGGTGGCGCATGGCGGCACCATCAAGGCGGCGATCGGCCTCGCGCTGAACGATCAACCTGATCGGGGGCTGGCCTTCACCATCGACAATTGCTCGATCACAAGGCTCGACCATCTTGCCAGCGACGGCCATGCCGGCTGGCGGATTCCGATGGTCAACCAGCAGCCCTGGATCGCCGACGCCTCGCACGCGGCGATGCATCAGCCGGCCGGCCCTGAGCTGGCGACGCCGACCAAACTCGCCTGAATTACACCTGCAACCGGCATAGTGCCGCAAAAATACTTGAGGGAGAAACGCATGACCTTGTTCGACATGACCGGAAAAGTGGCGGTGATTACCGGCTCGTCGCGCGGCATCGGCCGCGCCATCGCCGAGCGGATGGCCGAGCATGGCGCCAAGGTGGTGATCTCGTCGCGCAAGCAGGATGTCTGCGATGCCGTGGCGAAGGAGATCAATGACAAATACGGGGCCGGCAAGGCGGTGGCGATCGCCGCCAATATTTCCAGCAAGGAGAATCTGCAGAACCTGATCGACGAAAGCAACCGCGCCTACGGCAAGATCGACGTGCTGGTCTGCAACGCCGCGTCGAATCCCTATTACGGCCCGCTCGGCGGGATTTCCGATGATCAGTTCCGCAAGATCCTCGACAACAACATCGTCGCCAACAACTGGATTATCAGCATGGTGGCGCCGCAGATGATCGAACGCAAGGACGGCTCGATCATCATCGTGTCGTCGATCGGCGGCTTGAAGGGCTCGACCATTCTGGGCGCCTACGCGATCTCCAAGGCGGCCGACATGCAGATGGCGCGCAACCTCGCTTGCGAATACGGCCCGCACAATGTCCGGGTCAATTGCATCGCGCCCGGCCTGATCAAGACCGATTTCGCCAAGGCGCTGTGGGACAATCCGGAAAACTTGAAGGCCTCGACCGCGCGCTCGCCGCTGCTGCGGATCGGTACGCCCGACGAGATCGCCGGCGCCGCGGTGTTCCTCGGCTCCGCCGCCGGTGACTTCATGACCGGCCAGTCGATGGTGATCGACGGCGGCGCCACGATCAGCTGAGATCGTGTCCCGGACGCGGTGCAGCGCGGTGCGCTGCTCCGCAGAGCCGGGACCCCGCTTCTTAACCGGGGCCCCGGATCAGCTGCGCACCACGCTGCAAGAGCAGCGCGTTGCGCAGCATCCGGGGCACGGGAGCTTGCTACTCCACCGCCGCATAGACCATGCCGCGCAGCAGATTGCGGAAATATTCGCGCTGGCCCGGGCCTTGCGACATGAACACCGCGAACATCTCCTCGGCCGGATCGATCCAGAAGAAGGTGCCGGCGATCCCGCTCCAGAAATACTGCCCGGTCGAGCCGGCGAATGGCGCGATGCCCGGTTCGGTGCGCACCGCGAAGCCGAGGCCGAAGCCATGGCCTGGCGGCAGGATGTAGTTGTCGGGCGGGATGTGGCTTTCCAGATGGTTGGCCGCCATCAGCTCCAGCGTCTTGCGGCCGATGATCCTGGTGCCGTCCAGCGTGCCGCCATTGAGCAGCATCTGGCAGAACCGCGCATAGTCCATCGTGGTCGAGACCAGGCCGCCGCCGCCGGAGTGGATCGCCGGCTGTTCCAGCATGTCGAACAGCTTCACCTTGTCGCCGGTCCACGGATCGGTCGCAAACGGCTGGGCGAGGCGGCCGGCGTTGGCGGCGTCGGCGTGGAACGCGGTCTCGGCCATCTGCAGCGGCGCCAGCACGCGCGCGGTCAGCAGCGCGCCGAGGCTCTGGCCGGTGATCACTTCGAGCACGCGGCCCAGAATGTCGGTGGAGCGGCTGTAGTTCCACGCCGCGCCGGGCTGGCACAGCAGCGGCAGACCGGCGACCAATTTGGCGTGCTCGGCGCTGCTGATCTTGCGGCTGCCGAGCCGGGCCTTCTGATACATCTGATGGATCGGGCCGTTGCCGGTGTGCTCATAGGTGATGCCGGAAGTGTGGCGCAGCAGATCCTGGATCGTGATCGGTCGCTCCAGCGCGACCAGCTCCAGCTTGCCGCCCTTGTCGACGCCGACCTTGGTGTCGGCGAATTCCGGAATGTATTTCGCCAGCGGGGCGTCGAGCAGCAACTCGCCGTCCTCAACCAGCTGCAGGGTCGCGATCGAGACGATCGGCTTGGTCATCGAAAAGATCCGGAACAGGCTGTCTTGCGCCATCGGCGCGTCGACGGCCGGGTCCTGCTTGCCCAGCGCCTCGAACCAGCCGATCTGGCCGCGCCGCGCCACCAGCATGGTGACGCCGGGCGTGGTGCCCTTGTCGATCTCGCGTTTGAGGGCATCGGACATCTTCTGCAACCGCGTGGACGACAGGCCCAGGCTTTCCGGCTTGGCGTGCGGCAGCGCCGGCGTTTGCGGCGCGGCGGATTGGGCGGCGGCTTTGGCGGTCACTTGAGCAGACGCTTGAGCTGACATGGGGGGCTCCCGTTGATCTTGTTGTTTGCAGGTCCGGATCGGTGTCATCGGCCTGTTACATGCAGATTGGCCCATAACTTCCGGCTTGAACAGGGTGGCTTTCCGCAGTAACCAGCCGCGGGTTTGGCCGCGCAAAATGCGGGCCGCGAAGGATGGAAATCGATGGCCAAAGCAAAGTTTGAACGAAACAAGCCGCATTGCAACATCGGGACGATTGGTCACGTTGACCACGGCAAGACGTCGCTGACGGCGGCGATCACCAAGGTGTTGGCGGAAACGGGCGGTGCGACGTTCACGGCCTATGACCAGATCGACAAGGCGCCCGAGGAAAAAGCTCGCGGCATCACGATTTCGACCGCGCACGTCGAATACGAAACCGCGAACCGGCATTACGCCCACGTCGATTGCCCCGGCCACGCCGATTATGTGAAGAACATGATCACCGGTGCGGCGCAGATGGATGGCGGCATTCTGGTGGTGTCCGCCGCCGACGGCCCGATGCCGCAGACCCGCGAGCACATCCTGCTTGCGCGCCAGGTCGGCGTGCCGGCGCTGGTCGTGTTCCTCAACAAGTGCGACATGGTCGACGATCCGGAACTGCTCGAACTGGTCGAGATGGAAGTCCGCGAACTTCTGTCGAAGTACGACTTCCCGGGCGACGACATTCCGATCATCAAGGGCTCGGCGCTGGCCGCGCTCGAGAACAAGGATCCGAAGCTCGGTCACGACGCCATCCTCGAATTGATGAAGGCGGTCGACTCCTACATTCCGCAGCCGGAACGTCCGATCGACCAGCCGTTCTTGATGCCGGTCGAAGACGTGTTCTCGATCTCGGGCCGTGGCACCGTGGTCACCGGCCGCGTCGAGCGCGGCATCATCAAGGTCGGCGAGGAAATCGAGATCGTCGGTCTGCGTGACACCGTCAAGACCATCGTCACCGGCGTCGAAATGTTCCGCAAGCTGTTGGATCAGGGCCAGGCCGGCGACAATATCGGCGCGCTGCTGCGCGGCACCAAGCGCGAGGAAGTCGAGCGCGGTCAGGTGCTGTGCAAGCCCGGTTCGGTCAAGCCGCACACCAAGTTCAAGGCCGAGGCCTATATTCTGACCAAGGAAGAGGGCGGTCGTCACACCCCGTTCTTCACCAATTATCGGCCGCAGTTCTACTTCCGCACCACCGACGTCACCGGCGTCGTGCATCTGCCGGAAGGCACCGAGATGGTGATGCCGGGCGACAACATCGCCATGGAAGTGCACCTGATCGTGCCGATCGCGATGGAAGAAAAGCTGCGCTTCGCGATCCGCGAAGGCGGCCGTACCGTCGGCGCCGGCGTCGTGGCCAGCATCATCGAGTGATCGACGCGACGCTTCGCAAGCTGCAAGCGATTGACGACGGCGCAAGTGCGGTACGCCGCACTTGCGCCCGGTGTGCCGGCGCTGACTATCGGATGATGGCCCGGCGCTGGCTATTAGTCATTCTTGGTTCGATCTTGCTGACCGCGGGGGCGATTGCCGACGGCTCGGCCGCTTGTCCGGATCGCCCGCCCCGCAAGGGTTGCGGCTGCAAGGGCGGCCCGGGCTATCGTGCTCCGGACGGTCATTGCGTCGGCTTCAGAGAGCTCAACAAGGTCTGCGGCCAGCCGCCCACGGCATGCGTGTTCGAGAATGCGCCCGGAGCAGGGGCCAATCGCGAATGTGCGTTGAAACGACGTTCGAAGCCAGCGGCGAAATAGCCTGCCCGCCGCGGCTTTGAAGCGTCGGTCCCGTCGATCTTTTACACTCAGGCGGCGCGGACCTCGCGCAGGAACGCTTCGACCTGGGTCCGCAGCGTATCGCCGTTGCGCGACAGTTCGGTAGAGGAGTCGACCACCCGGCCGGCGGCTTCGCCGGTCAGATGGGCGGCCCTGGTGACGCCGACGATGGTCTGCGAGACCTCGCTGGTGCTGCGCGCCGCCTCGCTGACATTCTGGGCGATCTCGCGGGTGGCGGCGCTTTGCTCTTCGACCGCCGAGGCGATCGCGGAGGCGATTTCGCTGACCCGGCTGATCGTCGAGGTGATGCCGCCGATCGATTCGACCGAGACCTGCGTGGCGCTCTGGATCGCCGTCACCTGGGCGGAAATCTCATCGGTGGCCTTCGACGTCTGGGTCGCCAGCGCCTTGACCTCGGCGGCCACGACGGCAAATCCGCGCCCGGATTCGCCGGCGCGCGCGGCTTCGATGGTGGCGTTGAGGGCGAGCAGATTGGTCTGCGCGGCGATCTCGCTGATCAGCTTGACCACATCGCCGATGCGTTGCGCCGCTTCCGCCAGGTGGTTGATCTGGGCGTTGGTATCGTTGGCCTGGTCGAGCGCCGAGCCCGACACCTTGGCGGATTCATTGACCCGTTGGGCGATCTCGTTGACCGAGGCGTTGAGCTCTTCGATTGCCGCGGCCACCGCCTGGGCATTCTGCGTCGCGACTTCCGAGGCCGCGGCGACGGCGGTGGTCTGGCCGACCGATTCGGTCGCGGTGTCGGCCATCGACTGCGCGGTGCTGCGCAGTTCGACCGCGGCGGTTCCGACCGCGGCGACGACGCTGCCGACGCCGTCTTCGAACCGGGTCGCCAGCCCCTGCAGGGTCTTGCGCCGATCAGCCTCGGCCTGGCTGCGCTGCTGTTCCTGGGCGGCGCGCAGGCCGGAGGTCTCGGCGAGGCCGTCCTTGAACACCTCGACGGCACGGGCCATCGAACCGATCTCGTCGCTGCGCTGCGCGCCGGGGACGACGACATTGAGGGTGCCGGCCGAAATCTGGTTCATCGCCTCTTCCAGCTTGCGGATCGGCTGACCCAGGCTGCGGCCAAGCCAGGCTGCGATCAAAGCGGCGATCAGCACGGCGATCGCGGTGACGGCCGCGAACCAGACCATGGTCTGGTGGGCCAGGGCCAGGTAACCGCTGGTATCACGGACGATTTCCACCACCGCGACGGGCCGGCCGGAGAAGTCCTTGATCGGCCCATAGCTGCGGGCGAGGGGGCGTCCCTGCGGATCGCTGGTCTGGATAATGGTTTCGGTCAGGGCGCGCTGGAGCAGAGCTTCGGACGGCCCCGGTCCCGTCAAGGTGGTCGCCAAGGTCTTGCTCGTGCCGCCGGTCAGCTGGTGGATGGCGATATCGATGCCGAAGCGCGACTTCATAGTTTCGACGAACGTCTTGCCGAACGGGGCGCCGATATCGACAGTTCCCAGCATCGTCGCGCCGTCCATGATCGGCGCGGTGCCGAACACGTTCAAGGCGTCGCGGCCGGCTTCCACGCCGCCGATCGCCGTCTTGGTCGCGAAGGCCTGCACGATCATCTTGCGGCGGCTCGTCACATTGTCCCCGAAGACCTTGGGATTGTGGACGCGCGCCAGTGTCACGCCCGGCGGGATCTGGATGGTGATCAATTCGAGCCCGAGCGGCTTCATGTCGCGCAGCGTCTCATCGAACAGCTTGAGCACGCCATTGCGGTCGCCGGCACGCACCAGATCGCGCAGCTGCGGCATGGTTGCCAGCGCGTTGCTGACCACCAGCGCCTTGCGGGTCTCGCCTTCCAGTCCCGCCAGCATATTGTCGTAATCAGACTGCAATTCGCGCTCGAGCGCGAGGTTGACGGCGACCTGCTGACGCCAAATGCCGAAGCCGGCCAGTGCTGCGCAGGAGACTGCCCCCACCAGGGAAATCGCCACCATGATGCGAACCGAGATCGACTTGATGTTGAGCACTGGAAGCCTCCGCGAGGTAACTGTTTGTTAATATTGGCTGTATTTTACCTTCGAGGTGTCAACTTTCACTTAAACTGAGCTATTGGCGAACTGAGCTATGGGTGCCGCGCCGCTTCCCATGAGCCAATTCGGCATTGTCGCTACGCCAGGTCGGCTCTGGCGGGTCGCGACCCGAGCCGGAGCTCGGCGTCCCCAAAATCCGGCATTTTGCCCAAAAGGGGGACGTGACGGCGGCGAAACGGTTCGCTATAGAGTGCGGCCAATAGGGGTGTAGCTCAGTTGGTAGAGCACCGGTCTCCAAAACCGGTTGTCGTAGGTTCGAGCCCTACCGCCCCTGCCAGCTCCTTGATTCGGCTTCCATTTTGATTCGCGCCCGGGCCGGCCCGGAGCCCCCGCGACGGACGCCTGGCGATGCCGGCGACCTTGACCTTTGCCCCAACTCGCCCTAGAAAGCGGCACTCGCTGTCGGCCCGCTTTGACGGATCTCCGACGCGGCTTTGATTTCCCGAAACAAAAGAGCCCGCTTGTCGGCTCATCCTTGGCGAAGGGGTTCCTTGGCAAAGGGTTGGGCGCAAGAGGGCTGTTTGGATTCCTTGAAACCGACAATCGTCTGACGACGGACGCGGATCATCACGATGGCATTCAGCCCGTTCAAATTCCTGCAGGAAGTGCGGAGCGAGACCGCCAAGGTGACATGGCCATCGCGGCGCGAGACCATGATCACCACCATCATGGTGTTCGTGATGGTGGCGCTGGCTTCCATTTTCTTCTTTTTTGCCGATCAGATCATCCGGGTCCTGATCACCTTTTTGCTGGGCATCCACTAATGACAAGCGCACGGAACTGACATCATGAGCATGCGCTGGTATATCGTCCACGCCTATTCGAACTTCGAAAAGAAGGTCGCCGAATCGATTCGCGAGCAGGCCAAGCAGCGCGGGCTCGAGGATCTGTTCGAGTTGGTGCTGGTGCCGACCGAGAAGGTCACCGAGATCCGCCGCGGTCGCAAGATCGACGCCGAACGCAAATTCTTCCCGGGCTATGTGCTGGTGAAGATGAAGCTGACCGACGAGGCGTTTCATCTGATCAAGAACACCCCGAAGGTCACCGGTTTCCTCGGCGCCGAAAACCGCCCGATGCCGATCTCCGAGGACGAGGCGATGCGCATTCTGCATCAGGTGCAGGAAGGCGTGGAACGTCCGAAGGCGTCGGTGTCGTTCGAAATCGGCGAGAACGTCCGCGTCGCCGATGGGCCGTTCGCGTCGTTCTCCGGCGTGGTCGAGGAAATCGACGAGGCCCGTTCGCGCGTCAAGGTCGCGGTGTCGATCTTCGGCCGCGCAACGCCGGTCGAACTGGAATTCGGTCAGGTCGAAAAGGTCTGATCTAACGCTGTCATGCCTGGCCCGGTGCCAGGGGTGACTGTCATTGCCAGGCTTGACCCGGCAATGACGGCAGAGAGCAGGGCGAACGCCTTGCCCAAATGCCGTGGGAGGTTTTGGATGATCGCCAGTCATCCACAAACCCCACCACGGTCCCAGTGAAGCTCCGGAATCATCCGGACCAACATGAGGAGTGACGATGGCAAAGAAAGTGACCGGATACCTGAAATTGCAGGTGCCGGCCGGTGCGGCGAATCCTTCGCCCCCGATCGGTCCCGCGCTTGGTCAGCGCGGTCTCAACATCATGGAGTTCTGCAAGGCGTTCAACGCGCAGACCCAGAAAACGGAAAAGAACACCCCGATTCCGGTGGTGATCACGATCTACGCCGATCGCTCCTTCACCTTTGAACTCAAGACTCCGCCGATGTCGTTCTTCATCAAGAAGGCGGCCGGGCTGACCTCGGGCTCCAAGCTGCCGGGCCGCGACAAGGCCGGCGCGGTGACCTCGGCGCAGGTGCGCGAGATCGCCGAAGCGAAGATCAAGGATCTGAATTGCGACACCATTGAAGCGGCCATGAAGATGGTCGAGGGCTCCGCCCGTTCGATGGGCGTCGAGGTCGCGGGGTAACGGTCATGGCAATCGGAAAACGTTTGAAGAAGGCCCGCGAAGGTATCGATCGCGAGAAGCTTTACCCGATCGCGGACGCGATCAAGATGATCAAGGAACGCGCCACGTCGAAGTTCGACGAGACGATCGAAGTCGCCATCAATCTCGGCGTCGACCCGCGTCACGCCGATCAGATGGTGCGCGGCGTGGTGACGCTGCCGAACGGCACCGGCCGCACCTTGCGCGTCGGCGTGTTCGCGCGCGGCGCCAAGGCTGAAGAGGCCCTCGCCGCAGGCGCCGACGTCGTCGGTGCCGAAGATCTGGTCGAGCAGGTCCAAGGCGGCAACATCAACTTCGATCGCTGCATCGCGACCCCCGACATGATGCCGTTGGTCGGTCGCCTCGGTAAGGTGCTCGGCCCGCGCGGCATGATGCCGAACCCGAAGATCGGCACCGTGACGATGGACGTCGCCGGTGCGGTCAAGGGCGCCAAGGGCGGCTCGGTCGAGTTCCGCGTCGAGAAGGCCGGCATCGTGCAGGCCGGCATCGGCAAGGCCTCGTTCGGCGAGGACAAGCTGGTCGAGAACATCAAGGCGCTCGCCGACGCGGTGTCGAAGGCGAAGCCGGCCGGTGCCAAGGGCACCTATATCCAGCGCGTCGCGGTGTCGTCCTCGATGGGCCCCGGCGTCAAGGTCGAGCCGGGCACCATTCTGGCCTGAGCTTTGCTGCAACACTAAATGATCAGGGGCGGGATCGGGCAACCGGTTCCGCCCCTTCTCGTTTTGCTTGTCGGTACGGATCACTGATAGGACAGACGTTCCAACACCGTCATGGCCGGGCTCTTGTCCCGGCCATCCACGCCTTCCTCGCGGCCAAGACGTGGATGCCCGGCACGAAGACCGGGCATGACGAACCAGAAGCGGCCGTTGCCTCACTCCCGCCGAAAGCCCCGAATGTCCGACAAGGTTCTGATCTATTCCCGATTTCCGAAGTCGATGATGACCCGGGTCGCGCAGCGCTTCGAGCTGATCGACGCCGCCGGCAAGCCGCCGGCCGAGATCTTCGATGCGGCCGAGCTCGCCGAGGTTCGCGCCTTGATCACCGCGGGCGGCCAGCCATTGGGACGCGACGTGCTCGACACGCTGCCGTCGCTCGGCGCCATCATCTGCTACGGCACCGGCTATGACGGCGTCGACCTCAAGACGATGGCCGAGCGCAACATCGTGCTCGGCAACAGCCCGGCGGCGAACGCCTCGGCGGTCGCCGACCTGGCGATGACGCTGCTGCTGGCGCTGACGCGGCGGTTGCTGCCCGCCGACGCCTATCTGCGCGCCGGCGGCTGGGCGCAGGCCAAGCCGTCGCCATTGCTGCGGCCGCCGCGCGGCTTGTCGGGTCGCCGGATCGGCGTCTATGGCATGGGCGAGATCGGGCGCAAGATCGCGCTGCGCGCCGCCGCATTCGAGACCGAAGTCGGGTATCACAGCCGCAGCCGGCATGACGTGCCCTATGCCTATCATGCCAGCCTGGAAGCGCTGGTCGAGTGGTGCGACGTGCTGGTGATCGCGGTGCGGGCAGGGCCCGATACAAAGCACATCATCGATGCGGCGATGCTGAAGCGCCTCGGCGCCGAAGGCTCCGTCATCAACATCTCGCGCGGCTCGGTGATCGACCAGGCCGCCCTGGTGGCGGCGCTGTCCGACAACACCATCGCGGGCGCCGGGCTCGACGTGTTCGAGGTCGAGCCGCAGGCGCCGGACGCGCTGACCGCCTTGCCCAATGTGGTGCTGACCCCGCATATCGGCGGCCATACCGCGGAGGCCCATATCGCGATGCAGGACTGCGTGATCGAGAATCTGACGGCATTCTTTGCGGGGCGGGCGCTGCGTTATCCGGTGGGATAGGGGCGATGTTGAGAGCGTTTTCGAGCGAAGTGGAAACCGGTTCGCGTGAAGAAAACGCGTCAAAACAAGAATCTAGAGCTCCGGTTCTGATTCTATCAGAACCGGGATAGCTCTAGTTGAGCCGACCTGCGGGCGGTCGGTTTGCAAGATTCAATCCGCTCTCAAGAGCGGCCCAATGAGCAGGGCAACCAAAGCCACGCGGTGGGCCAAAACCGACCGATTAGCGTTGCGGCGAAATTAGACCTGTGACGTTGATGCGGCGGCATGCCGCGCGAGGTAGGTGTCCAACTGGCCGAGCAGGATTTGGCGCTCCTGCTTCGTCACGAAGGCCGCCTCCAGCCCGTTGCGGACGAGGAGGACGATGTCATCCACCGACAGGCCGAGAGCGTCGCGGCAGGCCAACAGATTCTCGGTCACGTAGCCGCCGAAGTAAGCCGGGTCGTCGGAATTGACGGTGACGTGCAGGCCCTGCGCCATCATGGTCTTCAGCGTGTGCCGCGCCATGTCTGTCACGACCTGCAGCCGCAGATTCGAAAGCGGGCAGACCGTCAGCGGGATATGTCGCATCGCCAGTTCCCGTACGAGACCGGGATCGGCAAGGCAGGCGTTGCCGTGGTCGATGCGGTCGACCTGCAGCAATTCCAGCGCCTCACGCACATAGGCGGCGGGGCCTTCCTCTCCGGCATGGACCGTGGTGCGAAAGCCGCGGTCGCGGGCAGCCGCGAAGAAGCGGGCGAATTTCGCGGGCGGGTTGCCGACCTCGGCACCGCCCATGGCTATGGCGATGATCTGGTCTTTCCAGGGCATGATCTGATCCAGGACGACCATCGCGTCCGCCTCCGTGCGGTGGCGGTGGACGCTGATCATCAGGCCGACGCTTATGCCGTGCACGCAGCGCGCCTCCTCCATGGCGCCGAGCACGCCGGACATCAGCGCCTCGATCGCAGTGCCACGTTCAATGAAGCTCTGCGGGCCGATGAAGAGTTCGGCGCGGATCACGCCGTCTTCGTGGGCCCGGCGCAGGTAGGCTCGGGTCACGTCGTGGAAGTCGGCTTCGCTGACCAGGACCTTGCAGCCCTCGAAGTAAAGGTCGAGGAAGGACTTCAGGTTCGTGAAATGATACGCCGCCCGCAGCGCCTCGGCCGTGTCCCAGCGGAGCTTCATGCCATTGCGGGCGGCGAGGTTCAGCATGAGCTGTGGCTCGATGCTGCCCTCAATGTGCATGTGCAGGTCTGTCTTGGGCAGGCCGCGGATGAAGGATTCGATGTCGGTCATGTCGTGATGTCTTCCAGAAGGTCGAGCGCTGGTGCAAGAAACAAGAGCTTCGCACGAACGATATCGCGATCAGCCGACGATGGATGTACGACCCAGTCGGTAATGGGTCGGTCGCGTCGCTGCGGTCCCGCACCACTGCTTTGGTCAAGCCTGATATGCGGGCATAGTTTTCGCGCGTCAAATTCCAGCGGACCGATACGTGATTTTGCGCGTCATTTTTCGCAGTATCGCTGCTGATTTGTTTGCTTGCCGGCCGCTTGCAGGTCCTGCGTCGGGACAGCCGCTCGCCATTTCGTTCCCCACCGCCCCATGCAAATTGTTGTGAGTTGCGGATTAGAAGCATTCGCATCTACTTTACCGGGCTCGCTGCGGGAGAACGGCAATGACGGCCTATACGCTGAACATCAACGGACAGACTCACGCCATCGACGTCGATCCGGGCACGCCTTTGCTCTGGGCGATCCGCGACGGCGCCGGACTAACCGGCACCAAATATGGCTGCGGCGTAGCGCAATGCGGCGCCTGCACGGTCTATCTCGACGGCGAGCCGGTGCGCTCCTGTTCGCTGCCGGTCTCGGCGGTCGGCTCCGGCGAGATCACCACGATCGAAGGCATTGCGAGCAAGGAAGCCGCCGCGGTGCAGAAGGCCTGGGTCGTGCTCGACGTGCCGCAATGCGGCTATTGCCAGTCCGGCCAGGTGATGAGCGCTGCCGCATTGCTCACCCGCAATCCCAAACCGAACGACCGCGATATCGATCTGGCGATGTCCGGCAACATCTGCCGCTGCGCCACCTATGTGCGGATCCGCGCCGCGATTCACGACGCCGCCAAATCGCTGGAGGGCTGAGCCATGACGATCCATGACAGAACCATTCTCGGCGATGGCGCGCAGGCCGCGACACTATCGCGCCGGTCGCTGCTGAAGGCCGGCGCCGGCCTCGCCATCGGCGTCTACATCGCCAGCCGCGGCGGACCGGCGGTCGCCCAGAACCAGCCGGCGCCGCCCAGCGTCAACATCGCGCCCAACACGTTTCTCATCATCGGCCGCGACAACACCGTGACGGTGCTGAGCAAGCACATCGAATTCGGGCAGGGGCCCTTCACCGGCATGGCGACGCTGGTGGCCGAGGAGCTCGACGCCGATTGGTCGCAGATGCGCGCCGAGCACGCGCCGTCGAATCCGGCGCTGTACAAGAATTTACTGTTCGGCGTGCAGGGCACCGGCGGCTCCAGCGCAATCGCCAATTCCTATGAGCAGATGCGCAAGGTCGGCGCCGCGGCGCGCGAGATGCTGGTCGCTGCGGCGGCCGAGAGCTGGCAGGTGCCGGCGTCGGAGATCAAGGTTGAGAATGGCGTGATCAGCCATGGCTCCGGCAAGCAGGGCCGGTTCGGTGAATTCGCCGACAAGGCCATGCAGCTGCCGGTGCCGGAGGATCCGCAGCTGAAGGATCCGGCGAACTTCAAGCTGATCGGCAAGGAGGGCGCGGTGAAGCGCCTCGACAGCGCGGCGAAGTCGAACGGCTCGGCGGTGTTCACCCTCGACATCAACGAGCCCGGCATGCTGACCGTGCTGGTGGCGCGGTCGCCGAAATTCGGCGGCAAGGTGGCGTCCTTCGATGCCGGCGCGGCCAAGGCCATTGCGGGCGTCGTCGACGTCAAGCAGGTGCCGACCGGCGTAGCCGTCTATGCCAATGGATTTTGGCCGGCGAAGACCGCGCGTGACGCGCTGAAGATCGTCTGGGACGACAGCGAGGCCGAACAGCGCGGCACCGCGGATCTGCTGCGCGAATTCCGCGCGCTGTCGAAGACGCCGGGCAAGCTCGTCAAACAGCATGGCGACGTCGAAGCGGAAATTGCTCAGGGCGGCCAGGTGATCGAGGCCGAATTCGCGTTTCCCTATCTGGCGCACGCGCCGATGGAGCCGCTCAACGCCTTCATGAAGTGGGACGGCGAGACGGCGTCGGCGCGCTATGGCAGCCAGTTTCCCACCCCCGATCACGCCACCATCGCCCAGGTGCTGGGGCTACCCATCGACAAGGTCAGCCTGCAGACCATCCTGGCCGGCGGCAGCTTTGGCCGCCGCGCGCAACAGACCGTGCATGTCGCGGCCGAGCTCGCCGAAGTCGCCAAGGCGATCGGTCCCGGCAAGCCGGTCAAGCTGGTGTGGACCCGCGAGGACGACATGCGCGGTGGTTACTACCGGCCGTTCGGCGTGCATCGCATGCGCGGCATGGTACGCGACGGACAGATCGTGGCCTGGAGCGACACCATCGTCGGCCAGTCGATCATGCAAGGCTCGCCGTTCGAGGCGATGGCGATGAAGAACGGCCTCGATTCCACCGCCTATGAGGGCTCCAACGAGATCCCCTATGAGGTCGCCAATTTCCGCTGCGATCTGCATCAGGTCCGGGTTGGCGTGCCAGTGCTGTGGTGGCGCTCGGTCGGCCACACCCACACCGGCTACGCCGTCGAAGCCTTTATCGATCAATTGCTGGAAGCCGCCGGGCAGGACCCGGTCGAGGGGCGGCTTGCCTTGATGAAGGACAAGCCGCGCCACGCCGGCGTGCTCAAGGCGGTCGCCGAATTGGCCAATTGGAAGGATGCCAAACTCGCGCCGGGCCGTGCCCGCGGCGTCGCGGTAGTGGAAAGCTTCAAGACCTTCGTCGCCCAGGTGGTCGAATTGTCGGTCGGCGAGGAGGGGCCGAAAGTCCACAAGGTCTGGTGCGCGGTTGATTGCGGCGTCGCCGTCAACCCCGACATCATCCGCGCCCAGATGGAAGGCGGCATCGGCTTTGCGCTCGGCCACATCCTCTATGCCGCGCAGACCATCGAGGGCGGCGTTCCGGTCGCCGGCAATTTCGACAAATATCGCTCACTGCGGATCCATGAGATGCCGCAGATCGAGGTGACGATCGTGAATTCGCAGGAGAAGCCGACCGGGGTCGGCGAACCCGGCGTGCCGCCGCTCGGGCCGGCGGTGGCCAATGCCATGGCCAAGCTGGGCCTGCCGCGGCCGCGGCAATTGCCGATCGTGTCGGGAGCCTCCGCATGAGCCTGTTCAAGCAATCGATGATGGCGCTGGCCGCCGGGGGCCTGGCGGCCGGTTTTCTGGTGATGGCGGAGCCCGGATTTCGCGGGGTCGCCGACGCCGAGCCGGCGACCAATCCGGCCAAGCTGCAGCCGGTCAAGGCGTTCGCCAGGATCAAGGACAAGAACCAGCGCGCGGTGGCATTGTTTCAGGAGGCCGGCAAGGTGATCGCGTCGCCGCGCTGCATGAACTGTCATCCGGCGGGCGACCGGCCGACCCAGACCGACCGGATGACGCCGCACCAGCCGCTGGTGGTGCGCGGCCCGAGCGGCACCGGCGCGCTCGGCGGCATGGCCTGCGCCACCTGCCATCACGACGCCAATTTCGATGCGGCCGGCGTTCCGGGCAATCCGAAATGGGCTGTGGCGCCGATCGAGATGGCCTGGCAGGGCAAGACGCTCGGCCAGATCTGCACCCAGATCAAGGACCGAACCCGCAATGGCAGCAAGGACATGGCGGCGTTGATTCATCATATGGCGGATGATGAGCTGGTCGGCTGGGGCTGGCATCCCGGCGCCGGGCGCACGCCGGCCCCCGGCACCCAGAAACAGTTCGGCGAGCTGATCAAGGCCTGGGCCGACGCCGGAGCGGCCTGCCCGAAGGGGTGACGGGGTGGTGCGGTGGGGCCGCTGAATGCTGCGGTTGAATTGGACCATAAAGCGGTCCAAATTAATCCACCAGGTGAGGAGGTCAGCATGCAGATTTCCGTGACCGAGGCGAAGCGGCAATTGATCGAACTGGTCCGCCGCGCCGAGGCGGGGGACGAGGTGATCCTGACCCGTCACGGTCATGCCGCCGTGCGTCTGGTGCCGCTCAAGGCGGCGCAAGACGCAACATCACGTCGGGCGCTGCTGGAAGCCGTGCGTGCCGCGGGGGCGGCCAAGGCCACGGCCGGACCGAGCGCTGCGCGTAGTCAGGACTTCCTCTATGCCGACGATGGCTTGCCAGCGTGATAGCAGTGGATACGTCGGCGCTGATGGCGATTGTGCTCAATGAAGCGGACGCTGAGGCTTGCATCAGCGTGCTTGAGGCTGAGAACGAGCTTTTGATTTCCGCAGGCACGGTGGCCGAGGCCCTTATCGTCGCTGCCAGGCGGAATGTTGCGGAGGAGATGGCGCGCTTGATCGACGGCGTTGGCTTTGAAATCGTAACCGTTACGCCTGCCGCGGCCCGACGGGTCGCCGACGCCTACGCGAAGTGGGGCAAGGGCATTCATCCCGCTGCGCTGAATTTCGGCGACTGCTTTGCCTACGAAGTCGCGAAGGAACATGCCTGTCGGCTGCTTTATATAGGCGATGATTTTGCAAGGACCGACATCGAGAATGTGCTGTAGCAGCTTCCGGCGTTTGCTCGCTGAGGGGCTTTCCCCGTAACGGTCCCGGATTTGCGGAGCGGTTCGATGCGCCGCCCCTCGTCCGGAACACGTTACTGATGTGCTTGATGTTACCTCAGAACGCCTTGTTGATTGAGATTGCGACCGTCTGGGTGGTGATGTGGCCGGACCAATTGCCGCTCAGGATGCCGGTGTCGGTGTAGCCATCGGTGGCGCTGGCGAACGGGCCCGAAAAGTCGGACGTCTTGTTCTGGGTCACGCCGAAACTGTAGTTGACGTCGATGAACCAGCTGCGGTCGATGTAGTATGTCCCGCCGATCGTGGCGACGCCGCCCCACACCCATTGGGTGCTTGAGAAATTGCTCGGCGTTCCGGTGATGTTGAGATGCTGGCCGTCGATCGCGGCAAAGCCGACCACATTGTTCAAGCTGGACTTGACCTGCGACAGCGACGGGCCGACGCCGGCATATACCATGCTGCGCTCGAAGGAATGGCCGAGGAAGGGAATAAAATTGATCTGATGGGTGATGCCGCTCTGGTACGACCCGATGATCACATTGCCGGTGAAGGTGTTCGGTGTGGCGCTGCTGAACGAGCCGACCTGCGGGTCGCGGACACGGTTGTCGGTCGAATGGGCATTCAGATAGGTGTAGGTGATCTTGCCGCCCCACAGCCAGTCGCTGCCGGCGAAGTGCTGGAAATAGCCGGCCTGGGCCATCGGCGCCAGGATGGATCGATTGTCGAGATAGGGCGTGGTCGGGCCGCCGGCCGAGCCATAGGCGACCTGAACGCCGTTCTGATAGATGTTGGAAACGCCCTCGGCATAGATATTCTGATTGCCATAGCTGAGGGAATTGAAGCTGCCGCCGAGGCCGACGAAATACGCCGCGTTGGGCACATAGGACACAGGCGGTGCAAGCGGCTGCATCCGCGCTTTCGAAACGCGCGATTGCGCGAAGCCGTCACCGGCAAAGCCGAGCGAGGTCGCGGCCACGGCCACGGCCAGAATAGTGCTTTTCATGGAGCTTGTTCCCTGAGGTTCATCTTGACGCTGGTCAACACTAGCGTCCCGAATTTCAGGGGCTGACCCGAAATCAAGGTGGGCCTCAGCCACAAAGCACGCGCAAACTTGGTTGCACGCTCCATGTTGAGCCTGGCCCAGCAAGCCACAAAGGGTTGAGTCGCGCAAGCGACACAACTGATGGAACCTGCGGCTACCGTCGCGCGTCGACGCCGGCCGGGCCACGCGCTTTCGCCGTGCAGGCGATCAGGGCAGGGGGCGCACCTGCACGAAGGATTGCGTCCCGCCCGGGAGTGTTCCCCAGACCGTAACCTGACGTTGCGACAGAAGATCCGTCAGCCGCGCCACGTCTGCAGATCGGATCAAGGCCAGAAAGGGCGGCTTCACCGACTGCAGATCGGCGAGCGTCACTTCGTGGATCGGGCCATCGACATGGGCCAGGACGTTGCTGTTGACGGCATGGCGGGTCGTATAGAGCACACCGGGCAGGGTCTGCTGGGCGAAATTGATGGTTCGCCCTTGGAGCCGACTGGATTGAAACAGGTCCGGCGCCAGCGGCATCACCAGCTGCCCAAGGATGATCGGATAGCTCGCGACGGCGACCACCAGCACCAGCGTCGCCGCCAGCCAGGCCGGGCGCGCGGCTTTCCATTGGTCGAACATCAGTCCGGCCATGGTCGTCAGCCCCAAGGTCGCCGGCATCGCGTAGCGCGCCTTGGCGTCCGGCCAGAATGCCAGGACCGCGGTGCAGGCGGTCGCATAGAGGATCGAGGCGAGCAGCAGATCGGCCTTGGGGTCAGCTTTGGGACTGCGCTCGGTGCGGCTGAGCCGGTAGACCGCAAAGGGAAGCATCAGCGACAGCGGCAGCCATTCGGCCAGGATGCTGAGATCGAATTGATAGAATGGATCGCCGCGATGGCCGCCGAGCCGGGAATGGGTGAGCCATTGTGTGAAGTCGCCGGGCTCGAACACGGCCAGGTACCAGGCCAGGCAGAGGGTCGCGCCGATCGCATTGGCGATCAGGAACGGCGTCAGCTGGCGCCATTGCCGGCGCCACAGCAGATAGGCACCGACCCCGAGCGGGAAATAGGCCATCGGCTGAATCCCCTTGGTCAAGGCGGCGGCGCCCAGCACGGCGCCGATGACGAGGCTGCGCCGCAGCGAGACCCCGCCGGCCACCGTTCCATTCCACCACAGCACGAAGGCCGCGAACAACAGCACCGAGAGCATCACATCCGGCTCGGCGGTGACGACCTTGGTGGCGATCATCGGGCTGCCGAAAAAGCATAATGCGGCGAACAGCGCGGCGCTGTCGCTGGCCTGGGAGCGGACCAGCCGCCACACCAGCAGGGCGCCGGCCAGCAGGAACAGGACATGCGGAATCCGGATGTGCCAAAGCGTGACCTCGCCGGTCAGGCTGCCGAGCGCCGCGGCGATCCAGGACAGCAGCACCGGCCGCTCGATGAATCGAAAGCCATAATGATGCGGCGCCAGCCACCAGCCGTCCTGGGCCGCGCCACGCGCCAGCGCCAGCACGGTGCCCTCTTCGAAATGCGCCGAGCGCAGGCTGATCGCCGGAATCACGGTCAGCGCCCACAGCAACACGATCCACAGCCAGCCCGGCAGCCGCAGGCTTTGCAGCATGGTGAAAGCATCAAGGATGCGGCGGCTTTGCAGGCCTCGCCAGTTCGGATTCACGCTCCCACCTTCCGTCGGGCCGTCCGGCTGGGCAGCGCGATGCTTGCCCGCGCACCGCACGGTGGCCGGCCTGGCAACTTTCATGAAACTTGCCTCTTGGCAAGGCGCGACAGACTCGTTAAACATTCCGTTCCGGGCGCGCTGGCGGTTGCTAGTGCGTCCGTGCTCGTTTTCTTAAAACCCGAATCGATAGGAGACCAGTCCGTCAAGAGGTCCGTCTGGATTGCTTGGGGGAAGGGGTTCAATCGTCGCGGAGGAAGGCGGGCAGGGGGTCTTCGGCGGGTCGGTTAATGGCCTGGTGTGGGATCTCCGAATCCTGTCCGAGACTGCAGGCGCCGACGTTGAAACATCTTGTTTCCTCAAAGGCTTAATTCGTTGCCTGCATAGACGGGTGAAGACCGGATTTTGCGTCTCGTCGCGTCAAGCGGCGGGGAGTGGATTGGGTTCGAACCTCGACACCCCGGTAAGGTGGTGGCTTCGGCCATCTCTGATCGGGAGGGCAGGCTTTTCAATATCGTCCCGCCCGACGTGTCTGAAGACCGTGTGTCTTGAGGTCAGGTTCTGGCAGGACGATGGGTGCAACCCGGCGGTCCTGCCTGCGTGCAGAGGCCGCCAACCGGAGAGAGCTTGCTGTGGAAAGAGCGGCAAAAAAGGACGCGGTCGAAGCGCTGAACGGGGTCTTCAAGACCACCAGCGTTGCGGTCGTGGCCCATTATTCCGGCCTCACCGTGGCCCAGATGCAGAAACTGCGTGCGCAGATGAAGCTGGCGGGCGCCTCGGTCAAGGTCTCGAAAAACCGTCTCGCCAAAATTGCTCTTGAAGGCACCGACGTCGTTGCCATCGGCTCCCTGTTGAAGGGGCCGACCGTGATCGCGACTTCCAACGATCCGGTAGCGGCGCCGAAGGTGGCCGTCGAATTCGCCAAGACGAACGAAAACTTCGTCATTCTCGGCGGCTCGATGGGCACCACCGTCCTGAACGTCGACAGCGTCAAGGCCCTGGCCGCGCTGCCCTCGCTCGACGAACTGCGCGCCAAGATCCTCGGCCTCCTTGTGGCGCCGGCGACCAAGATCGCTCAGCTCTCGACTGCGCCCGCGTCCAAGCTCGCGCGCGTTGTTCAGGCTTATGCCTCTAAGAGCGAAGCGGCCTGACGCCCTTCGCATTCAACCCTGGTTCGAACTGATACGCTTAAGGAAATAGATCAATGGCTGACCTGAACAAGATTGTTGAAGACCTCTCGAGCCTCACCGTGCTCGAAGCTGCCGACCTCGCCAAGATGCTCGAAGAAAAGTGGGGCGTCTCCGCCGCTGCCGCCGTCGCGGTGGCCGGCCCGGCCGCTTCCGCTGCTGCTCCGGCTGAAGAGAAGACCGAGTTCAACGTGATGCTGCTCGCCGCCGGCGAGAAGAAGATCGAAGTCATCAAGGAAGTCCGCGCCATCACCGGCCTCGGCCTCAAGGAAGCCAAGGACCTGGTCGAAGGCGCGCCGAAGGCCGTCAAGGAAGGCGTCAACAAGGAAGAAGCCGACAAGATCAAGGCTCAGCTCGAGAAGGCTGGCGCCAAGGTCGAGCTCAAGTAACCATCGGTTACTGGAACGACACTCCCGGGCCGGCGCGGCTTTGCCGCAGCGCGGTCCGGGGATCGCTACGACGACCGTCAGACCGGGCTCAAGCCCGGTCGGGCGGACTAAAGCGGCGCCGACGGGGCAACCCGGCGCGCCGGATCTGGACAGGCCATACACAGGATTGTGTGGGGATTGGCGGGAACACCCCTCGAATCTCCACATTTGCCGTACCATATTGGGATGGCAGCACGAAAGCGCGGTGGCGTGGGAGATGGTGACGTCTCCATGCACCCGTTGGGAGATCAACAATTTCGGGCTTTTTCGGTCTGTAACGAGATGGTTTTGACGGGCGGGTGCAGTCAGGCGCCCCGCACGTCGTTTTGCGTTCGAGGTTTCTGACGTTCGGATTTAGGATTATGTTCCTGACATCGGACTGCTGAGTTTCGGATGTTTCGGTAATTCAACCCGGGGGCGATGCCAATCGCGCTTCGGAAGGTTCGCCCCCACGGGCGACGAAATGAGAGGCCACGATGGCGCAGCAGACGTTCACCGGTCGCAAACGCGTTCGCAAGTTCTTCGGACATATTCGGGAAGTCGCCGAGATGCCGAACCTGATCGAGGTTCAGAAGGCATCCTACGACCAGTTCCTGATGATTGCCGAACCTCCGGGCGGGCGTCTCGACGAGGGCCTTCAGGCCGTGTTCCGCTCGGTGTTCCCGATCTCGGACTTCTCCAATACCTCGATGCTGGAATTCGTGCGCTACGAATTCGAGCCGCCGAAATATGACGTCGATGAGTGCCGTCAGCGCGGCATGACCTATGCGGCGCCGCTGAAGGTGACGCTGCGCCTGATCGTGTTCGATATCGACGAGGAAACCGGCGCGCGTTCGGTCAAGGACATCAAGGAGCAGGACGTCTACATGGGCGATATCCCGCTCATGACCATGAACGGCACCTTCGTCGTCAACGGCACCGAGCGCGTCATCGTCTCGCAGATGCATCGTTCGCCCGGCGTGTTCTTCGACCACGACAAGGGCAAGACCCATTCGTCCGGCAAACTGCTGTTCGCCGCCCGGGTGATTCCGTATCGCGGCTCCTGGCTCGACATCGAGTTCGACGCCAAGGACATCGTGTTCGCGCGCATCGATCGCCGCCGCAAGATTCCGGTGACGTCGCTGATGTTCGCGCTCGGCCTCGACGGCGAGGAAATCCTCAGCACGTTCTACAACAAGATCCAGTACAAGAAGATCAAGGAAGGCTGGCGCGTTCCGTTCGATGCGAGCCGCTTCCGCGGTTACTCGACCATCAACGATCTGATCGACGCCGATACCGGCAAGGTCGTGCTCGAGGCCGGCAAGAAGCTGACCGTGCGCGCCGCCCGGCTGCTGCAGGAGAAGGGCCTCAAGGCGCTGCGGCTGACCGACGAGGAACTGATCGGTAACTATCTGGCCGAGGATCTGGTCAATCCGAAGACCGGCGAAATCTACGCCGAAGCCGGCGAGGAGATCACCGAGAAGTCGCTGAAGGGGCTGCACGAGCAGGGCTACAAGGAACTGCCGCTGCTCGACATCGACCATATCAATATCGGCGCCTATATCCGCAACACGCTGGCGGCCGACAAGAACATGACCCGCGAAGACGCGCTGTTCGACATCTACCGGGTGATGCGTCCCGGTGAGCCGCCGACCATCGATTCGGCGCAGAACATGTTCCAGTCGCTGTTCTTCGACTCCGAGCGCTACGACCTGTCCGCGGTCGGCCGCGTCAAGATGAACATGCGCCTCGAACTCGACGCGCCCGACACCCACCGCACGCTGCGCAAGGAAGACATCCTGGCGGTGATCAAGACCCTGGTGGGTCTGCGCGACGGCCGTGGCGAGATCGACGACATCGACCATCTCGGCAACCGCCGGGTGCGCTCGGTCGGCGAGCTGATGGAAAATCAGTATCGCGTCGGACTGCTGCGCATGGAGCGCGCCATCAAGGAGCGGATGAGCTCGGTCGATATCGACACCGTGATGCCGCAGGACCTGATCAACGCCAAGCCGGCGGCCGCCGCGGTGCGCGAATTCTTCGGCTCCTCGCAGCTGTCGCAGTTCATGGATCAGACCAATCCGCTGTCGGAAATCACCCATAAGCGCCGTCTGTCGGCGTTGGGCCCGGGCGGTCTAACCCGCGAGCGCGCCGGCTTCGAAGTCCGCGACGTGCATCCGACCCATTACGGCCGGATCTGCCCGATCGAGACGCCGGAAGGCCCGAATATCGGCCTGATCAATTCGCTCGCGACCTTCGCGCGCGTCAACAAATACGGCTTCGTCGAGACGCCCTATCGCAAGTGCAAGGATGGCCACGTCACCGACGAGGTGGTGTATCTGTCGGCGATGGAAGAGGGGCGCTATTCGGTCGCGCAGGCCAATGTGGCGCTCGACGCCAAGGGCCGCTTCACCGAGGACCTGATCGTCTGTCGTGACGGCAGCACCCGCGACGTGCTGCTGATCCCGGCCGACAAGGTCGACTTCATGGACGTGTCGCCGAAGCAGCTGGTGTCGGTCGCCGCGGCGTTGATTCCGTTCCTCGAGAACGATGACGCCAACCGCGCGCTGATGGGCTCCAACATGCAGCGTCAGGCCGTGCCGTTGGTGCGTGCCGAGGCGCCGTTCGTCGGCACCGGCATGGAAGCCGTGGTGGCCCGCGATTCGGGTGCGGCGATCGCCGCGCGCCGGACCGGCGTGATCGACCAGATCGACGCCACCCGCGTCGTGATCCGCGCCACCGACGATCTCGACCCCACCAAGTCGGGCGTCGATATCTACCGGCTGATGAAGTACCAGCGCTCCAACCAGTCGACCTGCATCAACCAGCGTCCGCTGGTGAAGGTCGGCGACAAGGTGGCCAAGGGCGACATCATCGCCGACGGCCCGTCGACCGATCTCGGCGAGCTGGCGCTGGGCCGCAACGTGCTGGTCGCGTTCATGCCGTGGAATGGCTACAACTTCGAAGATTCGATCCTGCTGTCGGAGCGCATCGTCAAGGAAGACGTCTTCACCTCGATCCACATCGAGGAATTCGAGGTGATGGCCCGCGACACCAAGCTCGGGCCTGAGGAAATCACCCGCGACATTCCGAACGTTTCGGAAGAAGCGCTGAAGAACCTCGACGAAGCCGGCATCGTCTATATCGGCGCCGAAGTCCGCGCCGGCGACATTCTGGTCGGCAAGATCACGCCCAAGGGCGAAAGCCCGATGACGCCGGAAGAAAAGCTGTTGCGCGCCATCTTCGGCGAAAAGGCTTCCGACGTCCGCGACACCTCGCTGCGGGTGCCGCCCGGCGTGCAGGGCACCATCGTCGAAGTCCGCGTCTTCAACCGGCACGGCGTCGACAAGGACGAGCGCGCCCTGGCGATCGAACGCGAAGAGATCGAACGCCTCGCCAAGGACCGCGACGACGAGCAGGCCATTCTCGACCGTAACGTCTACGGCCGCTTGGCGGAGCTGTTGGATGGCCGCCAGGGCATCGCCGGGCCGAAGGGCTTCAAGAAGGACACCAAGATCACCCGTCCGGTGCTCGAGGAATATCCGAAGTCGCAGTGGTGGTTGTTCGCGTCGCCGAACGACAAGCTGATGGCTGAGATCGAAGCGATGCGGAAGCAGTACGACGAATCGAAGAAGGGCCTTGAACAGCGCTTCCTCGACAAGGTCGAAAAGCTGCAGCGTGGCGATGAATTGCCGCCCGGCGTGATGAAGATGGTCAAGGTCTTCGTCGCGGTGAAGCGCAAGATCCAGCCCGGCGACAAGATGGCCGGCCGCCATGGCAACAAGGGCGTGGTCTCCAAGATCGTCGCGATCGAGGACATGCCGTTCCTCGAGGACGGCACCCATGCGGACATCGTGCTCAATCCGCTCGGCGTGCCGAGCCGGATGAACGTCGGTCAGATTCTGGAGACGCATCTGGGCTGGGCCTGCGCCGGCCTCGGCAAGCGCATCGGCCAGACCATCGACGCCTATTATCAGAAGCAGGATCTCAAGCCGATGCGCGAGACCCTGAAGAAGATCTACGGCGACGACGAGACCATCAAGTCGCTCGACGATACCGAGCTGCTCGAACTCGCGCGTAACCTGAAGCCCGGCGTGCCGATCGCGACGCCGGTGTTCGACGGCGCCAAGGAAGCCGATATCGAAGAGATGCTGAAGCTGGCGGGGCTCGACGCCTCCGGACAATCGACCGTCTATGACGGCCGAACCGGCGACGAGTTCGACCGCAAGGTGACGGTTGGGTACATCTACATGCTCAAGCTGCACCATCTTGTGGACGACAAGATCCACGCCCGTTCGATCGGTCCGTACTCGCTCGTTACCCAGCAGCCGCTGGGCGGCAAGGCGCAGTTCGGCGGACAGCGGTTCGGCGAAATGGAAGTGTGGGCGCTCGAGGCTTACGGCGCCGCCTACACGCTTCAGGAAATGCTGACCGTGAAGTCGGACGACGTCGCCGGCCGTACCAAGGTGTACGAGGCGATCGTGCGCGGCGACGACACCTTCGAGGCCGGCATCCCGGAATCGTTCAACGTGCTGGTCAAGGAAATGCGCTCGCTCGGCCTCAACGTCGATCTGCACAATTCCAAGGCGGGCGGCACGACGTCCGAGGCGGCCGAGTAACAACAAGCGTCATGCCCGACCGACCCGCGCGAAATCAGACTCGCGCGGGTCGGTCGGGCATTCGCACCGTGCTCGGACGTTGAGCGCGGCGCGGGTCGACCAGGGAATTTCGGATTTGCTGCCGGTGACGATCGGCACGCGAGGAGAAGACGATGAACCAAGAAATTATGAATCTGTTCAATCCGACGACGCCGGCGCAGGTGTTCGACCAGATCCGGATCTCGATCGCGTCGCCGGAAAAGATTCTGTCGTGGTCCTACGGCGAAATCAAGAAGCCGGAAACCATCAATTACCGCACCTTCAAGCCCGAGCGCGACGGCCTGTTCTGCGCCCGCATCTTCGGGCCGATCAAGGATTACGAGTGCCTGTGCGGCAAGTACAAGCGGATGAAGTACAAGGGCATCATCTGCGAAAAGTGCTCGGTCGAAGTGACGCTCTCCCGCGTCCGGCGCGAGCGCATGGGCCATATCGAGCTCGCAGCCCCCGTGGCGCATATCTGGTTCCTGAAGTCGTTGCCCTCGCGCATCGGGCAGTTGCTCGACATGACGCTGAAGGACCTCGAGCGGATCCTGTATTTCGAATATTACGTCGTGCTCGAGCCGGGTCTGACCGCGCTGAAGGACCGCCAGCTCTTGAGCGAGGAGGAGTTCCTCCGCGCCCAGGACGAGTATGGCCAGGATTCCTTCACCGCCATGATCGGCGCCGAGGCGATCCGCGAATTGTTGAAGGGTCTTGAGCTGGAAAAGCTCGATGCGCAGCTGCGCATCGACATGCAGGAGACCGAATCCGAGATCAAGCACAAGAAGCTCGCCAAGCGGCTGAAGATCGTCGAGGCGTTCCGCTATTCCGGCAACAAGCCGGAATGGATGATCCTGACCGTGGTGCCGGTGATTCCGCCGGACCTGCGGCCGCTGGTGCCGCTCGATGGCGGCCGCTTTGCGACCTCGGATCTCAACGATCTGTATCGCCGCGTCATCAACCGTAACAACCGCTTGAAGCGGCTGATGGAGCTGCGCGCGCCGGACATCATCATCCGCAACGAAAAGCGCATGCTGCAGGAGGCCGTCGACGCGCTGTTCGACAACGGCCGCCGCGGCCGCGTCATCACCGGCGCCAACAAGCGCCCGCTGAAGTCCCTGGCCGACATGCTCAAGGGCAAGCAGGGTCGGTTCCGTCAGAACCTGCTCGGCAAGCGCGTCGACTATTCGGGCCGTTCGGTGATCGTCGTCGGTCCGGAACTGAAGCTGCACCAGTGCGGCCTGCCGAAGAAGATGGCGCTCGAGCTGTTCAAGCCGTTCATCTATTCGCGGCTCGACGCCAAGGGTCTGTCGACCACGGTGAAGCAGGCCAAGAAGCTGGTCGAGAAGGAGCGTCCCGAGGTCTGGGACATCCTCGACGAGGTGATCCGCGAGCATCCGGTGCTGCTGAACCGCGCGCCGACGCTGCATCGTCTCGGCATTCAGGCGTTCGAGCCGGTGCTGATCGAGGGCAAGGCGATCCAGCTGCATCCGCTGGTTTGCGCCGCGTTCAACGCCGACTTCGACGGCGACCAGATGGCCGTGCACGTTCCGCTGTCGCTTGAGGCGCAGCTGGAAGCCCGTGTCCTGATGATGTCGACCAACAACATCCTGCATCCGGCGAACGGCCAGCCGATCATCGTGCCGTCGCAGGATATCGTGCTCGGCCTGTACTACCTGTCGATCCTGCGCGAGGGATTGCCGGGCGCCGGCAAGCTCTATGGCGAGATGGCCGAGATCGAGCACGCGCTGCACGCCAAGGTCATCCATCTGCACACCAAGATCAAATATCGGTGGCAGGGCCTGGACGAGAACGGCAAGCAGGTCAGCCGCTGGTACGACACCACGGCCGGCCGCGCCATGCTGGGCCAGGTGTTGCCGAAGTCGGTGAAGATGCCGTTCGACGTCATCAACAAGCTGATGACCAAGAAGGAAATCTCCGGCGTCATCGATCAGGTCTATCGTCACTGCGGTCAGAAGGAGACGGTGATCTTCTGCGACCGCATCATGGCGCTGGGCTTCTACAACGCGTTCAAGGCCGGCATTTCGTTCGGCAAGGACGACATGGTGGTGCCGGCGTCGAAGTGGAAGATCGTCGATACCACCCGCACGCTGGCGAAGGATTTCGAGCAGCAGTACAATGACGGTCTGATCACCCACGGCGAGAAGTACAACAAGGTCGTCGACGCTTGGTCGAAGGCGACCGAGGGCATCGCCAAGGAGATGATGAAAGAAATCTCCTCGGTGAAGACGAACGCCAAGGGCGAAGAAACCCAGATCAACTCCATCTACATGATGGCGCATTCGGGCGCGCGCGGTTCGCCGGCGCAGATGCGTCAGCTCGCCGGCATGCGCGGCCTGATGGCCAAGCCGTCGGGCGAGATCATCGAGACGCCGATCATCTCGAACTTCAAAGAGGGCCTGTCGGTTCTCGAATACTTCAACTCGACCCATGGCGCCCGTAAGGGTCTGGCCGACACGGCGTTGAAGACGGCGAACTCCGGCTACCTGACGCGGCGTCTGGTCGACGTCGCGCAGGACTGCATCATCACCCAGGATGATTGCGGCACCAAGCTCGGCATCAAGATGCGCGCCATCATCGATTCCGGCACCGTGGTGGCCTCGCTGGCGTCGCGCATTCTCGGCCGTACCAACGGCGAGGATCTGCGCGATCCGGTGACCAACAAGATCGTGGTCAAGCGCGGCACGCTGATGGAGGAGACCCACGTCGACGCCATCCAGCAGGCCGGCATCCAGGAAGTGAAGATCCGCTCGGCGCTGACCTGCGAACTGGTCAACGGCATCTGCGGCAAGTGCTACGGGCGCGATCTCGCCCGCGGCACCCCGGTCAATCACGGCGAGGCGGTCGGCGTGATCGCGGCGCAGTCGATCGGCGAGCCGGGCACCCAGCTGACGATGCGCACGTTCCACATCGGCGGCGCGGCGCAGATCAACGAGCAGTCGGTGATCGAATCCAACTTCGACGGCAAGATCACCATCAAGAACATGGCGATCGCCAAGAACGGCGAAGGCCACCGCGTTGCGATGGTCCGCAACATGGTGATCGCCATCAGCGACGCCGACGGCACCGAACGGGCGACCCACCGCATTCAATACGGCGCGCGCGTGCACGTCGACGAAGGCGACATGGTCAAGCGCGGCCAGCGCATCGCCGAATGGGATCCGTACTCACGGCCGATCCTGACCGAGGTCGAGGGCACCATCGATTTCGAGGATCTGATCGAGGATCAGTCGATTTCGGAAACGCTCGACGAATCGACCGGCATCGCCAAGCGTATCGTCATCGACTGGCGCTCGACGCGCGGCGGCGCCGATCTGCGTCCGGCGATCGTCATCAAGGGTAAGGACGGCAAGATCCTCAAGCTCGCCCGCGGCGGCGAGGCCCGCTACATGCTGTCGGTCGACGCGATTTTGTCGGTCGACGTCGGTGCCAAGGTGAAGACCGGCGACATTCTCGCCCGTATCTCCACCGAAAGCGCCAAGACCCGCGACATCACCGGCGGTCTGCCGCGGGTGGCGGAATTGTTCGAGGCCCGCAAGCCGAAGGACGCCGCCATCATCGCGGAAATCGCCGGCACCATCCGGTTCGGACGCGACTACAAGAACAAGCGCCGGATCTCGATCGAGCCGCTCGACAAGAATGAGGAGACTCGCGAATACCTCATTCCGAAGGGCAAGCACATCCATCTGCAGGATGGCGACATCGTCGAAAAGGGTGACTTCATCGTCGAAGGCAACCCGGCGCCGCACGACATTCTGGCGATCAAG